>CADECX010000037.1 GCA_902825865.1 uncultured Alphaproteobacteria bacterium
AAGCGCTCGTCCTTGGCATGGATTTCCAGGTTCATCACATCGGCCTGGAAATGCCCGCGCTTGGACAAGGTGCCGGCGGATTCCGCCATGCGGTTTTCCTTGATCAGCACGGTCTTGTCCGGCCAGGTGCCGGTTGCCAGGAACACCTTATGCGCCTCGGGATTGACGAAGATATTGTCCAGCATGTGATGGCCGGGCGCGGCGGTGGTGGTGTAATTCAAGTCCATGCTGGCGGTGAGAAAAACCCATTGCCGGTAGTCGGCGGGCACGGCCATGGTAGCGTCTTGCGCGGCTGCCGCGCCCGCGGCCAAAAACAGTCCCAAAAGGCTTGATCCCAAAAGCCGATGCCGCATCGAACGCCCCGCTTAAACCGCCGCGTGGCGATCTAACCGATTAATCCGCCTTGCCGCAATCATTGTCGCAGGCGCCCAGGCAATAGCAGCCATAATCGTCCGCCCGGCTGGCGAGGAATTCCGACAGGGCTTCCTTGAGCAATTGCTGGCGCGGCGTGCCGGTCTTGATCGACAGGATCCCCAGCCGTTCAAAGTCATGCGCCGACATGCGGATGGAGCAGGATTTCTCCTTGGCGGGCGGCGGCGGGGGCGGAGGCGAGCTCACGGCTTCCGGCACATGCGCCCGCCACGGCAAAGAGAATTTTTCCGGCTCGGCAGCGCCCGTGTTCCAGGGCTGCGCCTCGCCTTTGCGCGCCAGCAGGCTGGAGGTGATGGATGCGAATTTGGCGCTGCTCATTTATGCCCCCAATGCACCTGGTCCGTTGCACGACGCCCAAAGACCCGCCTTTCATGAGGTCTGGGCTCCAGGATAAGTCGTCGTTCCCCCAAACGGCGGTCGGGGCCTTCGTAAGTCGGGGTTTCGATAAGCTGCGGCATGGCCTGTTCGGCGACAGGCTCGGCGACTTCCGGCAACAAGGAATTGATCGCCAGATGGCCCAGCTTGAAATCCGGCAGCAAAGCCGGGTCATGAACGATGCGCGACAGCCGGTCCTGGATGTAGACCCAAAGCTCGCTGATCTCCTTGGCCGACTGCGAATCCGGCACCACTTCGCCGACGGTGCGCCCGTCGATCATGCTGGCGGCGAAATCGGTGCGGTGATGGATGGTGATCGGCGCCACCGTGCCGTGCTGCGACAGCGCCACCGCTGATTCTCCGGTGATGCGGGCGCGCGGCGTGGCGGCGTTGATGACAAAGACAACCGGCTTGCCGTGACGCTCGGCGATATCCACCGTCGCGCCCACGGCGCGCAGATCGTGCGGGCTTGGGCGGGTGGGCACGATCACCAGATCGGCATGGGCCACGACTTGCGAAATGGATTGAGTGATGGCGGGCGGGGTGTCGATCACCGCGATCTTGGTGCCCATGCGGCGCAGGCCTTCCAGGGCATCATCCAAGTCGAGTAAGCCCGCCTTGACGAAGCGCGGCTCGGGCGCCTGGCGCGCGTTCCACCAATGCGCCAGCGAACCTTGCGGGTCGGTGTCAATCAGGGCGATTTCACCCGCTCCTGCCCGGCTGGCTTCAACCGCCAGATGTCCGGAGAGGGTGGTCTTACCCGATCCGCCTTTTTGGGATGCTGCGACGATGGTGTACATGGCTTAAGGCCCTGACTTGGAAATGCCAGCATCGCCAATGTCCTGTTTCGGCGTCATGAAATGCCGCGGTGACATTTGTTTCGAATAAGACAGGAATTGCGCCTTGTTCGTGGGCTACCACGCGGCACGGTTGTGGCAAATGTCTAGAAAAAGCCCTGAAATTGGCCTTAAATTGAAATTCAGTGCGTTTGCGGCAAGTGGCGGCAACAGATGGAGCGAATTTGATGCAAAAACTTGGGATCGGCGCAATGACGATTTGCGCGGTGGCGAGCCTGGCGATGAGTTTTTCCGCCGTCGCGCAAGCACCCGCGCGCAATGCATGGGACGGCGTGTTCACCGCCGATCAGGCGACGCAAGGCAAAGCCGCCTATGACAACAAATGCTCCATCTGCCACGGCGCCGAATTGCTGGGCCAGGAAATGGCGCCGCCGCTGAGCGGCGGACTGTTTCTCGGAAACTGGTCGGGACAATCGCTGAACGATCTGTTCGCCCGCATCAAAACCACCATGCCGGCGAGCGATCCGGGCAGCATGAGCAGCGCCGAGACCGCGATGATCACGGCCTACATATTGTCGTTCAACCAATTCCCGGCGGGCACGACACCGCTCCCCACCGATGAGGCAGGGCTAAGCACGATCAACTTGACGGCAGAGAAACCGGCGGGGAAGTAGGCAGCGCTTAATATTGCTACCGCGCAGTCGGTTGGATTTTTTGGACTGATGCGCGGTCGTGACGGCGCATTTCATTTTTTCATGCGCGCGAAGGCGCGCATGAAAAATGGTGCCGCCTGCGTGACTCGAACACGCGACCCCGTCATTACGAATGATAGCACCGCTTTTTCCTTGAAGACCCGTTGGTATCCGCTTAGGCTGTTTAGGCCCGGTTTCATTGGGGTAAACAGCAGCATCTAAGGCGGTCTAAACCCGGCCCAACCCGTGCTAACTGCTTACCTATTGCTTACCTGGCGTCACCTGAGGGGGTATCGCCCATGCCGACGCATCTCACCGACAAGCTCATACGAGCCCTTAGAGTGGCCCCTGGCGAGCGTGACGCATTCCACTGGGACGATGAGGTGCGGGGCTTAGGCCTTCGCGTGAAGCCTCCAAGCGGCAAGACAGAGGGCGGCGCGCGGTCGTGGGTAATCCACTATCGTAACGCCCAGCACGTAAGCCGCCGCATGACCATTGGCCGCTTCCCGACTCTGACAACCAAACTTGCTCGCGATCAGGCCAAGCGCCTGCTGGCTGGCGTCACCATCGGCAAAGACCCCGCCGACGAAAAGGCGACGGCCCGAAAGGCCATGACCGTGGCCCAGCTCTGCGCTGAGTACCTGAAGGCCGCTGAGGGTCGCATTAAGGCATCCACCCTGGAGGCTGATCGCGGGCGGATCGAGGCGCACGTTAAGCCGCTGCTGGGCTCGCGCACCGTCGCAAGCCTCAAACATTCTGACATTGAGCGGTTCCAGCAGGACGTGACGGCGGGCAAGACGGCCAAGGCGCGGCCGGCATCCAAAGCCAAGACTGGCAAGGGCAGAACTGATCGCGGTGGAATCGTGAAAGGCGGGCCAGTGGCCGCCATTCGTGCGGCGGACATGTTGAGGGCAATCTTGCAGCGCGCGGTACGGGACGGCGTGCTAGCAACTAATCCAGCCAGTGGCCTGCGACGCAAGAATACACAACCGCTGCCCCCGCCGTTCTCCTTTGAGATGGTCACGGCTGTAGGCAAAGCGATACGCGAAGGCGAGGCCGCAGAGCTTGAGACTTACAAGCTGGCGCGGCCTGCGACCGTCACCGCCATTGCTGCCATTAGAACGCTGATCCTGACCGGGTGCCGCCGCATGGAAGTCCTGACGCTGCAATGGGCGGACGTTGACTTTGCGGGCCACTGTTTCCGCTTCCGTGACACAAAGACCGGCAAACAGGTTCGCCCCATTGGCCGCGCGGCTCTGGATCACCTTGCCAGTTTCAAGCCTAGCAACGTGAAGCCGACTGACTATGTTTTTCCGGGCGCCTCTAAGGGCCGGCACTTTGTTGGTTTGCCGAAGGCATGGGCCAGGATAACGACAAAGGCCAAGACCGATGGAGTGTCCATTCATGGCCTGCGCCATTGGTTCGCCAGCGGTGCGGCTGAAATGAACTATTCCGATTTCGTCATTGGCGGGATGTTGGGCCATGCTAAGCGCGGCATTACTGGTAGATATGCCAACACGCCGGACGCGGCACTCATCTCCGCCGCTGATCGCGTTGCCGCCCGGATGCAGGCTGCGTTGAACGGTGTTGCGACCGAAAACGTCGTCCAGCTTGGCGGGCGGTCGGCGTAGGGCTTATACCGCACCCGAAATTGACTGGCGGCTGCTGCAACGCAACCGACAAGCCGTCAGTTGGTCAGGTATTGGCAGCGTGACAACAAGGCTTAGACTGCGCTCTACATTGATGGGCGGCGCCAGTGCCAGGCATTTTCAACTTCTACTTAGATGATTCGGGTCCGAGGCAACCCGACCGGGATCCGGGGAAAAGAGCGGGCCACGGCTACGATTGGTTTGCGCTGGGCGGCATCATTGTGAAGGACGAAGAAGAAGCCGCTGCGCGCCAACTACATGCGGACTTCTGTGCGGCCTGGAACATTGATTATGCCCTTCACTCTGTTGAGATTAGAGGAAGAACAGACAATTTCCTTTGGCTGCTTCATGCGGATAAACCCAAGCGCGAGCGGTTTTACGAAGAGCTCTATGAGCTTATGCGAAATGTTCCTGTGGTGGGCCTCGCGTGTGTCGTAGATAGGCCGGGATATAACGACAAGTATAAAGAAAAATACGCGGACAAGCGTTGGCAGCTGTGCAAAACGGCTTTCAGCATTGCGGTCGAAAGAGCGGCCAAGTATGCGCTAGAAAACGGAAGGCGGCTGAGGGTTCATCCTGAACGCTGCAACAAGGACGATGACGGCGTTTTGAAGGGATATTATAGAGATTTGAAGGCCAACGGGATGCCGTTCGCAGCCGACACATCCCAAAAATATGGGCCGCTGTCGCAACCTCAGCTGAACGAAACGCTTTTCGATTTCAATCCTAAAAAGAAGTCGTCGCCTATGGCGCAATTGGCTGATTTGTATTTATGGCCAATTTGCATGGGCGGATATCATGCAAGCAACCGTCCTTACCAACGGTTGATCGAGGACGGGAAACTAATCGAGTGCGTATTGCCAGCGGACGCTGTTGGCGCGCTCGGCACCAAATACAGCTGCTTTGAGAAAGTGACCCGGAAGCCGTAAAAAACACAAAGGCCCGAACATCTCTGCTCGGACCTTAGGTTTTCGGCCACACAAGGTGACCTCGTAGGCTAGGCCTGCATATAAAATGGTCTGCTTCGCGGTGCGTTGCAACCCATGTGAATATAATATATTGCGACAAAACGACTCAGATAAACCTAGATAAATCAATCACTTACTGTTTTGTGCGCCTGACAATTTGTCCAACTTCTGGCCCTGATCGTTAATTTCAATAGCGCAAATGGGGAGATAGCCCGCAACGCTATTGGTGACTGAGCCCGCACAAAACGGTCCGCCCTGCGCCTGATTTGGGCACTTACACAACGGGCATCTACCAAGGGAGGCACACCATGAACCGCTACGCTATTCTGGCACTGTTTGCCGTTTGCCTGCTTTCCGGTTGCGACAACCCAAACTCTCCAGAAAACCTGAACACCCGCATTAAGGTGGCAGATACAAACGCGAGACGGGCGCTCGATTACGTGGACGACCTGGAGGCGAAGGTCTCAGACCTGGAGCAGCGAGTGGACGATTTAGAGACAAAATTAGGCCAGTAGCGCGCCATCGCGGCTGCCGCCGTTTCCGTTTTCATCACCGGTCCAGATCCAGCTCGCGCATGACCAGCACAAAGGCGACGAGAAAGGCCACTACGGCACCCGTGGTCGCAGCCCATTCAGGCCAGTGCCAGTCACTTATGATGCGGTAGGCACCAAAGGCCATTAGCCCGCCAAGGCCCATACCCACAGCTTTCGACTGCTCCTCGACGACCTGGCGCAATCGGTAATACTGCTGCCATTCGTGCTTATTCCAACTAAGGTCCAGGTCTTCCTCGCTCATGGTCAGCCAGCTCCTTTTGAATTGTTCCTCATATCATCTCCCTGTCCAGAGCGACGAAATCATAATTCCGCCAATCTAGGTTTTTGCCCGTCCGCCGATCCTATCAGGCCCAGGCGCTCGACCCTACGTTTCAGTCCAGACTGTGGGTGGCTGCGTGCACTCGGTCCAGGTCGTCGCCGGCTCGGGGCAATCCGTCCATGTCGATGACGACGGGTTGCAGGCATTCCAGGAGCCGGGATTATCCAGCACCATATAGTGCCCCCACCGATCTGGTAGAGGTCGCAGTCTTCACCGCCCGCAAAATAGATTGTAGCCATGTCAGTACCTTTGTGGTGATTGTTGCAGCAATTGCCGAATGGCAGCGAGTTCAGTTCTCACAGACGCAGACCGACAGCCGTGCTTCCATGCGTTCTTGCCAACCGCCGTCTTCCCGGCCTGAGTTTTAGGACCAGTGGACTTCTCCCAAGGGCGCCATCGGTAGATTTGTTTGCGCTGTTTTGCCTTGCGTTCTGCGGTCCAGCCGTTCGCCACTACACAGTCTCCAAAAGTTTGTTTGCGGGAACAGGTTCTTCCGCACGCGCGAGAGGCCTGGGAGCATTATTAATCTGTTGCGGCCCCTCAGCGTTGTTCACCTGCTGATTGCCGTTCGCCAGGTTGAAGTTCTTTGCGAACAACGGTGTTGGGTTTTTCAGTTCGCCCAGTGTTTCCACCGAGGCGCGGCATTGCGATTGCGCCTTGAAGGCGAGCCGCAGGTAGGTTTCGGCAGCTTGAGGGTGCTCGCCCATGTTTAGCTGGGCCCTGGTGGCGAGTTGGACAAAGAGGGCGTTGAGCGAAAACACTTGGCTAGCCGCGACGGCTTCGATTTCCTTCATGTCGCCTGCAACCACGGCATCGACCTTGGAGCGCAATGCCCTGTCAAAGGCACCGATGCCGATAGCCTCCCGTTCCTCCTTCGGAATTGTTTGCCAAAGGGCGTTCATTGAGACCAGCGCGTTGGTGGTGATAGGCGAAAGGATGCTGTCGGCCTTTTGCTCGGCCACCGGCCGGCCGTCATTCATCAATTCCACATGGTGAGGATTGGCGGGGGGCGGGGCCTGCTGTTTCTCTGCTGTTATTACAGCGGGAAGGGACGCCTTAGGGACGGGCGCAAGAGTCGGGATGGCCACCGCTCGCTGTTTCGTCGGTGTATTAACACCTGGCTTCGACGCACGCTTACGGGTGGTCATGCTGCTGCCTTTCGAAAGTCCGCCAAAACCTCAGACGGGCATTTGCAATCGGGCTGGTTTGGATCAGGCCCCCACTTGGGGTGCCAATCGTTACGGGCGGCCCATACCCTCAGCCTATCGCGCCAGCCGGCCTCGCTTGTGGGGTCAAAAGGTGCCGGCAAGGATGACAGGGCCTTGCGGCCGTCCCTGGACTCATGGGCTGCGGCGACTATGTAGCGAAGGCTTTGAATCAAACGCCCGCCCTTGGCCGCTCTCTGGGCCGCTGGGAGGATATCAGCGCTGAAGTCGCAGCCTTCGGCCTTGAGCTGGGACAGGACGATTAGGTTGGATGCCTGTTTGTTGAAATCGTTCTGAGGCATTCCAAGAATGGCACTGAGGGTCGCAAGCTGGTTTGCTGTCTCCTGGCCTCCTTCTCCCGTAGCGCTACTACTTACTGAAGAAGAAGATGAAGAAGAAGAGCCGTTACCTTGCCGCTGGCTAGGTACCTGGCTAGGTAGACGCGGGCGGTTACCGCCTTCCACAAAGCGCGTGCTGGCGCCTTTGGTCTTTCTCCGCCATTCGTCCAAGACCATCCGGCTGGAATACCAGCAGGGCCCGTCTGCGCTGTGCACAAGCGTCACCGTGGGTTGGACGCGATTGCCGACTCTGGGCAAATGACAGTGCAGGACATCTCCGCTGTCGCGGCCCTTCAGGACCTCCTTATCGACAAGCTCCCGCACAAGTTCCAAGGGCGCGCCCGCAGCGTTGGCGATGTCGGCCAAGGGCCAGCGCAACACCCCGTACTCGTCGCTGTCGTGCAGGATGCAAAGTATGTCTACCCACACCGCGCGGGCGGCATGGGAACAGCGGCGCAGTTTGGCGTTATTCCGCCAGGCGCCAGGATAGAATTGGAAACTAGGACGCTCGGCCATCAGACACCCCTCGGGCGGAAATCGCGGATCGCAGAGGCGCGCATGTCACAGAACACGCTCAAGGAGTCCTCGGCGCCGTTCCGGTTCTTCATCACAAGCAGATCAAGTTGGTTTTTTACCGCCTCGTATTCCAGCTCCCATGCCGGCCAGCACGAATCAGCCTTGCCCAAGGCGGGCTTGCGCTTTTCGACATAGTAGGCAGGACGGAACAGACCAATGACAGCATCGGCGTCCTGCTCGATGGCGCCGCTCTCCCGCAGATCGGTCAGGTTCGGTCGCTTTTCCTCGCGGCTCTCAACGCCACGGTTGAGCTGGGCGCCTACCACCACGGGCCACTTGAGGCGCATGGCCAGGGCCTTCGCCGCGCCGGATATTTCCGTCACCTCCTGCACACGGTTGCCCCGGTAGCGGTCGCCGGCCGTCACCTTCTGTAGATAGTCGATCACCACGACGCCCATTGTTGAGTAGCGGGCAGCGAAGGCACGCGACATTGCGGCAATTTCCTGAATAGTCAGGCTGCCGTTATCGACCAGGCGCAGCGTGTCAGGGAGTGCCTTGAGCGCTGTTCCAAGCTGGGCAATCTGTTCGTGATCGGCCGTCCCGTTGCGGAACCAGCTATAGGAAAGCGGGCTGGCGGTGTTTTGGTCATAGTGCAGATCGCAACCGACACGTTGCAGCAGGCGCGAGGCAGTCATTTCGAGAGAGAAACAAATAACGGGTCTGCCCTGGATCGCCGCACGCAAGGCGGTGGACATAAGCAGCGCGCTCTTGCCCATACCGGGACGGCCGGAATAGACGACAAGATCGCCGCCCTGAAGCCCGCCTATGGCCTCGTCAAGCTTGGTGAGCCCGGTTGTTGCCGCAAGCGCGGTACGACCAGCAGCGCGGTCCTGTGCCTCCCTGAGCATGGCGTCGGCTGTGTCTGTAATCGAAACGGCCTCGCGCTTGCCCAGCACTTCCGCAGCGTGGTCGGCCATATCCAGAACGGGCCGCATGGCTTCCATGATGCCGCAGCCAGGATCGCCCAACGCCTCCTGCGTTACCTTGGCAGCCTCGCCGGCTTCGCGCCGCAGTCGCATATCGACCAGATTGCGAGCCAACGCGATGATGCCGCCCGCAGGGGCCGCACCCTCCATTGCCTCTAGATATGCCTTGCCACCGGCCTCAATGAACGCCGTGTCACTGGTGAGCTTTGTGGCGACGACAAGCGGCGTGATTGGAAGGCTCGATGCGCGGGCCTCATGGATGCAGTGGGCAATGGCAGCGTGCGGGGCGTGGATAAACTCAGCCGCCGGGCAGATTGATAGGATCTCGTCCAGCATCTCAGGGCGGCGAAAGCATGCGCCAAGGACGGCTTGTTCTGTCTCGCACTCAATGTCCGATACGGCCTTGGCCTTGGGGGGGAACGGCACGATATTCAAAGCGCTGCTCGCAGTTCACGAAGCCGGGCCATCGCAAGTAAGGCTTTGCCGCGTATCTCTTCGTTTTTGGCCGCCACCGCTTCGGCATAGATGGCCTCGACTCGGCGGATTGCTGAAACGATGATCTCGCCAATGGTTGCCGTGCTGCCCTTGGGAGCAATGGATATTTTAATGTCAATCATGGCGTGGCGCTGGTGCTGGTGCGGCGGGCCTGCTCAAGCCAATCTGAGACTGTCCGGCCCTCGTAAATGACCACTCTTTCGGATGGCTTCAAAAAAGCCGGCCCGGTCCCGTCAATTCTCCACTGAGCGATAGTTTTCTCTCTCACGCCGAGTCGAGCCGCCAACTCGCGCGGCCTCATGTATTGAGGGAATCCGCTGTTGCGATAAGCCTCGCCTCCATCGGGGACCGGCTGGAATGGTGCGGTAGTGACAAGCAAAGATGCGGTTGCGGTCAAAATTTCCTCCTGTTTCCTGTCGGCCTACGGCGGCCAACGCGGTTCAACTGGGGCAACAAAGACCGATGCGGGTGCTTAAAATAGCCGAAAGGCGTTCGGCAGAATTAGTTTTTCGGCAGATTATTTCGGCAGATTATTCGACGTGGCCGTCAAGCCTATGTCACATCCCATGCCGCTGCTCTTTTGGATTGTGTTCCCGCTGCCCTTGGGACGACCGGCCCTGCTCCACGCCGGATGCACCTTGCCGCACTTCTGATAGATGGTTTTCGCGCGGGACGGCGCGATGCCATATCTTTTCACCATCACCGCCAGACTCTCGACCTTTGTCATGTGTGGCTCCTCCTGATGCTTTTTCATCTCGTCTAGTAACCATTGTTCGGCATCCCTTTTGTTTTGGGCCGCCGTACGGTGCTTTGATGGTTCGTGCTGCTCCCATGTTCTAATAACTTGGATGCGTGGAACTTCCACGTCCCAATAAACGCGACTTTCCGGAGCGTGCTTGTAGCGCAGATAGATGCGCCACCTGGCGTCGTCGCAGATTTCCAGCCGCAACCATTCCGAAGCAGGAATATCAATCGGTGTGTCGTCGCTCGCCCGAACTGCGTTGGCACAAATAGCCCCGCTTTCGAGCTGCCGGCGAAGCTCGCTCACAGCTTCGGGGGCATCAAGTTCAAGACATGTCGCTGTCCATGATACGGGCCGGCCCTGGACATAGTGCCATCCGGCCCCTACGTCATTTTCATCCCACGGTACAGCTATCTGACAGTCGGCGCGGTATTCAGCGTCAAACGTTCTAACGGTGTCGCGATCACGCCTTGCAATCCATGCAAGCACCATCGGCAAAGACCATCTCGCTTTTTTTTCGGGGTCGAATAAATCTGGCGGTGGGCCGAACGGGTGCCCAGCGGCGTCTAAAGCCGCCTCGACCTGGGCCAGGGTTAATTGGCCTTCGGCAAGTTGGCCCGCGATAGAATCGCGCGACGGCGGCGCGGGTGACGCTGCTGGTTTTTTACTCTTTGCACCTGTCATGGTCGCCTCCGCTGGCGATCCGCAAAGAGGGTTGCGCGGCGGCCCGTGCGGAACGGGTTTTCGGTAATGAGCCTAGCCGCGCTGTTACAGCCTCCACCCCGTTCATTGACGAGTGATTAACCTTAAGCCCGTCTGTCCGGGAGCTCGGGCGTCTTGCCTGTGGATGGTTTGGCTGCCCGCTTGGCCGCCCGTTCCAGTCTGCGAACCTTGCGCTCGGCCGTCACCGCTCGGGTCAACAGAGCGTCGGCGTTCTTTTCCGCCAGGCTGTCATTGATATTTGTCAGCCGCAGCGAAAAAGGGCTAGGCATGACCGACAAGGGGCGCTTGAGGGCGGTGCTGATTATGCTGCTGTTCGTGGCTTGCCTGGGGTTGGCCGTGGCCTACCTTATCTTGCACGGCACTCTGCCCTAGAGCCCGAATAAGCGGACAAGAGTCCCAAGCCGGCCAGGCCACGGTGCCGTTCGCGAGAACCATTGGCTCTGCCAAAGCCAGCAAATGACCCAATGCGCGAACCAATAGGACAATGCCTATAGGAATCTGCCTATGCGGAGCGCCTGGAATCGACGATCCGCAATAAGTGCGAAGCAAGAAGCACCATTTCATGCGCCTCGCCAGCATCCTTGATCGTGACGGTTCGGTGAGAATGAGGGTTCTTGTAGGAACCAATTGCGCCAGCAAACAGGTGGGCAAGGGCCTCCTGCTCTGCGAGCGGGTCACTTTCTTTGCGCAATGGTCCGTTGATTGGGTTGAACGCCTTTCGCATTAGTTCGGTCCCGACATCGGAATCCGCAAACCCGCCGACTTCGCGAACTGCTTCCTCTACGGCGCGGAAAGCGCGGAACACTGCATCTGGATATACCCCACGGATCAGGTGCGCCCACACATCATCTGCGATTTGTGGATGTAGGAGCTTTTTGGGGAACGCCGCTGATGCCACGAAGTTCTTGAACTGTTCGGGCGTCTCCAGCCGCTGCGCCTGTCGGCTCAATCGCAACCAACCATTGTTTCCATTCGAGCCGGCAACGCGCACCAATAGCTGATTGGCCTTCAGCCAGGAGACCGCCTCGGAAACGGCGAGTTCAATTCGATCCCCAAATTGGCCAGGGTATGCCTTTGGGTTGTTCGCGGCGGCTGAGCGGCCCTGTACCTGACCATACAGGATTCCGTTCCCCTCGTTGAATTGCTCATTTTGAATGTTCGCCCGAACTGCCTCAAGGACGTATGGCGCAAGTTCGGCCGGTTCCAGTTCCAGAAGCGTCTCAGCGTCGGGGAGTAGGGAGGAGATCTGCGGCATGCAGATCAATTACACGAAACGCCATTGCCAAAAGGCTGGCACACGACTGATCGCTGCCCTGGCGTGTTCAGGATAATCCCATCGCCAAAGGGTTGGGCGGTCGTGGATTGCTGTCCCGGCGTATTCATTATGTAACCATTGCCAAATGGCTGGGTAGTTGTCGGCCGTTGCCCGGGTGTGTTCGTAATAGAGCCGTTTCCAAATGGTTGGACGGTAGTTGGTTGTTGGCCGGGTGTGTTCATGATGTAGCCGTTCCCGAACGGCTGGATGGTCGTCGGCCGTTGCCCAGGTCTGTTGACCATGTATCCGTTGCCGAAGGGTTGGATCATCGTTTGAGCTTCGGCAAATCCGGTGCCGCAAAGACTCGCGAATACGAGTGCAAGCCGAAAAGCGCGCATTTCGTCCCTCATCCCAAAGTCGGTATATCATGGGCGTCGCGAGAACTGTGCGCAAGTGCACTCTGTGCGGTGTTTAAGCAGGTGGCCATATAAGGGGTCGGTGCCGCTTGACCCTGCTTCGACGCGGTTCTGGTACGAGCAAGGCCGATATAAGCCTTAACGCGATCCGCTCTCCCGGCACTTGCCGTAGCTAACATAAACGTCAGTGCCGAGAGTGGCGATTTCTACAAACTCCCCGTTAGGCCCGAGGCGGGCCAACATAGCGCGTCCGGGAACCTCAACGGTTTGGAAAACGCCACTTGGGGAAAACTTGGCGCTGTAAGCGTCACAACCGGCTTTGTCACAGCGCGAGTATGAACCCTTTGGCTGATCTACCTTCGCCCATGTGGTGGCTGCTGTGGGTTTGCATACCCCCGCCGAGCAGTAGCTTTTAATGGTGGGGGTGCACAGGAGGGCGGCAGAGGCCGCTAGAACCAATAGTGGGGGCATCGCGGGGAAAATCCCTGACTTTAAAATAGTGGTTTGTAAGGACGGCACTCACCGCTCACGCTCATCTGTGCGTTTGATTTGCTTTCATCACTCCACTTAACAAGCCACAAATCCCCATTGATCCTATTGAGACTTCCTCCATAGAGGGGATCTGAAGGATGGCGCAGGAGCATGATTCGTTCGTCGCTTCGCTCTCCAACATATGTTCCATCCAAAGCGCTCGTCCCAACGACGCGCACCTGTTGTCTCCCTATTTCGACGTAAATGCCTCGCAACGGATATGTGCCGGGCGTTTTTCCTTTGTAGATTTTCAGTTCGCTATCACAAGCAAATTTTATGACCTGTTCGGCTGGCGCGGCCGATACAGGAGACGTGACCCACAAGAATGCACAGGCCAGACGGCATATTTGATGTGCGAGTGACATGTGGCCCCAGCAATGCTTACCCCGCTGCCTTATAGCACAATCCCTAGCGGCTGCATTTTGGCTTCGAATCGGCTCTCATCGCGACGCCGCTTGCCATTCACCCTGCCGGCAAACTTTAGCGCGGGGACAGGGATGGGCGACCTCAGAAACAAGTTTGCGAAGATTGAACGGGCCGAGGCGGACCGGGCGGCAATGGATAGTTTCCTGCGATGCGGGGGCTGGAAGCCCAAGCCGCCGGAGCCGCGCCAGGAGGCACTATTTTGCGAGTGCGGGCGGGATTACTACGAAACCACCATTGTCGTGCACCAAGAGGATCGGTGGCGGCGGCCCCGGTACTTTTGCGCCAGGTGCTTCCCTCCCCATCTTGAGGAAAGCTGGTACGGTTCACCCATGTGCAACCTGTACAGCGTGACAAAAAGTCAGCAGGCGATCCGCGATCTGGTGAAGGCCATGCGCGACCTGACGGGCAACATGCCGTCGCTGCCCGCCATCTTTCCCAATGGCCGGGCCCCTGTCGTGCGCGTGGCACCGGACGGCGTGCGCGAGCTGACGATGATGCGCTGGGGCTTCCCGCCGCCCAGCATCCCCGGCAACAAGCCACGGAATCCCTACCTGACCAACGTGAGGAACACCGACAGCCGCTATTGGCGGACATATCTCAAGAACACCGCCAACCGCTGCCTGGTGCCTGTCACCAGCTTTGCGGAGCCCGACAACAATCAGGGGCCGCGATCAATTTGGACTTGGTTTGCCCAGGACGAAAGCCGCCCGCTGATGTTCTTTGCTGGGATATGGCGGGAATGGGAGGGGGATAGAGGCACCAAGACTGTGCCCGACGTCGGCACCCATACCGTTTTCAGCTTCCTCACGACGGACGCTAGCCCGGACGTGGCGCCCATCCACCCTGACGCTACGCCGGTCTTGCTGTTGGACGAAGCGGCGCGTGAACAATGGATGAATGCCCCAATGGAAGAAGCGCTGCTGTTGCAGAAGCCTCCGCCGGCTGGTGCGCTCAGGATTGTCGCTGCGGGGGAGAAGCAAGATGCCGTCACTGGGAGCAGATGAGGGGGATTGATTGGCTGGGGCAAAAAGGTGGCTGCAACGACATTGGCGCATAGTCGCCTGCGGACTTGCTATCGGGACGGGCATTGGGGTGACTTCTGCATACTATAAAAAAACAGTTTATTACCCGAATTGTGACGCAGCTCGCTCAGCGGGCGCAGCGCCAATCCGTGCTGGCGAACCGGGCTACCGTTCCGGGCTAGACGCGGATGGCGACGGGATTGCTTGTGAGCCGTACCCACGATGACAGCGATGCACTGGAACCGAATAGAAAAATAGCAACAAAACGAATGGGGCGTGAATGCCAAAGATCGACATGGCTTTTTTCCCGTCTGTTGAAGGGTCTATGACCAGCCAGGATGGCAAGACGTTTATGCTGCATGTAAGGCGGGAAAGCGGGAGTGATCTACTCTTGGGCTTCCCCCATTCGCAGATAACAACAATTGTCGAGAATGCTGCCGTCCAAGCCGCGCATGGCCGAAATGCGGAGGGCCACCAGACGGTCACAGCCTTCAAGGCCACGTCCTTCAATATCAGTAGGGCGCCGACAGGCGAGCCAGTGATGACGATGAGTGTCGGCAGGGCGGGGATAATCTCGTTCCTGCTTCCGAACGATATGCCCGGGCAAATGAGCGAAGTGCTTCAGAAGCTGGCGAATTGAGCGAAGGTGTTTTGGGGAGGGGCGAATGAAGTGGACATTGCTCACGATTGCACTGCTTGCACCTACGGCGGCATTTGCCGATCCTTGCACCGCGCCGTTGCCGGCACCTGGCACCAGCTTCACTGGAAGCGTGCGCTACGTTGGGGATGGCGATAGCATTTGCGTGGGCGGCACTCGCGCTGCCTCGACATGGATTGAAGTTCGCGTATCCGACTTCTTTGCCCCCGAACTGCACACTAAGGCTGGACCTAAAGCCAAAGCCGCAATGAAACGAATTGCTATGGGCAAGACTGTTCAGTGCATCGCAGGCAGACGGTCGTATGACCGCGTGGTGGCAAGATGCACACTAAACGGGACTTCAATCGGGGACCTTATGAGGCGCGAGCGTGTGCCTGAAGGTGGGCGCGGGCATTGATAGGGCGTAGGCGCGCACTGTGACTCTCAGCGCCGCCATGGTTTCGACTGAGCCCTGCCCGGTATGCCGGGCCGGTTTTGATGTCGAGTCTGTACGGCCTTCCTAGGCTCCCTGGTGGAATCCTGGATGAGGGCCAAATCGCTCCGGATGCTTACCTACCGCTTACCTGTGGCAAACGGACTCAGGGCTGCTTTGCCACCCGTGCCAGTAAACCCTTGATATTCAAGGGCTTAAATGGTGCCGCCTGCGTGACTCGAACACGCGACCCCGTCATTACGAATGACGTGCTCTACCGGCTGAGCTAAGGCGGCCTGCCAACAAAGGGTCGGCGAAGGAGCGGGAAACTACTGATCCCGCCCCCCTTATTCAACGCCAAACCTAGTCCGAAAACGCTTAATTGCCGCTTTCGCCGTAGGAAATCCGCCAGATTTTGCCCTTGTTGGACTCCGCGACATAGAGCGCACCGTCCGGACCGACCGACACGCCCACCGGGCGGTAGGGGGCCGACTTGATGTTCTTGGGGCCCGGACCGGCAAAGCCTTCCGCGAAGGCCTCCGGCTTGCCCGCCCGGCCGCCGCTGAACGGCACGAACATGACGTTGTAGCCATTGCGGCCGCCCGCCACAGGCTCGGGATCGTTGCCGCCATGCATGGCCAGGAAGGCGCCGTTGCGATAGCGCGCGGGGAACTTGGTGCCGTTATAGAAGGTCAGGTCCAAGGTTGCGGGCCGCAGCGGATGGAACACCGCCACCGGCTTGGCATATTTGCTGTCGGTCACCGGCGTCTTTCCGTCGCCGCCATATTCCGGCGCCGCCAAACGGATTTTCCGCACCGCATCCCAATAGGTATAGGGCCAACCCATGTCGCTGCCCTTGGTGACGCGGAACATCTCATCGGGAATGGCGTCATCCTCGGCCTGGCTGACCAATTCCGGCCAGCCCTTGGAGGTGCCGTCGCGGCCATGCCAGGCGGTGTAAAGGCCATCGCCATTGCGCCAGGCCAGGCCGCTGGAATTGCGCACGCCGGTGGCAAAGCGCTCGCCATCGGCCAGCTTCTGTCCCGGCTTGCTGTCGTCAAAGCGCCAGATGCCGCCGCGGAATTCCAGCAGCGGACAGGGCTTGAGGCCGACCGGCTTGGCGTCCTTGGGGTTCTTGGGATCGGGACAATTGTTGGTGCCGCCGCCGCCGTCGATGCCGACATACAGGCCGCCCTTGCCGTCGAACGCGATCGGGTGATTGGTTTGGGTCAGGCCTTCGACAATGGTTTCGGGCGCGGATTTGGGGACCAGATAATCGTCCAGCGGAATGCGCACCACGCTGGTGCCGGTGGCGGTGTAGAGATAGTTCTTATAAACCGCGATGCCGGTGCCTTGATCCAGGCCGGCGATCTTGTCGGTCTGCATCGGCTTGTGATCTTGGCCCAGACGCAGCGCGACAATGCCGACCGAAGGCTGGTTTTGGCCGTGACGGGTGGAGACATAGATATCGCGGTTGCGCAGCGCCATGTGCCGGATCGGGCCCAGGCCTTCCGCCACCACAGTTGCGGAAAAGCCCTTGGGCAGGATCAAGCCGTCGGGCTGCTGCGCCAGCGCGGGCGCGGCGGCCAACAGGGCCAAAAAGGCAACAGAAAGCGTCCTGGTCATGAAATCCCCTCAGCGATTTATGTTGGTTTTCTTGGGGAAAGCCTAACCTGAGGCCTTATTTGGCGCAACGTCAGGTCTTGCGGATTTGCCCCCTGGGATGGGCCCGGGAATAGGTCTCCAGCAGCTGCCTGGTATCCATGGCGGTATAGACCTGGGTGGTGGACAGCGAGGCGTGGCCCAACAGTTCCTGCACACTGCGCAGATCGCCGCCGCCCTGCAAAATATGGGTGGCGAAGGAATGGCGCAGGGCGTGCGGCGTGGCTTTTTCCGGCAGGCCCAGCCGCCCGCGCAGCCGCTGCATCAAGCCTTGCGCCTCACGCGGGCTCATCGCCCGGCCGCGCCGCGACAGAAACAACGGCGATGACGACGCGCCGGTGAACGGAATCTTGCCGGCATAATCGCTGAGCGCCGCGGCCACCAGCGGCAAGACCGGCACGCTGCGTTCCTTGCGGCCCTTGCCGATCACGGTGAGGGTTTCGCCCAAGGGCACATCACCGCGCTTTAATCCCAGCGCTTCGGAAATGCGCAGACCCGCGCCATAGAGCAGTGTCAGCAAAGCCGCATCGCGCGCGCCCAGCCATTCCACATCGTGCTCGCCGGCTTCTGTGATGGCGCGCTGCGCATCCTCGGGCGAAAGCGGGCGCGGCAGCCCCCGCCGCACCCGCGGCGTGCGGATGGAACGGGCGGCGGCATTTTCCAGAATCTGTTCCTTGGCGAGGAATTTGTAAAAGCTGCGCACCGCCGCCAGCGCCCGCTGCACGCCACCGGGCCCCAAACCTTCCTGGCGGCGAAAGGTGATAAAGGCGCGAATGTCGGCGGGTGTCAGCTTGGCCAGTTTTTTTTCGGTCAGCGCGCCGCCGGTATGGCCCGCCTGAAAGCCCAGAAAACGCGCCACGTCATCGCCATAGGCGCGCAAAGTGTGCAGCGAGGCGCGGCGTTCATGCGCCAGCGCCGCCAGCCAGTGTTTGCGCAGCGAGTCAGCCTCCTGCGCCATCTAGCCCTTAATGGTGACGTTCGCCTTTTTGGCGTCGGCAACGAAGGCGGCCAGACCCTTGTCGGTCAAAGGATGGCTGATCAGCTTCTTGAAAATATCCGTCGGCATGGTGCCGACATCGGCGCCGGCCAGAAGCGACTCGCGCACATGACTGACGCTGCGGATCGAAGCCGCCAGGATTTCCGTCTTGAAGCCGTAATTGTCATAGACGGAACGGATGTCGCGGATCAGGCCCATGCCGTCCTCGCCCGCGTCATCGACCCGGCCGATGAAGGGCGAAATGAAACTCGCGCCCGCCTTGGCCGCCATCCAGGCCTGCACCGGCGAGAAGCACAGCGTGACATTGACCATGGTGCCGTTCTTGGCAAGCGCGGCGCAGGCTTTCAGTCCATCCCAGGTCAGCGGCACCTTCACCGCGATGTTCTTGGCGATCTTGGTCAGGACCGCGGCTTCCTTCATCATGCCGTCATAGTCGGTGGCCAGCACTTCACCGCTCACCGCGCCCGGCACCAGACCGCAAATTTCCTTCAGCGATTCGACATAGTCGCGCCCGGTCTTGGCGGCCAGCGAGGGATTGGTGGTGACGCCATCGACCAGACCGCTGGCGGCATATTCGCGGATTTCCGCCACATCGGCGGTGTCGAGAAAGATTTTCATGCCTGCTGACCTCTTATTGACCTAGGGGAGTGGCGGGGCGTAGCCCTGTTTGGCGATTTGCCCCATTCTAACCCATGATGCGTCACCGCTTAAACCCCGCGCCGCCGCCAGAATTGCTGCAAAAGCCTGTCGTGGGCGTGCTATTGCCGCTGCCGCTGGCGGGGGCCTATGACTATAAGTTGCCGCCCGGCGTGAATGCGGCGCGCGGTGCGCTGGTTGCCGCGCCTTTGGGAAACCGCGAGGTGCTGGGCGCGGTCTGGGGCGCGGCGGAAGGCACGGTCGGCGACAACCGGCTGAAGGTGGCGGAGCCGCTGGAAGGCGCGCCCGCCTTGCCGCCCAAATTGTGCGACTTCATCGATTGGGTGGCGGACTACACCTTGAACCCGCCCGGCGCGATCCTGGCCATGGCCTTGCGGTCGCGCGGCGCCTTCGAACCCGAGGCACGGCGCATCGCCTATGTCCGGGGCAGCGTGACGCCGCCGCGCATGTCGGCGGGGCGGGCGCGAGCGCTGGAAATCGCCGCTGACGGTTTGGCGCGCAGTGTTACGGGCCTGGCGGAAGACGCCAACGTCTCATCGGCGGTGGTGCGCGGGCTGATCCAGGCGGGCGCGTTGATTCCCACCGATCTGCCGGAATTCGCGCCATTCCCGCAAGCCGATGCGGATTTTGCCGCGCCGGAATTGAATGGCGATCAGGCCCGCGCCGCCACCTCGTTGCGCGATGCGGTGAAGGCCGGAAAATTCTCAGCCACTTTACTGGACGGCGTCACCGGCTCGGGGAAAACCGAAGTCTATTTCGAGGCGGTGGCGGAGGCGTTGAAAAACGGAAGGCAGGTGATGATCCTGCTGCCGGAAATCGCGCTGACGGTGCAATTCCTGGAACGTTTCGCGGCGCGCTTTGGCGTCAGACCGTGTGAATGGCACAGTGACCTGTCGCAAAAGGAACGCCGCCGCACCTATCGCGCCGTGATGAAGGGCGAGGCGCGGGTGGTGGTGGGGGCGCGTTCGTCGCTGTTCCTGCCTTTCCCGGAACTGGGCCTGGTGATCGTCGACGAAGAACACGAACAGGCCTTCAAGCAGCAGGACGGCGCCATCTATCACGCCCGCGACATGGCGGTGGTGCGCGCCCGGATCGAGGATTGTCCGGTGATACTGGCCAGCGCCACGCCGTCGCTGGAAAGCTTCGTCAATGCGCAGAGCGGGCGTTACACCCATCTGACCCTGGCATCGCGGCACGGCATTGCCGAATTGCCGCAAGTGAAACTGATCGACCTGCGGCACGAAAGAGATGCGCCGGATGCGGAAAAGAAAGCGCAATGGCTGTCGCCGCCGCTGCGCGCCGCGCTGGAGAAAGTGCTGGCCGCGAACGAACAGGCGATGCTGTTCCTCAACCGCCGGGGTTATGCACCGCTGACCTTGTGCGAGGCCTGCGGCCACAAATTCACTTGTCCGCATTGTTCGGCCTGGCTGGTGGAGCACAAATACAAAAAGCGCCTGGCTTGCCATCAATGCGGCTATGAGCTGCCGATGCCGACCCAATGCCCGCAATGCAACGAGACCGGCACTTTGATTCCCTGTGGCCCCGGCGTGGAACGGGTGGCGGAAGAGTTCGCCGCCTTCTTCCCCACGGCGCGTTACGCCATCGCCTCATCCGACACCATGCACGGCCCGGCCGAGACCCAGGCCGCCATCCGCGCCATGGCCAAACGCGAGATCGATGTCCTGATCGGCACCCAGATCGTCGCCAAGGGCCATCATTTTCCCCAACTGACTTTGGTCGGGGTGGTGGATGCCGATCTGGGCGGCAGCGACGGGGACTTGCGCGCCCGTGAGCGCACCTTTCAATTGCTGCATCAGGTGTCGGGCCGCGCGGGACGCGCGGAAAAACCGGGACTGGTGCTGCTGCAGACCCGCAATCCCGAAGATGCGGTGATGCAGGCTTTGGCCAAAGGCGACCGCGACGGTTTTTATGAGCAGGAGCGGCAATTCCGCGAAGCCAGCCAGTCCCCGCCCTTTGGCCGCCTGGCCGCTCTGGTGATCAGCGGTTATGACGGCGATGCCGTGCGCACCATCGCCAAGGCGTTGGGCAAGGCCGCGCCCAATGCGCGGGACATCAAAGTATGGGGTCCGACCCCGGCTTTCTACGCTTTGCTGCGCGGACAGACCCGCGAGCGCCTCTTGGTGCAGGCGGCGCGCGGCGTGGATGTGCAGGCCTATCTCAAGGCCTGGCTGGGCGGTATAAAGATTCCGGCTGCCGTGCGCGTCACGGTGGATGTGGATCCGGTCAGTTTCTTCTGATGGCGCAGAACAGCATCTATTTCACCTTCACCCTGCCGCCGGTCAGCGGCGGGCATTTTGTGGCGCTGGAGCAGATCGCGGCGCTGAACAGAATGGGCTTCAGCGCCAAGGTCTATTATGTCGGCGCGCCCGACGGCTTCGACAAATTTCCCGTACCCGCGGTGCGCGCGGGCGCGCCGCTCGATGCCGGCGACATCATCGTCGTGGGCGAAGACCACAAGAATCTGTTGCGGGACTTGCGCCCGCTGCCCTGCATCAAGGTGCTGCACAATCAGGCGTTCTTTTACACCTTCAACGGTTTTGACAGCATCGCGGAATTGAACGCCTATCCTTTCCGCCACATCCTGGTCGCCAGCGACTATTGCGCGGGCCGGCTCAAGGCGCTGGGCGTGCGCCACGCCGTCAGCCGGGTGCGGCCCGCGGTACCGGACTATTTCACGCCGGGCGAAAAGAGGCTCCAGATCGCTTTGGCGCCGCGCAAGCGCATGATCGAGGCGCAGTTTCTCAAAGGCTATTTCCAGTCCAAGGCACCGGAATATGCCCATGTGCCCTGGGTGCCGCTGATCAATATGAGCCGGCAGGACTGCGCCGGGGCCATGGGCCAAAGCGCGGTGTTTGTTGCCCTGCCGCTGCTGGAGAGTTTGGGCCTGACCGGCCTGGAAGCCATGGCGGCCGGTTGTCATGTGGTGGGCTATACCGGTCACGGCGGCGCCGAATATGCCACAGCGCAAAACGGCGACTGGATCGCGGAAGGCGACCATGACGCCTTCATCGAAAAGCTGCGCGATGCCTGCCGCTTATTTGAGTCCGGACAGCCCAATCCCAAACGGGAAGCAGGCCGCGCCACCGCCGCGCAATTTTCCCACTCCGGATTTGAGCGCGAACTGGCGGCGGCCTGGGATACGATCTTGGGTGCGCGCGCCGATCTCTATCGCGCCTGAGAGTCAAGACGGCGCGCCGGGACCAAGCCGCATGGCCCGCCTCAGGCGGGGCATGACAAATAGGAACAAGGCGCGAGGAATTTTGCGGCGTGAGCAGGAGCGCCTAGCGACGTGTACAAGACGTACACGAGCGACGGCACGACGAACTCAGGACGCAAAAGAACCGCGCCTAAAGCTTCCGCACGTCCGTCAGATGGCCGGTAACGGCCGCAGCAACGGCCATCGCAGGTGAAACCAGATGCGTGCGTCCGCCGCGGCCCTGGCGGCCTTCGAAATTGCGGTTGGAAGTTGAAGCGCAGCGCTCGCCTTCCTTGAGTTTGTCGGCATTCATCGCCAGGCACATGGAGCAACCCGGATCGCGCCATTCAAAGCCGGCATCCAGAAAAACCTTGTCCAAGCCTTCCTGCTCGGCCTGTTCCTTTACTAGACCCGAGCCCGGCACCACGATCGCATTCACTCCAGCAGCGACCTTCTTGCCCTGGGCAACAACCGCGGCGGCCCGCAAATCTTCGATCCGGCCATTGGTGCAGGAACCGATGAAAACATGATCCACTTTGATGTCGGTGATCGGCATATTGGCGGTCAGGCCCATATAGGCCAAAGCGCGTTCCGCCGCCTCGCGCTTATGGGAATCGGTCATCTTCGCCGGATCGGGCACTGTGGCGGTGATGGGCAGCGCCTGTTCCGGCGAGGTGCCCCAGGTCACCATCGGCACGATATCGCGCGCATCCAGCACCACTTCGGCATCGAACTTTGCATCCGGATCGGAGTGCAAGGTCTTCCAATACATCACGGCATTTTCCCAGGTCGCGCCCTTGGGCGCCCGGGGCTTGCCCTTCACATAATTCAAAGTGGTGTCGTCCACCGCGATCAAGCCGGCGCGGGCGCCGCCTTCGATGGTGAGGTTGCACAAGGTCATGCGGCCTTCCATGGAAAGACCACGGATGGCTTCGCCGGCATATTCGATGACATAGCCGGTGCCGCCGGCGGTGCCGATCTTGGCGATCACCGCCAAGGCGATGTCCTTGGCGGTCACACCGTCCGGCAGCTTGCCATTCACGGTGACGCGCATGTTCTTGGAATGCTGAGCGCGCAAGGTCTGGGTCGCCAGCACATGCTCGACTTCCGAGGTGCCGATGCCGAAAGCCAGCGAACCGAAAGCGCCATGGGTCGAAGTGTGGCTGTCGCCGCACACGATGGTGGTGCCCGGCAGGGTCCAGCCCTGCTCCGGCCCAATGATATGCACGATGCCCTGGCGGATATCGTTCATGGGGAAATATTCGACGCCGAAATCCTTGGCATTCTTTTCCAGGGTCTCGACCTGCAACTTGGATTCCGGCTCGGTGATGCCCTGGTCGCGGTCCTTGGTGGGGACATTGTGATCGGCCACCGCCAAGGTCAGTTCGGGGCGGCGCACTTTGCGGCCCGCCATGCGCAAGCCTTCAAAGGCCTGGGGGCTGGTGACTTCATGCACCAGATGGCGGTCGATATAGAGCACCGGCGTCTCGCCCGGCGGGGCATCCACCAGATGCGCGTCCCAGATCTTGTCGTACAGCGTCTTGGCCATGTCGTGCTCGGTTCTAAAGGTGGCTTACATATAAGCCTCGGGCGCTTTGTTCAACGCTGCGAAAAATACAGCACCGTCATGATGATAACGATGGCGATGGCCTGGGCTAACACCCTGATTCGCATGAGTTTATTGGACCATGTGCGGGCCGTCTCGCCGCCCCGCCAAAGGGTGTAGAGGCCCAGGCACAGGACCACGAAGACAATCGCGACGGCCACGCCGACCAGGATCTTTCCCATGGCGGGGTTATCCGCCCGCCAAGGCCCCGGTGCAAGACATCAGGCGGGTTTTGGCGCCGCCCTGCCGCCAATCCAGCTGGCGGCTTTTTGACCCAGTTCGCGGAACTTGCCCGAACACTCCTCCAGCCGCAGGCGCCATTCCCGGTCCGGGGTCTGGCCTGTGATGGTGGCAAAATAGACCTGCATCAGGCAGGTGATGGCGATGGGCTCCATCACGGCCTTCTTCAGCGCCCAG
Organism: uncultured Alphaproteobacteria bacterium; assembly: GCA_902825865.1. Taxonomy (GTDB): domain Bacteria; phylum Pseudomonadota; class Alphaproteobacteria; order Micropepsales; family Micropepsaceae; genus Rhizomicrobium. The sequence continues at coordinate 24,068 of CADECX010000037.1, forward strand.
GCGAACAGCAACGCGATCAGGAATACCCACGCCGACGCAGCGCGTGGGAACAGCGCCAGCAATCCGGCGGCCGGACCCAGAAACAGCAGAAACAGCCCAAGAGTGGCGAGCCAGATCAGCAAGGTCAGCCAGGCGGCGTTCTTCAACAAGTGGCGATAATTCTGGGCGTAGAGCACCAGCGCATCCTGTGCCGTTTCCCAGGGGTTGACGGTGCAGCTGCGCAGCAGATGCGCCAGGATGATCTCGTCCACATAGGTGAGCGACATGCGTATCACCGCATTGATCAGATTCATCAGCGTCTGCAGCGCCGGGATGGGCAGCAAGGCGGCCATCCCCCGTGTCAGCCCGGCAATGACGGCGATCACGCCCTTGATCAACTGATCGACGCCGAACAGCACCGAGCTTTCGGTGAAATGCGCCTTCACGCTGGCGGTGCCGAAAGTGAGCTGATTTTGGCCGTCAGGCACCGACTTGCCGTCCAGCAATTCCACCAGCACCGCGATATGCGCCGCCTTGACCAGATAAAGCAGGTATTCCCTGAGCAGATAGAGAATGGCGGTGGTGAGACCGAAGCCGATCAGCGCGCCCCAGAACGCGCCGCCCGCCGCCCCTTCCACACTGGCGACGCGGCCCAGCAGCCAGCCGACTCCCGCACCCATGCCGACAGCTACCAAATAGGAGGCAGAGATCGCTGCATAGACGAACAGCCTGAGCAGGATGAACGGCAAGGTTCGCAGCACCATGGTGATGGCGCGGCCGAAACTGAAGTCCCACATTATCGCCCCCTCAAGCTAAGCCATCAGGCCAGAGCGTCGATCTGCTCGTCGGTGAAATTGCCCGGAACAATCGTCACCGGTATCGCCTGCACCGCCGTGCCGAACATGGAAACCAGCGGGCCCGGGCCTTCCTTGGCGATGCCCGAAGCCAGAACCAGAATGGAAATATCCGGGTCTTCCTTCAGCAACTGGCCCAGGCATTCGGTGGTATGGCCATAGCGGATCACCAGTTCCGGCACGATGCCGGACAAATCGTTCACCACCTTGGCGGCGTCCAGCACCAGGATTTCGGCATCGGCATAGGCTTCGTCGCGCATGATTTCTTCCACCCCGCGCCATTGCTGGAAATCCGGCAGGGTGGCGGCGCAAAGCAGGGTCACGCGCCCGCCCGTATGCTGGGCCCGGCGGGTGGCAAAGCGCAAGGCCACGGCGCATTCACGCGTCTTGTCGATCACGACCAGGAATTTGCGCGGACCGCGTGGTGCACTCATGAGCGAACCTTACTGCAGCTTCCGCTTCAGGTCATAGAGGAGTTCCAGCGCCTGTTTGGGCGTCAGCGCGTCGGGCTCCACGCCCTTCAAGGCCTCTTCCACCGCACTCACCTTGGGCTTGGGCGCGGTGGCGCCGAACAAGGGCAGGTCATCGATCTTGGCCAGCGGCTTGTGGCCTTCGCGCCCCTCTTCCAGCGCTTGCAGCACTTCTTCGGCCCGGTTCACCACGGCTTCCGGCAGGCCCGCTAGCTTGGCGACATGAATGCCGTAGGATCGGTCGGCGACACCCGACACCACTTCATGCAGGAAGACGATGCTGTCATTCCATTCCCGCACCTTCATGGTGTAGGGCGCCATCGATTTCAGCCTTTCACACAAGGCCACCATCTCGTGATAGTGGGTGGCGAACAGCGCCCGGCTCTTATTGGCTTCATGCAGATGCTCGGCCGCGGCCCAGGCGATGGCAAGACCGTCATAGGTTGCGGTGCCGCGCCCGATCTCATCCAGGATCACCAGGCTTTTGGCGGTCGCCTGATTGAGGATGGCGGCGGTCTCAACCATTTCGACCATGAAGGTGGAGCGCCCCGCCGCGAGATCATCGCCCGCGCCCACCCGGCTAAACAGACGATCGACAATGCCGATATGCGCGGCTTCCGCCGGAACAAAACTGCCCATCTGCGCCAGGATCGCGATCAAAGCATTCTGGCGCAGGAAGGTGGATTTACCCGCCATGTTGGGGCCGGTGACCAGCCAAAGCCGGCCTTTCGCGCTCGGCGACAGATCGCAATCATTGGGCACGAACGGTCCGACATTCACCGCTTGCAGCGCCGCTTCCACCACCGGGTGACGCCCGCGCGTGATGTTGAAGGAAAGTCCATTGTCCATTTTGGGCCGCACATAACGGGCGGCGACCGCAAGCTCTCCCAACGCCGATGCCGCATCCAGAACCGCCAGCGCATCGGCAATTGCCGACAAGGCTTCGCCATGCTCCAGCGCCAGCATCGTCATTTCGTCGAACAAGGCGCTTTCCTGCGCCAGCGCGGCTTCGCCGCTTTCGGCGATGCGCGAAGCCAGGCTGGCCAGTTCGTCGGTGGAAAAGCGCACCGCCCCTGCCATGGTCTGGCGGTGACGGAAGGTATCTTTATCCGTCATCAACTTGTCGGCATGCTGCTGGCTGACTTCGATGAAATAGCCCAAGACGCCGTTATGCTTGATCTTGAGCTGGGTCACGCCGCTGGACTGGCGGTATTTGCCTTCCAGCCCGGCAACGATGCGGCGGGATTCGTCGCGCAGGGCGCGCAACTCGTCCAGCGGGGCATGGGCGCCGCTTTTGATGAAACCGCCATCGCGCGCCAGATAAGGCGGCTCTTCCACCAGCAAGAATTCCAGCCGGTCGGACAGGCGTGATACCGCGGCAATATTCTGGGTCAGCGTGTCGATGGCGCTCAACGCCTCGCCGCCCAAGGATTCCTTTCGCAGGTTATCGCGCAATCCCCGCGCCGCCTTCACCCCGTCGCGCAGATTGGCGAGATCGCGCGGGCCGCCGCGCGCCACTGACAAGCGGCCCAAGGCGCGCGCGATGTCAGGCGCGGCGCGCAAGGCCTCGCGCGCCTTGCGCCGCAGTTCGGAATGTTTGGCGAAAGCCTCGACCGCATCGTGACGCGCTGCGATCTGTTTCACATCGGTCAACGGCGCCGCCAGGCGGCCCGCCAGCATGCGCGCGCCCGATGCCGTTACCGTGCGGTCGATCTGCGCCAGCAGCGACCCGTTGCGCTGGCCCGACAAGGTCTGAGTCAGTTCCAGATTGCGCCGCGTGGCGGCATCGATGCCCATGAAATGCGCCGGTGAGACGCGCGCAATCCGTTGCAGCGCTACCTTCTGGCCTTTTTGGGTGAGTTCCAGATAACCGACCAGCGCGCCCGCCGCCGACAGTTCGGCACGCGAGAAGGCGCCCAACCCATCCAACGACAGCATGCTGTAATGAGTCTTCAGGGCGCGCTCGCCATGGGCGGAGTCAAAGCGGCTGCCGGGCAAAGGCGAAAGCGCCGTACCCAAGGATTTGAACAAAGCGGCGAAGTCTTCTTGGGCCAGAAGCGCATCGGGGATCAGCAATTCGCGCGGGCTCAGCCGCGCCAATTCGGTGGCGATTTCCTCGCGCCCCACTTGGGCGACGGAAAATTCTCCGGTCGACATGTCGGCGCTGGCCAGCGCGAAGTCCGCCGCCGACCGTCCCAGCGCCGTCAGCAGGTTGGCGGAACGCGCTTCCAGCAAGGAATCTTCGGTCAAGGTGCCTGGCGTCACCAGCCGCACCACTTCGCGCTTGACCACCGATTTGGCGCCGCGCTTCTTGGCTTCGGCGGGGTCCTCAACCTGCTCGCACACCGCCACCCGGTGACCCTTGCGGATCAGTTTTTCCAGATAGGACTCGGCGGCATGCACCGGCACGCCGCACATGGGGATGTCCTCGCCCAGATGCTTGCCACGTTTGGTCAGCGCAATGTCGAGCGCTTCCGACGCCTTTGCTGCATCAGCGAAGAAAAGTTCGTAGAAATCGCCCATGCGGTAAAACAGCAGATAGTCCGCATGCGCAGCTTTCAGCGCGAGATATTGCGCCATCATGGGGGTGGCATCGCCAAGCCCCAGCGCCTCCGCCGGCTGTATACCGAGATCCATCTCGCTCATGCGGCGAGACCATAGCAGAGCTGAGGCCGCCGTCTGCGTCACCGAAGCTTGATGCAAGCGCCGCCCGCATGGTTATTCTGTGGAAAATCCACAAAAACAACCTCCAGAACAGGTGCCCGATGTCCCGCCCGTCCTTCACCGACGACGAAGCCCTTGCATTTCACGCGGGCGACAAGCCGGGCAAGCTGGAAGTGGTGCCCACCAAGCCGATGGCGACCCAGCGCGACCTCAGCCTGGCTTATTCGCCGGGTGTGGCGGTGCCGGTGCTGCGCATCGCCGAGAACCCCGAGCTCGCCTACGACTATACCGCCAAGGGCAATATGGTGGCCGTCATCTCCAACGGCACCGCCATTCTGGGGCTGGGCGATCTGGGCGCGCTGGCCTCCAAGCCGGTGATGGAAGGCAAGTCGGTGCTGTTCAAGCGTTTCGCCGACGTCAACTCCATCGACCTGGAAGTCGACACCAAGGACGTCGACGCCTTCATCAATGCGGTGCGCTATCTGGGCCCCACCTTCGGCGGCATCAATCTGGAAGACATCAAGGCGCCCGACTGTTTCATCATCGAGCAGAAACTGCGCGAGCTGATGGACATTCCGGTGTTCCATGACGACCAGCACGGCACCGCCATCATCTCCGCCGCCGGGGTGATCAATGCCGCCCATCTCACCAACCGCAAGCTGGAAGATTTGAAGGTGGTGTGCAACGGCGCGGGCGCCGCCGGTATCGCCTGCATCGAACTGCTCAAGTCGATGGGGGTTAAGAGCGAGAATGTGATCCTGTGCGACACCAAGGGCGTGGTCTATCGCGGCCGCACCGAAGGCATGAATCAGTGGAAGTCGGCGCATGCGGTGGAGACCAAGGCCCGCACCCTGACCGACGCCATGGCGGGCTGCGATGTGTTTCTGGGCCTGTCGGCCAAGGGCGCGCTGACCGCAGACATGGTGCGCAGCATGGCGGCCTCGCCCATCATTTTCGCCATGGCCAATCCCGATCCGGAAATCACGCCGGAAGACGCCAAGGCGGTGCGCGGCGACGTGATCGTCGCCACCGGACGCAGCGACTATCCCAACCAGGTCAACAATGTCTTGGGCTTTCCCTACATCTTCCGCGGCGCGCTGGACGTGCGCGCCACCACCATCAATGAGGAAATGAAGATCGCCGCCGCTGAAGCCATCGCGGCCCTGGCGCGCGAGGATGTGCCCGATGAAGTCGCAACCGCCTATCGCGGCGCGCGCCCCGTCTATGGTCCGGAATATATTATTCCCTCGCCCTTCGATCCGCGCCTGATCTCCAAAGTGTCGGCGGCGGTGGCGGAAGCGGCGATGAAATCCGGCGTCGCCAAGAAACAGATCGCCGATCTTGCCGCCTATCAATTCCAGCTTTCGGCGCGGCTGGACCCGTCGGCCGGGCTGTTCCAGATGGTAACCAATGCGGTGCGCGCCAAGCCCAAGCGGGTGGTGTTCGCCGAAGGTGAAGAAGACTCGGTGATCCGCGCTGCCGCCGCCTTTCAGAATTCCGGCATGGGCAAGGCGCTGCTGGTCGGGCGTCCCGAAATAGTGAAACAAGGTTTCCGCCGCGCCGGAATCGACGAGAAGCTGTTGGAAATCCGGGTACCTCATTCCGCCGAGGACGCCGCGCCCTATGTCGATGCGCTGTACAAGCGCATCCAGCGCCGCGGCGGATTGCATCGCGACGCCGTTCGCATGGTGACCAACGACCGCAACATCTATGCCGCCTCCATGCTGAAGGCGGGCGACGCCGATGCCATGGTGACCGGTGTGACGCGCACTTATGCCAATGCCCTGGCCGATGTGCGCCAGGTGCTGGATCCGCCGCCCGGACAAAAGCCCATCGGCATGCAGGTGATCTTCGCCAAGGGCCGCGTTGTCCTGATCGCCGATACCTCGGTGACGGAAATGCCCACCGCCGATCAACTGGCCGACATTGCCGTCCAGGCCGCCGCCGCCGCCAAGCGCTTCGGCATCACACCACGCGTCGCCTTGCTGGCGTCCTCCACTTTCGGCTTTCCCCGCAGCGAGCGCAGCGAACGCATTATCGAAGCGGTGCAGATCCTGGAAAATCGCGGCGTGGATTTCGAATATGACGGCGAGCTGGCGGTGGATGTGGCCTTGGATAAGGACAAGCTGGCGCTCTATCCCTTTGCCCGCATCACCGACACCGCCAATGTGCTGATCATGCCGGCGATCCATTCCGCCTCGATTTCCACCAAGCTGTTGCAGCAGATGGGTGGCGCCAGCGTGATGGGCCCGATGCTGGTAGGCTTGGAGAAATCCGTGCAGATCGCGCCCTTGGGCGCCAAGATGAGCGAAATCTACAATGCCGCGGTGATCGCGGCTTATGATATCAATCGCTGATGTCGTGGTTTCGAAGTTCACCTTATTTTGATATCAACCACTATGGCGAACTTCGAAACCAAAACGACATCAGATTTAATAATTTCTAGTGTCCTTCGATTCCGAAATTCGCTTAGGACCTGATATCAAGCACCTTGCGAATTTCGGAATCGGGACACTAGATGGACAATAGTCGTATTGCCGGTTTCATGAGCCGCATCTGGGATGAGGACATCATTCCGGTTCTGACCGATTACATCCGCATTCCCAACAAGAGCCCGGCTTTCGACAAGGACTGGGACAAGCACGGCTACATGGAACAGGCCGTGATCCTGTTCGCCGATTGGGCCCGCGCCAAACTCAAACAACTGCCCGGTTCGCGTTTGGAGGTGGTGCAGCTGAAAGAGCGCACACCGCTGATCCTAATTGAAATACCAGGCACCGCGCCCGGAACAGTTCTGATGTATGGCCATCTCGACAAGCAGCCGGAAATGGTGGGCTGGGACAAGGATCACGGCCCCTGGGACCCGGTCATCCGCGACGGCAAATTGTATGGCCGCGGCGGCGCCGATGACGGCTATGCAATGTTCGCCAGCATCGCGGCGCTGCTGGCGCTGAAGGAGCAAGGCATCGCCCATGGCCGCATCGTGATCGTGATAGAGGCGTCGGAGGAATCCGGCTCACCGGACCTGCCCTTCTATATCGATCATCTGGCGGCGCGTATCGGCACCCCCGATCTGGTTGTCTGTTTGGATTCCGGCGCGGGCAATTACGAGCAGCTTTGGCTGACCACCTCCTTGCGCGGCAATATCATCGGCAATCTGACGGTCAAGGTTTTGACCGAAGGCATGCATTCCGGCGCGGCCAGCGGCATCGTGCCTTCTTCCTTCCGCATCCTGCGCAGCCTGTTGTCGCGCGTCGAAGACGAAGCCACCGGGCGGATGAAACTGCCGGAGCTGTTTGTCGAGATCCCGGAAGACCGCTGGAAACAGGCAAGAGACACCGCCGCGATCCTGGGCGACGAGACCTGGTCGGGCATTCCCTTCGCGGGAAACACCAAACCGTCGGTGCCGAAAAAGAGCAATGACAGCAATGCCGAATTGATCCTGGAAAAAACCTGGCGGCCGCAAATGGCGATCACCGGGATGGAGGGTTATCCGCTGCCCGCCGATGGCGGCAATGTGCTGTTGCCCTATTCCACCGCCAAGATTTCCTTGCGCCTGCCGCCGACCTTGGATGCCGAAAAAGCGCGCCAGGCAATGAAGAAAGCGCTGGCAAGTGATCCGCCTTATGATGCCGTTGTCGAATTCGATTTGCCGCAAGGTGACCGGGGCTGGAACGCGCCTACGCTGACACCGTGGCTGGAAGCCTCCTTAAATCGCGCCAGCATGGCGGCCTTCGGCAAGCCGGTGGCGTTTCATGGCGAAGGCGGATCGATCCCCTTCATGGCCATGCTAGGCGAAAAATTTCCCAAAACCCAATTCGTGGTCGCCGGCGTATTGGGCCCGCATTCCAATGCCCATGGCCCTAACGAATTTCTCCACATTCCTTTCGTCAAGAAATTATCGGCCTGCATCGCCACCATCCTGGCCGACCATGCGTTACGGTCAGGATGAGTTTTCTGGATTCCGCCGCCGACCCCAAAAAAGCGCAAAAGCGCGCGCTCTATTTTTTCCTTCTCGCCACCCTGGGCGTGGGCGCGGCGGGCAGTCTGTTCACCACACCTGAGATCCCCACCTGGTATGCCGGGCTGCACCGTCCCAGCATCGCCCCGCCCAATTGGGTGTTCGCACCGGTCTGGACCACGCTTTACGTCCTGATGGGTTTTGCCGCTTGGCTGGTGTGGAAGGTCACCGGTCTTCGCAGCGCCGCGATGGCCGCCTTTGCCGTCCAGCTGGCGCTGAATCTCGCCTGGAGTGCGATCTTCTTCGGCCTGCACGACATAGGCGGTGCCCTGGCCGAAATTGTCGTGTTGGACTTGGCCATTCTGACCACCGTCCTGCTGTTTTTTGGGCGCGACTGGCTGGCGGGCTTGTTGATGCTGCCCTATCTGGCCTGGACCCTGTTTGCCACCTTCCTGACCTATGCCTTTTGGGGCCTGAACAGCTAGGCAAAAGTCCGTATCGGGCTTGGCAATTTCGACCCTTCTCCCTATATACCCCCTTGCATAAGCATGGGTTTGCCCCGTGGCTTATTTTGTCAAAGAATTCAATGGGATAGACCGGAGGACGCCCTTTGGGGTCAGGACCTATGCCCAATAAGAGGAACTGAAGAATGGCTAAAGTAATCGGCATCGACCTGGGCACCACCAATTCCTGCGTTGCGGTGATGGAGGGCTCGGCCCCCAAGGTCATCGAAAATGCGGAAGGCGCCCGCACCACCCCGTCCATCGTCGCCTTTACCCCCGACGGGGAACGTCTGATCGGCCAGCCCGCCAAGCGCCAGGGCGTCACCAATCCCGAACACACCTTCTTCGCCATCAAGCGCCTGATCGGGCGCCGCTTCGATGATCCCATGACCCAGAAGGACATGGGCATGGTGCCCTACAAGATCATCAAGGCCGACAATGGCGACGCCTGGGTCGCGGGCCGCGATGGCAAGAAATATTCTCCCAGCGAAATCTCGGGCTTCATCCTGCAAAAGATGAAGGAAACCGCCGAAGCCCATCTGGGCGAAAAGGTCACCCAGGCCATCATCACCGTTCCGGCCTATTTCAACGACGCCCAGCGCCAGGCGACCAAGGACGCCGGCAAGATTGCGGGCCTTGAAGTGTTGCGCATCATCAACGAGCCCACCGCCGCCGCGCTTGCCTATGGCCTGGACAAGAAATCCTCCGGCACCATCGCGGTCTATGACCTGGGCGGCGGCACCTTCGACGTGTCGGTGCTGGAAATCGGCGACGGCGTGTTCGAGGTGAAATCCACCAATGGCGACACCTTCCTGGGCGGTGAAGATTTCGACCATCGCCTGGTCGGCTTCCTGGCCGACGAGTTCAAGAAGGAAAACGGCATCGACCTGCGCAACGACCGCCTGGCGTTGCAGCGCCTGAAGGACGCCGCCGAAAAGGCCAAGATTGAATTGTCCAGCGCGCAGCAGACCGAAGTGAATCTGCCCTTCATCACGGCGGACGCCTCCGGTCCCAAGCATCTCACCATCAAGATCACCCGCGCCAAGCTGGAACAGCTAGTGGACGACCTGATTCAGAAGACCGTCGGCCCCGTGAAGCAGGCGTTGAAGGATGCCGGCGTCACCGCCTCGCAGATCGACGAAGTCATCCTGGTCGGCGGCATGACCCGCATGCCCAAGGTGCAGGAAGCCGTGAAGCAGATCTTCGGCGGCAAGGAGCCGCATAAGGGCGTCAATCCCGATGAAGTGGTCGCCATCGGCGCCGCCATCCAGGGCGGCGTGCTGAAGGGCGAGGTCAAGGACGTGCTGCT
>CADECX010000038.1 GCA_902825865.1 uncultured Alphaproteobacteria bacterium
AAGAGAGCACGGAAGGATTGCGCTCCCGCGCCAAGGCCATGGCCGACTTCCTCAAGAATGGCGGCGCCAAGTCTTACGGCACCGTGCCGCCCGATGCGGCGCCCATAGACCCAGGCCCCGGTCCCAATGCACCGGCGCCGGCGAAATAAATGAGATCGCGCGCCGTCCGCTTTTGCCTGGTGCTGGCTGCGGCTTCGCTGCTGCTTGGCGGCTGCTCGGTTTTTGAAGAAGTCGGCAGCTGGTTCGCCACCAACGGCAAGAAATCCAATCTGCGCGGCGTGCGCATTCCAGTGATGTCGCTGGACTCCGAATTGAAACCCGACGCCACCTTGGCCGCGACTCCGATCCTGGTGCCGCAGCCTTACCGCAATCCGGAATGGCCGCAGCCCGGCGGCTATGCCTCCAATGCCATGTATCACCTGGCGGCGCCCGGCCGCTTGCGCGAATTGTGGAGCGAGAGCGCCGGCAAGGGCAATGACATCGATTCCCACCTGACCTCCGCGCCGGTGGTGGCGGGCGGGCTGATCTATGTCCTGGATTCCGAGGCCCATATTTTCGCCTTCCGCGCGGAGAACGGCCGCCCGGTCTGGGACAAGAGCCTGGCGCCCAAAGACGGCACCGACTGGCCGACCCTTTGGGGCCTGCTCGGCAAGGCCAACACCATCAAGCCGCCCCAGGGCATGGGCGGCGGCGTCGCCTTCAACAATGGCAAGATTTATGTCACCTCCGGCTTCGGTACGCTGTTCTGCATGGATGCCAGGACCGGACGCGAGCTCTGGCGCAAGGCTCTGGGCATGCCCATCATCAATGCCCCGGTGGTGAATGGCGGACGCATCTTCGTCTCCACCCACGACAATCATTTCTTCGCCTTGGCCGAAAGCGACGGCCGCAATCTCTGGGATCACCAGGGCATCGCGGAATCCGCCGGCATCCTGGCTTCCACCAATGCCGCGGTGTCGGGCGAAACCGTGATCGCGCCATACACATCGGGCGAAATCTTCGCCCTCAGGGTGCAGAACGGCCAAGTCGGCTGGACCGACGTGCTGTCGCGCACCGGCCATGTCACGGCGCTGTCCGCGCTCGACACGGTTGCCGGACGCCCGGTGATCGATCGCGGCGTGGTTTATGCCGTCAGTCAATCGGGCTTGATGGCGGCCTTCAGCGTCAATACCGGCGAACGGCTATGGTCGCGCGATATCGGCGGCATTCAAACGCCCTGGGCGGCAGGCGACTATGTCTATGTGGTGGACAACAATGCCCGGGTGATCTGCCTGACCCGCCGGGAAGGCAAGGTCCGCTGGATTCACCAGCTGCCGCAATATGAGGATCTGGAAAACAAGAAAGACCCCATCATCTATGCCGGACCGGTGCTGGTATCCGACAAGCTGATCATCGTCTCCTCCAACGGCTATGCCCAGGCGCTTTCGCCCTACGACGGCAAACTGACCGGCCGGGTGGAAATTCCCGACGGCACCACCATCGCGCCGGTGGTGGCCAATGGCATTATGTACCTCTACACCTCCGACGCCGAACTCGTGGCCCTGCGGTAAGATGCGCCATGGCGTTGATCCTCGCGATTGTAGGCCGGCCCAATGTCGGGAAATCTCGTCTCTTTAACCGGCTGGCCGGCCGCGCCGCCGCGATTGTTCACGACACGCCGGGCGTCACCCGCGACCGCCAGGCGGTGGATGCGGAGTATGAGGGCTTGGCCTTGCGGCTGATCGATACCGCCGGTTTTGAAGACGCCGCCACCGGCAGCATTTCCCATCGCATGACCCAGCAAACCCTGACGGCGATCCAGGAAGCCGAGGCCTTGCTGTTCCTGATCGATGCCCGCGCCGGGGTGACGGCGGGCGACCAGATCATCGCCCAGGCGCTGCGCAAATCCGGCAAACCGGTGATCCTGGCGGCCAACAAATGCGAGGGCCGGGTCGAACCACCTTCCGAGGCCTATGGCCTGGGCTTTGGCGAAGCCATTGCGATTTCCGCCGAACACAATCTGGGCATGGATGGCATCACCGCCGCGCTGGAACCGCTGGCCGGTCCGGGCCCGTCCGAAGAAGAGGACGAGGGCGAAGAATTCGAAGACCTCGAATTCAGAGAGGACGACGAGCCGGAAGAGGATGTGGTCGTCAACTACCTCGACCGGCCGCTGCGCCTGGCGCTGGTCGGCCGTCCCAATGTCGGAAAATCGTCGCTATTCAATCAGTTGTTGGGCGAGGAACGTTCCCTGACCGGGCCGGAAGCGGGGCTCACCCGTGACGCCATCACGGCGCCCTGGAAAGCGGGCGAACGCGACGTGCTGCTGCATGACACGGCGGGCCTGCGCAAAAAGGCGCGGGTGGCGGGCGAGACCCTGGAGGAAATGTCGGTGGCCTCCACCTTGGAAGCCATTCGCTTCGCCGATTGCGTGGTGGTGATGATCGATGCCACGGCGCCGTTCGAAAAACAGGACCTCACCATCGCCGACCTGATCGCGCGCGAGGGCCGCGCCATCGTCTTTGCCATCAACAAATGGGACCTGCTGGAAAACAAGGCGGGCGCGATTTCGCGAATGCGCGAAAAGCTGGACCGGCTGTTGCCGCAGGTGGCGGGGGCGCCCCTGATCGCCACCTCGGCGCGCACCGGCGAAGGGCTCGAAAGATTGGAAGCCGCCATCACCGAAGCCGACACCGCCTGGAACAGCCGCGTCTCCACCGCCACCTTGAACCGGTTCCTGCAGGAAGCCCTGCAGCGCCATGCCACGCCCGCGATCAGCGGGCGGCGGGTGCGCATCCGCTATATGACCCAGCGCAAGGCGCGTCCGCCCAGCTTTACGTTGTTCGGCAATCAGCTGGACGCCCTGCCCGAGGCCTATTTGCGCTATCTGTCGAACGGGTTGCGCGAGGCGTTCGGGCTCAAAGGTACGCCGCTGCGCTTTTCGGTGCGCAATTCGAAAAATCCGTACGCGAATAAAAAATAACTCTCCATGGGCGGGCTTGACCCGCCCATCCAGAGCAACCGGCGTTGTCGCTCCTTCTTGTCTGGATGGCCGGCTCGGAGGCCGGCCATGGAGAATTATTTTTGGAAGTTGATAACCGTCTCGCTGTGCGCGTAACCCGGCGACAGCATCTCGACAATCTTCGGCGCCATATCGTCCGGCACCCTTAAGGTGGAAGGATCCTCGCCCGGCATCGCTTTCTTGCGCATCGCCGTGCGGATCGGGCCGGGATTGATCAGATTGACCTTAATATTGGTGGTCTGGCATTCCACCGCATAGGTCAGGGCCAGGCTTTCCAGCGCCGCCTTGCTCACCGCATAAGCGCCCCAATAGGGATTGTGTTTCCTGGCCGCGCCGCTGGTGACGAACAGCACCCGCCCCGCATCGGACAGGCGCAGCAGGGGATCGAGCGAGCGGATCAGCCGCCAATTGGCGGTGACATTGACCTCCATCACTTCCTGAAAGGTCTTGGGTTCCAGATGCGCCAGCGGGGTCAACTGCCCCAGCACCCCGGCATTGCCCAGAAAGGCGTCCAGCTTGCCCCAGCGCTGATAGATCGAGGCGCCCAGCCGGTCGATGGCCTCGCCGTCGCGCAGATTCATCGGCACCAAAGTGGCGGTGCCGCCCAGTTTCTGGATTTCGTCGTCGGCTTCTTCCAGCCCGCCCACGGTGCGCGCCACCAGGATGACATGCGCCCCCGCCTTGGCCAAAGCGATGGCGCCGGCGCGGCCTATGCCGCGTGACGCACCGGTGATGAGCGCAATCCGCCCGTCCAGAATTTTCGTCATGGAGAATCCCTAGGCGACGTCCGCCAGCAGCGAAAGTTGCCGCGTGCCGCCGCTGATGTCGGTCAGCGAGATGGGATAATCGCCGGTGAAACAGGCGTCGCAGAAATCCGGGGCCTGGGCGACGCGTTCGGCCTTGCCCATGGCGCGGTAAAGCCCGTTCATCGAGATAAAGGCCAGGCTGTCGGCGCCGATGAAGCGGCGCATCTGCTCGACATCCATCTTATGGGCCAGAAGATCGTCGGTGTTGGGCGTGTCCACGCCATAAAAACAGGAATGGGTTGTGGGCGGCGAAGACACACGGAAATGCACTTCGGCGGCGCCGGCATCGCGCACCATCGCGACGATCTTCTTGGAGGTGGTGCCGCGCACGATGGAATCGTCCACCAGAATGACCTTCTTGCCCTTGAGCTTGGCGCGGTTGGGATTGTGCTTCAGCCGCACGCCCAGATGGCGGATGGAATCCGACGGTTCGATGAAGGTGCGGCCGACATAGTGATTGCGGATGATGCCCAGCTCGAACGGGATGTTGGCGGCATTGGCGTAGCCCAGCGCGGCGGGCACACCGCTGTCGGGCACCGGGATCACCATGTCGGCTTCGGCGGGAGCCTCATGCGCCAGCACCGCGCCGATATTCTTGCGCGCTTCATAGACATTGCGCCCTTCCAAAGTGGAATCGGGCCGCGCGAAATAGATATATTCGAAGACGCAGAAACGGTGGGTCTGCGGCTTGAAGGGGAAGTGGCTGCGGATGCCGTCCTTGTCCACCACCACCATCTCGCCCGGCTTGATGTCGCGGACATATTCGGCGCCGATGATATCCAGGGCGCAGGTCTCGGAAGCGAAAATCACCGCCCCGTCCAGGTTGCCCATCACCAGGGGGCGCACGCCATGGGGATCACGCACCCCGATCAGCTTCTTGCTGGTCAGCGCCACCAGCGAATAGGCGCCTTCCACCTGGCACAGCGCGTCGATCAGCTTGTCGACGATGCGCGACTTGGTGCTGCGCGCCGTCAGATGCACGATGGTTTCGGTGTCGGAGGTAGATTGGAAAATCGCGCCCTGCCCCACCAGCTCCTGGCGCAGGGTATGGGCGTTGGTCAGGTTGCCGTTATGGGCGATGGCCAGGCCGCCGCCCGCCAGATCGGCGAAGATCGGCTGGATGTTGCTGGCGCGGCTGCCGCCGGCGGTGGAATAACGGTTGTGGCCGATGGCGAAGCGGCCATTGAGATTCTTGGCGGCGGCGCTGCCGCGCCCGAAAGCGTCGCCCACCAACCCCATATGACGTTCGGAAATGAAATGGCCATTGTCATAGGTGACAATGCCCGCCGCTTCCTGGCCGCGATGCTGAAGCGCATGCAGACCCAAGACCGACAGTGCGCCGGCATCGGCATGGTCGAAAATGCCGAACACGCCGCACTCTTCATGCAGCGTGTCTTGATCCAGGTCCCAAAGTGTTTCGCTATGGCCGGTCATCGGCTCCCGCCGGTCTGTACAAGCCTGTCTAGCGCCTGCCGGTCGCCCGCGCCATAGGATTTCGCAGGTGTGCCTGCGCTCTTCTGTTGCACCGGTTCACTTGCAGCTTTTTTGGTGCTTTTTGGGACACTATTGGCCTGTTCATTCTTGCGGATCAGCTCTGCCATGGGGTCATGGCGGGTTGAATTTTCAGGAGAATTTGCTGCCTTTTTCTGCTCCACCTGGGACGGCGCCTGGCGCAGCGGATCATGCTGCGGCAGGTAGGTGTAATCGCGCGGCTGGTTGGGAACCGCGGTCAACATGATATCGGCGGTGCTTTGAATGATGGGGATCAGCCGCGCCTCGGTCAGCCAGCTGGGGTGATTTTTGATCGGGACGAAATAGGTAAACGCCATGTAGGCCAGTCCCAGGATCACCAGCCCGCGCACCACGCCGAAGGCGATGCCCGCCGCCCGGTCCAAAGGACCGATGGGGGAATTTTTCACCGTCTCGCTGAAACGGTGACTGATAAACGCCAAGGGAACGAAGATCGTCACGAACACCGAGGCGTATCCCAGTAAGGTGGCCGGCCATCCTTCGCCCACCAGGCTTGTGGTGAGCGGAACGATATAGGGACCGAAATAGAGACAGCAGATCGACGCCGCGGCCCAGGAAAAGATGGTGAGGGTTTCCCAGATGAACCCGCGCCAACAGGCATAGCCGGCCGACACCAGGACGACCAGCACGATCAGGCAGTCGATGAAATTGACGGACAGACTCATCGGCTCCGACTCATGATTCGACTTTACCACGGCCCAAGGTTTTTTCCCTTCGAAGTGTCGGTTCAGGAGCAAATCTCAGCAGTTCGGCCACGCTGGTAATCTCGGTTAACGCCAGGCCGGCGGCATCCGCCTTGGTTCCCGCCGGAATGAAGGCATTTTTGAACCCCAGCTTGGCGGCTTCCTTGAGCCGGCTTTCGGCCTGGGGCACCGGGCGGATATCGCCCGAAAGCGAAATTTCCCCGAAAAACACCGTGTCGCGCGGCAAGGCTTCTCCACCGAATGAGGACACAAGCGCGGCGGCCACCGCCAGGTCGGCTGCGGGCTCGCCGATTTTCAGACCGCCCGCGACGTTCAGATAGACATCGCTGGCCCCGATTCCAACCCCGGCCCGGGCGTCCAGAACCGCCAGGATCATCGCCAGCCGTCCGGTATCCCAGCCCACCACGGCGCGTCGCGGCGTGCCGTAGGTGGTGGCGGAAACCAGCGCCTGGATTTCGCAGAGCAAGGGCCGCGTGCCTTCCAGTCCGGCAAAGACGGCGGTGCCGGGGGCCGCCGATTTGCGGTCGCCCAAAAACAGCGCCGACGGATTGGCGACTTCCGCCAGTCCCTTGCCGGTCATTTCGAACACGCCGATTTCGTCGGTGGCGCCGAAACGGTTTTTCACCGCGCGCAGCACGCGGAAATGATGGCCGCGCTCGCCTTCGAAATAGAGCACCGCATCGACCAGATGCTCCACCGCCTTGGGGCCGGCGATCTGGCCGTCCTTGGTGACATGCCCGACCAGCAGCAGCGCCGCGCCGGAAGCCTTGGCATAGCGCACCAGATCGAAACTGGCGGTGCGCACCTGGGCGATGGTGCCCGGCGCCGCATCCAGCGCGCCGGTCCACAAAGTCTGGATGGAATCGATGGCGACAATGTCCGGCGGCTTGCCGGATTCCAGGGTGGCCAGAATGTCTTCGACATTGGTGGCGGCGCCCAACATCAGCGGCGCATCCGACAATCCCATGCGGGCGGCGCGCATCCGCACCTGCGCCATGGCTTCTTCGCCCGAGATATAGACGGCGTGGCCGCCGGCCTGGGCGTACTTGCCCAGGGCCTGCAGAATGATGGTGGATTTGCCGATACCCGGATCGCCGCCCACCAACAGCGCTGAGCCCGGCACCAGCCCGCCGCCGGTGACGCGGTCAAATTCGGCGAT
The DNA here is from genome assembly GCA_902825865.1 of uncultured Alphaproteobacteria bacterium. Lineage (GTDB taxonomy): Bacteria > Pseudomonadota > Alphaproteobacteria > Micropepsales > Micropepsaceae > Rhizomicrobium. Next base: position 7,201 of record CADECX010000038.1, read on the forward strand.
GCCGGTGGGACGGCGCTTGGGCGGGGCGTCTTCGGTCTTGAGGTCTTCCAGGCTGATCTTGCGGCCCTTGACCCGGCGGGAGGCGCCGCCACCCAAAGGCGGGGCGATGCCTTCCTCGACAATGGTGTTCCAGCCGCCGCAAGCCTCACATTTGCCGGACCATTTGGGCGCGCTGGCGCCGCAGGACTGGCAGACATAGGAGGTGGAGGATTTGACCATGATTCCCTTATACCATAGCGGTCAAGACCGCTTCAGCGCGGCAATCTCAAGCTTTCACAGCCATTTTGATCGGACCCTCGGCTCTTCCGTGGATGAACTGCTCCACATAGGGATTGCCGCTGCGGTCGATCTCGCCGGTCGGGCCCTGCCAGATAATCTTGCCGCCATACAGCATGGCGATCTTGTCGGAGATTTTCCGCGCCGAGGTCATGTCGTGGGTGATGGACAGCGCCGTGGCGCCGACATCCTTCACCGTGGAGATGATCAGGTCATTGATGATGTCGGCCATGATCGGGTCCAGGCCGGTGGTGGGCTCGTCGAAAAAGATGATCTCGGGATCGGCGGCGATGGCGCGGGCCAGGCCGACGCGCTTCTGCATGCCGCCCGACAGTTCGGAAGGACTCAGGAACGCGACATCCTCCCGCAATCCCACCTTGGCAAGTTTCTGAATGGCGATATCGCGCGCTTTTATCCGCGGCATGCCGCGGCCTTGAATAAGCCCGAAGGCGACATTCTCCCAAACCGGCAAACTGTCGAACAAGGCGCCGCCCTGGAACAGCATGCCGAACTTCTTCATCACCCGGTCGCGCTCGGCGCCGTTGATATGGGTGATGTCCTCGCCATCGACCAGGATTGTGCCCTCGTCCGGGCGCAGGATGCCCAGGATGGATTTGATGGTCACCGACTTGCCGGTGCCCGAACCGCCGATGATGACCAGCGAGGACTGTTTGTCGATGGTGAGATCGACGCCGTCCAGCACCACCTTGGGGCCGAAGCGTTTCTTGACGCCGATCAGTTGAATTTTGGGCGTGCTCATTTGTGGAACAACAGCGCGGTGAGGACATAGTCGGCGGCCAGGATCAGGATCGAGGACGCCACCACCGCATTGGTGGTGGCATTGCCCACGCCCTGGGCCCCGCCCTTGGAATTGAAACCGTGATAACAGCCCATCAAGGCGACGATGAAGCCGAACACCGCCGCCTTGATCAGGCCCGAAGTGATGTCTTCGCTACGGGCGAAATCCACCGTGTTCTTGAGATAGCCGGTGCCGTTGAAATCCAGGGTATAGACCGACACGGCATAACCGCCCATCACGCCGATACTGTCGCCGATGGCGGTGAGGATCGGCATGGAGATCACCGCCGCCACGATGCGCGGCACCACCAGATATTTGATCGGATTGGTGGCCAGGGTGGTCAGGGCGTCGATCTGCTCGGTGACTTTCATGGTGCCGATTTCGGCGGCGATGGCGGCGGCGACGCGGCCCGCGATCATCAGGCCCGCGATCACCGGCCCCAATTCACGGGTGACCGCCAGCACCACCACTTGCGGCACGATGGCCTCGGCGCCGAAACGGTTGCCGCCCAGATAGATCTGCAGCGCCAGAACACCGCCGGTGAAGAAAGCGGTGAGCCCCACCACCGGCAGGGAGTAATAGCCGATGCGCATCATCTGCCCCAGGATCAACCGGGAATAGATGGGCGGCGACACCATGGCCGCCAGCGCCTGGCCGGTGAACAAAGCCAGCTGGCCGATATGCGCCAGCACCGTCAGAGTGGCGCGGCCGATGCTCGCAAAAAAGTTCATTATGCCTCATACCGCCTTGGCACCCGGCGCAGACGGGTGAGGATTTCATATTCGTTGGTGCCGGCGCTTTCCGCCACTTCGCCCAGCCCTATCGTGTCGCCCAACAGTTCGGCATCGGCGCCGATATGCGGCGGCTCGGCCAGGTCGCTGACATCCAGGGTGATCAGGTCCATGGAAACCCGGCCCGCGATGGGCACGCGCACCCCCGCAATGGCGGCGGCGCCCTTGTTGGACAGAGTGCGCGGGATACCGTCGGCATATCCAAGCGCCACGGTGGCGATCATGCTGGGCCTTTTTGCGCGGAACGTGGCTGCGTAGCCAACGCTTTCGCCCAAGTCAATTCGCCGGACCTGCAGCACCTTGGCGGTGAGGATGGCGGCGGTTTGCATCAGGCTGGGCGCCGTATCCGCTTTCCCTTCCGGCTTTTGCGGATTGGCGCCATAAAGCGCCACTCCGGGCCGCACCAGATCGAAATGATAGTCCACACCCAGCATGGCGCCATGGCTGGCGGCCAGGCTGGCCGGTGCGGTGGGCAGCATGGCCAGCGCCTGGCGGAAGCGCGACAGCTGTGCCGCGTTCATCTTGTTTTCCGGCTCGTCGGCGCAAGCCAGATGGCTCATCACCAGCACCGGATTGAGGCCGGCGAGACGCTTGGCCTGTTCCCCCGCCAAGGTCGCCAGTTCCTCACCCGTAAGCCCCAGCCGGTTCATCCCGGTATCGATATGCAGCACCGCGTCCAAAGGCGCGCGTCCCACCCGCGCCGCCGCCGACCAGGCGGCGATCTGCGCCAGGCTGTTCAGCACCGGCGTCAGGGAAAAGCGCAGCAGCGCGGGAACCGAATCCGGATCGGCGCCGTCCATCACAAAGATGCGCGCCTGCGGCACGGTCTTGCGCAGCGCCACGCCTTCTTCCAGCCGCGCGACAAAAAAACTATCGCAACCGGCCGCCGCCAGCGCTGGCGCCACCCGCGCCGCGCCCAGCCCATAGGCATCGCCCTTGACCACCGCCGCCACGGCGGCGGGTCCGGTCATGCGGCGATAGGTGCGGTAATTGGCGGTGATGGCGGACAGGCGCACCGTCAGGCAGGCCGCCTCGAAATCCGCTTGTATCTCTTGTCCCGCAGCCGCGCTCATGACCGTCTCTTATAACCAAAGCCGGGGCCGAAGGCGCGCATTAGCGGTCGCCCGTGGCGGCGCGCATCGCCGGGGTGACATGCAGGCACGGGGTGTTCTGCAGGATGGGGCAACCGCCCTGTCCGGGGATGATGCCGGCCCGCACATCGCTGCTGATCCGGTCGGAGCCGGTATTGAGGCTGAATTCGGTGGGTGGCGCTTCCGGCAGGCGGGGCAGCTGGCCGCGCGGTATCATCACCAGCGAGCCATTGGGCAGCTTGACGCCGCGCCAGGGATAAAGGCCGCAGCGGGCGCGCTCGACCGAGGTGAGATGCTCCCAGCTGCCGGCGCTGCAGGCAAGCTCGCGCCCCACCGCGCCCAGAATATCGGTGGGCGGTCCCTCGCCTTGCCTGATCTGCTCTTCCGGTATGACCGGCGGCGGCTTGATAATGACTTCCGGCGCCGAGAGCAGGCGCGGCGGTGCGTTAAAAATAGGCACCGGCGTGTTGCGCGGCGCATCCCGCTGATTGTCGCCGGCCCGGGGCAAGGTGAGAATGGTTTCGACAATGGTGCGATTGCGCATGTCGAAAGGACGGATGCCCACCACGAAAAAGAAAATGAACAACACATGCAGCAGCGCCACCAGCGCCGTGGAGGTGCTGCGCGACAGGTTCTTGCGGCGCTGCTCCTCGGCCCCCACCGGCTTGGTGCCGGGGCGCAAAAATGGGTGCGTCAGGACAATTTCGCTGGCCAAAAGTCTCAATCCGTCAAACGCTTCCCCGCTGCCCCACCATATAGAAGCGCCGGGGCGACCAAAACAGGGGCAGTGAGCAGCAATGGCGGAAAACCGGCAAAAATGCTAACGCGGCCCACCTAATGGTGAGTTCATGCGGACCTATCTGATTAACCTGGAGCGGCGTCCCGACCGGCTGGCCGCCATGGTCCAGCAGACGGCTGCGCTGGGGCTAAGCCTGGAACGGATCGAAGCGGTGGACGCCCAAAGCGCGGAACCGGGCAAGGTGAATCACTGGTTCACCCCATCGGGCCCGCTGGGCGAAATCCCCCAAGGCGACAAGGCCTGTCTGGTGTCGCACCGCCTGGCCTGGGAGATGTTCCTTGCCGGCGGCGAAAGCCATGCGGTTTTCCTGGAAGACGATGTCCGCCTCAGCGCCAGCGCCGGCGCGCTGCTGACAAGCAATGGCTGGATTCCCGCCGGTGTGGCGGTGGTGAAGCTTGAGCATTACGGCCCACCCGGCCAGCGCGTGCTTTTGGACCGCATACGCGCGGTGGGAGAAGACTTCCACATGGGCCGCATGCTGTCGCGCCACACCGGCGCCGCCGCCTATATCCTGTCGCGCCGGGCGGCCGAACTGTTGCTGCGCCAGACTCGCTTCGACCTGCCGGTCGATCATCTGCTGTTCAATCCCAACAATTCAAAGCTGTTCGATTCCCTGGCGCCCTGGCAACTGCTTCCGGCGATCGCCCGGCAGGAAGAATTCGTCGGGGAAAAATCCGACATCGAGGGCACACGGCGTGGCCTGCGCGCCTTCGGCTGGACCTATGCCAAACGCGAAGCGGTGCGTTTCGGCTATGACCTGAAACTGCTGCCGCGCCAGATCGCGGCGCTCATCCGCGGCGCGAAATTCGTGGCTGTAGGAACGACGGACTAGTGAGACGGCGTAAAGCCGTCATTGGCCATGTTGCTGAAGCGGGTGTACATGCCCTCGAACACCAGATCGATGGCGCGGGTGGCGCCGTGGCGGTGCTTTTCCACCAGCACTTCGGCCCGGTTGGTCGCCCGTTCGAGCTTTTCCATCCATTTGGCATGTTCGGCGCTGCCCGGTTCGGGCTCGCGCGATTTGAGGTAATATTCCTCGCGATAAACGAACATCACCACGTCGGCATCCTGTTCGATGGAGCCGGATTCGCGCAAATCCGACAGCACCGGGCGCTTGTCGTCGCGGGCATCGACGCCGCGCGACAGCTGCGACAGCGCCAGCACCGGCACGTTCAATTCCTTGGCCAGGGTCTTGAGCCCCTTGGTGACTTCGGTGATTTCCTGAACCCGGTTGTCGTGGCGGCGCGACGGCTCCACCAATTGCAGATAGTCGATGATGATCAGGCCGATATTTTTCTCGCGCTTCATGCGCCGGGCGCGGGCCGCGATCTGGGCGATGGAAATGCCGCCGGAATCGTCGATGTAAAGCGGCAGGGAAGACAGGTCCTGCATGGTGAGGACGAATTTCTCCCATTCGCTTTCGCTGAACTTGCCGTTGCGGATCTTCCACATCTCCAGCTCGGCCTGTTCCGACAGGATACGCGCCGACAGCTGTTGCGCCGCCATTTCCAGCGAGAAGAACAGGACCGGCGCGCCGCTGGGATATTCGGCGCCGGATTGAACGTCGCGCATATATTGCTGCGCGGCGTGGAAGGCCATGTTGGTGCCCAGCGCGGTTTTGCCCATGCCGGGCCGCCCCGCCAGGATCAACAGGTCCGAAGGCTGCAACCCGCCCAAAAGACTGTCGATATCGGTGAAACCACTGGTGATGCCGGAAATGCGCCCGCCTCGGGCATGGGCTTTTTCCGCCGACTCCACCGCCTTGCGCAGCGCCTCGTGGAAATCCAGCGCGCCTTCGCCGTATTTGTTGGTTTCGGCGACGGCATAGAGCGCCTTTTCGGCCTCGGCGATCTGGTCCTTGGAGGTTTTCTCGGTGGGCGCGTCATAGGCGGTGTTGACGATATCCTCGCCGATGCGGATCAGGCTGCGGCGCACCGCCAGATCGGCCAGGATGTCGGCATAATCCTTGACGTTGGGAATGGCGGGCGCGGCGGCGCGCAACGCGTCGAAATAGGCCTGGCCGCCGGTTTCGATCACACCGGGATCGGACTTCATGGTTGCGTGCAGGGTCAGCGGCGTCACCACCACGCCGCCCCGCTCGATCATATGCGACATGGTCTCGAAGATGCGGCCATGCAGCGGATCGTAGAAGTGATCCGGCTTGATCAGCGCGCTGGCACGCTCCATCGCCCGGTTATCGGCCAGGATCGCGCCCAGCAGAGCCTGCTCGACATCGATGTCGTAAGGGACGTGGCGATAGGCTTCCTGTTCCATCAATCTTCAGCGATATCTTGGTCAACGCGCGGGGCGAGCAATCAAGCGATTGCTGCGGGGGCGGGCAAGGCTGTCGGACAACCCGCCCACAGCTGCGTGATCGATCGCTGTGGAAGCTTAGCGCGGCACATCAAGCTCTAGTAGGGGTGCGCAAAAACCCAACTATTCCGCCGCGATTGCGGCGCCGCGGAACCGGTCGCGGCTCGCGCGGCGAACCGACTCAATCAGGGCAAAGTCGCCTTCATAGAGCCGCTCGACACGGCGGCGCTGGCCGGCATTGAGCGCCAGGGGCGGCCGCGGCGCGCGATTGTTCCAGGGCAGTCGACCGATCTTATGCGGCGCGAGATAGGCGGCCAGCGCGCCACCATCCTCGCCCAGAATGAACAGATCCTTGACCAAAGACGCGCCCGTGACGGGATCGCAGACAAACCAGCTTTGCGGGCGCATCACAAAATCCAGGTCCAAGGCCCCGCGCCCTTCCAGGAAGCAAAGATAGTCGTCGACCGACGCGATATCGGCGGTCTGTTCCAGGAAGACGGTGCTCAGGCTGCTCAGCGCCGTGCCGCCGGCCCGTATAAAGGCGTAGGCGCTGGCGAAACGCGCAAAGGGATCGCGCAACACGGCGAAGGAGCCGGCGCTTTGCGCGAATGCGGGATCGACGGCGCGATAATAGCGCATGCTGTGGTGATGGATGCAGCCCTCGCCATAGAGCGCGCGGGTGATCGAGGTTCCGGCAACGCGCGGCACATGCACGAAAATCAGGCCCTTGGCGCGCATCGCGGCGGGAATGCGATGCCGGAAAAGACCCATCGCGCAGGGGAGCGCGGCGCAGAAATTGTCGTAGATATCCTCCTCGTACCAGGCGCCGAACAGAGCGCGGTTGATGCGCTTGGGATCGGGAAGAAAACGGCGCCCCGCTACGTCGGCCAATGCGAAGGTCAAAACCAATGAAAGGGTCAAATGCAATCCCGGATAGCCCTGATCGCATGGCTAAACGGTTCGCATCTGTTTTGGCTTCACCGCGATTTCGCGCAAGTGTCGCAAGATTTCGCCCGGCCGAAATCGGCTAAAGCGCGATAACACCAAAAGCATTTGTAATGTGGGCCGCGAAAACTATGTGGCGCACGGAAACTATGTTGACGAAAGCCGCTGCACAAATGCGCGGCAAATTTTCGAATACAATAACAATTGTTATTTTCGTCTGTGTCTCAGTCCGCGCTTTTTTTGCCGCGCGTTAGTGCGTCAGCGCACCCACCGCCAAATATGTGACATGGCTGCGGTAACGCTCGGCGCTCCAACCGCGTCCGATCACCAGCTCTTCCCACAAACGCGGCGACGTCAGGCTCCACAACAGATCGGCGGCGGCGTCCGGCGACAGATGGCGCGCCAAGGCGCCTTCCCCCTGAAAGCGCTGCGCGATGGCGCGGCAGGCTTCAAGCGATCCGGCCAGCCGGTCCCGCCAGGCTGCTTCCACCAAGGCATCGTCCTGGCGCAGGGTTTCAAAGATGCGCTCGACCGGCCAAGCGGCGGGATTGTCGCCGGCCCGCAAAGCCACCAGCGCCGCCACGGCCGCCCGGGCGCTGGGGGCCTTGGCGATGGCGGCGAATTTGGCGGCGAGAGCCCGTGCCTCATCGGCATGCAGAGCCATGGCCACCAACAGGGCCGCGCGGTCCTGGAAATGAAGATAGACGGCCTGGCGGGACAGCCCGGCTTGGCTGGCTACCCCACCCATGGTCAGACTGGTACCGCGATTTTCCTGCACAAGCGCCAGTGCTGCTTCCAGAATTTGGTCGCGCGTATCAGCCTTACTTGACACAGTGTAAACCTCTCAATTCATGTACTTTACACTGTGTAAACCTAAAAGCAAGAACAGCAAAAAATGGCGCATCCGGCGCAAGCTGGACAGAGGGCCAATGGCGTCCATGGCGCACCGGGCGTACGCTCCCCGACCGCTGGACTGCAAAAAGGGGAGCCGGTCATGACCCGCAAATTGGCAGCAGAATTCATCGGAACAGCCTGGCTGGTTTTGGGGGGCTGCGGATCGGCGGCGCTGGCTGCCGCCTTCCCCGCACTGGGCATCGGCTTTGTCGGGGTGTCGCTGGCCTTCGGCCTCACGGTCCTGACCATGGCCTTCGCCATCGGCCACGTCTCGGGCTGCCACCTCAATCCGGCTGTGTCGGTCGGACTGTGGGCCGGCGGACGGTTTCCCGCCTCGGACCTGCCGGCTATGTCGCGGCCCAGGTCGCGGGCGGCCTGTTCGGCGCGGCGGTGCTTTATGTCATCGCCAGCGGCCATGCCGGCTTCGATGTCTCGGCCGGTTTTGCCAGCAACGGCTATGGCGACCATTCGCCGGGCGGTTACAGCCTGGCGGCGGCGCTGGTCTGTGAAGTGGTCATGACCTTCGTCTTCCTGTTTGTGATCCTGGGTTCCACCCATGGCCGCGCCCCCGCAGGCTTTGCGCCCATCGCCATCGGCCTCTGCCTGACCCTGATCCACCTGATTTCCATTCCGGTGACCAACACCAGCGTCAATCCGGCGCGCTCCACCGCCCCCGCTTTGTTCGTGGGCGGCTGGGCGCTGCAGCAGCTATGGCTGTTCTGGGTGGCGCCGATCCTGGGCGCGGCGGTCGCCGGCTTTGTCTATCGCTGGCTGAGCCCCGACGAACCCGCCAAAGTGAACGTTTCAGGGCGCTGATCACGCCGCATCGTGAAAGATGATACCCAGCGTGTGCCGCTGGCCGGTGTGAAGCTTGCTGACGCCATGGCGCATCTTGACCTGATAGTCGCCGCGCGTACCCCGGACGGGACGGCTGTTGACCGCGAAGACCACGCCATCCCCCAGGGCCAGTGGCACGGCCACAACGCGGGACTGCTGGCGGGGGCGCTGTTCGGTCAGGATGAACTCCCCGCCGGTGAAATCCCGGTCCGGCTGCGACAACAGCACCGCCACCTGCAGGGGAAAGACCTCCGCGCCGTAAAGATCCTGGTGCAGGCAGTTGAAGTCGCCCGGACCATAGCGCAGCAGCAAGGGCGTCGGCCGGGTTTGGCCGGCTTTGCCGCAGCGGACGAGATAATCGGCGTGGCTGTCCGGAAAGCGCGTCTTCTGGCCCTGCCGCTCCATCCAGCCATTGGCGATGGGCGCCAGCGACGGATAGAGCCGGGTGCGCAAGTCCTCGACCAGGGGCGGCAAGGGATAGGAGAAGTAGCGATACTCGCCACGTCCAAAACCATGCCGTGCCATCACCACCCGGCTGCGGAAGCCATCATCCCAGTCGTAGAGCATGGCAGTGGCGGCGCAGGCCGCGCTTTCCAGCAGTGCGGGCAGCACCGCCCAGCCTTGTTCATCCAGCTCGGCAGTGATGCGGCGCCAGTCCTGTTTCAATCCGGTCATGGGCAAAGAATAGCCGCTTTGCACCCTCACTTGCCTCCCATATCCTGCGTTCAAATTTTGGAGTGAAAATGACCACGATCTACGGCATCAAAAACTGCGACACCATGAAAAAAGCCCGTAGCTGGCTTGAGTTACATAAGGTCGCGCATCAGTTCCATGACTACAAAGCCGCCGGGATAGACAAACTGACTCTCGAAGGTTGGGCCAAAAAAGCGGGCTGGGAAATCCTGCTCAACCGTGCCGGCACGACCTTCAAGAAACTGCCCGACGCCGACAAGGAAAACATCACCGAGAAGAAAGCCATCGCCCTGATGCTGGCCCAGCCTTCGATGATCAAACGCCCGGTGCTGGAGGCCAAGGGCAAGCTCACCGTTGGTTTCAAACCCGAGGAATACAAAAAGCTATTCGGCTAATTTCCTCACCCTTCGACAGCCGTTAGCGACAGCGTCGTGCGGCCAGGGTGAGGAGTATTTAAAATCCTCATGCTGAGCCTGTCGAAGCATGAGGGGCAATAACTCAAGCGGTGTAGTGCAAAAACACCTTGCCGTTGTTGAAGGTGCGGCTGTTGGCCAGTTTCAAGGTCGGGCGCCCGGGAATGCCGTCGAACAAGGTGCGGCCGCTGCCCAGGATCACCGGACAGACCATCAACTGGTAATCGTCGATCAGGCCCGCCGCCGCCAACTGCTTGACGATGCTGCCGCTGCCCAGAATGGTCAGAGCCCCGCCACGTTTGAGCTTGGCGATTTCCGAAACGGGATCGCCATTCAGCACGGTGGTATTTACCCAATCCGCTTTTTTCAGGTTGCGGGAAAAAACATATTTTGGGGCCTTGTTCATCCCGGCCGCGACCTCCGGCATCTGCTTGGCCGCCATCGGCGTGGGCCAAAAGCCGGCCATCATTTCATACGTGACGCGGCCGAACACCAGCGTGGCTGCGCCACTGGCATTGCCGGCGACAAATTCCTGGAACTCGTCGGAATCGCCGCCGGCATGCGCCCAACTCATGTCGTTATGGGAGTCGGTGAAATAACCGTCCAGCGACACGCTGTTGAACATGTTCAGCCTTGGCTTACCGGCCGGCATAGGCATCTTCCAGTTTTTTCACATCGATCTTCTTCATGGTCATCATCGCCTTCATCACCCGGGTGGACGCTTCACCCTCGCCGCTGCCGATCATGTCCGGCATGCGCTTGTAATTGACCTGCCAGACCGGCCCGAAACGGTCCTGCACCCAGCCGCAGGCCTGTTCCGTGCCGCCGCCCGCCAGCAGCTTGCCGTACAGTTCATCGATCTCGGCCTGGGTATCGCACCAGATCAGCAGCGAACTGGCGGCGGTGTGATGGAATTGCGGCCCGCCATTGATGGCGGCGAATTCCTGTCCGTTGAGGATAAAGCCGATCGACATCACGCCCCCCTTGGGACCGGGCCCGGCATCGCCGTAACGCGCGATATTGGTGATCCTGGAATTGGCGAACAGGGAGACGTAATGGTTCACCGCCTCCTCGGCATTATTGTTGAACCAAAGATGGGGAATGATCTTCTGATTGATGGTCATGGAGATGGTCCTTGTTCGCGGGGTGATCAGAGTGTCTTGGCCAAGGCTTCGAGCTGATCGGTGCAAATGCCCCAGCCCTTATGAAAACCCATCGCCTCATGCTTTTTGAGATCGGCTTCGTTCCAGTGGCGGGCGACAGCGGTGTAACGCGTCTTGTCGCCCTCCGGTTCAAAAGTGAGGATCATGGTCATGAAAGGCTTGTCGTTCGCCACCCAATCGCCCAGATAAGCGTCGGTGGCCACGATCCGGCGGTTGGGCACGATCTCCAGATACTGGCCGGGACAGGGAATCTCCTGGCCATCCGGGCTGCGCATCACGATCCTGCTGGCGCCGCCCGGCCGCAGGTCGGTTTCCACCACCGGCGTGGTGTAGGGCTTGGGCGCGAACCATTGCTTCATCAGCTCCGGCGTGGTCCAGCAGCGGAACAGCTTGTCGGCAGAAGCATCCAGCAGGCGGGTCAGGGTCAGATCATATTGGCTCATTTCACTCTCCAGTTCGCCGGTTCTGGCCCAAGGACGGCGGCACGGGGGCCAAGCCGACAGGGACCCGCTGATTTATTTTTTCGCTTCCCTGTCGGCTGAGGGCATACTTGCCCGTCCTCGGAAGAAATCAAGGAAGGCCAATGCTCTACACCCTGCTCTGCTACAACAAGGAAGACGTCGTCTGGTCCTGGAGCAAGGAGGAAGACGATGCCGTGATGACCCGGCTTTCGACCGTCCATGAAAAGCTGGTCAAGGAGGGAAAGCTCGGCCCCTCCCTGCGCCTTCTGCCCACCACGGCCGCCACCACCCTGCGCGGCGGCGGCATTGTGATCGACGGCCCCTTCGCCGAAACCAAGGAACAGTTGCTGGGCTTTTATGTGATCGATGTGGAAAATCTGGATGCCGCGCTGGATGTGGCCAAGGAGCTTTCCGCCGCCAATCCCACCAGCGTCTATGAGATACGCCCCATCGCGCTTTATGTGCCCGAAGCGCGGCCCAACGCGCCCACCCAGATGATCAAGGTTTACTGAGAGCGCATGACCGACTTGGCTTGGATCCATGGCGCCTTGACCGCCGCCCGTCCCCAGGCGGTGGGCGCGCTGCTGCGCTATTTCCGCGACATGGACCGGGCCGAAGAAGCCTTTCAGGATGCCTGCCTGCGCGCCTTGAAAAGCTGGCCGGAAAAAGGACCGCCGCGCGATCCCACCGCCTGGCTGATCCTGGTGGGCCGCAACGCCGCCCTGGATGGCGTGCGCAAGCAGAGCCGCAACACGGCGTTGCCGCCGGATGAGGAAATTTCCGATCTGGACGATGCGGAAAGCCAATTGGCCGAGCGGCTGGACGGCTCGCATTACCGCGACGATGTGCTCAGACTCCTGTTCATCTGCTGTCATCCCGAGCTGCCCGCCACCCAGCAGATTGCGCTGGCCTTGCGCATCGTTTCCGGCCTGACCGTGCCGCAGATCGCCCGCGCCTTTCTGGTCGGCGAAGCGGCAATGGAACAGCGCATCACCCGCGCCAAGGCGCGCATCGCCAAGGCCGAGGTGCCGTTCGAAGCGCCGGGCCCGGCCGAGCGCGCCGAACGCGTCGCTGCCGTGGCGGCGATGATCTATCTGTTGTTCAACGAAGGCTATAGCGCGGGCAATGATCCCCAGCGCGCGCCCTTGTGCGACGAGGCGATCCGGCTGGCGCGGCTGCTCTTGCGCCTGTTCCAGACCGAACCGGAAATCATGGGCCTGACCGCTCTGATGCTGCTGCAGCAATCGCGCCTGGCGGCGCGGTTCGATGCCGAGGGCGAAATCATCCTGCTGGACGATCAGGATCGTTCTCTATGGGACCCCAAACTGATCGGCGAAGGCCTGGCCCTGGTCGACAAGGCCATTCGCCACAACCGGCCCGGCGCGTATCAAGTGCAGGCCGCCATCGCCGCCACCCATGCGCGCGCCGCGACAGCCGGGGATACCGATTGGGCGGGGATCGACGGGCTTTATCTGGCGCTGGAACGGATGCAGCCGTCACCGGTGATAACATTGAACCGCGCCGTGGCGGTCTCCAAGCTGCACGGACCGGCCGCCGCCCTGGACATGATCGAGCCGCTGGAGAAGGGTTTGTCGGGTTATTTCCACTTTTTCGGGGCGCGCGGCGCATTCCTGTTGCAATTGGGCCGTAACAAGGAGGCCCGGACGGCGTTCGACCGCGCCATCGCCCTGGCCAACACGCCGGCGGAAGCCGCCCATATCCGCCGCCATCTGGACCGGCTGATGCAGCAGGCGAGCTAAAAATTGTTGGGCCGGCTTGTCGGCCTGAAGGGAACCGCCCCGTCCTTGGGACACATTAAGGAGACTGACTATGGCTGAAGCACAAGGAACCCCGCCCGCCGCCGTCAAGGGCGGCATCGTCGCCTATCTTTGCGTCGAGGGCGCGATCAAGGCCGGTGAATTCTACAAAAAGGCATTTGCCGCCGAGCAGGTGCATATCAATCCGCCCGACGATCAAGGCCGCACCATGCATGTGCACCTTCACATCAACGGCGCGTCGGTGATGTTGAGCGATCCTTATCCCGAGCATGGCTGCCCTTATGTCCCCGCCGCCGGTTTCAGCCTGATGTTTCCGGTGAAGGACGTGGACAGTTGGTGGCAGCGCGCGGTCGATGCCGGCTGCACCGCCGCCATGCCGCCACAGGACATGTTCTGGGGTGACCGCTATGCGCAGGCCAAGGATCCGTTTGGTATTACGTGGGCTTTCGTTGGTCCTAAAAAAGGCTGACTTGCACACCGAAGATGCTCATGCGTTGATAAGCGCATGAGCATTTACGTTGGTATCGGCGGTTGGACCTATGAGCCTTGGCGCGGAATTTTCTATCCAGAGAAGCTGCCGCAAAAGCGCGAGCTGGAATATGCCGGCTCCAAGCTGACCGCCATCGAGATCAACGGCACCTATTACGGTTCGCAGAAGCCGGAAAGTTTCCGCAAATGGCGCCAGGAGACGCCGGAAGGCTTTGTCTTCACCGTCAAGGGTCCGCGCTTTGCCACCAACCGGCGGGTGCTGGCACAGTCCGGCGACTCGATCGAGAAGTTTTCGCCAGCGGCGTCACCGAGCTGAAGGAAAAACTGGGGCCGGTAAATTGGCAATTCATGGCGACCAAGAAATTCGATCCGGCGGATTTTGAATCCTTTCTGAAATTGCTGCCCAGGAAAGTGAACGGCATCTCCATCCGCCATGCCGTGGAAGTGCGCCATGACAGTTTCAAGGACAAAGCGTTCATCGCGCTGTGCCGCAAATATGGCACCGCCATCATCACCGGCGCCGACAGCGATTTTCCGGTGATCGCCGACGTCACGGCCGAATTCGTTTATGTCCGCATCATGGGGACCAAGGCGGGCGAAAAGCTGGGCTATCCCAAAGCCGCTTTGGCCAAATGGGCGGAGCGGGCCAAACTGTGGGAGAAAGGCGATGCGCCCAAGGACCTGAAGCTGGTGGCGCCGCCCGCACCTAGAGCCAAGCGTGACGTATTCTTATTCGTGATCAGCGGCGCCAAGGAACGCAATCCCGCCGCCGCCCAGGCGATCATCGCCGCGCTTTAGTGCTCCAAACTCAATGCCGTATGGACATTGGATAGAGGATAGGTCTGGCCTTTCCAGACAAACTCGCCCGGCAAGTCGGCGGGACGTTCGATTGCCGCCGACAGCTTGCCGCCCTCCACTTTATACTTCACAGACACCACGCCTTTGGGCGTGGCAGCGGCGGCATCCAGGCTGGTCAAGTCGCCCAGCACCGGCGCGATCCGCACCCGCGCATAGCCGGGCGCACCGGGGCGGATGCCCGCCACCACACCCAGCAGATCGGCGGTGGGATGGGCGCTCCAGGCATGGGTGTCGGACCGCGTGTCGCCACGCGATTCCGGCCAGGTGGTGTAATTGAGCTTGAGCAGATCGCGCCAGGTCCGCAGCAGCGCCGGATAGCGGTCCGCCTTGCCCGCATGCTCGAAGGCGCGGATCAGATACCAGGCGAAATAATACGTGGTGGTGTAAAGCTCGGGCGGCGCATCGATGCCGCGACCGGGCACCGTGATGCGGTCGAGAATGGCGGGGGCTTCCTCCACCGTGGCGACATCATAGAGAACCGCCAGCGCATTCATATGCTGGCTCAGAGGCGTTTTGTCCGATGTGTCGGCGAACAATCCGCTTTTTTCATCCCGGCAATGGGCACGGATGGCATCGCGCGCCGCATCCGCCTTGGCGGTATTGGTGGCGGCCTCCGCCTTGTCGCCATAAGCCTCTTCCAGCGCCACGCCCTGGCGCAGCGCCCCCAGCCAGGTCACAGTCATCAAACAGCTGCCGCCATCTTTGCCGTAAGAGGGAAAAGTCTCGCGATTGTTGCCGCGCGGTCCCGCCCAGTCGATGAAATTCCATTGCGGGTTCTTGCTCAATAGACCGTTCGGGGTCAGCCAGGGTTCGAACCATTTCAGGATGGTGCGCATGCGCGGCAAATGACGGACGATCAGCGCGCTGTCGGGCTGCTCCATCGACCAGTCGCTGAGCATGCCGACCCAGGCCAGGGAGAAAGTGGCGATGACATTGTCGCTGCGGCTGGGATAAGCGCCTTGCTGCAGACCGCCATTGGTATTGGACTCGGCGAAGACGTCGATCGCCTGCACCGCCAGGCGGGGATCGCCCGATACCGCGTAGGAAATCAGCATTTGCAACCGCGTGTCGCCGGTATACTGAAGCTGCTCCCAATAGGCGCTATCCATATAGGTTTCATGGGCATCGACCAGGGCGGTGCGCCAGCCCACCTCCCAGATGCGGTTCAGTTCGGGATCGCTGCTGATGAAATGGGCCCGTTTCTGGAACGGATACCCGGTCTCATAGACGCGAAAACCTTCCAGCTTCAAAGGTTCCTTGCCGGTCTGGATGTCCAGTTCGGCATAGCGCCAGGTGCGCCACCAAAGCGGCATGAAACTGCGGCGCTGCCCATCGGCGATGAAGGTATCGAAGATGCCCAGCGCCAACCGGTCTTGCACCAGGTCGCGGTCGCCCCGCTTCATCTCGGCGTCATACAGCGCCTCGCTATAGACCAGCTTTATGGTGGCGCCCAATCCGCCCGACACCGTCAGTTGCGGATAGCCCGCAATCATCGCCGGGCGCTTTAAAAGCAGACGGACACGGCTGTTGGCGGGGACATTGACCGGATGCTGGGGAAACGCCTTGCCGTTCACCAAGTCGCTGCGCACCACCGCGCCGGGCGGGACGGACGTAAAATTCTGCTGCGGCAGAGGATCGGCAATCAAGGTACGGCGCGCGGCCAAGGGCGCACCCACCGCATCGGTCCAGCCGATACCAACTTCCTTGGGTCCCGCCCAGTCCCAATCGGCGGTGGCGGCATCGATCACTTCCGGGGCGCTGGCGACATAATAACGCCCGCGCGGCACCTGGACGCGGCCATTGGAAGCGGTATGACCGGAATCGATCTTCACCCGCCAGCCCGCCTCCCCGGTCGCGATCGTCCCGCCGGTCAAACGAAAACCCAGGCCCGCGCTTTGCTGGGCGATGGGCGCGACTTGGGGCGGAAGCGCGGAAGCCGCAGGCAAGGGGCCGTCGGCGGGCGCGTCGGGCCGCTTGCGCACAAAATCCCACACCACCGCCGCGATCACATTGGGGCCACGCTTGAGATAAGGCGCCAGATCGATGCTCTCGGTGCGCCAGCGCGCGATGGTGCCGGTGGACGGGCCGGTGGCGATGCGCCTGCCATTGACGAACAGGATGAAACGATTGTCGGCGGTGACCGTCACCGGCATCGCCTTGGGCGCAGCTTTTAGATCAAGGCTGCGGCGGAAATGCAGCACCACCGATTGACTGACACCGGCAGCATCGGGATGGGTAATCCAACCGTCATCGGGCGCGGCCTGCGCGGGACGGGAGAAAAGTACCGCAACCGCGAAGAGAAAAACCGCCCTCTGGAGTCGCATGTTTTCGTCGCACCTTTGCTTGACAGTCCGGCGCGGGCCCACGCCATACTATTGTCTGATAATATGTCCCGGCGGCCATAAGACCACAACAAATGAGCCGCCATCCGTGGAGAAATCATGAGCAAGTTTGCCATTGTCGGGGCGGGTTTCATCGGGCGCGCCTGGGCGATCAGTTTCGCCCGGGCCGGACACGAAGTGGCCTTGTGGGATCAGGACGGCGACGCCCCCGGCAAGGCGCTCGCCTATATCGACAGCCTGTTGCCGGAACTGGCCAAGCTGGATTTATTGAATGGCAACAGCATGGCGCAGGTGCGCCAGCGCATGCGCGGCGTGGCCGGCCTGGAAGTAGCGCTGGCCGATGCCGATTATGTGCAGGAAAACACGCCGGAGATACTGGACGTCAAACGCGCCATCTTCGCCCGGCTGGATCAAGCGGCCAAGCCGGACGCGATCCTGGCCAGTTCCACCTCCGCCCTTTTGCCGTCCCGCTTCACCGATCATCTGGCGGGACGGGCGCGATGCCTTGTGGTGCATCCGCTCAACCCGCCCTATCTGATCCCGGCGGCGGAAGTGGTGCCTGCCCCCTGGACCGATCCGGCCATCGTCAGCCGCACCGCCGAACTGCTGCGCGCCGCGGGCCATGCCCCGATCGTGATGAAGCGCGAGCTGGACGGCTTTGTGATGAACCGGCTGCAGGGCGCCCTGCTGGAAGAGGCCTTCCGGCTGGTGGCGGGCGGACATGCCAGTGTGGAAGATGTCGATATCGGCATCCGCGAAGGCCTGGCTTTGCGCTGGTCCTTCATGGGCCCGTTCGAAACCATCGATCTCAATGCGCCGGGCGGGGTGCGCGACTATGTCGAGCGCTATGAATCCATCTATCAGCGCCTGCATCCCAGCATGCGGGAACGCGCCGATTGGGGCGGTCCGGTGTTGAAAGAGATCGAGGCCGAGCGGCGCAAGCGCCTGCCGGCTACAGAGTTGCAAACGCGCCAGGCCTGGCGCGACCGCCATTTGATGGCACTGGCGGCGCATAAGCGCCGCGCCGCCAAGGAGATTGTATAATGAGCTTGAACGACAAGGTGATCATCACTTGCGCGGTGACCGGCGCGATTCATACGCCTTCCATGTCGCCTTACCTGCCGGTAACGCCGGAGGAAATCGCCGAGGCCGCGGTGGGCGCCGCCGAAGCGGGCGCCGCCATCATCCATCTGCATGCCCGCGATCCGGTGACGGGCAAACCCGACCAGACGCCGGAAGCCTTTGGCCGCTTCCTGCCGCGCATCAAGCAGGCGACCAACGCGGTGGTGAACCTCACCACCGGCGGCTCGCCCTATATGACGGTGGCCGAACGCATCAAGCCGGCGGAAACTTTCAAGCCGGAAGTCGCCTCCTTGAACATGGGCTCGATGAATTTCGGCCTGTTCCCCATGCTGAACCGCTTCAAGGATTTCAAGCATGACTGGGAAGAACAGGCGCTGGAAAATTCCCGCGACCTGGTGTTCCGCAACACCTTCAAGGATATCGAATTCGTCCTGCGCACCTTGACGGACAGCGGCACGCGCTTTGAGTTCGAGTGCTACGACATCTCGCATTTGTACAATCTGGCGCATTTCCTGGAGCGCGGCTTGGTGCGCACGCCGCTTTTCGTCCAGAGCGTGTTCGGCATATTGGGCGGCATCGGCCCGCATCCCGAGGATGTGCTGCACATGAAGCGCACCGCCGACCGTCTGTTCGGCAATCAGTATAAATGGTCGGTGCTGGGCGCGGGCAAAAACCAGCTTGCCATCGCGGCCCAGGCCGCCGCCATGGGCGGCAATATCCGCGTCGGGCTGGAAGATTCCCTGTGGGCGGGAAAAGGCCGGCTGGCGCAATCCAATGCCGAACAGGTGCGGCTGGCGCGCCAGATCATCGAGGGCCTAGGCCGCTCCGTTGCGACCCCGGACGAAGCCCGCGCCATTCTGGAATTGAAGGGCGGCGACAAGGTCGCCTTCTAGCGCTCAGACGAGCGGCGCCATCTTCTGCCATTCGGTGGTCTTTTCCAGCGCCCAGCCGATGCGCAGCGCCATCGCTTCGGCGCCGCCGCGGCAGACGATTTGCAAGGAGCTTGGCAAAGCATGGCTGGTCATGCCGTTGGGCAAGGACAGCGCACACAGGTCCAGGAAATTAACCCAGCGGGTGGAAAGCGCCGGGGTGTTGCGCTGATCGACCTCCGCCACTGGAATGGGCGGGGTCATGGCGCTTGGCGTCAGCACGGCGTCTATGCCTTCGATGCGCGCGGCGAATTCCCGCTTGCCGCGCTCGCGTTCCGCCAGCACCTCGGCATATTCGCTTGGCGAGATCGATGCCCCCGCCCGCACCCGTACCCGCACCGCCTCGTCCAGCGGCAACGCGTCATTGTCCACCAGCTCCGCCAGCCGGGGATAGCATTCCGCCGAGATGATGCGGCCCACCAGATCGCCACTTTCGCGCAACGTCTTGCCGCCTTGCGGCAGATCGACGATATGGGCGCCCATCGCCGCCAGTTCCTTGAGCGATCGATCGTAAGCGGCGAGAATTTCCGCATCGAATTCGGCGCGTTCGCTGTCCGGCAGGCGCGCCAGACGCAAATCCTTCACGCCCAATTTCAAGTCCGCCATCGGCGCGCTGGGCGGCAGATGGGCGGTCAAGGGATCAGCCGGGTCGTTGCCTTGCAACAGCATCAACAGGATCGCGCAATCTTCGACACTGCGGGTAAGCGGTCCCGGCGTATCAAGGGTGGGGCCAAGCGGAATCACGCCATGGGTGCTGATGCGCCCGATGGTGGTCTTTAGTCCCGTGATGCCGCACCAGGCGGCGGGAATGCGAACCGAACCGCCCGTGTCGGTGCCGATGGCGCAAGGCGCCATGCGCGCCGCCACCGCCACGGCGGAGCCGGAGGATGAGCCGCCCGGGGTACGATGAACTTCCATATCCCAGGGATTCCACGGCGTGCCCATATGCTGGTTGGTGCCCCAGGCGCCGTAAGCGAACTCCACCGTATGGGTCTTGCCCAACACGATCATGCCGGCGGCCAAGAGCTTTTCCACCAAGGTGGCGTTATAGGCCGACACCCGGTCGCGCCATACGGCGCATCCGGCGGCGGTGGCATGACCCTGCACTTCCACCAGATCCTTGACGGCAATGGGAATGCCGTGCAGCGGGCCTTTGGCCTGGCCGGCGCGGAGCGCTTTGTCGGCGGCCTCGGCCGCCTGACGCGCTTCGGATTCATGGACATGGACAAAGGCGTGCAGCTTGGGCTCCAGCGCGGCCATCCGCGCCAGGCAGGCGTCCACCAAATCGACCGGCGAAAACTGGCCAGCCGCCAGCCCGGCGGACAGGGCGTGGACCGGCAATGCGGTTAAATCGGTTGCCATATATTCACCCAAACGGAGAGGCTTTCTGTTTAACCACGCCTTAGCCTTACCCTCCATTCCTTTTTTGCCGGGGCGGGATTTGTTGCTAGGCAGAGGCCATGGGGCAGAGCATTTCGTCCGTCACGGACATGGTCAGTTACGCGGGCGCCCTGCGCCGCGCGGTCAAAGAGGCGCCTACGCCGGAAACCGCGCAGAAAATTCAGCGCACCGCGACGGAGCTGGAAAAAACCGCGCTCACCCGGGTGGGACTTGCCGGGCCGGGTATCGGCAAATTGCTGGATACGTTCGCCTGAGAACGGCCTGGTGAGGGCCGCCTAGCGGTCCACCGTCACTTGCGGGTTCTCGCTCGGGGCTTCGTTGGCCACAACCAGGGCCAGGGTCGCCACCACGATGATCGCGGTCATGGCGATGGCCGTAAGCCAGGGCAGCGGCTTGCCGCGCATTGGCTCGGGGATTTCAAACACATCGGGAATACGTTGCATTTGTACCGCCTTGGGACAGTTGGAGTCTTTCCCTGGGTGCCATGCATCTGTCATGCCGGGTCCCAAAAAGGGTAACGGCAGCGCGCCTTATTTGTTCCCGCCGCCGCTAACGGACAGCGGAGATTTGCGCTACTAGGGATAACGGCCGGCAAGACCAGGGCCGCCATGGGTGGACATGACCGAGCCATCGGAAAAATGCGTGTCGCGCGCTTCGATAGCAATCGCGGCCTTCTCCACCATCGTGGAATGGTACGATTTCACACTTTATCTCTACTTCTCCACGGTGCTGTCGCGGGTGTTTTTCGGCGGCGGCCAGACCGGCTTGCTGGCAACCCTGGCCGGGTTTGCCATTGCCTATTTCTTGCGCCCTTTGGGCGCCATCGTCTTCGGGCATGTCGGGGACAGGCTGGGGCGACGCCGGACTTTGCTTCTCTCCGTCGCGGTGATGACTTTGGCGATGCTGGGCACCGCGCTGCTGCCGACCCATGCCCAGGCCGGCGCCATCGCGGGATGGCTGCTTTTCCTTCTGCGCTGCGCCATGGGGTTTTCCGTCGGCGGCGAATATAATGTGGTGGTCGCTTATCTGCTGGAAGGCGCGCCGCAAAATCGGCGCGGTCTGATCGCCTCTTGCGCCGCCGCGGCCAGCGAGATCGGCGGTTTGCTGGCGGTGGGAATTTCGGCGCTGACCGTCAATGGGCTGGACCCGGCAAGTTTGGACAGCTGGGGATGGCGCATTCCCTTCCTGTTCGGCGCCGGCTTGGCGGCAATTGTTTGGATTGCCCGTTCTACCATGGAAGAATCGCCGGACTTTTTACGGCAGCAAATGGACGGAACGGTGCCGCAAAGTCCACTGCGCTTTGTCCTGGCCGGGCATCGCAGCGGTATCGCGCGCGCTTTCGCCATCTCCGCGCTGGGATCGATCACTTATTATGTGGGAATAACCTATGTCCCGGTTTTCCTGACCTCGGCCGGAGGGTTCAGCGAAGGCGAAGCACTTCATCTGTCCACGCTTGCGGCCATCGCCGTTATCCTGATCACCCCCATCACCGGCGCCTTGTCCGACCGCCTGGGCCGCAAACCGGTCTTGATCGTCCTGGGCGCCTGCAGCGTCCTTCTGCCTTTGTTGCTGTTTCATTTGATGGCCGGCGGTATCCGTTTCCATGCCCTGCTCGGCGCCGTCCTGCTCGCTTGCCTGGCCGGCGCGATCAGCGCCGTGGGCGCCATCGCGACGGCGGAACAATTTCCGGGAGAAGGGCGCGTCAGTGGTTTGGCCTTGGGCGCGACCTCGGCGACCGCCATTTTCGGGGGCCTTACGCCCTATATTGCCCAGATTGCGACGGCACAAACCGGCATGGCCACGATCCCCGGCGTCATGATCGCCCTTGTGGCGCTTTGCGTCCTTCCGGTTTTGGTCAAACTGCCGATCGCGAGCCGCTAGCTTGATGGCTGGATTTTTGCGCCGCTCTATGCAGCTATGGGCGCCGGGGGAAATATGAACCAGCCAGCGCTCAAGACAAAATTCTTCGACCAGCCGCGCGGCGTGATGTTGATCGCCGCCACCGAATTTTGGGAGCGCTTCTCCTATTACGGCTTTATCGGCCTGGTCACCCTGTTCATGGCGGCCGACCCCGCGACAGGCGGGTTGGGGATGGACAAGGGCTTTACCCTGAAACTGTTCGGCGTGGCGGTGGGCCTGATGTTCATGGCGCCTTCGCTGGGCGGCTGGATCGCCGACCGTATGATCGGGCCCTATAGCGCGGTGGTCATTGGCTGCCTGGGATTGGCGGGCGCCAACTTTCTGCTGTCGGCGGCGGGTACCGCGTCCGCCCACGCGGCCGGGCTGGAACATGCTCTTTTTTATGGCGGGCTGGCGGTGATGATCGCGGGCGCCGGCCTGTTCAAATCCAATGCCAGCGCGTTGCTGGGCCAGTTGTACACACCGGGCGATGGCCGCCGGCAGAACGGCTTCATGCTGTTTTATATGGGCATCAATCTGGGCGCCGTGGTTGCCCCCTATGGCGCCGGCACCTTGGGCGAGCGCGCGGGCTGGTCTTGGGGATTTCTGGTCGCCGGCATCGGCATGCTGATCGGGCTGCTGGTGTTTTTGTGGCTGAGCCGCGGCCGCTTCCCCAAATTCGTCAAGCCGGCGGCGGCCGAGAAAGCAGGCAGGGCCGATGCCTGGCGCGATCCCAGCACCCGCCTGGTCCTGATCATGATTTTCTTCGCCGCGATCTACATGATCGGGCAGCAGACCTATGCCGGTGTGATGAATCTCTATGTGCATGACCGCGTCGACAAGACGGTGTTTGGTTTTGACGTGCCGACCACCTGGTTTCTCTCGCTCAATCCGCTGGTCGTGATCCTGGGCGGCCCGCTGGCGTCAAAATACTGGTCGCTGCGCGATCAAAAAACCCACCGGCTCACCGCCATCAACAAAATCCTCACCGGCACCATCCTGATGGCGCTTTCCTATGTGCTGATGGCAGTGGTGGATCTGGAAGCGGGCAGCGATCCCGTGGCGCCGATCTGGATCGCCGTCTTCTATGTGATCATCACCGTGGCGGAATTGTGCGTTTTTCCGGTCGGGCTTGCCGAGATCAGCAAGCGCGCGCCAGGGCAGATCATGGGCGTGCTGATGGGGCTTTGGGTCTTCACCATGGGCTTCGGAAGCTTCAGCGCCGGCTGGCTGGGCGGCAGTTTGGCCGACTCGCCAAGCTGGGTCATGTTCGCGGTTTTGGCATGCGGCGGCGCCATCAGCGCGGCGGTGCTGTTCGCGCTGGAGCCCATGATCCGGCGACGGCTCGCCATTACCTGATGGCTCGTCACCAGGCAGAAGCTTGGCCGTCCTTGCGATGATCGCTGCCCGCGCGATAGGTGCCGTTGACCGGCTGCTGCGAGGTGGCTGACGGATTGGGCTTGGGCTCCTTGGGGTCTGGTGTGAACAGGATGGCCTGGAAGCCGCCCACAATGATGCCGTTTTCCGGCACCACATTATGCCCCATCGCCTTGAGCTTGGGCCCGACCAGCTTGGCCAATTGCGATTCCATGTACAGCGTGTTGCTGATCTGGTCATGGCGGAAGCGCGCCATGTCGGTCGAAGCCTGAAGATTGGCGCCCAGGTCCACCATATTGACCACCATCTGCGCGTGACCCTGGGCCTGCATGTCGCCGCCCATAAGCTGGAACGCCATCATCTGGCCGTCCATGCGCGCGCCTTGCATCAGAAAGGCGGCAGCTAGTGTGTTGAAAGGACGTTTGTGCGGAGCAATCGCATTGGGGCTGGCCGGATCCAGGGTGAACAACCCGCCGCGATTGTGCAGCAGGAACCCATAGCCGGGCACGGTGATGCCGGAGCCGAAGGCGGAAAAATTGCTGTTGACCCAGGACACCATGTTGCCCCAGCGGTCGGCGGCGGAGAGCACGATGGTATCGCCATTGCCGCTGCCACGACCTGGCTTGGTGTCCGAGGCGCGGCCCGGATTGATCTTTCCGCAAAGGCTTTGCGCGTGCTGTGAGGTCAGCACCGCCTTGACCTTTTCCTTCTGGCCGGGATTGAAATTGGGATCGCCGTTGAGGGCGATCATGTCGGCATAGGCCAGCTTTTTGGCTTCCACCATCATATGCCAATAGCGTGCATCGGTGGGTCCGAGCGACGCCATTGTCTGTCCTGGATAAACTTTCCCGACACAGGCGCCCAGAATATTGAGCATCTCATTGGCGGCGAAGCCCTGGCTGGGCGGCGGCAACTCCGCCAAGGTGAAACCGTGGTAGCTGCTCAGCACCGGCTCGACCCACTCGCCTTTATAATCGGCAAGGTCCTTGAGGGTCATGGTGCCGCCCAGCGCCTTTTCCTTGGCGACAATGGCTTTGGCGATATCGCCTTTATAAAAGGCGTCGCGGCCCTGGGCCTGAAGCAGCCGGAACGCCTTGGCCAGATCGGGATTGCGGAAAATCTGTCCCGGTTTGGGTTTCTGGCCGTTGATGTACCAGGCGCGCACCGAATCCGGATCCACCGAAGTGCAGCAGCGCGAGGGATCGGACGGATTGGGACCCAGGCCATTGGGAAGCTGCCAATCAAAGGCCGCACGCTCGGTCAAGGGAACGCCCTGGCTGGCATAGGTCGCGGCGGGCTCCAGCACCTCCTTGAAGGTGCGGGTGCCGTGTTTCTCCAGCACTTCCTGCCAGCCCCAGACCGAGCCGGGAACGGTGACGGAGAGGATGCCGCGCAAGGGCATGCCGGATTGCGGGCCCCAATTTGCCGGATCGCGCATATAGCCTTTGGAATTCATGAACGGGATGGTGGCGCCGCTGGGCGCCTTGCCGCTGGCATTGAGCACATGCAGCTTCTTGTCCTTGGCGCTGTAGATGATGGCGAAGAGATCGCCGCCCATGCCGACATTCATTGGTTCGGTCAGATTCAGCACCGCGGCCATGGCCACCGCAGCATCCACCGCATTGCCGCCCTTGCGCAGGATGTCGAGCCCAGCCTGGGCCGCCAGGGGCTGGCTGGTGGCCACGATGCCGTTGCGGCCCATCACTTCGGAGCGGCCCTGAACCATCCAGCCTTCCGACCGGTCGCCAGGCACTGCTTTGCAGGCCGCGGGGTTGGCGGAGCCGGAGTTGCAGGTCGAAGTGGTGAGCTGCGCCTTTGGCGCGGCGGTCGCCAGCAACAATGTGAATCCAAAAACCGAAAGCCCTGTAGCGGCGCGCTGCAACCTGTTCATTGCCAACCCCCGGATTGGTTCACGTCTCGACGGGATAGTGAGAGAGGCGCAAAGGCGTGTCGAGGCCCCGTCGGCCGGAAGCGCTTACCATTAGGAGGAAATTCGACGCCCGTTGGCGCTTACCAAGCCAGGATAAGCGGCTGTATTGGCTTGCTGTTTCCCTCCTCGAATCTTCAGCTGGCTTCTATTATTTCGCCCAACGCAGGACAAGCGGATCAAGCCGGCGCGCGGTTTCGATAAGACCCGCCCGAATGGCAGGATGCAGCGGTACCAGGGGATGACGAACCGCGCCCGAACGAATGACACGCCCCTCTTCCATCAGGATTTTTGCTGCCTGCAACCCGCATTGGCGGTTTTCGTAATTGATCAGCGGCAGCCAGCGCGCATAAGCCTCGGCCGCTTCCTCACGCCGCCCGGCAAGATAAGGATCGACGATGGTGCGGATGCCGTCGGGATAGCCCGCGCCGGTCATGGCGCCCGTGGCGCCCGCTTCAAGATCGGGAAAAAGCGTGATGCCTTCCTCCCCGTCCCAAGGACCCACGATCGCATCGCCGCCCAGCCGCAGCATTTCCCGCAGCTTGGCCGCGGCCTGCGGCACCTCGATCTTGAAATAGGTCACGTTCGGAAGTTCCCGGGCCATCTTCACCAGGAAGGCCGGTGCCATGGCGGTGCCCGCCATGGGAGCATCCTGCACGATGATGGGGATCGACACCGCTTCCGAGACAATGCGGAAGAAGTCGTAAATCTGCGCTTCGCCGACTCGCAGTGTGGCGCCAT
>CADECX010000039.1:0-9773 GCA_902825865.1 uncultured Alphaproteobacteria bacterium
GAACGCCCGACCCTAACCTTGGCAAGGTTATGCTCTACCCCTGAGCTACGCCCGCACTCCAAGACGCGGGGTTATGGCCCATCGTCACCGGGGATTCAAGCAGCAATTCCTTAGGTTTCGGTTGCGCGAAAGCCCTGGATTTCCCGACAATCGGGCCAACAAGGGGGACCGGTGGCGGACAGGGGACGGAACTCGAGGGATGGCTATCGCCTGCTCGCGCCGGCCCTGGTGGTGATGGGTCTGGCGCTGGCGGCCCCCCTGCTCTTGATGGCCATTACCAGCTTGAAGAGTCAAAGCGGTCTGACCTTCGCCCAGGGCTGGACCCTGGCCCAGTATGGCGAGGTGCTGGGGCGGGCCAGCTATCGCACTCTGTTTCTACGATCGTTGCTGATCTCCGGCGCGGTCACCTTGGTGACCGTGGCGCTGGCCTATCCCATGGCCTATTTCGTCGCCTTTCATGCAAGGCGCAAATTCCTCTGGCTGGTGGCGCTGACCATTCCCTTCTGGACGTCTTATCTGCTGCGCGTCTTCGCCTGGAAAATCATTCTGGGATTTAATGGTGTGATCAATTCGGGCCTGATGAAACTTCATCTGATCGATCAGCCCCTGAGCTTTCTGCTCTACAATCCTTTCGCGGTGGTGGTGACCTTGGCGCATGCCTGGGCGGCCTTTGCCATTCTGCCCATCTATGTGAGCCTGGAAAAAATCGACCGCTCGCTGCTGGAAGCCGCCAGCGATTTGGGCGACAGCGCGTTTCGCCGCTTTCTGCGCATTACCCTGCCTTTGTCGGCGCCCGGGGTGATCGGCGCCGCCATTCTGATCTTTGTTCCCACCACCGGCGATTTCGTCACTCCGGAACTGGTGGGCGGCACCAAGGGCACCATGATCGCCAATCTGATCGAGGTGCAATTCAACGCCGTGGGCAATTGGCCGCTGGGCGCGGCGCTGTCCTTGGTCAGCATGGCGATGGTGGCGGTGCTTGCCGGTCTGTTCGTCACGGCAGCCCGCACGGCGCTGAAGGCGGCGCGATGAAAAACAAAACCCTGACCCTTTATGCCCTCGCCTATCTGGCCTTTCTGTATGTGCCGGTGCTGGTGCTGCCCATCTTCTCTTTCAACGATTCCCAATTCATCGCTTTTCCGCTGTCGGGCTTTACCACCCGCTGGTATGCGGGCCTGGCCGCCGACAGCGCCATGCAGCACGCCCTGATCAACAGCCTGAAGGTCGGGCTGACCACGGCACTGCTGTCCACCTTGCTGGGACTGATGGCCGCCAAGGCCGTGACCCGCTACCGCATGCGCGGCACCGGCGCGATCATGGCCTTTATTTCCCTGCCTTTGTTCATCCCCGATATCGTGCTGGGCATTTCGCTGGTGCTGTTGCTGGGCACGGTGGGATTGCCGTTATCGCTGGCGGCGGTGGTGCTGGGGCATCTTCTGGTCTGTGTCCCCTTCTCCCTCACTGTTTTGGTCGCCCGCTTCGAAGGCTTTGACAAGAATCTGGAGGAAGCCAGCGCCGATCTGGGCGAAGGCAGCTGGATGACCTTCTGGCGTGTCACCTTCCCCTTGATGCTGCCGGGCATCATCGCCAGCCTGCTCCTGACCTTCATCACCTCGTTCGACGAATTCCTGGTGGCCTATTTCCTCTCCGGCACCGAGGCCACCTTGCCGATCTATATCTGGGGCCAATTGCGCTTTCCCGAGCGCCTGCCGATGGTGCTGGCCCTGGGCGCCACCATTCTGACAGTCTCGGTGGCACTGGTGGTGCTGGCCGAATATGTCCGCAATCTGGGGGTCAAAAAGCCGATGGTGGGTGCATGAGTTTTTTGGCCATCACCAATGTCAACAAATCCTTCGGTGGCCCAGCGGTGGTGAACGATGTCAGCCTGGACGTACCGCGCGGCGAATTTTTCGCTCTGCTGGGACCGTCGGGCTGCGGCAAGACCACTTTGCTGCGCATGATCGCGGGCTTCGAAACACCCGACAGCGGCACCATCGCGATTGACGGCGAGGTGATGAACGCAGTGCCGCCAAACCTTCGGCCCACCAATATGGTGTTCCAGTCCTATGCGATTTTTCCGCATCTCAATGTCTTCGACAATATCGCCTATGGCTTGCGCAAGTTGAAACTGCCCAAAAACGCGCTGCGCGCCAAGGTCGAGACCATGCTGGCCACGGTGCGGCTTGAAGGTTTGGGCGGCCGCGCCGCCGACCAGCTGTCGGGCGGCCAGCGCCAGCGTGTGGCGCTGGCCCGCGCTTTGGTGCGCGAGCCCAAAATCCTGCTGCTGGACGAACCCTTGGGCGCGCTGGACAAGAGGCTGCGCGAAGTCATGCAGCTGGAATTGCGCGCCATCCAGCGCAAGATCGGAATCACCTTTGTGCTGGTGACTCACGATCAGGAAGAAGCGCTGTCCCTGTCCGACCGGGTGGCGGTGATGGAAGGCGGCAAAATCCTGCAGGTCGCCACGCCGCGTACGCTTTACGAACGCCCCGCCAGCCGCGCCGTGGCCGACTTCATCGGCGAGATGAATTTCTTCCATGCCACGGTACGGGAAATCGGCGAGACGGCGACCGTGAATGCCGGCGTGCTGGGCATTCTCAGCTTGCCCGCCGCCAATCTCGCCCCGGGGATCAAAGTGGGGGATCACATCCTGCTGGCCATCCGGCCGGAGCATGTCGGCTTTGCCGCGTCGGGGGTGGCGGGCGAGATCGCGACCTCAACCTTCCTGGGTGAACGCAGCCATTTCCATGTCCGCCTTCCCGGCCGCAGCGAGCCGGTGGCGGTCAGCGGTCATGCGCCGCCTTCCGGCGCTGTGCATGTGGTCTTTCCGCCGGAAAAGCTGATCGGGTTGCCTGTCTAGGACATTAACCGGTCGAAGATCGCACGGGTTTGGGATTGCAATTCTTCCAGCCGTTGCTGGGCCTGCGCAAAACTGCCGGCTTCCGCCGCCCGGGTCAGCAAGGCTTTCAGCCCTGGGGTTGCCTCCTCCATCACCAGCGTCTCATCCAGCGCAATACGCAGCACTTGGGTCAAGGCATGCTGCAGCCGCGCCGAGGCAATCAAGACATCCGCATCGTCAGATGTCAGCACCTTTGCCTGGCGCAACCTCCCCAGCGCCTCGATGGTATTGGTGCATAGCAAATCGGCCCGCCCCGGGGCATGCACCAGCTGCAAGGTCTGGGCAATGAATTCGATATCCACCAATCCGCCGGGCGCATATTTCAGGTCCCAGACATTGCGGCCGGGAAAAGTCTCGGCCATGCGCGCCCGCATCGATTTTGCATCGGCGATTATGGCGGCGGGCTCGCGCTTCTGGGTCAGCCGGTTGCGGATTTCGGCGGCGACGCTGGCTTGCAACTGCGGCGTGCCGGCGATCAGCCGGCCGCGCGTCAGGGCCATATGCTCCCAGGTCCAGCTTTCGCTGGCGTGATACTCGGCAAAGCTCTTCAGGCTGACGGCGACCGGACCTTTGTTGCCGGTGGGGCGCAGCCGCATGTCCACATCATACAAAGTGCCCGCCGCGGTCGGTGTGGTCAGGGCCGCGATCAACCGCTGCGCCAGACGCGCAAAATACAGGGTCGGCGACAGAGGCCTCGCGCCGTCCGATGCTTCCACCCCGGCCGGAGCGTCATAGACGATGACCAGATCGAGATCGGAACTGGCGGTCATTTCCCGCCCGCCCAATTTTCCCATCGCCACAACGGCGAAACCGGAACCGGAAATGCGGCCCGCCGCTGCCGCCAGCTCGTCTTCCACGCGCGGCAAAAGTCCTGCGATCACGCATTCGGCAATATCGGCCAGGGCCGGGCCAGCCTGTTCGGCATTGGCGGCGCCATCGACGATCTGCACGCCGACCCGGAAGATCGCCTCCCGGGCGAAACGCCGCGATCCGTCCAACGCCTCTTCATAGCTGCCCGCAATCGCACCGGAAAAGCGCGCATCCAGTTCGGCCCTGGACGGCAACCGGCTGAGATAGTCCGCATCCAGCAGCGCGTCCATGATAGCGGGCCGGCGTGCCAGGGTGGTGGCCAGACGCGGCGCCGAACCGACAATCTTGGCCAGCAGGTCCAGAAACCGCGGCCGCGCCAGGAACAGCGAAAACAGCTGAACCCCCGACGGCAGATTGGAGAGAAAGCGGTCGAATTGCGAGAAGGCGACATCGGGATCGGCGGCGCCCGCCAAGGCCTTGAGGATGGCAGGGATCAGCTTGGTCAAAAGTTCGCGCGCCCTCTGGCTGCGCATGGCGCGGATGCGGCCATGATGCCAGCCGCGGATTGCCGCCGAGGCATGCGCCGGTTCGCGGAACCCCATGGCCGACAGGGTTTTCAAGGTTTCGGGATCCTCTTCGACCCCGGTGAAGACAAGATTTCCTTCCGCCGATGTCAGGTCCGTCCCGCTCTCGAACAGCCGGGCATAGTGATTGCCGACATTCTCCAGAATGGCGGTGAGGGCCTGGCGGAAATCCTGGGCGCTGTCATAGCCCATGAAGCAGGCGATATGGGCGATGCCGGCTTCGCTGTCGGGGACGGTGTGGGTCTGCTGGTCCTCGATCATCTGCAACCGGTGCTCCAGGGTGCGCAGATAACGATAATCGCGCTTGAGATCCTCGCCGACTTCGGGTTCCACGCGCCCTTCACCGATCAGCGCGTCCAGGGCGCCTTGGGTCGCGGCCACGCGCAACCCCGGATGCCGACCGCCCAGGATCAGTTGCTGGGTCTGGGCGAAAAATTCGATCTCGCGAATACCGCCGCGCCCCAGCTTGATGTTATGGCCCGCGACCGCGACTTGGCCATGACCGACATGGGCATGGATCTGCCGCTTGATGGATTGAATGTCCTCGATGGCGGCAAAATCCAGATAACGCCGCCAGATGAAGGGCGTGAGATCGGCCAGGAATTGCGCGCCTGTATGCGGGTCGCCGGCGCAGGCGCGCGCCTTGATCATCGCGGCGCGTTCCCAATTCTGGCCCATGGCTTCGTAATAATCCAAAGCCGCATCGGTGGAGATCGCAACCTGGGTGGCGCCGGCGTCGGGCCGAAGGCGCAGATCGACGCGGAAGACATAACCGTCGCCGGTGGTTTCCGATAAAAGCTTGACCAGCCCGCGCACGATATCCACCGCCGCGCCGCGCGGATCGCCGCGCTTGGCGAAAGGGAATTTTTCGGCGTCGTAGAAAACCACCAGGTCGATATCGCTGGAATAGTTGAGTTCGAAAGCGCCGTATTTTCCCATCGCCAGAACGGTGAGGCCGCAAGCTTCTTCCGCCACCTTCTCGCTGCCGGTCTGCGCCGCCGTGACATTCAGCAGAAAACGCAAGGCGCCCGAAACACAGGCGTCGGCGAAGCGGGTCAGTTCGGCGGTGACTTTGTTGACGTCCCAGGTCCCGGCAATATCGGCCATGGCGATGGCCAGGGCGGCGCGGCGCTTGGCGGTGCGCAAATCCCGCATCGCATGGGCTTCGCTCTCGGCGCGTCCCGCGGCCTCTGCCAGCAGGATGGCCGCATTCAGCACGGTGAGTGGCCCGGCCGCGAAATACTCCCCCAAAGCGCCGGTCTCGCGGACCGCCAAGCGTCCCAGAAAGGCGCTGTTGCCGAACACCGAATCCAGCAATGGTTCACGGCTGGTGAAACCAGCTTCGGTCAACTTTTCCTTTACGCGCCCAGCGCGGGCGGGATCGAATGGATTGGGAGGAATGCGCAAACTCATGGCCGCACACTTCGCCAAGCCCGCGAGAGGATCAAGCGAAATTCTTGCTGGACCTACTCAGCAGCACTCTTAAGCGGTGCGCCCGGCATGCGGACGGCCGTCTTGGGGAAGCGCAGCACCGCCTTCAAGCCGGACGGCACATTGTCTTCCAGCAGGAATTCGGCGTGATGGAAATGCGCCACCGCCACCACCAGCGAAAGGCCCAGACCGGTGCCCGGAGAACTGCGGCTGGCTTCCAGCCGGACAAAGCGTTCCGTCACCCGCGACCGGTCCGCCGCGGGAATGCCCGGGCCGCTGTCGGCGACCGACAGCTCAACACCCGTGCTGGTATTGGCGGCGCGGATGCGCACCTTGCCGCCCGCCGGGGTATATTTAATGGCATTGTCCACCAGATTGGCCAGCGCCTGGGCGATCAGGCTGCGATTGCCCTCGATAACGACATCGGCGCCGGGCATCAGCGCAAGGGCGATATTTCTT
Source organism: uncultured Alphaproteobacteria bacterium (assembly GCA_902825865.1). Lineage (GTDB taxonomy): Bacteria > Pseudomonadota > Alphaproteobacteria > Micropepsales > Micropepsaceae > Rhizomicrobium. Next base: position 6,184 of record CADECX010000039.1, read on the forward strand.
TCTTCGGCAAGCGGCTCATAGAGCTCCACCACATCGGCCGCCACGCCACCCAGATCAAGCGCCGACATGGCCGCCCGGGTGGTGCCGGCATCCGTCTCGGCGATCAAGAGCAGGGCGTTAAAGGTGGCGATCAACTTGTCGGTTTCGGTGATGGCGCGTTCTATCTCGTCGGCCTGCTGGCCGCCGGCATTGAGCCGCGCCACCGATTCTTCCAGCCGGTTGCGCAGCCGGTTGAGCGGGGTGCGCAAATCATGCGCCACCGAATCGGTGACCTCGCGCAAGCCTTTCATCAGCCGCTCGATCCGGTCCAGCATGCGGTTGAGATTTTCCGCCAGGATATCGAATTCGTCGCCCGATCCGTTCAAAGGCACACGGCGGGTGAGATCGCCCGCGATGATCTCGCCGCTGGTGCGGTTGATGGTGTCCAGCCGTTGCAGCATGTTGCGGCTCATCAGCGCGCCGCCGGCGGCGCCCAAGATCAGGATCAGGACCACCGTCCAGGGCAAGGTGGTGGTGAACATGCGCTCGGTCAGATAGCGGTCATGCACATCCTGGGCGACCAAAAGCGAAAAACCGCCCGTCAGGGCGAAAACCCGGCCGCGGGCGCGGCGGGGTTCCAGCTTGCCGTCGATGAGGCGTTCGAAATCGAACTCCATCATCTGGCCGGTGGCGCCGGCATTCTGCGGCCAGGAATCCAGATTGCCCGCCACGGAATGATGCAGGCTGTCGGCAAGAATATAAATCGACTGTCCGGCGCGCACCGAACGCGCCCGCACGGTCTCGGCCAGGCCGGGCAGGCCGAAATGCTGATACTCTTCGGAAAGTCCGGTGATTTCGGCTTCGATGATCTGATCGACCTGGGCGTCCAGGGTGCGGCGCGTGTTCCAATAGGTGAAGAACAGCAGCGCCGTCACCGAAACGGCGAACAGCAGGACGTAAACAAGGACGATGCGAAAAGCCTGGGTCTGTAGGATTCCAGGTTTAGTGCGCACGGATCATGTAGCCCGCGCCGCGCACGGTGTGCAGCAGCGGCGCTTCGAAGCCCTTGTCGATTTTGGCCCTGAGCCGGCTGATATGCACATCGATCACATTGGTCTGGGGATCGAAGTGATATTCCCACACGCTTTCCAAAAGCATGGTGCGGGTCACGACCTGGCCGGCATGACGCATTAAATATTCCAGCAGGCGGAATTCGCGCGGCTGCAGCTCGATGTCGGTACCGCTGCGCTTGGCGGCGCGGGTGAGAAGATCCAGCTCCAGATCGCCCACATCCAGCCGCGTCCGCACATTGGCCGGCATGCGGCGGCGCATCAGCGCGTCGATTCTGGCCAGGAGTTCGACAAAGGCATAAGGCTTGGTGAGATAATCGTCGCCGCCGGCCTTGAGGCCCTTCACCCGGTCGTCGACTTCCGACAAGGCGGAAAGAAACAGCACCGGCACGCCGTTGCCATGCTCGCGCATTTCGGCGACCACTTTCAGGCCGTCCAGGCCGGGAAGCATGCGGTCGATCACCGCCACGTCATAGGGCCGCGACAAGGCCAGGCTCAATCCGGTGTCGCCGTCCGCCGCTTCATCCACAACATGGCCGGATTCCTTCAGGCCCTGCACAAGATAGCGTTGCGCCTCCAGATCATCTTCGACTACGAGAATGCGCATAACTTCTCCCACTTATGCGTGACGAAAAAAGGCGCGGAGCGCAAAGCTCCGCGCCTGGGACATCAGGCCTTGTCGATATCGATTGCGACAAAACCGGTGCCGCCCTGGCTATGCGCCACCAGCAGCAACACATTGGTGCGACCGCCCTTTTTGGCTTCCGCGACGCCGGTCTGGAAATCGGCCGGCGTGCGCACGATGCGATTGCCGACACGCAGCACCACGTCGCCGGGCTGCAGGCCCTTGTCGGCGGCATCGCTGTCGGGATCGACCTTGGTGATGACCGCGCCGTTCACGACACTCTCGGCGATGTTGAAGTTTTTCTTGGATTCCGGCGTCAGCGACGACAGGCCAAGGCCCGCCGCGGTGGCGCTGGAGGGTCCAATCATGCCGTCCTTGTTGGGCGTGAGAGAAGCGAGTTGCGGCTGATCCGGCCGGGCGCCGATAGTGGCCTTGATCTGCATGGGTTTGCCCTGACGCGCCACCGAGAAGGTCGCGGTCGAGCCCGTCGGCACACTGGCGACCTTGCGGGTCAGGTCGGTCGCGTCTTCCACCGCCTGGCCATTGATGGCGGTGACGATATCGCCCTGTTCAAAGCCGGCCTTGGCGGCAGGACCGTTCGCCACCACTTCGGCGACCAGCGCACCCTTCCCTTCCTTGAGACCCAGAGAAGAAGCGATATCTGGCGTCACGGTCTGGATATTCACGCCCAGATAGCCGCGCGAGACGCGGCCATTCTGCTTGAGCTGTGCGATCACGTCATGGATCAGGCTGGCGGGAATGGCGAAGCCGATACCGATGCTGCCGCCCGAGGGCGAGAAGATCATCGAGTTCATGCCGATCACCTGGCCGCGCAGGTCAAAGGTCGGGCCACCGGAATTGCCCCGGTTGATGGGAGCGTCGATCTGGATGAAGCTGGTATATTGCTGGCTGCCCTGATCGATATTGCGGCCCAGCGACGAAACAATGCCCGCGGTCACCGAGTTGGAGAGGCCGAAGGGATTGCCCACCGCCACCACCCAATCGCCGACCCGAAGCTTCTTGTCGTCGCCGAACTCCACCATCGGCAACGGCCTGTCGCTGGTGATCTTGAGCAGCGCGACGTCGGTCGCCGGATCGGTGCCCACCAGCTTGGCGATGAATTCGCGCTTGTCGGGCAGGGTTACGGTGATCTTCTTGCTGGAATCCACCACATGGTTGTTGGTGACGACATAGCCGGTCTTGTCGATGATGAAGCCGGAACCGGCGCTCAGGGCGCGATGCGGTTGCTGGGGCTTTTGTCCCTGACCAAACTGGTTGAAAAAGTCCCGGAACGGCGCGGGGACATTTTCCATCTCATTGTCATTGTCGGTGGTGGTGGTTTCCGACTTGATCGTCACCACGGCGGGGCTCACCCGCTCCACCAGATCGGCGAAGCTGAAAGGCGCGCTGTTTTCCAGCATGCGCGGGGCGCGCGCGTCGGTCGCATTGGCCGCCAGCATGGTCGGGGTGCCGGCGGTCTGAACCGCGCGGACCGGCGGCAGAAGCGCGAAGGCGCCGAGGCCGACCAGGACGAAGGCGGCGGCGGTGCCCATGGCGGCGATGCGGCGTTGGCGATGGGAGGGTTTGGGCAGGCGCGAAAAAATACTGGGCGTGTGGGGATCGTTCTGCATTGGAGGCTCCTTAAGGCGGGCCAACCCGGCCCAGGCCATGGCTTGGTATAAAAGCCTAACATGGCCAGATTACGTCCGGAACATTACAGTAACGTAATCTTTTAAGCCTTTCGGGCCGCAGCCCTTTTGATCACCACCAGCGCGACCGCGCCGCCTGTGCCCAGCACCAGGAACGGCGCCAACCACAGCAGCCAGGTGTCGGCCTGCAGCGGCGGCTTCATCAGGATATAGTCGCCATAGCGCGCCACCAGAAAATCCTGGATCTGCTGGTCGCTTTTGCCCTCG
>CADECX010000039.1:9873-21141 GCA_902825865.1 uncultured Alphaproteobacteria bacterium
ATCAGCGGCGCCAGCGGGAAGACATAGGCATGCAGCGCAAAGCGGCCATTGCCGCGGTTATCGCCCAGCGCCAAATACAGATCGCGAAAACCGTTGGTGTTGATGGCGGTATTGTTCATGTCCTGGCCTTCGGCGGGAAAGAAGCGGCGCTCGGGCTTCAGCACGGCTTTGACTTTGCTCCCGTCCATCAACGCAACACGCGCCTGATCGGCGAAATAGTTCGGACCCTTCACTTCCGTCACGCCATCGAAGCGCAACGTGTAACGCCCTACCGTCATGGTCTGGCCGGGCGCGACCACCGTCAGTGTTTCGCTGCGCCAGGCGGTCGTGCCCGCCACGCCCATCAGGGTAACGCCCAGACCGGCATGGGCTATCGCAGCGGCGAAGGCGCTGGCGCGCGCGCCGCGCCGCTTGCGGGCGTCGATGATGGAGGCGCCGATCAGCCAACCCGCCACGGCGAAGGCGCACGTCGCGGCAATCCCGCGCGGGCTGACCACCGCCAGCACCACCAGTGCCGCGACCGCGGCCAGGCCCAGCGCGGGATAGAGCGTCCGCCATGCCGCTCTCAGGTCGCCGCGCTTCCAATTCAGCTGCGGCCCGAACGGCACCAGCATCATCAGGGCGAAGAAAATGGGCGAGAAGGTGAGCGCATAATAGGGCGGGCCCACGGTAATCTTGGAGCCGCCCAGCGCATCCAGCACCATCGGATAGAGCGTTCCGACAAAGACGCAGGCGCAAGCCGCCACCAGAAAGACGTTGTTGAGCAACAGCGTGGTCTCGCGGCTGACCGGCTCGAAGGACGCGCTGCCCTTCAGGGTGGGTGCGCGCCAGGCGAACAAGGCCAAGGCCCCGCCGACGGCGAAGAAAATCAGCACCATGATGAAAAGCCCGCGCGTGGGATCGTTGGCAAAGGCATGCACGGAGGTAATCAGGCCGGAGCGCACCAAAAGCGTTCCGAGCAGCGACATGGAGAAGGCGGCGATGGCGAGCAGCAGGCTCCAGGTGCGAAAGGCGCCGCTTTTTTCCGTCGCCAGGGCCGAATGCAGCAGCGCCGTGGCGATCAGCCAGGGCATAAACGAGGCGTTCTCCACCGGGTCCCAAGCCCAGAAGCCGCCCCAGCCCAAAACGTAATATGCCCACCAGGATCCCAGCGCGATGCCGCAGGTCAGCGCGATCCAGGCAATCAGGATCAAGGGCCGCGCCGCGCGCGCCCAATTGTTCGCGATGGCCGCTTCGCCCACCAAAAGTGCCGCGGCGGCATAAGAGAAAGAAGCCGAAAGCCCGACATAACCGATATAGAGCATAGGCGGATGCATCGCCAATCCAGGATCCTGCAGCAGCGGCGTAAGACCGGCGCCTTCAAAAGGCGTGGGATCCAGGCGCAGGAAAGGATTGGAGGTGAAAAGGATGAAGAGCAAAAACGCGGCCGCAACCAGGCCCTGCACGCCCAACGCGGCGCTGGTCAATTGTTCGCCGCCGCGCTTGAACGCCGCCACCAGCGCGGCATAGAGCGCCAGCACCAGCACCCACAAAAGCATCGAGCCTTCGTGATTTCCCCACACGCCGCTGATTTTATAGATCAGCGGCTTGAGCGTATGGCTGCTATTGGCCACCAGCTTGACCGAGAAATCGGACGTCACAAAAGCGTACGTCAAAACCCCGAAAGCCAGCGCGATAAAAACCAGCAGCCCGATGGCCGAATTGGTGGCGACCCTGCGCGCGACGAATGCCGGCTCTTGCGCGCCCATCAGGCCCGATGCCGCCAGCACCAGCGACAGAGCCAGCGCAAAACACAGCGCGACTTGTCCCAGCTCACCGATCACAGGCCACCCTCTTGCCAGCGTCCGCTGCGCTTCAAGGCATCCACCACTTCGGGGGGCATGTATTTCTCGTCATGCTTGGCCAGGACTTCATTGGCGATGAAGGTGCCGCTGGCGTTCATCGCGCCGGTGGCGACCACGCCCTGGCCCTCGCGGAACAAGGCCGGCAACACACCATCAAAATTCGCGGGAATACTGCTCTTGCCGTCGGTGACGCGGAAACGCACAGCTGCGCCCGCGCCATGCTGGACGCTGCCTTGTTCCACCAGCCCGCCCAGGCGGAAGGCAACGCCTTCACCCACCATCTTGGCCGCCACATCGCTGGGGCTGCGGAAATACATGGTGTTCTGTCCCAGCCCGTAAACGATCACGCCGGCCACACCGGCGCCCGCCAGCAACAATGCGGCGGCGAAAGCCAGGCGGCGCTTTTTCTTGGCGTTCATCTAGTGTCCCGACATTAGTGATGCCCACCCCGGTGCAGGATTTGATCGGCAATGCCCGTCTCATAGGCCACACCCGCCGGCGTCAGCGCAATCTGGTTCGGCCATTCGCACTTGATCAGCCCTTTGCGGCTCAGCGCGTTCCACACATTTTCGTTTTCCAGGCCGGTGGCGTCACTGGCACTGACAGTCGCCTCGCCGAGATGAAAATGATCGCCATGGGCGTGCGGAAACTGGGTGATCACGGTGTCGCCCTCGGGCGTGGGATTGGACGCGCCCGGAATTTGCGCGATGGCCTGCAACAAGGTGAGGGTGCGCAACTGCAAAGGATTGAGCTTGGACGGATTGGCTTTCGGCGGCATCAAGCGACCTTATTTGAGGGCGGTCCGGCTGTCGCCTAACGCCCATAAAGAAAAACGGCCGGGACCATACCGTCCCGGCCGTTTTCTAGCAAAGAGCTTGATGACGCGAGGGATTTTGGTCATCCAAGCAGGAGCGTGGAGCGATGTGGGCTATAGCCCATGAGCGATCACGCGACGCACTTGGGGACCAAAAGACCCGCGTCAGCGGTGGCGCCAGCCGCCGCCGCGGTAACCTCGATGGCCGCCGCCCCAGCCGCGATGGCCGCCGCCGAATCCAAAGCCGAAGGAAAGGCTCGGGCCGTAATAGGGGGCATAACCGCCATAGTAAGGCCGCGGATAATAATAGACCGGCGGCGGCGGCCCATAACCATAGCCATAGGCCGGAGGCGGCGGCGCATCGTCATAGTCGCCGTAATAGGCGGCCTGGCGCTGGTCCTGATGCATGCAGCCATAATAGGCATCGGAGTAATCGGCCTCGACATTACGCGCCGCATCGCGCGCATTGTCGGCGCCGATGGCGGTGCCGGCGATCAAGCCTGCGCCCGCACCGGCAGCGGCGCCAAGACCGGCATTGCCGCCGGCCGCGCCCAGAATTGCGCCCAGAGCGGCGCCGCCCAAAGTTCCGCCCACGGTGCCGCGGGTCTGCTCGTCACGCGCAGCTTCGCGCGGCGTGGTGTAGCCGGTGCGCGCCGCCGCATCGCGGCGGCAGAAAATGTCACGGTCCATCGCCCGTGAATCCCGCGCCCGCGCATCCTCACGCGCCCGCGCGTCAGCGTCCCGTTGGGCATAGACGGCTTGTGCGTCCGAAGGCGGCGAGCCCAGGCCTTCCTCATCATCCAGGTCCGGGGCGTTGCGTGCGCTATTGGACAGATTGGCGGGCGGCGCATTGGCCGGCTGCGCCATCGCGGTTCCCCCCAAAAGGGCGACCGTCAAGGCGGCGATAAGCGGTGTACGGAACATTGCGAGCGTCTCCACGGAAATAGGTTGCCCCACTACCAAGCCCAGATAGGAGACCCCTGCCGGGGTTCAATGTCAAAGACAAGATTTGCTTTTTTTGCCGGACAAGGGCTGTGCCGTTCATCCGGCGTTCAGGAACAATTTGAAACCCTGGAGGCTCGCGGGGCCGTTTTGCGGGCCTGTCATGTAGCCGGAGCGACCGCGAACCCGGAGCGGTTCTGAGCGACAGCGAAGAACGAGGGCATCGCGGCGCGACCGTTAAATGCGTTTTGAAATTTAATTAGGCGGCCGCCGACAACGCTGCACGCCCGCGCCGGCGGAATAATTCCGCTTCTTCCTCGCTGAACAGCACCGCCGTCAATTCGGCGCAAAACTGGAACTGGGCATTGGCGACCGCATCCTGCGGATTGGCCTTCAAGGCTTTCAGCACGTCTTCGTTAAAGCGCTTGAGCAAGGTGCCGAGTTCGTCATCGGTGGTCTTCTGCTTGGCGGCGAAAGACGCGGCGGCGGCGAAAGTACGGCTGCCGGCCACCAGCCGCACATAACGCTTGGCCATCTCCAGCTTTTCCGCGCCGGGATGCTTGCTCAAATCGGCGCCCCTGCCCTTGGACATGGGCAGAGCCGCGCTGACTTCCTTGGGCGCGCGCTCCATGAAAGTTTCCATCACCTTGCCGATCATCACGCGTTCCGCCAGCAGCCGCTTGCCCCATTCGCCTTCGCGCTTGATCTCGATTTCCTTGACGATATGGCTGGAAAGGTCGGCGAATGTCCTGACCTCCTCCATCAGCCTGTCGGCGTCGAACAAGGGATGGCGCGTCGCCTGAATGGAAAGTTTCAAAGCTTCCATGCGGGAGAAAAGGATTTCGCCCACCAGTCCCATATCGGTCTTGGAAATCAAGGTTTCATCGGTGTGGCGGGTGACCAGCAGAGGCAGGCGCAGCGCTTCCCAAGGCCTGGTCAGGCGGTTCATCACGATGACCGCCACATAGGGCGCGACATCGGGCCTTTCCCTGGCAAGCTGGTCGTAGACTTCGCGCACCTGCCAGACCAGCTGTTCGTTGAAAGACGTCACCGGACGCGGCAGCAAGTCGACCAGCCGCTCTATGGCCTCGCCTCCCGACAAGAGCAGCACCATGTCGGCGATGTCCTCGACGGCAAAGGCGTCACCCAGTATTTTTTGCGCCGCTTGGCGCCCGGCCTCGGTGGCGGTGGCCTTTTGCAGCGCCTCGGCGGCCAAGGGCCAATATTCCTGGGCGCGGACCAAGGCCGCATCCGGCTTGTGATTGAGCACCAGCGCCCGGCACTCGGAATTGTAGGCGGCGGTTTGCGCCGGCAGCAGGCTTTGCGACAACCAGTTCCAAACCGGCACCAACGTGCCGCGCGCGATCGAGCCTTTTTGTTTGGACCGGCGCGGCAGCGCGGTCAGCAGATCCTGGAACGGACGGCAGAACAAACGGAGCGGCGTGGGGGTGCGCTCGTAATTCTCGCGGCGCAGAATCGGGCGCAGGCCTTCGAGAATGTCATTGTGCGGAAGATTGTGATTGTCCATCAGCTGGTCGACTTCGACCGCCATGGCAAGACGCGCGGCCGCCGTCCCTGGAAGACTGCCGAGAAAAGCCTTGAGCAACCCTGTCTTGTCTTGCGGCATAGGCAAACCTGCAGCCCCCCAGCTGCCTGTGCCAACATTAGGGAGATATCGTTAACGCCCTGTTTCTTTTATTGAATTGCAGGCAGCTCGAGACGGGCCTGGACACCGCCCAGGGAACTATCCCCCAGGAAGAAAAATCCCCCGTAAAGCTTGGAAATATCCCGGACAATGGCCAAGCCGAGGCCGGAGCCTGGTACGCTTTCGTCCAATCTTTCGCCCCGCTCCCCCACCTGGCTGCGCTGCTCCGCCGACAGGCCCGGACCGTCATCCTCGACCGTCAAAATCAGCCGCCCGCCGGTTTTTTCACACCGCACCCGCACCCGGCTCTTGGCCCATTTGCAGCCATTGTCGATCAGATTGCCCAGCATCTCTTCCAGATCCTGGCGCTCGCCCCGGAAAAACAGACTGTCGTCACATTCCGCATCGATCACGATGCCGCGCACGGCATGAATGCGGGCTATGACGCGGGAAAGATCGCCCATCACCGCGCTGATCTGGGTACGGTTGCCCAGCACATCCAGCGAGCCGGCGGCGCGGGCTCTGGAGAGATAGTGATCGACCTGGCGGCGCATCGAAAACACCTGGCGCTTGACCATCTCCGCCAAGGGCGCGGCGGCCGGCTCGCGCTCATGCGCCTCGGCTTCCGCCGCCAAGACCGATAGCGGCGTCTTGAGAAAATGCGCCAGGTTGGAAACATGGGTGCGGGCGCGGCCCACCACTTCCTCGCTATGCTGAATCAGGGAATTCAATTCCGTGACCAGGGGCGCGATCTCGGTGGGAAAATGCCCGTCCAGCCGGCGCGCCTCGCCGTCGCGGATTTTTGCCAGACTCTTGCTGACCTGGCGCAAGGGCAGCAGGCCGACTTTCACCTGCACCAGAATGGCGGCGATCAAGCCCAGTCCCAAAAGCAGAAACGACCAGAACAAGGTGGCATTGAATTCCTGGGTTTGCCGTTCCACCTCGGACAAATCGCCCGCCACCAGGAACGTATAGTCGGCATCGCTGTTGCTGTCGGGGGTCAGGTCGACGCGCCGCGACACCACCCGCAACTGCTGATTTTCCGGCCCCACCGCATTGCCCCAGGTGAGCGGGCCATTCTTGGACTGATTGAACGGATTGATTTCCCGGTCGAACAGGGAACGCGAGATCTGCCCGCCGCTGTCGCCCGCCTTGATCTGGTAATAGAGGCCGGAATAGACGCGATAGAATTTCGGATTGAGAAAGCGGTCGGCCAGCATCACACCGCCATTGGGGTCGGGCTCGGCGGCGGCGATCAGCCCATCCATGTCCGCCTGGAGCACGGCGTCGAAATTGTTCTGTGCCGCCACGCGAAAGGCGTTGGACAGAACTGCGCCGCCCACCACCAGCCCCAGCAAGGTCCATACCGCCGCCGCCGCGATCAGGCGGGACGATAGGGATTCAAGCCTCAGCCGTCGTGCCACCCAATTTGGGATCTTCCAGCGAATAGCCAAGCCCGCGCACCGTTTGAATAAGGCCTGCATCGAGTTTCTTGCGCAGGCGGCCGATGAAAACCTCGATCGTGTTGGAGTCGCGGTCGAAGTCCTGGTCGTAGAGATGTTCCACCAATTCGGTGCGCGACACGACCTTGCCGCGATGATGGGCAAGATAGGCGAGCAGCCGGTATTCCTGGCTGGTGAGCTTCACCGGACTGCCGTCATAGGTGACGCGGCTGGCGCGGGTGTCGATCCTGAGTTTTCCAATCTCGATATCGGCGGTGGCGATGCCGGCGGCGCGGCGCAGCAGCGCGCGCAAGCGCGCCAGCAATTCCTCGGTGTAAAACGGCTTGGCGAGATAGTCGTCGGCGCCGGCATCGAAACCGGCGACCTTGTCGCTCCAGCGGTCGCGCGCGGTGAGAATCAAGACCGGCATGGTCTTGCCGCTGCGGCGCCATTTCTCCAGCACGGCGACGCCGTCCATCTTGGGCAGGCCCAGATCCAGGATCACCGCGTCATAGGGCTCGGTGTCGCCCAGGAAATGGCCTTCTTCGCCGTCCAGCGCCGAATCCACCACATAACCGGCATCGGCCAGCGCCTTTTTCAAAAGCCGCTGCAGGTCTTTGTCGTCCTCAACCAGAAGAATGCGCATCCGTCCTCTTCCTCAAGACCTAATCACGCCAACGGCCGCCGCCACGGCCATTGCCGCGGCCATTGCCACGGTAGTCGCCGCGCCCGCCACCCCAATCGCGATAAGGCCTAGCATAGCCGGGAGGCGGCGGGCCGTAATTGCGTTCGCGCGCACGTTCGCGGCCATAGCCGCCGTCATAGGGATCGGCGGTGTAAGGCGGATAGCGATCCACAAAAGGGCGCGGACCGGCGTTGCGCGGCCCTCTGAAACGGTCATTGCCGTCGAAACTGTCGCGGCCGGGCGACGAGCGCAGCACCCGCCCATTGCGGGCATCGGCATCGAACCAGATGATGCGGCCGTCCGGTGTCATCCATTTCAAGTGATAATGCGCATCGCCTGAAGGCCCGTAAGTCGGGCCTTCCGCATCGTAGAAATCGCCGGGATGCGCGCGGCGGATGCCGGGCAGCAACCGGTCCAGCGGCTGAACGCCGTCCCGGTAAGGCCCGCCATAGGGCTGCGCCAAGGCGGGGCCGGCCGGGGCGAGCGCCAGCAAAGCCAAAAAAACCAGGAAAAGCGAGGAAAAACCACGGCCGCGCATGGGGCTTTTGTACGTCCTGATACATGAACCTCGAATGAACATCGTGTCCAGACCCGGTTCAGTTTGGCCCCCCTAAATTGCGCTCCATGGACGGCAGCAATTCGCCGTCCGGCTTATTCAAGGAGATGACCATGTCTAGCATGAAAACGATCTTCGCGGCAGCGACCCTGGCGGTGCTTTCCGTGGTTGGCATCGGCTCAGCCTCGGCCCAGCCCTGGGACCGTCATGGCGACCATCACAGCAATTGGGTGCGTCATGAGCGTTTCGAGCACGGCTATGTCGACCGTATGCGCCTCACCCGTGCCCTGCGTTTTCATAACTACCGGATGATCGGCGATCCCTTCTTCGTCCATGGCCGCTATGTGGTGCGTACCCATGACCGCTTCGGGCGCATCGTCTTCGTCCAGGTGGACCCCTATAGCGGGCGCTTTATCCGCGTGGTTCGCCGCTAACCAAACTTGGGGCGCAAGGCCCGTGGTATGCCCCTCCCCATAGGGCCCCAAGCGTCAAGTGGAGCCCGCGTCGCAAGACGCGGGCTCCTTGTTTTTGATCCCCCTCCGTCACAGCTCAGGTCTGCTCCGCAGACACTTCGCTGTGACACCTCCCCCTTCCTGGCGCTGACGCGCCGAAGGGAGAGGCTGGTCATGGCCCTAGCGGAGGGTCGCTCCGCGGAACATGCTCGCTAACGCTCGCATAGGGCAAGCTTTTCTAATTCGCTTCGCTCATAAGAAAAGCTAAGCCTGCGTCGCTCGAGATTCCTGGATGCGGTGAGGGCGACGCTTCCGTTAAACTTCTTCCGGCGAGCTGACGTCGTTGCCGCTATAGGTGATTACGGCTGGTTGGAAATCCCAGCCGCGTAACAACTTTATCGCCGCTTCCAACGCATCCTTCACCATGCCGCGATCGATGGCTTCCACCATCTGCTCGGTGTTGAGCGAAACCGTCGCCGCCTGGTGGCCGCGCGGCCCCGGCAGCGACAGAAACAGCGGCACCGAACTCATCACGCCGGTGACGATGAAATCCTGGAACCATTTCTGGCGCACGATCTTGAGCGGATTGCCCACCAGCATCAGGCCGATGCCGGTGGAAAGATCGAAATTCTCGGCAATGCCCTCGGTCTCGATATAGGGCAGGACGCCTGACTTGTCGGGACGCCAGTCGTCGCCGAAAATATCCACCGTGCGCCAGGCGCAGAAATAGCTGCGGCAAACCGGGGGACGGGTCTCATAGATGCCGCACCCGGCCTGGGTGCAGTGGCGGCAGGCGGCGCCGGACTGTTTTTGTATTTCCGGCTTGTTAATGGTCGGCCAGACGCAGCAGACGGTGCAGCCGCCGCAGTCCCGTCCCGGTATTAAGGTCATGCCATCCCACATGAATTGAGCTTGGCATGCCGGGCATATCCGCCGCCACCTTGAAACCGCCGTAAATATCAGTCAGCAATCGCAGCAATGTTGGAGCGCCTCCCGCCAGATCTGCAAATTGCGTGGCGCCGGCTGTTGGAGATGGCGAGGCCCTATTCGCCGGCCTTCGCCATCACCATGGCGGTGATCGCCATACCCTTGGCGCTGATCTATCTCTTGCCTCTTTTGTTAGGTCTGGTGGCGCCCAGGCTCGATCCCGCTGTCGATCTCTATGCCGTCAATCGCCCCTTGGCCTTCACCTTTTTGGACGTGACTGGAAAGGAAGTCGGCCACCGCGGCGCCGTGGTGGGCGAAAGGCTGAAGCTGGAGGAGATGCCCCCCTATCTGCCCGCCGCCTTTATCGCCATGGAAGACCGGCGCTTCTACTATCACAATGGCATCGATCCGGTGGGATTGACGCGGGCGCTGCTGCTCAATTTCAAGGCGCGCAAGTGGGTGGCGGGCGGCTCCACCATCAGCCAGCAGACCGCGAAAATCGTCTACACCAACCAAGAACGCACCATGTCGCGCAAGCTGACGGAATTGGTGAATGCCGCGGGATTGGAAAAAACCCTTACCAAGCAGCAGATCCTGCAGCTTTATCTCAATCGCATCTATCTGGGCAGCGCCGCCTATGGCGTCGACGGCGCGGCGCGCACCTATTTCGGCACCAGCGCGCGTCAGCTGACTTTGGCGCAGGCCGCGATGCTGGCGACCCTCACGCGCGCGCCCTCGGTCTTCTCGCCCCGCCGCGACCTGCTGCGGGCTCAGCAACGCGCCACCCTGGTGCTGGATTCCATGGTGAACAACGGCGCCATTAGCGAAGAGCAGGCGGCCGAGGCCCGTGCCCATCCCGCCCAGATCGTCGACCGCGTCAGCCTGGATGCGCGCAATTATTTCCTGGACAGCGCCGCCGACGAAGCCACGAGGCTGGCGACGGTGAACGGCGCCGCGCCCAGCTCGGACATGGTGGTTCACACCACCTTGGAGCCGAAGGTGCAGGAGGCCGCACGGCTGGCGGCGCTGAGCACCATCAACAAATACGGCAAGAAAACCCGCACCAGCGAGGCTGCCTTGGTGATGATGAAGCCGGATGGCGCGGTCAGCGCCATGATCGGCGGCGTCGATTACCGGGATTCGGTGTTCAACCGCGCCACCCAGGCGCATCGCCAGCCCGGCTCGGCCTTCAAACCCTTTGTCTATCTGGCGGCGCTGGAAGCCGGCATCAGTCCCTGGGAAACCCGCGACGATGAAGCCGTCGATATCAACGGTTACCGTCCCACCAATTTTGGCGGCAAATATTATGGCACCCAGACCATGGCGGACGCGCTGGCCCACAGCGTCAACACCATAGCGGTCAACCTCGCGCAGGAGGTTGGCGTACGCAATGTGGTGGAAGCGGCCAAACGTGTCGGCATCACCTCGCCGCTGGAGGCCAATGCTTCGCTGGCGCTGGGCACCAACGAAGTGACGGTGCTGGAATTGACCGCGGCCTATGCCGCCTTCGCCAATGGCGGCCATCGCGTCTCGCCTTATATGGTCACGCAAGTGGATATGGGTGGCAAGCCGGTTTATCATCGCCGCGTCACAGCGGCGCCGCGCGTGATCGCGGAAGGCGTCAACCGCGATCTCACCGCCATGCTTTATGGCGTGGTGATCGGCGGCACCGGCGGCTATGCCTCGCTCCATGGCCGCGAAGCCGCCGGCAAGACCGGCACCACGCAGGATTCCCATGACGCCTGGTTCGTGGGCTTCACCACCGATTATGTCGCCGCCGCCTGGGTCGGCAATGACGATTCGTCTCCCACCCGGGGCGTCACCGGAGGCACCCTGCCCTCCTATATCTGGCGCGATGCCATGTTGGCCGCCGAAAAGGGCCTGCCCTACCATGCGCTGGACAGATCGCTGCCGCCGCCGCCGGAGACCGAAGTGGTCGCCTCGGGCGGCTTCTGGGATGG
>CADECX010000039.1:21241-33327 GCA_902825865.1 uncultured Alphaproteobacteria bacterium
CGCGGCTTGGAGGTGAAGATCATCCAGGGCGGGCCCGATGTGAATGTGCCGCAGCTTCTGGCAGGCGGAGCGGCGGATTTCGGCATGGGCTCCAACAGCTTCATTTCGCTGAACATGGTGCGCACCGGCGTGCCGGTCCGCGCGGTGATGGCGATCTTCCAGAAAGACCCGCAAGTTCTGATCAGCCATCCGCGCCGCGACATCAACAGCCTGGCCGACATGCGCGGCAAGCCGGTGCTGATCTCGGCCGCGACCATGAGCGCCTTTTGGCCCTGGCTGCGGGCCAAATTCGGTTTCAGCGACAAGCAGATCCGCAAGTACACCTACAACCTGGCGCCCTTCATCCTGGACCCCAACGCCATCCAGGAGGGCTATCTCACCAGCGAGCCTTTCACCATCCAGCAACAGGCGAAGTTCACGCCCAAGATTTTCCTGCTCTCCGATTATGGCTATCCCGGCTATGCCAATATGGTGCTGGTGCCGCAGAAGTGGATCGACACCAACCGCAAGGCGGTTCAGGCCTTTGTCGATGCCAGCCAGCAAGGCTGGCTGCACTACCTGCGCGATCCGGCCAAGGCAAACGCGCTGATCAAACAACAGAATCCCGATATAAGCGACGCCATCCTGGCCCAGGCGCTGGACAAGATGAAAAAACACGAATTGCTGCTGAGCGGCGACGGCAAGACCTTCGGCCTGGGCCGCATGACGGACGTGCGGTGGAAGAATTTCTACGACACCATGTCGGGACTGGGGCTCTATCCCAAAGGGCTGGATTACACCAAGGCCTATGACCTGAGTTTCATGCGCGCCACCTGGCAGAATTTTCAGTGACGCTTCTTTCTCTGTCGCAAGTCGGAAAGCGTTTCGCTTCGGCTCAAAAAGGGGGCGGCACCCAGGCGCTGGACCGCCTGTCGTTTGAGGTTCCCGCCGGCCAGTTCGTTTCTCTGCTGGGGCCCAGCGGTTGCGGCAAATCCACCGCGCTGCGATTGGCGGCGGGTTTGCTGGAACCCGATGCCGGAACCATCGCCTATCCGCAAGGCAAACCGGAAACGGCTTTTGTGTTTCAAGAGCCGACCCTGATGCCTTGGGCGGATACGCTGACCAACGCGCGTTTGCCGTTGGACCTCAAACATATTGCGCGCTCCGAAGCCAATAGCCGCGCCGAAGAAAGCCTGGCGCGGGTCGGCCTAAAGGGCTTCGAGCGCGCCTATCCTCGCGAGCTTTCCGGCGGCATGAAGATGCGGGTGTCGCTGGCGCGGGCGCTGGTGGCGCGTCCCAGACTGTTGCTGTTGGACGAGCCCTTCGCGGCGCTGGATGAAATCACCCGCAATGGCTTGGGAGAGGATTTGCTGCGGCTATGGCGCGAAGACGGACTGACCGTGCTGTTCGTCACCCACAGCGTCGCCGAGAGCAGCTATCTCTCCCAGCGCGTGCTGGTGATGACCGGGCGCCCGGGGCGCATCGCCGCCGACATCAAGCTGCCGGACGGGCGCGATACGCGATTGGCGCAGCCCACCATCGATGCCCAGCGCATCATCGGCGACGCGCTGAACACAGCGATGGCCGCATGAAGAGGCTGCTGGACATCGCGCTGCCTGTGACGGTCGCCGTCCTGTTGCTGGGCGCCTGGGAATGGGCCGTGGCGCATTGGCAGGTGCCGCCCTATCTCCTGCCCGCGCCGTCGGCGATAGCCCAAGCGTTAGCAAGCAATTCCGCTTCCTTGATGCAAGCGCTGACGGCCACCTTTCTGATAACAATCGAGGGATTTTTCGGCGCTCTAGCGGCGGCGATTGCGTTGGGCATCTTGTTCAGCCAAAGCCGTTTGATCGAAAGATCTCTCTATCCCTACGCCGTTATCCTGCAAGTGACGCCGGTGGTCGCCATCGCGCCGCTGATTCTGATCTGGGTGGGATTCGAGCGGGTCAATCTGGCGCTATCTCTACTCGCCGGGGCCATCGCGTTCTTCCCGATACTGTCCAATGTCACTCTGGGATTGAAGTCTGTTGACCACAATCTCACAGACCTGGCGCGGCTCTATGGCGCCTCGCGCTGGCAACTATTGCGGAATGTGCAATTGCCGTCGGCTCTGCCCTATCTTTTGAACGGCATGAAGACCGGCGGTGTCATTGCCTTGATCGGCGAGGTCACGGCGGAATTCGCGGCAGGGTCCGGGACCGCCACGGGCTTGGCCTGGCGGATCACCGAATCGAGCAACCGGCTTGAAATCGCCACGACGTTCGCGGCATTGGCTCTCCTCGCGGCGCTGGGAATTGCGATCTTCGCCGCGCTATCGCTGCTGGAATGGGCCTTGCTGCGCCGCTGGCATGAGAGCGCGATCAGCCGCCAGTCTTGACGGGTGCGGTTTCCCGCAACGCGAACATGCAGCACACACCCAGCACCAGCGCGCCGCACATATAGACCGCGGGCGCCAGCGGCGAGCCGGTGACCTCTGTCAGCCACGTCACCACAAAAGATGCCGTGCCGCCAAAAAGCGCGATGGCCACGGCATAGATGATGCCGATGCCGCCGGACCGGACACGGGGCGGCAAGCCTTCGCTGATCTGGGTCATGATCGCGGGCAGGCCCATGGCCAGAAGCGACGCCATCAATATGACGGCGGCATAAAGCACGCCCGGCGTTCGCATCTGCGCCATTGCCATATAGCAAGGCAGGGCCACCGCACACAAAAGTCCAAAGGCGACAATCATCACGGGTTTGCGGCCGAAACGGTCGCTGAGCCAGCCGCCGATGGGACTGAAGATGACACCGCACGCGCCGCCGATGACCCCCGCGCCAGAAGCCTGGGCGGCGGTCAAGCCCAGTGTGTGGGTGGCGAAGATATTGATGCTGATGAGCGCGTAGGTCGCAATCGTCCCGCTGGCCAGCACGAACAAGGTCAGCAGCGCCAATCTGATTTGCGCTCCGGTCAGCCGCGGCCGGCTGATCCGTTCCGTCTGCGGCAGGGTTTCCGGAAGTGTGCGTCGGATCGCCAGCGCCAGCGGCACGACCGCCGCGCCCAGCAGCATGGCAATGCGCCAACCCCAGGCGGTCAGGTCTTCCGGCGACAGCAGACTGGCGAGCACAACGCCGACAATGCCGGCGACCAATATCGCCGACTGCTGGGTGGCGAATTGCACCGAGACATAAAAGGCGCGCTTGTTCGCTGGGGCCGCTTCCATCAGAAAGGCTGTGCTGGGCCCGACTTCTCCGCCCAAGGCGAAACCCTGCACAAGTCGGAACAGCACCAGCAAGATGGGCGCGGCCACGCCGATGCTGGCATAGGAGGGCGTGAGCGCCAGACCCACGACACTCACCCCCATCAAGCCAAACGACAGCAGCATGGCCGGCTTGCGCCCGATGCGGTCGCCCAAGGGACCGATCAGAATGCCGCCCAGGGGACGGGTCAGAAATCCCACCCCGAAAATCGCGAGGGTCCGCAACAGACCGCTGGTCGGGGACTCGCTAGGGAAAAATACCATCGAGATCGGCACGGCAAAAAAGCCGAAGATCAAAAAGTCGTAGAATTCCAACGCATTGCCCGCCGCCACGGCGGCGATTTGCTTGCGCGACAGGGTTACGACTGCCGTCTGTTGTTTTTCCACGCTGCACCCGCCCTTTGCGGCTGAAGCCTAGCCGATTCTATAATAACATACAGTAATTGTACTTTAAAAATATCTACAGTTCGTGGGTGTTAAAGTCTTGATTTCGAGGCCCGCTCATGGTCTTTCCGCGTCCATGGCGCACCAAAATCAAGGCTCCCAAATGCTGACGGCGAACCGGCTGCGGGACGGCGATGTTTTATACCGCAAGGGTGACGGCTGGGTGCCGATGCTGGCGGATGGCGACGTCTATAACGACGCAGCCAGCGCCGATGCCGCCTTGGCGGCCGCGACCGCGGAACTGACACGCAATCAGGTCGTGGCGCCCTATTTGTTTGAGGTGCGTGACGTGAATGGCAGGATCCAACCGGTGAAGGAACGCGAGATCATCCGCGCCGCGGGACCGACCGTGCATCCCCATACCGGCAAGCAGGCGGGTCAAGTCAATGCTTAAGTCTCTGGTCAAACCCGTGGCGCCCAACATGTATCGCTATGACGAGTTCGACGCCCAGTTCGTCGGCGAGCGGGTCAATCAGTTCGCCGGCCAGGTGGCGCGCCGCCTGTCGGGCGAATTGACCGAAGACCAATTCAAGCCGCTGCGGCTGATGAACGGTCTCTATTTGCAGCTTCACGCCTATATGCTGCGGATCGCGGTGCCCTACGGCACCTTGTCGTCCAAACAGGTGCGCAAGCTGGCGCATATCGCCCGCACCTATGACAAGAATTTCGGTCACTTCACCACCCGCCAGAATCTGCAGTTCAACTGGATCAAGCTGGTGGATGTCCCCGCCCTGCTGCGCGAGCTGGCCGATGTGGAGATGCATTGCATCCAGACCTCCGGCAATTGCGTTCGCAACGTCACCGCCGATCAGTTCGCCGGCGCCACCGACGAGGAAATCGAAGACCCGCGCCCCTTGGCCGAGATCATCCGCCAATGGTCCAGCCTGCATCCGGAATTCGTTTTCCTGGCGCGCAAGTTCAAGATCGCGGTCGGGGCCTGTGAGCATGACCGCGCCGCGCTGCAGTATCACGACATGGCCGTGCAGATCGTCAAGAATGAACAAGGCCGTATCGGCTATAAAGTGTTTGCCGGCGGCGGCATGGGCCGCACGCCCTATATCGCCCATGTGATGAGCGAGTTTGTCGAGCGCCAGGATATTCTCGCTTATCTGGAAGCGGTGCTGCGGGTCTATAACCAGGACAGCCGCCGCGACAATATCCATAAGCAGCGCATCAAGATCCTGATCAATGCCATCGGACCGGAGGAAATGCGCCGCCGCGTCGCGCGCGAGTTCGAAGAGCTCAAGCGCATGGGCACCCTTGAGCTGCCGCAGGAAGAGCTGGACCGCATCACCGCCTATTTCGCGCCGCCCAAATTCGAGACCGGCCTGTCCGACGCAATTCCCGATTCCGGCCCGGATTTCGCCAATTGGGCGAAGACCAATGTCCACAAGCACAAGGCGCCGGGCTATGCCATCGCCACCATCACGCTCAAGACACCGGGTCAGGTGCCGGGCGACGCCACATCCGAGCAGATGGATGTGATCGCCGATTTGGTGGACCAGTTCAGCCTGGGCGAAGTGCGCGTCACCCATGAGCAGAATCTGGTTCTGCCGCATGTCCGCAAGGCTGACCTGCCCGCCATTTACGCCAAGCTCAAGGAACTGGATTTCGCCGCGCCCAATGCCGGGCTGATCACCGACATCATCGCCTGCCCCGGCCTGGATTATTGCGACCTGGCCAATGCGCGCTCGATCCCCATTGCCCAGAACATCGCCAAGAAATTCGAAAATCTCGAGCGCCAGCAGGAGATCGGCGAACTCAAGATCAAGATTTCCGGCTGCATCAATGCCTGCGGCCACCATCATGCCGGCCATATCGGCATCCTGGGCGTCGACAAGAAGGGCGTGGAATTCTACCAGCTGGTGCTGGGCGGCAGCGGCGCCGAAGACGCCAGCATCGGCGAGATCATGGGCCCGGGCTTTGGCGAGCATGAGATCGCCGACGCCGTGGAACGGGTGGTCAATGTCTATCTGAAGTCCCGCCAGCCCGGCGAACGCTTCCTGGACACCTATCGCCGCTTGGGCATGGCGCCGTTCAAAGATGCCGCTTACGGGAAAGTCGCGGCGTGACCAAACTCATCAAAAGCGGCGCTTACGCGCAGGATAGTTTTGCGCTCCTTGCGGACGACGCCCCGCTGCCCCAGGGCGCGGTGCTGGTTTCGCTGGCGCGTTTCCAGAAAGATCGCGAGGCCCTGCTCGCCCGCAACACCCCGATCGGAATCAAGCTGCAATCCAGCGAGAATCCCGAATTGCTGGGCGCCGATGTCAGCCATTTTTCGCTTATCGCGCTGGAATTCCCGAAATTCCGCGATGGCCGCGCCTTTTCCTGGGCCCGGATTCTGCGCACCCGGTTGGGCTATACCGGCGAAATCCGCGCCGTGGGCGACTTCCTCTTCGACCAGGTGAATTACCAGCACCGGGTGGGTTTCGACGCCTGGGAAGTGCCCGATCATTTCACCTTGGAAATGTTCAACCGCGCGCTGACGGAAATGACCAACGTCTATCAGCCCTCGAGCGACGGCAAGAAGACCATTCGCGAGCTGCGCGCCGGCAAATAGCAGGAGCGACCGGCAACCCGAAGCGTTGCACAGCAACGCGCAGGGGTCGTTAGCGACAGCGTCGTGCGACCCGGCGCGACCAAAAAAGCCCTGCCCACAACCAAGCTGAACGCAGCATGAATGGCGGAAATTTCATCTTGAAGTGTGCTTATTCAGCAGCGGAAGTTCCTTGCCCCGCATAGGCTCTCGCCATCCAAGCCGGGAGACTTCATGCGCAAAGCCTTATTTCCCATGGTCGCTTCGCTGGCCCTTTGCGGGGCGGCAACCGCGGCATTGCTGGCCACCAACGCCCGTGCCGAGCAGGGTGCTCGCAAGCCGGTCATGATCGCTTTGGTCACGCCGGACAAGGGCAACGCCCTGGCCGCGCCGCGCGCCGAGGGCGGTGGGTTGCCGGATGTCCGCGAGGCCATGGCTGAGCCGCGCCGCGAACAGGTCTGCAAAGTGCTCTACGCCCGCAAGGCCGGTGAACTGGCATTCCTGGAAGCAAATCTATCGCTTTCCGCCAACCAGGCGCCGCTGTTCGCGCGCTGGAAGCAGGCCAGCCTGGATGTCGCCAAGCAGCATGAGAGCGATTGTTCCGGCCGCAAAAGGCCGAAAGAGGCGCGCGGCCAGCGCTTCAATGTGGTGGATCGCCTGGCCCTGGAAGAGGATCTGCTGAAAAGACGGATGTTGGATATCCAAGCCGAACGTCCCGCCCTGACCGCCCTCTATGCCGCGCTGACTCCGGCGCAAAAACGCGAATTCGGCGAGGGCGAGCTGCGCCGCCTGGGCGGGCGCATGATGATGCTGGGCATGATGGACCGCCCGCATCCCGGCATGGGACCTGGTCCCATGGGCCGCGGTCCCATGGGTTCCGGCCCCTGGGAGGCGCCGCTACCGGCGCGCTAGCAACCGAACTGTCATGAAAAGGCTGCGCCCCAGCGCAGCCTTTTTTTCTTGCGCCCAGGGAGCCCTTGGCTCACAACGCGCACATGAACGCACCCGTCAACCTGCCCGGACGCTTCGACTCCCTGCCGCGCTTTGCCTCGGCGCTGAAGGCCATTGAAAGCCTCAAACCGGCCGAGCCGCTTTATCTGGTGCATCCCGACAAATTCTCCGCCGCCGCCAGGCAATTCCTCGACGGTTTTCCCGGCGACGTGCTTTATGCGGTGAAAGCCAATCCTCATCCCATCGCCCTGACCAATCTGTGGAATGCGGGCATCCGGCATTTCGACAGCGCCAGTCTGGGCGAGATCGAGGCGGTCAAAACTCTTTTCCCCGAAGCGATCTGCCATTTCATGGCGCCGGTCCGCCTGCCCGGTCAGGCCAAGGCGGCGTTCGAGCAGCATGGCGTGACCGACTTTGTGGTGGACAGCGATGCCGAGCTGGACAAGCTCCTGGCCGAGGTCGGCAATCCCAAAAAAATCCGCGTGTTCGTGCGCCTGGTGGCGCAGTTGGGTGGCGCCTTGCTGGAAATGTCCAGCAAATATGGCTGCCGGCCCGAAGAAGCCGCCAAATTGATGAAACGCGTTCAAGCGGCGGGCGCGGCGCCCTGCTTGACCTTTCATGTCGGCTCGCAATGCCTGTCGCCCTTCTCCTACGCCCAGGCGATTGAAATCGCCCAGCGCGCCATCACTTTGTCGGGGGTGAATATCGCCGCGCTGGATATCGGCGGCGGTTTTCCGGCCGCCTATTCGGGGCAAGAGCCGCCGCCCTATCACTGGTATTTCGACATGATCAAGGAGGCGCTGACCACTTTGGGGCGTACCGATTTGAATGTGATGTGCGAGCCGGGCCGCGCTTTGTGCGCGCCGGGCATTTCGCTGGTGACCCAAGTTGTCATGCGGCGCGGCGACCGGCTGTATCTCAATGACGGCATCTATGGCAGCTTCGACGAGCAGCGCTTCATCAGCTTCGACGAAGATTATCCGCCCAGCGGCATCACTTTGGATGCCAAGGGCAAGGCCAAGCCGTTGACCGGCGAGAAGCGGCCGTTCCGCGCCTATGGTCCGACCTGCGATTCCGCCGATGTGCTGCCGCGTCCGGTGATGCTGCCCAACGGCATCGCCAATGGCGACTTCGTCCTGTTCGACGCGATGGGGGCCTATACGGTGTCGTCGCGCTCGCCTTTCAATGGCTATTATCCGGATAGTTGGGCAATTATCGGCTGACACTGCCGCGCGGCTTCGCCGCTTGGCGTTCGGCCGGCAAAAGCTCCACTGGAGCTTTTGCTGATCGGCCTCACGGGCAATCGTATCCGCCTGATCTATCAAGGCTTAAGCGCGTTTCAACGGAACCTTAAGGGCGATGTGTCAGCCTGTCCGTGAAGGATAGCGCCATGGCAGCTTCACAAAAACTGTCGCATCTGATGCAACTGGCCGAGCAGGGCCCGGCCTTGCGCGCCGCGCTGGCGGAAGAAGTGGCCGAATTGCTGGCGGCCTGGCCATCCGATTATCCCGAAAGCATGCGCAGTGTTTGCGAAGCCCTGTTGGCCAAAGCACGCGAGACGCAACACGAGGTTGGTCTTCAAGCCGCGATTCAAGCGGCGCGGGAGGGCGGCGATGTCGCCGCGTCTTTGGCCAAAAGCCTGCATATCGATCCCGGCAAGGCGGAGACGCTATTGCGTGACGCCAGTGGCGCCGCGCTGGCCGCGGCCTGCAAACAGGCCGGCATTGACCGCGCATCTTTCTCGGCCTTGGCCTTGTTGATCTGGCCGCAGCGCGACCGCCGCCATGCCTTCGCCGTGCTGGACGTCTTCGATAAGGCGGCCTAGCTCTCGGCGTGCACTTCGTGACGCTCTCTGGTCTTCAAAAGCTTCACATTGGGAAAGCGTTCGGCGACATAACCGACTTCCCAGGCGCTTTTGGCCAGGAAGACCGGCGCGCCGTCGCGGTCGCTGGCCATGCCGCCCTTGTTGGCATTGGAGAATTTCTCGATCTCCGCCTCGCTGCCGGACAGCCAGCGGGCGCTGTCATAGGGCGAAGGTTCAAGCTCGGCGTCCAGATCATATTCGGCCACCAACCGAGACTTCAGCACATCCAATTGCAGCGCGCCCACCACACCCACAATCCATTGCGAACCGATCGCGGGCTTGAAAACCTGGGTGACGCCCTCTTCCGCCAGCGATTCCAGGGCGCGGGCCAGATGCTTTTGCTTCATAGGATCGCTGAGGCGCACCCGGCGCAGAATTTCCGGCGCAAAATTGGGAATGCCGGTGAACACGACCTGGCCACTTTCCGACAAAGTGTCGCCCACGCGCAGCACGCCATGATTGGGAATGCCGATAATGTCGCCAGGCCAGGCCTCGTCCACCGTCTCGCGCTCGCTGGCGAAAAACAGGATGGGATTGTGCACCCCGATGGTCTTGCCGGTGCCGGATTGCTTGAGCTTCATGTTGCGCTTGAATTCGCCCGAAGCCAGCCTGAGGAACGCCACCCGGTCGCGGTGGTTGGGATCCATATTGGCCTGGACCTTGAAGACAAAGCCGGTGACTTCCTTGTCGCCCGGTTCGGCGGCGCGGCCCACCGCGGCCTGGGAACGCGGGCTGGGCGCGTTGCCGGCCAGCGCATTCAGCAATTCCGCCACCCCGAAATTCTTCAGCGCCGAGCCGAAATAGACCGGCGATAAATGGCCTTCGCGGTACGTGGCGAGATCGAAGCGCGGCAGGCCCTCGCGCGCCAACGTAACATCTTCTTCCAGCTTGGCCTTGAGTTCCGCGTCCAGCTTTCCGTTGTTGTAGGAAATGAATTGGTCGCTGTTCAGATCGAACACGCCCTTGAAGTTCAGCCCCATGCCGGCCGGCCACATCATCGGCGCGGTCTCGATCTGCAACTGGTCGGAAATCTCATCCAGCAACTCGAAGGGATCGCGCGCCTCGCGGTCCATCTTGTTGACAAAGGTCATGATCGGAATGTCGCGCAAGCGGCAGACCTCGAACAGCTTGCGGGTCTGGGCTTCGATGCCCTTGGCGGCGTCGATCACCATCACCGCCGAATCCGCCGCCGTCAGGGTGCGGTACGTGTCTTCGGAAAAGTCTTCATGGCCCGGCGTGTCCAGCAGATTGAACACCGCATCCTGATATTCAAAAGTCATCACCGCCGAGGTGACCGAGATGCCGCGCTCCTGCTCGATCTTCATCCAGTCGGACTTGGCGCGGCGCGCTTCGCCGCGCGCCTTGACCCGGCCGGCCGCATGGATCGCCCCGCCCAGCAGCAGCAGATGCTCGGTCAAGGTGGTCTTGCCCGCGTCGGGATGGGAGATGATGGCGAAGGTGCGCCGCCGCCGTGCTTGCACGGCTGAGGGAGATAAGTCGACTTCGCTGGCGGGGGTACGGCTCATGGGCGCGGGGGGTAGCAGTCCCAGGCCCCTACGGCAAGGCGAAGTTGGTTTATGGCTCTATACCACCGGCTCATCCACAAAAGTGCGGCCTTCGCGGTCTTCGATTTCCACGATCCATAGGTCGGGATCGAATTTTACCTGCTTGTCGCACCATTCGGCGGCGCGTTTTTCGTCCGTCCAGCCCGCCAGCGGTTGGGCCCAGGCAAGATCGCCTTTAGCGTCCCGCACCTGGTTCAGCACCAGCACCGTCCCATCCAGCTTGGAGATTTTCAGGATGATGGCGCCCGCTTCCTCGGCACCGGAACGCACCACAAAGGCCGAGGCGCCCACGACCTGCACCCGGCGCAACAGAGCACGCACAAAAATTCCGGCTTTAAGGCGTGGTGTCGGCGTCATGCCGATCTTCTATCAGGACACTGCCTTGAACGGCAAAACTTTGCCGGTGGCGAGTCTTTCGCCCTTGGCGTCCACGGCAGCGTGGGGCAGCCGCACCGTCACCGTGGTGCCTTCGCCCAAAATGGAGTCGATGACCGCCGCGCCGCCATGCAATTGCGCCAGCGACTTGACCAGGGCCAGGCCCAGGCCGGTGCCTTCCTTGGCGCGGGTCTCGGCATTTTCGACCTGTTCGAACGGCTGGCCCAGCCGCTCCAGATCGGCCTCGGAAATACCGGTCCCGGTGTCGCTGACGGTGATCTCGATGCCGGAGCCCTGCGCCTTGGCGGTGATCCGCACCTCACCGCCTTGCGGGGTGTATTTCACGCCATTGGACAAAAGATTGACCAGGATCTGCTTGACGGCGCGGCGATCGGCGAACATCAGGCGCGCGCCGGGCTGAACCTCCAACCTCAACGCCACACCCGCCCGCTCCGCTGGAATCTTGAGGAAGCGCACCGCGCTTTCGGCAACGTCTTCCAGCTCGAACAATTCTTCCGCCAGCTCGAACTTTCCGGCCTCGATCTTGGACATGTCCAGCACGCCGTTGATCAGTTCCAGCAGATGCGCGCCCGATTCATGGATCAGGCGGGAATATTCCTGATAACGCGGTCCCACCGGTCCGAACATTTCCCGCGTCATCACTTCCGAGAAGCCGATAATGGCGTTCAGCGGCGTGCGCAGTTCGTGGCTCATATTGGCCAGGAAGCGGGATTTGGCGCGGCTGGCATCCAGCGCGGCATCGCGCGCGTCCACCAGGGCGCTTTCATAAATCTTGCGCTCGGAAATATCACGCGTCACCGCCACGATGTCGGCGGGTTCGCCGAACGTCATCTGCGCCGGACGGCAGCGCATCTCGGTCCAGACAAAATGGCCGTCGCGATGGCGCAGCCGCATTTCCGCCGAGCCTGAACGGCCGTGATAGCTGGACTCCATCAGCGCCGCCTGGACCGGCCCGACATCGTCGGGATGCACCAGATCGTGCATCGCCAGACCGGTGATCGCGTCGGGCAGCCGTCCCAGCAAGGCCGAAGTGGCGGGACTGGCGAAACGGATGCGGCCATCCGAGGAATGGCGGGGGATCAGATCGGTAGCATTGTCGGCCCGAAAACGGGACA
>CADECX010000040.1 GCA_902825865.1 uncultured Alphaproteobacteria bacterium
GCTGGGAAGGCGGTTCCAGCGCCGAAGGCACTGCGCCAGGGTGCCGACACAGAACACATGGCCCTTGGTTGCAAGCGTCGCGGCTGTATAGGGTGACAGTTCCATCGATCCTGCATAAGAAACGCAAGTGGCAGGATTAAGACCACATGGAGCGGTATGAAGCGGCTGTTGCACAAAAACGCGAAATTGAAGCGGGCGGCGCACGGTTTTGGGCTTTTCGCCACCGGGCCCGTGAAGAAGGGGGCGGTGGTCGCCGAATATTGGGGCGAGATCGTCACCGGGGAAGAGATGGTCCGCAGCAAGGGAAAATACTTCTTCGAACTTGAAGATGGCATGGCCATCAACGGCAAGCCGCGCGCCAATATGGGGCGCTACATAAACCACTCCTGTTCACCCAATTGCGAGCCCCGGGAAGATGAGCAACGCATTTTTATCGTCGCCAAGCGCGACATAAAAGCGGGCGAGGAGTTCGGCTACAGTTACGGCAAGGACTATTGGGAAGAGTATATCCGGCCGATCGGTTGCCGCTGCGGCTGCGGCGGCGCGGGTCCGAAACGCTGGCGCTAGACCGTGGGTCGAAAATTCATGGCCGCCCCGAAGGGCGGCCATGACACGGTATGCGATCAATTCTTCAGCGGCTGTGAAGGAAATGCCGCCGGTACCATCAACGGGCCGCAGGGCCCGCCATCGCCACAACTCTCCACAGTTCCTGACGAACCAGATGCCGAATTTGACGGCCTTCGTCCTGGAACGCGCTGTAGCTTTTATCCGGGAAGATTCTCACATACGCCGCGGGCGCGCCCTGATTTGGATTCGCGAGAGGCGGGGACAGGACCTGCGCCATGTCTTTGTAGACAAAGCTGGTGGTCGCGTCATAGGAAACGTCGTCACCGGCGGGGAAAATCACCCGTGTCGCGCTCCACGACTGGAACACGCCATCCTTGACGCCTTCCGCGTTCAAGGGTTGCACTTTGGTCTTGATGAAAGTCGCGAAGTCGGCGGCACGTCCCGAAGTAATCTTCCACCGGCCGACCCGAATATAGCTTCCCACCGAAGGAGGCGTACCATCGACGCTTGCCTCTATGCGGGCCAGCACCGAATTTCCCGTCGTCACAAAGCTGGTCAGTCTCTTCTGATAGTCCTGATAGCTCATCCCGATGGCCTTGCGGTACATCTGATCGCGAGCGTCGGGGCTCAGATCCGCGGGCGGCGGTCCATCATAGTTGCTCACTTGAATGAAATTATATTCGGTTCCGATTCCCGCATACACGGTCCGCAACAGGCTCCATGACGCCATGCGGCCCGCGTTGATATTCTCCTGGGCTAGCTTGACGCCAACCGTGCGGACGAAATCCAACGCCGCCGCCTGTTTTTCAGGGGCGATGGCGACAAAGGTGGTGGCCCTGTAACGAATTTTCTCTTGAGCGTTGGCAATCGAGCTGGTGCATAGAATTGCCGCAACGGCGGACGCAATCGCAAATAAGCGTTTCATCAAAATACCCCCTTGGCGCCGGACACAAGTATCCGCCGCATGTGAAACCGATTGCCTTTCAGGATTGAAAGACGAATTGGCAGTGATGCGAAGGCAGTCCTGACATGGTGTGGGCTTGAATTGTCAGCGTGACGCTTTGCTTGCCGTTGCCCCCTTTCGCTGTGCTCGGGGGAAGATTTGCGCGCGGAATAATCGCGGAGCCGCCGGCTGTGATGCCGGCTGATGTCGGAACGGATATTGGCGTTTTCGCCTTTTTCCCACCCCGCCCCCCAAAGGCTTCGGTCCGAACATAGGGGCACTTGTTGACGGCGTTAGCAAGCAAAGTTCCATTGCTGGAACCGTTTGAAGGATAATTATTTTTCGGCAATCGCGGCCGCGAACCCGCGTTTGTGCGAGTTGTTCTCAGGCGCGCATGTCAAATGCCCGTTTTGCGCCCAAAGCGGTCAAGCGGCGTGATGTTCCGGCAGGGGAAATGCGCGCGCAGGGCGGGGTCAGCGCGGCTTTCTGAAGCGCAATGTCATGCGGTCGCTTTCGCCGATGCCATCGTATTTGGCGTGGCTG
The DNA here is from genome assembly GCA_902825865.1 of uncultured Alphaproteobacteria bacterium. Lineage (GTDB taxonomy): Bacteria > Pseudomonadota > Alphaproteobacteria > Micropepsales > Micropepsaceae > Rhizomicrobium. The sequence continues at coordinate 2,054 of CADECX010000040.1, forward strand.
AATTTTGGATCAGGCGGCTGGCCGGATGGCGCGTCGCGGCGGATCGGAGGCAAGGTCCAGACACCGAAGGGATGATCCTTGGTGTCCTTCGAATTGGCATTGATTTCCGAGCCGGCATCCAACACGAAACCGGCCTTTTTTGCCAAGTCCACCACGGTCGCCACGGCCACATATCCGTCACGGGCTTCGGGAACTTGCTGCCGCGGATCGGCGCGATGTTCTTCCACCGCCAAAATCCCTCCCGGCTTAAGCACGGCAAAAAAATCCCGCATGCTTTTTTCCGCCATGCCGGGCACCCACATCCAATTGTGGATGTTGCGCGCCGTCAGCACCAAGTCGGCGGAATTGGCGGGTCCCAGCGGGCCGCTGGTCTGGCCGAATACCGTGAAGCTGACATTGCCATACAGATCGCCACCGGTGAATTTCGCGCGATCCTTCAGGTCGATCTCCCGGATGGCGGCAATATAGCGCCCTCCTGTCGCCTTGGCATAAGGCGCGAGAATTTCGAACCAATAACCGCCCACGCCGGGCGCCACTTCTATAACCGTTTCGCCCGGCTTCAGACCCCAGAACAGCAAGGACGCAGCGGGATGGCGTGCGCCATCCCGCTGTGCATTTGCCTTGGTGCGCGAGGGCGCCGCGATCGCCGCATCAAGGGCGGGATCCGCGGCCATGGCCGGGATCGTCATCACAGACGTCAACGCAATCGCCAGAAGAAACGCACGCGACGTCATCTCCCAGTTCCTTTCGCGCTGATCAATTCCCCGGCGGCTGATCGGTCTGGTAGTAGTGCACCTGACCTTCCTTGCTGCGCGGGGTGATCGCCATGCGGATGCTGCGCCCCGTGTTGGGGCAGCTTGTGGCGCGGTGCCAGCGTTCCTCATTGGCGTTGATCATGTCGCCATACTGGGCATGCACCAGGCCGACACCCGAGATCAGGGCGCAGACCTCGCCGTAAACATTCATCCAGACTTCCTGCATGTTCTGGTGATAATGGCCCCAGCTTGTGTCGGGCGGCAGCTGGGTGATGGGCGGGCCGATATTCAGGTTGGACGAGGTGTGGCCGTCATAGAGGAAACGCTCGCCGGTGCGGGTCGAGGCGCCATACTCATCGACATTGAAGAAGGGCACATTGAACTGGTCGTAACCGCCGGTCGAAGTGATGCGGGTCTTTTCGTAGATATAGCCTTTGACCGGGGTCGGTGTTTCGTTTTCCGGATATCCCGGCACCTGGTACGACGGCGTGGTGATGTAAAACACCACAGGCTCGGTGCCGACGGTTTCCATGCAATAGGACAGGCGCGGCGCGACATTGAACACCCAGCCCTTGGGCAGCACCTTGGGCTCCTGGCCGTCGATGGTGACCTTGACCTGGCCGCTATAGATCCAGCCCCAGGCGCGGTCGTCGGCGTAGAACTTGCACTTACTCTTGTCGCCCGGTGCCATCTGGACATAGCGGCCGTCAAAGTCGCGGGCCAGCAGGATCTGTTTTTCCCAACGCGCCTTGCCTCTATTTTCCTTGAGCACATCGGCGATGCGCCAGTGCGGGCGGTTGATTTTGCCATAGGGCGTTTCGGGGTTCTTGCGCGCCGACCAGACGGTGCGGGGGGGACCATCCTCGCGGCCCGGGGCGGAATAATGGTTGGCCTGGGCCGGCGGCTTTGCCGTGCCGTGGAGCACCGAGCCGGGTGCCGGCGTCTGCGCCCAGGCGGGGCCGGCAGCCAAGGCCAGCGCGATGACGGCGGATGCGGTTTTGCGAAAAGTCATAGTCTTCTCCCCTGAAAGCCCTTTGGGCGTTGCCCGATACTCGCTCCGGACCGGCCACAGAGGCAAGGCCGGAGGCAAGGGCGAGAGCGGGACTTGCCGCTGATTTCGCCTTAGAATTCACACGGATGATGGCGTATCTATAAGTATAGCTTTAAAGCGCGGGGACGGGCATGTGGCGGCTTACCGGGGTCTTTCTGTTCTGTGTGCTGCTGGCCGCCTTCCCCGGCCATGACGCCTTGGCGCAATCCGATCCGGTCGAGGCGGGGCGCGCCCGTTTCAATATCCGCTGCGCCGCCTGCCATGGCCAGGACGGCTTGGGCGGCGAGCGCGCGCCGGCCATCGGCAAGGGCCAGCAGTCCGGACTGGATGACGACAAGGTGTTGGGCAACCTGATCCGCAACGGCATTGCCGATCGCGGCATGCCCGCCTTCGGCGATCTTCCCGCTGCCGAGTTCGAACAAGTGCTGGCCTTTGCGCGCTCGCGGGTTCTGCCGCTCAGCCGCACCGCGATTGTGGGCAATGCGCAGCGCGGCGCGGCGTTGTTTTTCGGGGACGGGCGCTGCGCCAGCTGCCACATGGTTTGGGGCAAGGGCAGTCTCAACGGGCCCGATCTGACCGAGACGGCGAGCAAATCGACCTTGGCCGATATCGAGAAGGCGCTGCGCAGGCCCAGCCTGCGTCCCGGCAATGGCTGGGAGGCCGCCGCGGTGACGACCAGGTCCGGAACCATTCGCGGCTTCATCCGAAACGAAAGCAACGAAGACCTGCAACTTCAGGCCTTCGACGGCAGCTTGCGCCTGCTGCGCAAGCGCGATGTCGCCGCCATCGTTCGCGATACCAAGCCCGTGATGCCTGCCTTCACCGGCTCACCCCAGGCGATGGGCGATCTGCTGGCCTTTCTGAAGCAGCCGCCCAAATCGGATGCCGTTATTCCCAAGAGTGCCGGCGGCAGCGTGGATTGGAAAAATATCGTTGCGCCGAAGCCTGAGAATTGGCCGTCTTATAACGGCAAGCTCAGCGGCAACCGTTATTCCTCCCTCAACCAGATCACCCCGGCCAATGTCGGGCGCATGACCGCCAAATGGCTGTTCCCGGTGCCGGGCCAAGGCGGCCAGGTGCTGGAAGGCACGCCGGTGGTGGCCGACGGGGTGATGTATGTCACCCGCGTCAATTCGGTTTTCGCCCTGGATGCCAAGAGCGGCCGCCTGATCTGGCAATATGTCCGCCCGGCGTCCAAGGGCCTGGTGGGCGATGCCTCCAGCATGCTCAATCGCGGCGTGGCGCTGCTCGGCGACCGCGTGTTCGTGGTGACCGACGATGCGCATCTGCTGGCGCTGCACCGGATCAATGGCGCGCTGCTGTGGGACACGGCGATGGAGGATCCCAAGAAACATTATGGCGCGACCTCGGCGCCGCTGGTGGTGGGCAATTTGGTGGTGTCGGGACTTTCGGGCGGCGACGAAGGCATTCGCGGCCAGCTCAATGCCTATCATGCCGAGACCGGCGCGCATGCCTGGCGCTTCTGGACCATTCCGGATGTCAAGAACCGGCCCAAGGACGATTGGATCGGCAGCGCGCTGGAGCATGGCTGCGGCGCGGCCTGGCTGACCGGCACTTATGATGCGGGCACCGACAGCGTGATCTGGCCGATCGGCAATCCCTGTCCCGATTACAATGGCGATGAGCGCAAGGGCGACAATCTTTACACCGACTCCGTTGTGTCGCTGGACGCCAGGACCGGCAAGCTGAAATGGCATTACCAGTTCACCCCGCATGACCTGCATGACTGGGACGCAACCGAAGTGCCGATGCTGGTGGACAGCTATTACAAGGGCGCGCCACGCAAGCTGCTGCTGCAGGGCAACCGCAACGGATTTTTCTATGTCCTGGACCGCATCACCGGTCAGTTCCTGGCCGCCACGCCCTTCGTCAAGAAGCTGACCTGGGCCAAGGGCATCGGTACAAATGGCCGTCCGATCCTGGCCGAGGGCTGGCAGCCGACGGAAGAAGGAACGGAAGTCTGTCCGGCGGTGGAAGGCGCCACCAACTGGATGTCGCCCGCCTATCATCCCGGCACCGGCCTGTTCTATTTGATGGCGCTGGAAAAATGCAACGTCTTCACCAAGAACGCGGAAAAGTGGAAGCAGGGGCAAAGCTTCTATGGCGGCACGGCGCGGCGGCTGGACAGCGAAACCCCGCGCAAATTCCTGCGCGCCATCGATCCTTCCACCGGCAAGATCGTCTGGGAACATCAGCAGCATGGCGAGGGCAGCAGCTGGGGCGGGATCGTGGCCACCGCCAGCGGCTTGATCTTCTTCAGTGATGATGACGGTTCCTTCGGCGCGCTGGATGCCAAGACCGGCAAGCAGCTCTGGCGCATGCCGCTGGGGGCGCGCTGGCATGCCTCGCCCATGACCTATGCCGTGGACGGCCAGCAATATGTCGCGGTGGCGGTGAATAACGGCATCATGGCATTCGGGCTTTCGCCATGACGACAAGGCGGGATTTCCTGGCAGGCGCAGGCCTGGCGGCGTCCGCCATCCTGTCCGACGCGTCCGCGCAGGAGGTAAAATGGGATCAGGGCAGGGTGGTTCACCTGCTTCCCACCGTCAGTCACGACCGCTTTCTGATTAAGGCGTCTTTCGACACGGCGCTGACATCCGCGCCGGAATTGCATGTCGGCAATCTTCGCGTGCGCGGCCGGTCCAACAGCAGGAACGGAAATTTCTGGCAGTTCGATGCTTCTCACCTGAAACCGGACACGTCCTACCGCTTGTCGTTGACCGGCGGCGATGGCCGCGCCTTGTGCGCACCCTGGCAGCTCTCGACCTTTCCCGCCCCCGATGCCAGCCCCAAGCATTTGCGGCTTTTGATCTATACCTGCGCCGGCGGGCATGATGTCTTGAACACCGGCCCTGCGGGGATTCATTTTCTGCCTTCGGCGGTGCGCCGCCGCCTGTTGATGCGCGGGCTTTCCTTCAAGCCCGACGCCATCGTGGCCAATGGCGATCATGTCTATTGGGATTTGCACGCGCCGCGCCTGTCCAAGACCTTGGGCGCCGCGCCCTGGGCAATTGCCCATGCGGGAACTTTCGACCGGGCGCAGCCGGTACTCGGCACCGCCAATGAGGCCGTGATGCACCGCGCGGCGGGGCCGCAGATCGTGCCTCTGTATGGCGCGCTGTGCCGTTCCACGCCGGTCTTCTTCCTGACCGACGATCACGATTATTTCGACAATGACGAGGCGACCGACGAGGCCGTCACCTTTCCGCCGGACGCCTTCATGCTCAATCTCGCGCGGGCGACACGGTTGCACTACTACCCGGAATTTCTTCCCGATCCCAACCGTCCGGCTGGCCTGCCGGGTGCATCGGCGGGTGATCGCGCGGCGGGTGTCGGAGAGTCCTTCGGTACCTTGCGCTATGGCCGGCTTGCCGAGCTGCTGCTCTATGATGTCCGCCGCACCATGAGTTTGGCGGGGCCGACCGGCGTTTTCCTGAATCCCGAGGTGGAAAACTGGCTCAAGGCGCGCATGGCGTCGCGCGATGTGGCGCATCTTCTCAACATTCCGTCCAACCCGCCGGGCTGGAGCGCGGGCAAATGGGGCGAATGGTATCCCGATATTCTTGGCGCCGACGGCAAGCTGACCACCGCCAAAACCAAGCCTTATTGGCAGAGCGGCTGGCTGGCGCAGCATGACCGGCTGATGGCCGCCATTGCGGCGATGCCGGGACGCATTCCCTTGATCGTCAGCGGCGATCTGCATGCCCTTGCCGAAGGGCGCATGCGGCGCTGCGGCGCGCTGGATTTCAGCAAGAACCCGATTGTCACGATTCTGTCGGGGCCACTGGGAACCGGCGACATGCTGTGGCCGTCGGCCTTTCGCGGCATCGGCGCTTCGCCGCCCGCGCATCTGACCATGGAGGAAAATCTGAAGCCCCTGGAAGAGAATGGCTTCATCATCGCGGATTTCACCCCCGAAGCCATCAGCCTGAAATTTTTCCGTTTCAACATCAAACGGCAGCGGCCGGAGGAAATCGACGCGCTGCAGCCGTTCCGGGTGACGGAGTTAAAACGGCCTGGATAATTATCAGCGCGCGGCACTTCCTGTCATCCCCGGCGAGCACGAGCGAAGCGAGTGCGAGGGAAGGGGATCCAGGTGAAAACCACCGTGATGGTATTTCCCACCTGGGTCCCCTTCCCCTCGTGCCGTGATACGGCACTCGGCCGGGGATGACAGGTAGGTCTACGGTACAGCTCTTGAATTCTGCGAATAAGTCGCTTTCAAAATAGAGGGGGCAAAGCTGCACAAAATATAATACGGGCGGTTGGTGCTGCGACGCCTGTCCGGCCGTTAATGTCCTCTTGGAGCAAATCAAAAGAGGTCACAATGGAAACGCTTGATCGGCGCGATCTGGTCAAATCGGCAGGACTGGTTGCCGCCGCCGCCATTTCGGTTGGCGCAGCGACGGGAGCCCAGGCGCAAGCAGCCCCGGGAAAGGCCGCGACCTATCAGATCAAGCCGCTGCCCTTTGATCCCAAAAGCATCAAGGGCCTGTCGGAAAAGATTCTGACCAGCCATCACGACAACAATTATGCCGGGGCGGTGCGGCGGCTAAACGCGATCAGCACGCAGTTCGCGGCCCTGGATGTCGCCGGCGCACCGGTCTTCACCATCAATGGGCTCAAGCGCGAAGAATTGATCGCGATGAATTCGATGATTCTGCACGAGCTGTATTTCGACGGGTTGGGCGCGGGCGGCGCGCCGTCCGGCGATCTGGCCCAGGCTTTGGCGCGGGATTTCGGCAGCGTGGAACGCTGGCGCGCGGAATTTTCCGCCATGGGCAAGGCGGAAGGCGGCGGCTCCGGTTGGGTGCTGCTGACCTGGTCGCCGCACGACAAGCGGCTGATCAATCAATGGGCCGCCGATCATACAAACGGCGTTGCCGGCGGCAGGCCCGTTCTGGCGCTGGATATGTATGAGCATTCCTATCATATGGATTATGGCTCGGGCGCCGCTGGCTATGTCGATGCCTATATGCAGGCGATCAATTGGGGCAATGTTGCCAGCCTGTTCGACCGCTACAGCCGCCAGGCCTGATGCCAACGGTATAGTCTTAACTCACCATGGCCGGGCTTGACCCGGCCATCCATCTATCAAGCGGCACGATGGATGGCCGGCTCGGAGGCCGGCCATGGAGGTGTGGGGGAGCGGCACCTCAGCGCTTGCCTAACAGCATCAGCGGATTCGGCGTCGGCTCGGCCACTTTATACAGCGTGTTGGTGTCGCGGTGCTGGAACGGCTTGCCGTGCACCATCAGCATCGTGTCCAGCACATAGCTCCAGCCGCCATCGGGATGGAAGGTGACTTCGATGCGGTAGGAATCGGTGCGGAAGGCATGCTCCAGGAATGCGGTGGAGCAGATGCCGTATTCGGTGGTGCCGCGCGTGGCGGTGAGGACCAGGCTGGTGGCATCGGGCTTGGCATGGCCGGCCGCCATGGCGATCTGGCCGCGCGGGATCGCCAGGGTCTGCATGATCAATCCGGTGGCGGGTTCCCACAGCCAATAACCGACCTGATCGTGGAAGGTGGCGTCCTCATCGGTCGCCAGGATGCGGGTGTGATAGCGCAGGCCGTAGAAAAGCTGCGGCCCGTTGGCCTGGGGGTCGATGGGCTGCATCTCGGTCCGCTCGGTATATTCGCGGTGCTCCGGCCCGTCGGCCTTGGGATTCACGTCGGCGCCCTTCTTGCCTTCCCAGATACCGGCCAGCCGCCGCAAGGGCCCCAGATTGGCAAGGGCCTCGGGATCGACATCTTCCGGTTCGGTGAAAATGTCTTCGGGAAAATCGCTCATGTTTCAGTTGCTCTGCGCAGGCGGTTGTTGGGCGGGTTGCGGCGGGGCTTGTTCGGCGGACTTGTCGAAATTCTCGGGCAAGACGCACCGTCCGGCACTGGGGATTTGTTCACCAGGGCCGCCCGAGAGGGTGATCTCCTGGGTATAGACGATCATCAGCATGCCGCCCTTTTGCATGCATTGTTCTTGCAGGTCTTCCAGGGTCGGCGGATGAACGCATCCCGCCAGCGCGAATACCGGCAGGACCAGTGCAAATTTCACAATTTTCCCGAACCCCGCGCAACGAATTGCGCGGTCAACCCATCGTCTCATGCCGCCAGACTAACGCTTGGCGCGGGCGATGACCATATTGGCTTCTTCCATGCTCTCGCGCGCGGTAACCCGGACGCATTCGGTGCCGGAATAGCCTTCGATGATGGGGAATTGGGTGGGCGGATATTTGTTGTCCAATTCCTGGCAAACCAGGCGGGCGGCGACCTGGACGCGGCGGCCCAGCTCGTCGGCGTCCTCGTTTTTGACCAGGTCGAGATCGGCAAAGGGAACCGGCATGGAGGCCGAGACGGCGAAGGCCCTGCCCAGATGCGAGGCCGTCAAAGCCGCGCGCCAATTCTTCATCGCGCCGGCCTTGACCACAATCGATTCGATGCGGGGCGACCATCTGGCCGTCGAGCGTGTTTGGGCGGAGGCGGGCAGGGCGGTCAATCCGGCGAATGCCAGCACAAGAACCACAAGCACAAGGTTTCTTTGAAAAAGCGATGTCATACCAAACCCCTTTCTTTGCTGCCCACCCCTGGAATCCGGCGAACCGGCGCCGGACCATTATAGCAGGGTCCGAACGGAAATAACACAGGTGTAGTAAGGTGGGGCCCCGGCGGGTCTGATTTGCCTCTCCCCCTGTGGGAGAGGACGCAAAATCTTGCACTTAGCGGAGCGGTTGCGAAGCTAAGTGCTTAGATTTTGCTGGTGAGGGGGATAACAATCCACTCACCCCTCACCTGAAAAATCAATGGGTTGAGCGTCGCCATCGCTCCGCTAACCCAGTGATTTTTCTTCCTCTCCCTCAAGGGGAGAGGATCACTTTCACGTGATATCGAATTCCTTTTTCAGGAACTTCCCGACGAAGCCCTGAATCCGCACATAGATCTTGGTCTCGGCGGGGGAATTGCCGCCGGTCATGCTTTTGGTGCGGTGAAAGGTCTTCGCCACCTTGGCCGGATTGCGGTTGTAGCCGGCGGCCAGGAAGTCGAACAAATGCTCGTCCGAGCTGCTGATGGTCTTCAAGGTCTTTTGCGGCAGGTGGGTCAGTTCCAGGTCCAGATGCAGCACCGAAGCCAGAACCGCGTTGCGCAGGTCCAGCATGCCGCGCTCGAAATTGGGCTCCAGCCGCGCGCCGGGATAATTGTCGCGCACCATGTGATAGCTGTCTTCGATGAATTGCGAGATGCCGCGCGCGCCCGCGCTGGATTTGGCATAGGCATAGGCGCGGCCGCGATTGGCGGCGATGGTGATCAAGACTTCATGGATGCACTGTTCGATCCCGACATAGCGCATGCGCAGGGGATCGATATGCTCGGCGATCATCAGCCGCAGCACCATGCTGGTGGGGATCTGGTCGGCCACCGTGGCATTGGGCGAAACCCGCGAGCGCACGTCATGGTCCTTGATGCGGTTATAGGCCAGGCGCTGGAGCTGCTTGAGATAGTCCATGCCCGCGGTGCGCATGGTCTTGGTGTCCATCTCGGGCGCATAGGCGGTATAGAGGCCCATTTCATAAGTGCCGGGCTTGCTGGCGGAGCGCACCGGGCGGCGCTGGGCGAAGACGATATAGCCTTCGGGCCGGGTGATGGTGAAACGGGTGTTGATGAAATTGTCGACCGCCCAGGTGATGTTGAAACCGGCGTCGTTGAAACCCTTCTCGTCCATGCGCAGCACGGTGAGGGGACCGGTCTTCTGGCCCACCACCAGGGTCCAGACAAAGCGGGTGAGATTGCCACGTGCGTCGAAGGTCATGTCGCCCGGCAGGGTGGGCTGTTTTTCCGCCAGGGCCTGGGCTTCCTCGATGCGGGCGTGAAAATCGAAGTCGGGCGCGTCGTTGGGCGGCTTGGAGACGATCACCAGCGATTGCGTCTTGCGCTTGGCGGTCTTCTTGGCGGCTTTCTTGACCGGCTTTCTTTTGGCCGCGGTGACGGTTTTCGCGACGCTGGTCTCGGAGAGCGAGGTCTGCGGCGTAACAGCGGGAATGGCGTGCGCGAGATTGAGCCCGCCGGCAAACACAGCCGAGGCAATCAGCAGTCTCGCGAGAGTTTGTCCCAGCAACAGCCCAGCCACTTTTGATTCTTGCCCTGCATTCTAGCCCGGCAGGGTTAATCGACCCTTCATATTAAAACTAGGAACTTCGGGTTCCCGCAATGCGTATTTTCGCTGAAGTATCACTGGTTTGCAGTGTAAGCGCGCGGGAACCCGGGATCGCGCGTGTCGCAGGCATCGATGCAGTTTGAGCTAGGGCAGTGGGGTGTGCTGCTCGGGAGCGCGCGCGGACAAAACAGGCATGGGGCTGTATGGGCGCGGATTTGGCTGTCCCCAAAGAGGAAACCCACCGGCCCCATTGCGGAGTTCCAATCCCGGCTTGCAGCCACAGTCGGCCAAAAACCTCCAACGAATTTCTTCGGCTCTTGATGTGAATTGGCGGTCCGTGATGCGGCCCGCATCGCGGTCTGCCGCAAGGGTCCGCATATCGGCGGCGTACACTTCGAACGTATCCATCTTGGTCAGGCTGATGGTCGTGGCGAAGCCGCGTTCGGCCGTCAATTGACAGTCCTGCCACTCGGAATAGGTCCGGAGCGTTTTTGCGGTCCATCTGGCTTTGCAGCTGACCGTTTCCTGCTGCAGGCCGGCGGCGGCTGTGGGCATGACGGATTTGTTGTAGGTGTCCGCGCAGCCCGCGAGCATCAGCGCGGAAATGGCGATGATCGGGGTGCGGTTCATGCCAGTGCCCTCTATTCTTCGATCAGGGTAGTGGGGTGTGCTGGCCGGCGTTGCCAACGGCCGAAAAACCCATCGAGCCCGAAGAAGGGGCCCCAAAATCCCCCCAAGCATAGGAGGGGTTCCGATTAAGGCGCCGCCATCCCGGCTGCCTGCAGTCACAGTCCGCGAAAAACTTCGCACGAATTTCTTCCGCCCTTGATACGACCTGGCTGGCGGTAACGTGTTTGGCGTCGCGGTCCGCCGCCAGGGTCCGCATATCGGCGGCGTACACTTCAAACGCATCCATTTTCGTCAGGCTGATGGTCGTGGCGAAGCCGCGTTCGGCCATCAGTTGGCAGTCCTGCCACTCGGAATAGTTTCTGAATTCCTTTGCGGTCCATCTGGCTTTGCAGCCGACAGTCTGCTGCTGCAGGCCGGCGGCGGCTGTGGGCATGACGGATTTGTCGTAGGTGTCCGCGTGGTTGGTGGCGCCCGCGCAGCCCGCGAGCATCAAGGCGGAAATGGCGATGGTCAGGATGCGGCTCATGTCTGTGCCTCCCAAAGTCCAGCCAATATACCAGCAAAAAGGCCGTTCCGACAGGCGGTTGGCTCAAAGGCGCATTTTGGGGTAAAACAGGCAAAAGCCCGGTGACAAGGGTCGTGAGTCGTCAGTGGTTTCAGGGCCGGGACGCAAAAGCATGACTTTCAAAAAACAGCTGATGGTTTGCAGCGCGGCGGTGGCCCTTACCGGTGCGGCTTTGCCCGCGCAGGCCGCGCCCTGGACCAGGGGCTTTGTCGTCAGCGCCTATGAATATGCCTTCCGCTATGGCGGGCGGCCCGACTTCTCGCGCGGCGCGGAGATCGAGCCGGGGGTGGATTGCCCGCATGGCAGCACCGTGCATCTGGCCAGTCCCGAACAGACCCGCATCGCCATCTCGCGCCAGAAGTGGCGTTCGCAGCAGGAGATCGATTGGGTGGTTGCGCCGCCGGGGGTGGAGAAGGTCTCAACGCCGGGCCTGACCCGCCGCCATATCTGGGCGCGGGCCATGTCCTATCGCGGTTACAAGCGCGGCATCGAGACCTATGTGAATCCCTGGGCCACCGACGATCCCGGCCAGCCCCAGGTCGTCAGCCGCATCGGCGACGGCTTCAATCTGGACGGCAAGGTCAATCCCAACGATTTCATCAGCCCGGACGGCGAGCGCGGCATCGACAATGCGCTTTACCGCGCCTGGGGCTGCGATGCGCCCTGGCGCGGCGGCGGCAATGCCACGCTCGACCTGCGCGCCAACGACAAGATGATCGAGGGTCTTTTCACCATGGTGATCCGGATTTCCGGCAACCAGGACCCCAACAATGACAGCAATGCGGTGCTGGAGATCGGCTATTCGCCCGACAATGTCATCAAGGATGCGCGCGGCGGCGTCGCGGCCGATTATTCCTATCGCCTGCTGACGTCGGCGCAATACACCAAGCTGAAAGCCAAGATCAAAAACGGCGTGGTCGAGACTGAACAGGCCGAGCATCTGCACACGCCGCGCATCGCCTGGTTCTATGACCAGACCGGGGACACCAATTTCCGCAAGGCCAAGATTCGTTTGAATATGGCGCGCGACGGTCTCACCGCCACCGGCCTGATGGGCGGCTATCGCGACTGGCGCGATCTTTATGCCGAGAACACCTTTGCCCAGGATGGCGGCCAGCAGGGCACCCGCGAGCATGAGGATGCCGTCTCTTTATATTATGCCCTGCGCCGCAACGCCGACGGCCTGTTCAATGAAAAGACCAAGCGGTATGACGGCATTTCGTCGGTCTATCGCTTGCGCATGTCGGCCGCCTATGTCGTCGAGCCCAATGAGCCGATGGAAATTCCCAAGCTGATGCAGGAAGAGGAACGCAAGGCCGCGTTCGAAGGCATCAAGCAGGCGGTGATCAAAGGCGTGGCGACCCGCATACCCCAGCCGGTGCCGCCCGGCACCACCGAAGGTTCTTTCCCGGCGCTGGAGTCGGAGATGGACGGCCTGCCGGGGCGGGAATACTTCCTCCAGACCCTGGACCGTCCGCATTATGAAGGCGAGGACGAAAGCGGTTTGCCGCCTTGGCTGCGCAAGAACAAGAAAGAGCCCGTCAGCCCGCCGAAACAACAGGTGCTGAACGAAAAGCCGATCGTGGCGGCACAGAACCAGTAAAGAGCCGCTTCAAGCGGCCATCAGCAAAAGGGGACCATCATGAAAACTCGCCGCCGGAATTTTCTGGGAGGCGCCGTGGGGCTGCCTGCCGCTCTCACGGCGTTGATCGGTGCGCCTGCCGCCGCAGCCGCCACCTTAGCCGTAAGAGGCAAGCGCGATCTTTTGGGCGAACTCAATGTGCGGCCCTTCATCAATGCCGCCGGGACCTACACCACCCATAGCGGCTCCTTGATGCGCCCCGAAGTGATGGAGGCGATCAACTATGCCTCGCAATATTTTGTCGAGGTGGATGAGCTGCATGACGCGGTCGGCAAAAAGATCGCCGCCATGGTTGGCTCGGAAGCCGCCATGGTGACGGCGGGCGCGGCCTCGGCGCTGACTTTGGCGACGGCGGGGGTTCTGACCGGCACCGACAAGGCCAAGATCAACCAGATCCCCGATCTCACCGGCATGAAGAATGAAGTGATCGTGCAGAAGGCGCATCGCTTCCCCTACGATCACGGCATCCGCAACACCGGCGTCAAGATGGTCGAGGTCACTACCCGCGCCGAGATGGAGCGGGCGGTGAATGAACAGACCGCCATGATGTTCTTTTTGAACTATGCCAACAACAAGGGCGAGATCAAGGACGCCGAATTCGTCGAGATCGGCAAGAAGATGAACATCCCCACCTTCAACGACGCCGCCGCCGATGTGCATCCGGTGGAGAATATTTCCAAATGGACCAAGATGGGTTTCGACCTGGTCTGTTTTTCGGGCGGCAAGGGGCTGATGGCGCCGCAATCCTCGGGCCTGCTGTTGGGCCGCGCCAATCTGATCGCGGGCGCGCGGGCCAACAATGCGCCGTCTTCCGCCACCATCGGGCGCGGCATGAAGGTCAACAAGGAAGAGATGCTGGGCATCATGGTGGCGCTGGAATCCTTCCTGCAGCGCGACCACGCCAAGGAATGGGCGGATTGGGAACGCCGGGTTGCGGTCATCACCGACAGCATCACGTCGGTGCCGGGGGTGAAGGCGGAAATGTATCTGCCCGAAATCTTCAACCGCTGGCCCCATATCCGCGTCACCTGGGACGAGGCGGCGACCGGCATCAAGCGCGCCGATGTGGTCAAGAAGATGCGGGCAGGGGAGCCTTCCATCTTGGTCTGGACGACACAGGACAGTCTCGATCTTGGTGTCATCACCCTCAAGCCGGGCGAGGACCGTATCGTGGCGCGGCGGCTGCGGCAGGAATTGCAAGCGGGCAAGGCCTGAGCCTGGGACATTGGCGACATCGTGGAGCTGGAATGGGAGGCAACACAATGAAAAGGATAGCAACAGTATTACTGGCGCTCCTGACTATGGCTGGTCCGGCCCAGGCTCAGGTCACAATCAGCCCTCATGTCGGCAAGCTGTTGCAGGAAGCCCAGAACATGACCAAGCAGGGGAACTGGAAGGGCGCCGCAGCCAAGGTGAACGAAGCTGACGGCCAGGCCAACAAGACCGCTGCTGATACTCAAGTCATCAACCAGATGAGAAACTATATCAAAGTAGCTTCTGTCCCTGTGGACCCCACACAGCCCCAATGCACCAGCGCCAGAATGGGTGTCACAAAATGCGATGGCCGCCAAGTACAACCCTAGGTCAAACTGAACCAGTGCCGAAACTTCCTTCCATGAAGCAAATCCTAAACGCGGCGGCAAGGGCCGGTGTTGCACTCGCCGCCGTTCTGGCTTGCGGCGGCGCGTTGCCATTTACGCCGGCGACTGTTCCTATCGACAACAGCGTCGTCCGGGTGGCGCTCAGCGCCGGGGTGCCCGGGGTCGTCACCAAGCCGCATGTGCATGAAACCAACCGGGTGATGATCTATTTCGACGCCGGGACCAACAAGATCACCTTTTCGGACAGCAAGGTCGCACCGGAAACATTTCGCGCCGGGGATGTGCAATGGAACGACGCGATGGGAACGCATGTCGCCGAGATCATCGCGGCGGGGCCGGTCAACATTGCCCATCTCGAGCTGAAAAATGCGCCGGTGTCCGGCGTCAAATTCCCCGACAACGATCCGCTCAAGCTGGACCCCGCCCATTACAAGTTGGAGATCGACAACAATCAGGTCCGGGTTCTGCGGCTTCGGTTGCGGCAGGGCGAAAAGACGCCGCTGCATGCGCAACCCTTCGAGCGGCTGCTGGTGCCGCTTACCCCGGCAAGGTTGAAGGTCAGCGATGCCAAGGGGGCCGCGAAAACCGTCAGCTACGGCAAAGCGGAACTGCAATGGCTGATGCCGGGCGAGGAAGCCGAGGAAAATCTGGGCGATCAGCCCTACGAGGCTCTGATTGTCGAGTTCAAAAGATAGGTCAGCGCAAGATGCTGCGGCGGCTTAGTTTTGCTTTGTGCGCCGCCCTCGGCGGCTGTAGTTCATCCATTGCTGTGACACAATCAAGCGGCGACCAATATCAGCTTGCGGCATTCCCCTCGGGCGGAATGTTTGCTTTTTTCGTGCCCACGTCATCAGCGGAATTGCCCAAAAAGGCCGTAGAATTATGCCCTTCAGGGTATGATAAATTAAGCGAGAGAAGAGAAGTCGGTGAAGGCGTATCTATCTACTGGGACATCCGCTGCCACGCGCCCAACCCACAACCCTAGGTCAAGCTGAGCCAGTGCCTACCAGACAGCTCTCGGTCGAAGTGCTAAACTGTCCCGGTAAGGGGATGCGATGCGTTTTCTGAAACCCGTTCAGGCCGTGATTGTCGCTGCTGCGCTGTTCTGCGCCGGGGCTGCCATGGCCGAGCCCGCCAAGGTCCGCACGGCGGGACCGATTCAGGCGCAGCCGCTGGCGGCAGCCGCAGCCACCGGATCGGTCAAGGCCGGAATTACAGTCGACATTCTTCAGCGCAAGGGGTTTTGGGCGCGGGTGAAAAGTGGCACCCAGACCGGCTGGCTGAAACTCAGCCGCCTGTCCTTGGGCAGCGGTGTGTCGGGGAATGAGATCGCCGCTTTGGCCAGCGGCCGCACCGGCTCGGGCAATGTGGTCAGCGCTTCGGGTGGCCGGGGCCTGGATGCGGCGGATTTCGAACGCGCCACGCCGGACAATGCCGCGGTCGCCGCCCTTTCCCGCACCGCGGCCAGTGAATCCGCCGCCGCGCAATTCGCGCGATCCGGCGGCTTGAAGGCGCGCAAACTCGATTATATCCGCGCCCCCAGCACAAAGCGGAGTTCGCGATGAGACGCTTCGCGTTTGCCGTTGCGGCTTGCGTGATCGCTGTGCCCGCTTTCGCGCAATTTTCTCTGCCGGATCTGGGTAAAACCCAGGACGGAAAGCTCGATCTGGGCGGCATTATCGGTCAGGTCAAGGATATTGCCGGCAGTCAGAGCGCCGATGAGGAAGCCCGCTCCGGCGAGACCATCGCCGCCACGGTGTTCGGCGCCGCGCCGGCCTGGCGCAAACCGGCGGCGCAAAGCTACGTCAATCTGGTCGGCCGCAATCTGGCGCGGCAGGTCGAGCGCAAGGATTTGCAATGGCGCTTCGCCATTCTGGATACGCCGTCGATCAACGCCATGGCCTTTCCCGGCGGCATTGTGGTGATCACGCGCGGATTGTACGAACTTGTGACCAGCGAGGATGAGTTAGCGGCGGTGCTCAGCCATGAGATCGCCCATGTCAATCGCCGCCATCAATGGAAAGTGATTCAGCAGCAAAAGCTGGTCGCCCTGGCCGGCAGTGCGGTGACAAGCAACGACAAGGGGCGCACGGCGGAAGTGGTGGCCGACCTCGGCACCAAGCTGATCGCCCGGGGCCTGGACAAATCCGCCGAATTCGAAGCCGACCGTGACGGCGTGGTGATCGCCGCCCGGGCCGGTTACGATTCCTCGGCCTTGATCGCGGTGATGGAGCGGCTGAAGCTGCTCAAGACCGGCGCCGATACGGCGCTGCTGTTCTCCACCCATCCTTCGCCGGAGGACAGGATCGCGTCTCTGACCGAAGCGGCGACAGCGCAGGTGGAGGCCGCCGCCGAGCCTTCCGCCGCCGCCGCCCGTATCAGGACGGCGCGTTGATGCTGGATGCGTTGCGCAGCGCGGCTTTGCGGATCGGCGCCCAGGCGCGCGGCCGCTCGACCATGTTTTATTTCGGACTGGCGGCGCTTTTTGTCATCGCCATTCTGGCCAATCTAGTCTGGAACTGGGCGGCGCCGGGTGTGAAGAACACGTCCCTGGATCTGGCGGTGCGGATGCGCCTGTCCAGCCCGCCGCCCGATCCTGCCATCCTGATTGTCGATATCGATGAGCGCTCGCTGGCTTTGCTGGCGGCACAACACGGGCGTTGGCCCTGGCCGCGCTCGGTGATCGCCGAGACGGTGGCGGGCCTGTCCGATGCCGGGGCCCGCGCAATCCTTATCAACCTGACTTTCAGCGATCCCGACAAGGATCATCCCCAGGACGACGCGACGCTCCAAGACGTGCTGGCGCATGCGCCCAATACGGTGCTGCCCATCACCCGGCTCAATCCCGCCAATGACAGCCAGAGCCAGGTGGCGATCACCCGTTTTGCCGGGGCGCAGATTCATGACTCCGCCGCCGCCGCCAGGCCCGTGGCGGTGCTGGTGCCGGCCTTTCCGGCGTCTTACAGCCGGCTGGGCTTCAACAATCTGCGGGTCGATAGCGACGGCGCGGTGCGCCGCTTTGATCCCTGGCGGAACGAACCGGCCTTTTCCTTTCCGTCCTTGCCGCTGCGCGCATTGGAGGTAGGGAAAATTTCCACCGCCATCCAATCCGGCGATTTCCCCCAAGGCATGATCCTCAACTGGCGCAACAAGCGCGGCGCGTATGAGCGCCGTTCCTTTGCCGATGTCGCCACCGATTTGGAGTCCGGCAATGCCGAGCGCTATCGCGGACGCCTGATCGTGCTTGGTGCCACCGCCACCGGGCTGGGAGGCATAAGGGGCACCGCCGCCGCCGCGGTCACCGATGACAACACCATCCTGGCCACGGCGATGGACGACATGAAAGCCGGGACCTGGCTGCGCATGATCCCGGCCTGGGCGACGGCGCTGCTGTCGATCCTGTCGGTCTTGGGCTTGGCGGCGGCCTTCATGCTGCGGGTGGAACCCTACTGGATCACCCGGTTGTTCTGGGTGCTGCAAACCGGCTTCATTGCCGTGACCATCTATTGCGTCAGCTATACGCCCTATCTGGTGGACATTTCCTCCACCATACTTTTCGCGCTGTGCTATTTCACCATCACCAAGGTCTATGCCGCGATCCACTTGAGCGCGGTGCGGGGCAATCCGACCTTTTCGGATTTCCTGCAAGGCCATGCCGACAAACCATTTTTGTTGATCGGCGTCGGCGGCGGCGAGAGCACCAAGCAGCGCGTCCGCATGATGGTGCGCCGGATGGAGCGCCGCTTCGGCATCCGCAATGTGCTGCATGTCGACAATCTGTTCGGCAGCGGCCATGTGTTGCAGCCATCGACCGAGCGCCTGTCCTTTGTGGTGCTGGCGGCGGCGGAAGCGGAATTTTCCGCCGCGCGCAAGGAGGCCGAGGAGATTGTCCGCGCCGCCATGCTCAAGCCGCATCTGGTCGATGTGCCGGTAGAGGGTAACGCGCAGGACGTGCACCGCCTCTCCAAGGCGATGCTGAGCGCGGCCAGCGATATGGTTTGATGGGGACGGTGCGATGAAGAGACTGTTGGCGGGATTTTTGGCGGCGCTGATGCTGCCGTCATCGGCCCTGGCGCAAAGTGCCGATGAGGCGGCTTTCCGCGCGCTTTATAAAGAGCTGGTCGAGACCAATACCACCTTCTCGGTGGGCGATTGCACGCTCCTGGCCGATAAGATCGCCACCCGTTTCAAGGCGGCTGGATTTCCCGACAGCAACCTGATCCCTTTTTCGACCCCGGAATGGCCCAAGAGCGGCGGGTTGATCGTGAATTATCCGGGCACCGACCGAAACGCCAAGGCTATTCTGCTGCTGGCGCATCTGGATGTGGTCGAAGCCAAGCGCGAGGATTGGACCCGCGATCCTTTCACTTTGATCGAGGAAGGCGGCTATTTTTACGGGCGCGGCACCCATGACGACAAATCGCAAGTGGCGATCTGGGTCGATAGCCTGATCCGCTATCGCCAGGAGGGCTTCAAGCCCCGGCGCACCATCAAGCTGGCGCTGACTTGCGGCGAGGAAAGCAGCGTGCCGTTCAACGGCGCCTCCTGGCTGATGGCCAACAAGCGCGAATTGATGGATGCGGAATTCGCGCTCAATGAAGGCGCCTGGGGCCAGTTGGACGAACAGGGCAACCGTGTGGCTTTGCTGGTCGAGGCGGGGGAGAAGACCTCGCAGAATTTCTCCCTGGAAGTGATCAATATTGGCGGCCATTCCTCGGTGCCGCTGCCCGACAATGCCATCTATCATCTGACCGATGCGATCCGCGCCATCCGTGGCCATCAATTCCCGGTGCAAATCAACGATGCCAACAGCGCCTATCTTTCGCGCATGGCAAAGATCACGGGCGGCGCACAGGGCGCGGCGATGGCGGGACTGGCGGCCAATCCGATGGACAGCAAAGCGGCGGCGCTGCTGAGCAAGATACCCACCCTGAACGCCATGCTGCGCACCACCTGCGTCGCAACCCAGGTGAATGCCGGTCACGCCCCCAATGCCCTGCCGCAGCGCGCCACCGCCATTGTCAATTGCCGCATCTTTCCCGGGGTGAGCCGCGATGCGGTGCGCCAGACGCTTATCGATTTGATTGCCGACCCCGCCGTGACGGTCACCAGGCTGAAGGTGGCGCGCACCGAGGGTGACGAGCCGCCGCCGCCGCTGACACGAAAGATCATGGGGCCGATTGAAAAAGTCGCGGGCGAGATTTGGCCGGGTGTTCCGGTGGTGCCGGTGCTGCAAGCCGCCGCCACCGACGGCAGGGCGCTGTCCGCCGGCGGCATTCCCACCTATGGCGTTTCCGGCCTGTTTTTCCAGGCCGATCTTGGCAACATCCATGGCTTGAATGAACGCGTCGGCGTCACCTCACTGTTCGAGGGCCGGGAGTTCCTTTATCGCCTGGTGAAGCTCTACGCCAATCAGCAGAATTGAAGTCGCCTACGGATTACTACGGAGGGCGCGGACCGCGAGTTCCACGAGTTCCAGATTGAGCGGCGGAGCGACATTACCTATCGTCACGCTTGTCGAAGACTCTGGGCTAAGGCGAAGTGATCATTATCCGCGCGATGTTGGCGTTTGCGCTGGCGATTGGCTTGCCGTCAGCTGCTTGGGCAGATGAGCGGCTGGAGCAAATTGTTGCGGTGGAGCCGCATGCCGGCACCTTTGTCGTTCCCGTCGTCTTGAACGATGTGCTCACGGCGAAATTCATTGTCGACAGCGGCGCCGCCGATGTCAGCATTACCGAAGACATGGTCGCGGCCTTGATGGACTCGGGAACCATGACGGGCGCCGATCTGCTGGGCAACAAGACCTACATGCTGGCCGACGGCACCATGCTGCAGGGAAAAATCTACCGCATGGCCTCGGTCCGCATCGGTGGAAAGGTGATCAAGGATGTTACCGTCCGGATCGCGGCGTCGAAGGGCAGCCTGTTGCTGGGACAAAGCTTCCTGCGCCGGCTGAAATCCTGGTCGATGGACAATGGCCGTCAGGTGCTGATCATCAACTGATCGGGCTGCGTCACGGGCCGATCTGCATCGCGCGGCTGGCGCCGCCCGCATCGCAGGAAGCGAAGGGCGGGCAGACCCAGTGCAGATTGTGCCGCGGCAAACTGTGAACATAGGCGATGCTGGCTTCATCGATATCCCAGCTGCCGCAATCCGATCCGGGCCCGGCGCCGCCATCGGGGTATTTTCGCAAGCTTCCCGTGGGGCATCCTCCCGCATTATAGACAAGGCCGTCGCCGGATTTGGGCGCGGGCGAGGGCTTTCCCGCTCCGGCATCGGCCAGCGCGGCCTGTAGCGGCAGGATCAGCAACAAGCCGCAGATGCCAATCTGCTTCATGGCCCAACGCCCCGCTTCAGGCCGAACGTGCTCCACGCCGCTTCGGGCCTTGTGAGATGGCGGACGAAATCGGATGCCGCTTTTGCGTCCGCGGCGCTTGGTGAAACCGCAGCCTCGAAATCGATATGCGCCTTCAGTTCGGGCGGCAGCGGTCCGACCAGCGCCACATCCTTGCGGGACAGAAATGCGGAGGTGGCCTGCACCGCCATGTCGGCATCGCCCGTACCCAAGGCATCGACCCCCGAACGGGTTGTGGTCGTCATCAGAGTCACGCCGCGAAATTCCGGCCGGTGCAGGATTTGATCGATCATCTCCGCCTCCATGCTGAAGCGCGGCGGGCCGGGCTGGGTATAGGCGACGGCTTTGGCGCTTTTCAAAGCCGCCGCGAACTTGTCCACCGTCGAAATATCGGGATGCGGCGCGCCGGGCCTGACCGCCAGGGCGATTTCCATCCGGCCCAGCTTCTGACCCTTTGCCAGCGATGCCATCAGGTGATCCGGCAACAGAATGACATCGGCAGGCCCGGCCTTGATGTCGTCCACGATCTTTCCCATCGGCGAAACTTTCACCGTTACAGGGGTTCCTGTCTGTTTGGAGAAGGAGGCCGCGAAATCGGAGATGCCCTGACGCAGCATCGGAGGGCATATCACTTCCAGCGCCAGTGCGTCCGGCGCCAAGGCAAGCCATGCGGTCAGAAAGGCGGCAGCACTTCGCATGGGCATCTTCTAGCCTGTTTGTCGCGCCATGCGAACCCGGATCAAGGCTTCTTCACGGTCGCAGCCATCGCTCCCGCGCGTGCGCGCCAAACGATATAGGCCTGAATCGCCCGCACCTGGCCGGGGTTGAGGATCTTGGCGAAAGACGGCATGCCCATCGCGGCGCGCGTTCCTCCCAGCACAATGCCTTGGATTCCCTCCAACGTTGCCTTGCTGGAATAGCGCAGATCGGGCAATGGGCCGGCGATGGCGTTTGCGCCATGGCAGCCTGCGCAATGGTCGCCGAACAGCAATTCTCCCTGGCGCACCAGTTGCGAGTTGGAGTCGACCGTGAGGGCCGGCATGGGCGGCGGAAATTTGTGGCCAAAGGCGGGTGGATTGAATGGAGTCTTGCCGCCCAGCACGAATGTGAGAATCCGCCCGAAGCCCGGCTTGGTGGGTCCCCAGCTGGGATCATTGCCCAAGCCATCGGGCCCGCCCCATCCCGCCAGCACGGACACATATTGAACGCCGTCGATCTGGTAAGTCACCGGCGGCGCCATGATGCCGGTCTTGGCATCGAAGCTCCACATCTGCTTGCCGTCGGTGGCACGATAGGCGGCGAGGATGCCGTCGGCGCGCCCCTGGAACACCAGATTTCCCGCCGTGGCCAGCACGCCGCCGCCGACCGCCACGGGATATTTGGCGCGCCAGGCGGCGCGCTGCGTCACCGGATTCCATGCCAGCAATTCTCCGGTCGGGGGCGGCATGATCTTCAGCTTGGCGGCAAGCGGGCCCTCATAGCCGGGGGCCCGGCCCAGGTTGCTTTTGTCGGGATTGTATTTCCAGTTGGTGTCGGGCACGTGCAGCGACTGCGTGCCGATCTTTGCCGGAAAATAGACCAGCCCGCTTTCGGGACTGAACGCCATGGGATTCCAATTGTGCGCGCCGTCGGGCGCGGGCGAGATGATGGCGGGCTTGCTGGCGTCGGGTTCTTCGATGGGACGTCCCGTTTTGGGGTCCAGGCCCTTTGCCCATGTGATGCCGCTGACAAAGGCCTTGCCGGAGAGGAATTCCCCCGTGGCCCGGTCCAGAACATAGAAGAAGCCGTTCTTGTTGGCCTGCATGATCACCATGCGGGGGCGTCCGCCGATGAACAGGTCGGCTTGAACCAGAGGCTGGGTGGAATCGAAATCCCAATTGTCTCCGGGCGTGGTCTGGAAATGCCAGGCCAGTTCGCCGGTTCTGGCGCGCACGGCGAGTATCGAAGCGGTGTAAAGGTTATCGCTGTTGCCGCCGCGCAGGTCCCGGTACCAGGCGGTGGGATTGCCGGTGCCGAAATAGAGCAGGTCGAGTGAAGGATCGTAGACGATGCCTTCCCAGGCCGTGCCGCCGCCGCCGACTTTCCACCACTCGCCCTTCCAGGTTTTGGCGGCGTCCGCCATCGCCTTGGATTCAAATCCCTTCGAAGGGTCTCCCGGCACGGTGTAAAAGCGCCAGGCCATCTTGCCGGTTTCGGCGTCATAGGCCGAAATGTAACCGCGCACGCCATACTCGGCGCCGGCATTGCCGATCACCACCATGCCCCTGGCAATGCGGGGCGCGCCGGTGATGGCATAGGGCTTGTCGCTGTCCGCCGTCGATACGTCCCATACCGGGCTGCCGGTGCGCTGGTTGAGCGCGATCAGGCGGCCGTCCAGGGTGCCGACATAGACCTTGCCGCCATACAGCGCCACGCCGCGATTGACCACATCGCAGCAGATGAAATAGGCGCGCGCGCGTGGCACCCTGGGGTCATAGGTCCAAAGCGTCTTTCCCGTCTTGGCGTCCATGGCATGCACCACGCTCCAGGCGCTGGTGGTGTAGAGGATGCCGTCCTGCACCAGCGGCGTGGCTTCCAGCCCGCGGGTCGTGGTCAGTTCGCGGCTCCAGGCCAGTCCCAGTTTGCCGATCGATTTCTCACTGATCTGCTTCAGCGGACTGAATCTGTGATCTTCATAGGTCCGGCCGTACATCAGCCAGTTGCTTTGATCCTTGCCGCTGTCGCGGAGTTCGGCGTCGCCTATCGGCGCGCTGTTTCCGCCCGAAGCGGTGAGAAGCAGCGCGACCGCGCAGGCCAGCAAACCGTTAATCCGCCCATGTATCCGCATATAGCCCCCCGGATATATTGGAATGCGCAAACACCTTGGCGCATTGTTTTTGCTGTTTGCGCCGGGCGCAAGCCTAACGTGATTGGCGCGCTCCTGGCAGGGGGCGGTGCCGCGGGGCGGCGGCCATTTGCCGGCTAATTAGAAGGGGACGAAAAACCCAACTATTAAAAGGGCTTGGCCGGCGGGCGCTATTTGCACTGGCGCGCGGCGCCGATTAGGCTCCCCGGCAAAACAACAACAGCAAAACGGTTCAGGGGATGAGAATGAAGAGAATTGTCACCGCCGCGGCGGCTGCCTGCCTTTATGCCGGCGCGTCTAGTTTTGCGCCTGCCTTTGCGGAAGAGCCCGATGGCCTGGTCCTGCCTGCGGGCTTTCATGCCAGCGTGGTCGCCGACGGCCTCAAGGGCGTGCGCCATCTGGCCTTCCGCAGCCGCGACACGCTTTACGTCTCGACCCGCGGCGCCAATAACGGGATCATCGCCCTGCATCTGGATCCGAGCCACAAGGCCTACCGAAGCGAACATTTCGGTACCGTCAATGGCGGTACCGGCATCCGCTTCTGGCGCGACCAGCTTTATGCCTCGACCCCGACTTCGGTCTATCGCTTCACCTTCAAGGAGGGCGAGCTGGTTCCCAGCGCCGCGCCGGAACTGATCGTGGACGGCATGCCCGGTGTGGGTTCGCCCAACCGTCCGCTGGCCTTGGACGGAAGGGGCAATCTGTTTGTCACGGTGACGGGCGTGGGCAATATCTGCACCGAGACACCGACCTCGAAAGTGGGCCTGAGGCCCTGTCCCCAGCTCAATGGCCGCGCCGGCATCTGGCGCTTCGATGCCGGCCGCACGGGGCAGAAATTGTCCGATGGCGAGCAGCTCGCCACCGGCGTGCGCGATATGGATGCGTTCGATTGGCGCGCGGGCGACGGGCTGTATGGCGTGATGCATGGCCGTGGCGCGACGCATGCGACCTGGCCCGAGATCGTCAGCGAGAGTGACGAAGAGAATGTCGCCGAGGAAATGTACAAAGTTTCCAAGGGCACGGATTGGGGCTGGCCCTACAGCTATTACGACACCGCGCGCAACATAAGGCTGGTGGCGCCGGAATATGGCGGCGACAACAAGACCGAGGCGCAATCGGGTCTTTATACCAAGCCGGTGGCGCTGCTGACGGGACACAGCTCGCCGCTGGATATGGTGTTCTACAACGGCACCCAGTTTCCGCGTTCCTATCGCGGCGGCGCCTTTGTCGCCATGCATGGCGGCCAGGGTCCCGACAGCGCCAAGGGTCATCCCGGCTACAATGTGACCTTCCTGCCGTTCGACCGGCGCGGCCGGCCCGGCACACCGGTGGTGTTCGCCGACAATTTCGCCGGTCCCACGCCGGGCGACCGCAGTGTGCTCAAGGCCAAATATCGCCCGGTCGGCATCACCACGGGTCCGGACGGCGCGCTTTATGTCGCCGATTCCGAAAAAGGAAAAATCTGGCGCATCTCTTATGGCGACAACTAGCCAGTTGTTCGATCTTTCCGGCCGCGTCGCTTTGGTGTCCGGCGCGGCCAGCGGCATGGGCCGCGCCATGGCGACCGCGCTGGCGGAAGCCGGCGCCGATGTGATGCTGGTGGGACGGAAACTGGCGCGGGTAGAGAAGACAGCGGGCGAGATCGCAAAGCTCGGCCGCCGCGCCGTGCCGGTGGAATGCGATGTGTCCCAGCCCGACCAGATCAGGCGCCTGTTCGCGCAGTTGGACCGCGAGTTCGGACGCATCGATTTTCTCGGCAATGTCGCGGGCGAAGCGGTGCTGGGCAAGCCGGAGGAAATTCCGCTGGAGGCGATCGAGCAGACCTGGCGCAACATCGTCTTTGGCCGTTTCTGCGCCTGCCAGGAAGCGGGCAAGCGGATGCTGGCCGCCGGACGCGGCAGCATCGTCAATATCGGCTCCATCGCCAGCATGACCGCGATGGGGCGCGGCCATATCGCCTATGTGATGGCGATGGGCGCGGTGGTGCAGATGACGCGCGAGCTTTCCACCGAATGGTCGGGCAGGGGCGTGCGGGTGAACGCCATTCTTCCCGCACAGGTGATCAATGACAGCATCACAAAACGCATTACCGACGATCCCCAGCTGGGAGAGCGCTTCCTGAGCGGCATCCCGCGCGGGCGGTTGGGCGAGCCGGACGATATCAAAGGCCTGGCCGTGCTGCTGGCCTCCGATGCCTCCAGCTGGATCACCGGCGCGCTGATCCCCATGGATGGCGGCAATCTGGCGATGAATCCCGGCGCTTCGATCCCGCGATTGTGAACCGGGCGGGGATATGGTCAAAATCCCGGTCCAGCATTAAGTCCAATAACGGGCGCCAAGCCTGATTTCGGGGGATCTGTGACCACATACACTGCGGCGGGCCGGCTCAAGGCCATCACGGCGGGCTCGATCGGCAATCTGGTCGAATGGTACGACTGGTATGCCTATGCCGCGACTGCGCTTTATTTCGCGCCGATCTTTTTCCCCGCCGGCGACCAGACCGCGCAATTGCTGCAAACCGCCGCCGTGTTCGCGGCGGGCTTTTTCGCCCGTCCCGTCGGTGCCTGGGCGATGGGCCGCTATTCCGACCAGTTCGGCCGCAAAGGCGCGCTGAAAGCCAGCGTGGTGCTGATGTGCTTCGGCTCGCTGGTAATCGCTTTCTGTCCGGGCGCCGCCTCCATCGGCGTTGCCGCTCCCGCCATTCTCTTGATCGCGCGCGTCATCCAGGGCCTGGCGCTGGGCGGCGAATATGGCGCCAGCGCAACCTATATGAGCGAGGTGGCGGGCAAGTCGCATCGCGGCTTCTGGTCCAGCTTCAATTACGTCACCCTGATCGGCGGGCAATTGCTCTCCTTGGTGATACTGATCGCGCTGCGCTACACCATCGGCGCCGAAGCCATGGCGGAATGGGGCTGGCGCGTGCTGTTCGTCATCGGCGCGGTGCTGGCGGTGCTGGCTTTCTATCTGCGCAGCCGGATGCAGGAATCCCAGTCCTTTGTCGAGGCGAAGAAGTCGGGCGAGGAATTGGGCAGCACCAAGATGCTGTTCCGCAAATATCCGCGCGAGACCTTGACGGTGCTGGGCCTGACGGCGGGCGGTTCGCTGACCTTTTATATCTACACCACCTATATGCAGAAGTTCCTTACCAACACCGGCACCTTTACCCGGGACCAGGCGAACGAACTTTCCGCCGCGACTTTGTTCTGTTTCATGCTGGCCCAGCCCTTGATCGGCTTCATCTCGGACAAGATCGGGCGCAAGCCGCTGCTGCTGATGGCGTTCGGCGGCGGGGCGCTGCTGATCTGGCCGGTGATGACCACGGTGTCCACAGCCACCTCGGCGCTGGCGGTGTTCTTTATTCTGATGGGCGCCATGCTGGTGCAGGCCGGCTATACCGCGATCAATGCGGTGGTGAAGGCCGAGCTTTATCCTTCCCATGTGCGGACGTTGGGTGTGGCGCTGCCTTATGCTTTGGCCAATGCCACCTTCGGCGGCACGGCGGAATATGTCGCGCTGTGGTTCAAATCGCAGGGGATCGAGAGCGGCTTTTATATCTATGCCTCGATCATCATGGCGGTCGGTTTCCTGGTGGTGCTGTTCATGCCCGACACAAGGCGGCATAGCCGGATATTGGAAGACTAGCGGCGCCGGTCTTCGCCCGCTCCGTATTTTACGAGGCAGGATGTTGCTGTTTCAAAGGCAGATTTGATTTCGGTCTGGCTGAAGCCGCGATCCCATAGTTCGGTGGCCAAGTAAATTGCAATTGTTTCCAGAGCCGGAGCATCAAAAGGGTTGCTATCTCTCAATTCCCCGCAATGCTGGGCAAAGTCGTAGGTGACCGAAAGGTAGCGGTTCTGCCACGCGTCGTCAGGATCATCAGCCATTCAATCATTCCCAATTTTGATCACGATATCGCGATCACCCAAGCGATCAGCCCGCCCCAGGTAGCCTTATCGTAAACACCGCGCCTGGCTCGGCATTGGCGGCCTGGATGGTGCCGCCATGCGCCTCGATGATGGATTGGCAGACCCTCAGACCGATCCCCATGCCCGTCGGTTTGGTGGTGACAAAGGGCTGGAACAGCTGGCCGGCGACCTCGGGAGAAAATCCCGGGCCATTGTCGCGCACCGTAATGGCCGCGCCCGTTCCATCCGCCGCCGCCATGATCGTCAGTTCCGGGTTTGCGGTTTCCGCCATGGCCTCCAGGGCATTGCGCACCAGGTTCACCAGCACTTGCTGAATCTGCACCTTGTTGAGCATCAGGGACGGTGTCGCGGCGTCCAGGGCCGTGAGCAGCCTGACGTCGCTGTGCTTCCTGCCCAGCATGGCGAGCGCGGCTGCCTCCCGGATCAGGTCGGGAAGATGTTGGGTGCTGCGGCCGCTTTCGCGCTTCTCCACAAATTCGCGCAAACCGGAAATGATCGAGCCCGCGCGCAGCGCCTGACCCGCGGCCTTTTCCATCGCCTCGCCGGCTTTTTGCAGCCTGGGGGAGGGGGCGGCCTCTCCCTTGAGCAATTGCTGCGCCGCCGCCAGATAATTGTTGATGGCGCTGAGCGGCTGGTTCACTTCATGCGCGATCGCGGCGCTGACCTGGCCCATGGCGCTGAGGCGGCTGACATGGGCCAGCTCGCTCTGAAGCGCGATGCGCTTGGCTTCCTCCCGCTTCTTTTCCGTAATATCGCGCAGAATGCCGGAGGTGCCGACAACCTCGCCCCGGGGGTTGCGGATCAAGGAGGCGGTGAAGGACACCTGCAATTCACGGCCGTCCTTGTGGAGCCGCCGTGTTTCATACTGGACGATGGGCTCGCCGCGGTGGAGACGTTCGACAACGGCCTTGGCTTCCGCTTGCAGGTCGGGCGGCAGGGCGCCGGGCTGTCCGACCATCTCCGCCGCGCTGAATCCGAACATCAATTCGGCGGCGCGGTTCCAGCTTCTGATTTTGCCGTCCGGATCGCGGGAGACGATGGCGTCATTGGAGGTTTCCACCAAGTCCGCCAGAAAGGAGCGCTCTGTTTCCAGCTGGGCCTTGTCGGACATGGTTTGCGCCAGTTGCAGATTGGTGGCGCGGAGTTCCTCGATGGTGCGCTGCTGATCGCGCCGGATCTGGTCCTGGGCGGCGGTCTTGGATTGCAGCTGCACAAGCTCGGTGACGTCTTCGGCGCGGTGGATGATCAGCGACACGCTGCCGTCATCGGCCAGCAGCGGGCAATTGATCGGCGTCCAGTAGCGCTCCTCGAAAGCGCCGCCGGGCCCGCGCACGTCGTATCTCTGGATCGGCATTGTGTCGGGCCGCCCGGTATCGAGCACCCGCAGCAAGGAGGCACGCAGGTTGCGCACCCCGTCGGCGGTGGGATCGTCCGGATTG
>CADECX010000041.1 GCA_902825865.1 uncultured Alphaproteobacteria bacterium
TATGGTCACCTTCGGCCTGGTACATCGCCTTGAGCGCGGCCTGTATGGCGACGATGTCCTCCTCCGTCCGGTTCTTGGCGGCGATGCCGGCAGCGGCGGGTTCGAGCGCCAATCTCACTTCCGTAAGCTGGTTGAGGAACGTCTGGTCCAGTCCTACCCGTCCGCGCCACTCCAACACCTGCGGATCAAGCCAGCTCCAGCAGGAAGGGGCCGATACAATCGTGCCGACCTTGGGCTTGGACGTGACCATGCCCTTGGCGGCCAAGGTCCGCATGACTTCCCGCACCACAACCCGGGAAACCCCGAATCTATCATGCATCTCCTGAACATCGGGAAGGCGGCTGCCGGGTTCACGCGCGCCCGACAGGATTTCGCAACCCAGCGCGGCGGCGATCTCCAAATGGCCCCGTCCCGTTTTCGGACCCGAGCGACTGATCATGGCACCGCCCGCCGGGTCGATGAATCACAGTCCGTGATGGCGGCCTGAAGCGCCTCGGCCATTTTGATGCCTTTGCTGTGAAGGGATACGGGAGGATGACAGGGGCAACTTAAAGGGGATTTTTGCCACCGCAAATGCCTCCCAGGAAATCCTTGGGAGACCGGACGCCGAACGGTACCGCTATCAATGGCTTTTATTGCGAGAACAGCCGCAAATCGATGGCATCGCCCATCAAGGCATAACCGGCATCATTGGGATGCAGGCGGCCGCCGGAGTCCAAGGCGCTTGAAAGCTGGTCCGGATGGAGAGGATCGCGTGTCACAAGGTCGAAATCGATCACGCCGTCGAACGCGCCGCTGGTGCGTATCCATTCATTGACTTTGGTTCGGGCGGCCTCGCCTTCGGCGGTATAGTCTCCAGAGCCGCCAAAAGGCGTGATGGTGCCGCCAATGATCCGCACCCCTCTGGCATGGGCGCGGGAAACAAGCTGGCCAAGCGCGGCTATCATCTCATCCGCAGTGACGGCTTGAGATGGGAAGCGATGACTATACTGGATGTCGTTGATGCCCATAAGGACGATGACCTTTTCAACCCCCGGCACCGCCAGCACATCGCGATCGAACCGCGCCAGCGCGTTGACCGATGGCGTATCGTGAAGCAGACGGTTGCTGCCGATGCCGGCATTGACCACCGACCAGCCGCGCGTGGCCGGATCGGCCTGCAAACGCTCCGCCAACCGCTCGGGCCAGCCGCGAAACGCCCCGTTGGTTGATCCCACGCCTTCGGTGATGGAATCGCCGAAACACACCACCGTGTGTCCCGGCGTTTGCGGCACTATATCGATTTCACTGAGGTGATTGCCGCCGCGAGCCTGGGCGGCGTTGGTGAGGGATAGCGCCTCCGCCTGGTTGCCGGGCGCGGCCCAGGCTTGCAAGGTGAACAGGATATGCGCCGGGGGCACCGTCTCCTCCGGATAGAAAACCGTCACCGCTAGTTTGGTAAGCCCTGGGAGCGTCCAGGAAAGCGGATCGCTGAGAAGCGGCGCGCCCGGAGGAACAGCCGCGCCGCGCTGTCCGGAAAAGGTGAGGAGACGATCGCTGCCGGGAATGATGGCCCCGTCCGCCCCCGCCAGCGCGATATGCGCCTCCCCTATCCGCAGCGCCTTGCCGGAAAACTCGTTGCTGAAGCGAATACGGATGGACGTGGCGGCCGCGTTCAGCCGTACAATCTCCCGCACGGTGGAATTGGCGGGATAGGCCGGCGCCGGCGCAAAGTTTGGTGTAACGGTACGGACATTGCCGTCACGCCCGGTGACCGTGGCAGGCGGCGACAGATCATAAGCGGTCGGCACATGGCCGAAGGCGCCAAGCCAGCCGCTTTGCGCGGCTTGGGCCATCGAACCGGACCATGCCGCCAGCACCGCCACGGCTATCCAATGCGCGGCTTTCATTTTTTGATTCCCAGCCAGTGCGTTTTATCAGCTTCCATCAAATCGCCCGTCGCGGCGATATGGATTTCGCGTTCGCTCTCAGTATGTGAAAGCACCAAGTGGGGATACGAAGGATGCGGTCCCTCACCATGTGAGAAAGGCAAGCGCTTTCCTTCGGCTGCGCGACTTTTCGCGCGAAAAACCTCGCAAAACGCGGTTCTCCGCATGTTTCATATATTGAGAGTTGGCGCGGGAGCTGTTACACAAGCGCAATTCTTCCTGCCTATCAAAAAAAACAAATTCCGGCGCCCGACCATGCAAACCGCGACTGTCGTGAAAGCAAAAAGCCGTCCCCAGATCAACGGGTCCAAGGCCAAGGAAAAAGCCGGCCGGACCAAGAGCTGGTCGGGAAGCCAGACATTGGTGCGGGGTCTGGACGTTTTGGAGGCCGTCGCGTCCGGGGTCACCAGCCTTGCGGATCTCGCCGCCACCTTGAAACTCAATCGCAGCACCGCGCACCGGCTCGCGGCCACCCTGGTCGAGAAGCGTTATCTCACCTTTGTTCCAAGAAACGGCTACGGACTCGGGCCCAAGTCGCTGGAACTGGGTTATCAGGCCCGGGTACAGCTGAATGTTCCGCGTGTGGCGCGCGACCATCTGGAAAAGCTCGCCGCGCAAACCGGCGATACCGTGCATTTGGGGGTTCTGGACGGCACCCGGGCCTTGTATCTGGACAAGCTTCCCGGCCGCCGCCGCGTGGAGATCAGTTCCCGGGTCGGCGAACTTCAACCCCTGCGTTCGACCGGTCTGGGCAAGGCGTTGCTGCTCGACGAAGACGATGTGCAACTGCGCGATTTCTACCGCTGCGAAAACGGCAATGGCCAGCGGTACAAAGTATCGGAAAGCGCCTGGATGAAGCGCATGCGCGAATATGCCAAGCGCGGCTGCGCCTTCGACCTGGAAGAGAATGAAGACCGTATTCGCTGCGTGGCAGCGCCGGTCCGGGATGCGACCGGCAAGATCAAGGCCGCCATCAGTGTTTCCAGCGCCGCGCAGTATATGAACGACAAGCGCATGCAGGCCTTGACCGATGACGTGCGTTGGACGGCGGAGCAGATCAGCCGCGAACTGGGCTGGGAGGGCGCGTCGATTTCCGCAGGCAGCAAATCCTCCAGGAAAGCCGCCGCCTGAAGCGCCGGCATCGGGGCGCTACTGGAAGAAAATCATCCTTTTCTTGCTTTCCAGAAGCTTGCGGTCCAGGCCTGAAACGGATTTTTCCAGATCGGCCAGATCCTTGAACGGCCGCACCGCGCGGCGCGCGATGATGGCTTGCGCCGCCTTCTCGTCGATATGCAAAACCCCCATCAGCATGTCCGCATCGCCGTGATTGACGTCGACGGGCGTCATGTTCAGAAAAAGATAGTCCATCACCAAGCCGAACTCTTCTTGTGTCCCCCGCGCCCCACGGTCGATCATCTTCTGAACCGTGTCGTGCCAGGCGTCATAGTCCCTGGGCGTGTCCGTCACCAACTCCATGGTGTGACAGGCGGCGCAAATTTTCGTCACCGCCGCTTCCGGCGTGGTGGCTTCCGTTGCGGCCTGCTGGCCGACGGCCGGCGTCATCGCCAAAAGCAACCAGCCGCTCAAGAGAGCGGCTGTGCCCGGCAATATCCAACCAAATACGCGACTGTTCAAAATGCTTGATACCGTTTTATCGGG
Organism: uncultured Alphaproteobacteria bacterium; assembly: GCA_902825865.1. Lineage (GTDB taxonomy): Bacteria > Pseudomonadota > Alphaproteobacteria > Micropepsales > Micropepsaceae > Rhizomicrobium. The sequence goes on from CADECX010000041.1 coordinate 3,588, forward strand.
CCGTTGATTGCGGCATGCCCGCATTAGGATCGACGCCGGGGTTTGACGCGATCGGATAAGCAGGACCCTGCATTACCGGCATGTGCGGGCCAACACCCAGCTTTTCGGCGGTGACGAAATCGCCATACTCGTTGCCGAACTGGTTGGCGACCCGCTGCAGGCGGCCGTCGATGAAGGTCATGTCCAGCTCCTTCTCGCTGTGCATCCTGGTGCCCCATTCGCTTTTGGTAACCGCCACGACCTTGCGGGTCACCGGATCGATGATGTCGCCCGAAGACGCGTAAACCAGCTTGCCGTCCAGGCCGAACATGATCCAGTAAGTGCCCTCCGGGGTGTCGATGGTGGCGATCTCCTTGGGATTGTCGGTATTGCTGAAGATGTGGATCTTGTTGAAAATCGCGTCGGCGATCCAGACTTCCTTGCCGTCGGGAGACAAAGCGATGCCGTGGCTGGGGCAGCCATGCGGCACCCGCGGGCGCGGCGTCTTGTTCCAGACCGAACGCCAATCGACGCTGGTGACTTCCACCGTCTGCAGGATTTTGCCCGTGTTGGTGTCGGCCACCATATAGCCCAGGAAATTGTTCTGGTTGACGTAAATCTTGGAAGAATCCTTGTTGAGCGCCTGCACCCGGACATTTTCCGGGAATTGAATCTTCTGAATGATCTTGCCGCTCTCGACATCGGCGATCTGCAGCAATTTTCCGTTGGGCGACATGAAGGCGCGCTTGCCGTCGGCGCTGAGATTGAGATTGTGCGTGCCCGGGCTGCCGGGGGCGTGGAGCGTCCTGATGTGCTTTCCGGTTTTGGCGTCCAGCACATACCAATAGTCCTGCAGGTTCGACCCCACGACCAAGTGCTTGCCGTCGGCGGAGACCTGGGGCCGTTCGCAGCATTTGCCGTCCAAGGAGGCTGTCCACACCATCTTGTCGGTCGCAAGATCAAGCGCGCCCAGCCGTCCGCGGACAGCCAGGTACAGCATGGTGGTGGCAGGCCTGGCCGCGACGCCGGCAACGTCTTCCGCCGCCATGCTGCCCGCATATTCCCACATATGTATGCGCTTGACGAAGGCGTAGTTGTTGTCCGCGTCCAGCACGATGATGCCGCTGCCGTTGGGGTACATCTGCCGCTCCAGCGAGCCGGGCATGGTCACATAAAGCAGATGACGGCTGTGAATGGTGAAGTCGCCGCGCGGTCGCTGCGGCCCGGCCCCCGCCGGACGGGGCACCGGCGGCATCACGATCGGTCCGCTGCCCACGACATTGGCATTGGCGGGCAGCGGATTGTCGCTGGACGCCGCCCGGGCCGCGCCAGGCCGGTCCGGAGCGGCGGCGCTCTGCGCCAGGGCTACCGCGCAGGTACCAACAAGCAATGCGCCCGCAATCTTCATCACATTTTTCATTGACGTCCTCGCCTCCAGATTTTTTGTCGTTTAACCGGTTACGCCGCCACCAGGTGCGGCTTGAGATAGGTGTTCAGCGCCAACCGTATTTGGGCCTTGTGCGCCTCGGTGATCGGCCCATTGCGGCGGCGCCCGCCGCCGGCCGGCTGACCGGGCACCGGCGGATTGACGCGCATGATCGCGTCATCGGCGAACACCCCGCGCGCCTTCATCACATACTCGTTGGCATGCGGCAGGGAGTTGAACGCCAGGAAGCGTCCAAAGGTGTCGTACGCCTCACGCTTGCGCCCCGCGCGATAGGAATTGAAACAGGTCTGCAGGACATCGGACAGGCCGGTATAGGGACAGGTGCCCAGGAAACCCAGCTCCAGTTCGGCGAAGAAGGTCATGCCGCCCGCGCCGGAAAAGTCCGCGACCTTGCCGCCGGTTTTCTGCAACAGCTCCGGCGCCCGCTCCAGCGGATCGCCCGATTCGTCCTTGACCGACATGATCCCCGGAACCGCCGCCGCCAGCGCCACCAGATCATCCACACTGACATTGCCGACCGCCTGCACCATGATCGGCAGACCGCTGGCATCCGACAGGGCCTTGAAATAGGCCGCCGCATCGGCGCGGCTGCTGTCGGGCGGAACCAGTGAAATAATGCCGTCGGCCTTCAGGCTTTTCGCCTTCCTGCAGTATTCCTGGGATGCGGCGACATTGAAGCCTTGGGTCTGCACCCCCAATATCAGGGCGGTGTCGCCCTTGACCGAAGCCAAGGCTTCAGCGCCGGCATGCCATTCCGCCGTGCTCAGGCTCTGCCATCCGCTGGCATTTTGCGGCCAGGCCATGCCGGCGACCTTGCCGCGATTGAGGAATTGCTGCTGCTTGACCATCGCGTCGACGTCGAAACTATTGTCCGGCTTGCACGGCGTCCAACCGATGGGAAATACCCCGGCCAGCGGTTTGCCGTTGGGCGATTTGATGATGGGACCGGCAGTGGCCGCCAACGCGCCTTGGCCCGCGGCAGCCAGAAGGCCGAGCGTTGCGCCCGCGCCTTTCAGAAATTTTCTGCGGTTTTCCATCATGTCCTTGTCCCTTTCCCGATCTCGCCCGAACTTTATTCGCCCCGCACTATCCAGCAAGATGCGCTGCCGCGGAAATCATTATGCAATCCCGTGTCTCAACAAGTGAAAGACGACGGGGCCTAATGCGTCGCCTTGCCGTAAACCGGAAAGATTTTCCGGCTGATCGCCTCGGCCGCGGCGATCAACTGGCCCGCCACTTCGTCCTGCCAGGCTCCGCAATAATTCCTTGCCGAGTCGGCAAAGGATATCGCCGCGGCGATATTGCCCTGGGGGTCGCGGACCGGCGCGCCGACACAGCAAATGGTCTGGAAGACCTCCTTATTGTCGATCGCATAGCCGCGCTGGCGCACCGCCGAAATTTCCGAGCGCAGGCTTTCCACGCTGGTGATGGTCTGGGGCGTCAGCGCCACGAACTCCCCGTCATAGAGAAAGTCCTCGAGTTGCGGGGCAGAGAGGCCGGCCAGCAGAATTTTGCCCAAGGCACTGCAATAGGCTTCCTGCTGGGCTCCCACGCGGCTCGGAATCACCACGCCGACCGGCTCGCCGAACTTGGCCGAATAGGTCACCATGCTGTTTTCCAGCACGCCGACATGCACCACACCCTTGAGACGGCCGGCCAGCGCGGCCAGGACATCTTCCGAGGTGGCGCGGATCAAATCGCCGATCGCCACATCCTTGGACAAGGTCGCCAGCACCATGCCGGGCCGGTAGCAACCGCGCCTGTCGCGCACCACCGCGCCGATGTCCTCCAGGGTTTTCATCAGACGGTGCGCGCAAGCCTCGGACAATCCGGTGCGCCTGCTGAGTTCGGCATTGGTCACCCATTCCTGCGGACCACTGAAGGAACGCAGCAGGGCAAAGGCTTTCTGAACCGACTGATTTTTTGGAGTGGCCATGTTGCGCCCCCAATCTCCCCGTTTCCCAAATCTCCCTGGCCGTGGGACCGGCTGTGCCGCTGTGTGCGGTCATCTCATTATGTAAAACGCGATGAAATCATATGAGACAAGCGCCCCCTTCGCAACGACGACAGGATTGTGCGGCTGTGCATCCGCCCGATGTTAGCGCTACAAATTGGTCGCAACTTGTCGCGCAAGGCTGGAAATCAATTGTCATACCATTGGGATAGCGGCGCTGCGGCGCACAATCAGTAGGTCGTCCGGCCGCCGGAAATGTCGAAGGTCGCGGCGGTGGAAAAAGAACATTCCTCGCTGGCCAGCCAGCAAACCAAGGCGGCGATCTCGTGCGCCTCTCCCAGCCGGCCCATCGGGATGCGCGAGCGCATGTAATCGATCTGGCTTTTGGGCAATTGATCCAGAATCGGGCTTTCGAACGTCGCCGGGGTCACGCAATTCACCAGCACGCCGCTGGTGGCGAGTTCCTTGCCCAGGGATTTGGTGAAGCCGATCACCGCGGCCTTGGAGGCGGAATAGGCCGATGCCTGCGGATTGCCCTCCTTGCCGGCGACCGAGGCGATGTTGATGATCCGCCCATAACCTTGCGCGATCATCGCCGGAACAATTTCCCGGCAGCAATAGAAGGTTCCGTTCAGGTTGACGTCCATCACCTGGAGCCAGCTGTCGACGGGAAAATCCTTGACCGGGACGGTGGCGCCGGTGATGCCGGCGCTGTTGACCAGTATGTCTATCTTGCCCAGGGCCTGCTTGCTCTGGCGCGCCGCTTCGACGACATCGTTGTGGTTGCCGATATTGACGGATACGGTGTGGGCGCCGCCGATCTTCGTTTGCGCTTCAGCAAGCGCCGAATCGTTAAGGTCCCAAAGCGAAACCCGGCCGCCTTCCTGGACGATTCTTTGGGCCGCCAAAAGACCTAAGCCGGACGCGCCTCCCGTAACGACGGCAGTGCGCCCGGAAAAACGGCCAGCAATCATATCCATGACGTGTATCCCAGAAACTCAAATACTTTCGGCGCCTCCCGCGCCTGATCCGGGAACACGCGGAAGGTTCAGGCCCCGCGGCAAAAACCGCGGGGCCCTCAACTCAGAATTGCTTGCGCAGGCTGAAGACGGAGTAACGGCCCAGCGTGCCGCCGGACGCTATGAGACCAATACCGGCATTGCCAGGGAAAGGTTCGCCGCCCGAGAGATAGATCGGCGGACTGATGTCGCCGATATTGTTGACCACTATGCTGGCTTCCGTATCGCTCAGCCACGGCGCCAAACCGCTCATGTCATAACTGACGAAGAGATTGACCGGGGCGAAGGAACCAATGCGCTTCTGGCCATAAAGCGACAGGGACTGGTTCAGGACGGGCGAAACATTGAAGCCCGGGCTGTATTGCACCTGCACCCGGCCCGTCACCGGACCGACGGTGGCGGAGATGAAGGCCGTCGTCGCGGACAAGGGAACACTGTACTTCACCAGGTTGATGGGAGCCTGGCCTGGGGCGGGTATGTTTTCATTGGTCGAGTTGATGGTGGTTGAAAGTCCGCCCGACACAGTGCCGAAATCTTCGATATCCGTTACGTAATTTACCGCGATATCGAGACCCTCGATAATCGCTACGCCGAGATTGTTGCGGCGCAGGTCATAGAGGATATAGGGCTGATTGACGCCCGGCGTGTTGAAGGCCGAGGCCAAGTCCGCTCCGGGGAACCCGGTGGTCGCGACATTTGCACTTCCGTTCGGATTGAAATTGGTGGGATAGCGGGCCTGGACCTGCGCCAAGGTCGGGTTCAGCATGTAATACTGGTTGTAGGCGCCGGAGAACAGCAGACCCGGGTTGTTGAGGATCAAGCCCATCTGGTCGCTGAACTTGACGTGGAAGGCGGTGACGCTGATTTCCAGTCCCGTCAGATCCACGCCGAGTTCGGTGGTGGGATGGAAATCGCCGCCGATCGACCATGTCCTGCCCTTTTCCGGTCCCAGCTGCGGATTGCCGCCCGGTGTGCTGATGGAGGGGCGCAGCGCATCGGCCGCCGATGTGCCCGGCGGCACGTTGGTATTCGCGGCGGTGCGTTGGGCCGTATAGGTAAAGCGCGTATCCGGCGCCGAAGTATCGGCAAGGCTGGGCGCGTCAAAGGACGTACCCATGGTGCCCCGGATCGTCAGGGCCGCGAACGGATCATAGGTGAAGCCCAGCTTGTAGTTGGAGGTCTCACCAAAGTCGCTGTAGCTGTCGATACGGGCCGATGCGTTGAAGCTGAGCGCATGCACCAAAGGCATGCGGTTGGCCTCGCCGACAATCGGGATATTGACTTCGGCAAAGCCCGAATTGGTGATGCGGTGCGGCCTGGCAATCGCCACCTGTGAGCCGGGCTGCGCCGGACCCCCAACCTGGCCGATCGGCCAGTTGGTGTTCCAATTGGCGACATAGTCGTCAAACGCCCACTGGCCGCCGATCGCGGCCTTGACCGCGCCGCCGGGCAGCTCGAACAGGGTTCCGTTTGCCGACACGCCGTATTGGATCTGATGCTGGATGGCCTTGCCGAGCTGTCCGTTATCCAGGATTTGGTGGATGACCGCGGGATTGCCGGAAAGGAGATTGTAGGGATTGATTGCATTACCGGCGAGAGTCTGGCTGGCAACCAGCGCGGGCGTCTGAACGCCGGCGATGGTGGTCCGCCGCATCGCCTGACCCAGCAGACCCGTATTGAGCGTTCTCTGGAAACCGAGGGTGGCGCTGCGGCCATAATTGAACATGCCGGTCGCCTGCCAGTCGCCGAACGGCAGATCCACCACCACTTTCGGTGTGATCTGGAACACCTGAACATTGTTCCAATCGGTATAGCCTTGACTCCCCCAGAAGGGGCTGAAGTCGAAGGAGACGTTGTGGGTGGTCTCCCCGTTGATGGACTGGAAATAGGGATTGGTGGTGTCGATCGGGATGTTGGTGGCGCTCAGCATGGGACGCACCGCCGAATTCAGGCGTGTGGTCCACAGCATCTTGGTCGAAAACTGCACCCCTTCCATGATCTGCTGATGGAACTGGCCGAAGAAGGAATTCTGCTCTTCCCTGGGATATAGCGAGCGGTACGAGTTGGTGTCGCAACGGTTGAACAGGCCGGCATTGGTGGTCGAGTTCAAGGCGCCGAACGGACCGGTGGCATTGTTCCTGAGCGAACCGGGCGTGAGGGGTACGGCGCTCGACGTCAGCGCGTAGTTCGCGCCGCCCGCGGCGCTGATATTCGCCAGACCGCAGGAGGTGCCGCGCGAGTCGCGGCCGCCGCGCGAGGTCAGGTCCATCTTGGTATAGTCGCGGTCCTTGTTGAACAGATAGGTATTTTCCTTGTGTTCAAAGGCCAGATAGGCGCCGCCACTGCCCCAATCGGTACCGGCCATCATGCTGGCATTGAAGGAACTGTAGCCGTCGGCCACGCCGACCGAGGCATTGGCCTGGAAGCCCTGATAGGTGTCCCGCGTCACAAAGTTGATGACGCCGGTGATGGCATTGGCGCCATAAATCGAAGAAGCGCCGTCCGGCAGCACGTCAACCTGGCGCAGCACGATGGTCGGGATAATGCCCGCGTCCGGCGCGGTGGCCAACCCGCTGATGCCGACCAGATTGTGCCCGTCCAGCAGAAGCAGGGTCGAGGAGCCGCCGGTGATGTTCTGGGCCGGGTTATAGCGGATGGACGGCCGCACGCCGCCGATGTTGATCGCGGTGGGCGGGTTGGTCTGGGTGTTGAAGGTGTTGGCGATCTGGGGGATCTGGTTCAGGATTTCATTGGTCGTCACCGCGCCGGTGGCCCTGATCGTGTTGGCATCGACGGTGATCAGGTTCGTACCGCCCGCGGCGATACCCCTGATGCTCGTGCCGGTCGCGGCGGAGGTGACCTCTTCGACCTGCGTCTCCTGGGCCAGCGCGGCCCCCGCGATCATCACGGTGGAGAGCGCGCCTAAGGACGCGCCGCACAGCAGCTGCTTGGCAAAGCGCTTATTGCTCAAATTGAAAAACATCGGCATTCCCCCTAGGTGTCGGCCCTGTTAGGGCCTTGATCTTGTAGGGCAACGTGGCGAGGGGACAAAAAACTGTCAAGCAAATGCTGAACATACCTATCACATTGTGAGAGTGAGCATCCGCGCCGGAGAAATGGGCGCGTTATTGCGCGATTCCGCGCGTATCCCCGCTACAACACCCTTCCATTTTTAATAATAACACCATTCAGAATGGACAATCGGCCGCGAATCCGGCGCGGCAGAATCAAGGCGTTTGAAGCGCAAATCAGGTGGGTGAAATTCCCGGCGTACCGCGGCGCTCAAAACCGGAAACGCGATATTTTTCCAGCGCCTTTTCGTCGACGGCCAGGCCCAGGCCTGGATGCTGCGGCACCACAATGGAACCGTCGCGGAACGCGAAGGGCGTTTCACCCTGAAGAATGGGGCGATAGGCATCCCAAACATCCCAGGGAAAGCTGCCGGGTTCCAACACGCCGATTTCCTGAATCACCGAACCCATCGCCGCCGAGACTTGCAACCGTCCCGCCAGCGCCAGGCCGGTGGCGGCATGGGGCGCGATGGGAATGTTCCACGCGTCGCACATGGCGCCGATCTTGCGCATGGTCAGCGGTCCGGCGCAGACGCGCATTTCCGGCTGCATGATGGCGTAGGTGCCGCGGCGCAATCCTTCGCGGAAAGGCTCCAACCCGCGCCACCCTTCCCCGCCTGTGATCAGAATGTTGGGAGCGTCCCGCCGGAGCCGCGCGGGGCCGTCATAATCATCACGCGCCAGCGGTTCTTCCAGCCAATAGACTCCCGCCTCGGCCAAACCCTTTGCCGCCGTCAGCGCCTGATCATAGGTCCAAAGCCCTTTCGCCCCGGCCGTGCGGTCCACCATCACCTTGAAGCCCGCGCCGCCGGCCGCGATCATCTGGCGTGTCGACTCGACATCGACGCGATAGTCGGTTCGCATCATCTGAATCTTCATGGCCTTGAAGCCCGCCTGACGCACCAGGCCCGCCTGATCGGCGTGCGCCTTGGGGGTAACCTCATCCTGTGGAATCGGCCAGACATAGGTGAGATAGACCGGCACACTGTCCAAGTTCGCGCCGCCCATCAGCCGGCACAAAGGTTGTCCCGCGATCTTGCCGATCGTGTCCCACATCGCTTCCTCGACCGACGGCCAATCCAGCAACCCGTTCTTCAGATGGCGTTCGATGGCGAACAGATCTTGGCCGGTCAGCAATGCTCGCGCCTTTTCCACGTCATTCGCCAGAGCGCCGAGAAAGGAATAGCCGGTGGCGCCGGAATTGGTCCTGATCCTGACCACATTGTTCCGCCCCGCCGTCATGTTGCGGTAGGTCGGGACGAAGGTGCGGGCGCCTTGCGTCTTGGGCAGTTGGATATCGAAGCTTTCAACCGCGGTGATGGTGACGGGGCCGACACCGGCGCGAAGATTGCGGACTTGCGCGGTGGCGCTTTGCGTCACCGCCGCCAGCGCCATGCCCGCCGTGCCGGCGAGAATTTGGCGCCTGTCAGGTCTTCCGCTGGTGTCCATCGCTGCCTCGGCTATTGATATCCCAGCGCGAATGACCAAAGGACTTGGCCAACCATGGCCGCGACATACTGCCGGCCATCGACGGTGTAGGTCATCGGCGTCGCCCGCCAATTGTCATTGGTGCGGAATCTGAAGAGAGTCTTGCCGGTTTTGGCGTCGACGGCCGCGAAGTCTCCACTCACTTCGCCGTGAAACAACAACCCGCCGCCCGTCGCCAGCACGCCGCTATAGTTGGTCTCCTGCGGCCCGAACATCGGCTTTTCCCAAACCAGCTCGCCGGTCTCGACATTCAGCGCGCGTACCAGACGGACGCCGGGATCGGTGGGATCGGGATTGTTGCCGAAGATGCGGCCCTTGCTGCGATAGATGCCGCAATCCTCCGCCGCCATGACATAGAATAATTTTGTCTGCGGATTGAAAGCGGGGGGATACCAGTTGGTGGCGCCGCGAACCCCCGGACAGGTCTTTACGCCTTCTTCGTTCGGGATCTGGCCGGGCACTAGACGGGCTTCGCCGGTCTTGGGATCGAAATGGTCGGCCCAGGTAAGCTTCTTCACAAAGGGCTTGGCCAGCAGGAACTCGCCCGTGATGCGATCCAGCACATAGAAGACGCCGCTGCGCTGGGCGCTCATCAGCAACTTGCGCGGGCGGCCTTTCCACACCGTGTCCACCAGCACCATGGACTGGGTCGCATCCCAATCATGGGTGTCGTAGGGCAGGAACTGATAATGCCATTTCAATTTTCCGGTCGCGACATCCAGCGCAAGCACCGAATTGGTATAGAGATTGGTGCCGCCGCGCTCGGAGGCATCGGTATCGGGGAAAGGATTTCCCACCGCCCAGTAGAGCGTTTTGGTTTGCGGATCGTAAGAGCCGGTATGCCAGGTGGCGCCGCCGCCGGTTTCCAAAGCACGCCCGATCCAGGTTTCGGACAAGGGCTCGCCGGGCTTGGGGATGGTGTAGATGCGCCAGGCTTCCTTGCCGCTATTGGCGTGATAGGCCACCAGAAAGCCGCGCATCGGACTGTCGCCGCCCGCGATGCCGGTGATCACCAGATCATCCACGATCATCACCGAGGCCGAAGTATAGACCTTGCCCTTCTCGCTGGGTTCGGCCAGGGCTTGCGTCCACATCACCGCACCGGTGAGCCGGTTCAGACAGACGATGTAGGCGTCGTCGGAGGTGTAATACAGCCGGTCGCCCAGAATGCCCACGCCGCGATTGGGGCCCGCGGGCGGCGCCGCGCTTTGCGCATTGCGGCGCCCGCCGGCGGCGCGCTGCACCCCCAGGCCGTTGGTGCGCGGCGTGCACCAGATGTTGAGGCCGGTCTTGGCGTCCAGGGCGCAGACTTGCGGCCCGCCGGTGATGTACATGATGCCGTCCACCACAATCGGCTCGCCTTCCAGGCCGACACCGCCGGGAACGAAGGTCCATTGCGGCTGCAATTTGGTGACGTTTTTGACATTGATCTGCGCCAGCGGATTGTAGTGGTTGCCGTCGCGTATGCCGTTATAGGTCACCCAATTGCCCGGCTTGGGATTCATCACCTGATCGATTTCGGCTTTGGTGATCGCGGGCACCTCGTGCTTCAAGGGACCGGCATTGATGCCGCCCAAAGTGCCCAGATAGGCCAGCAGATTTGCGCGATCCGTGGCGTTGCCGCGGAACTGCGGCATGTAGGATTGTTTTTCCTGAACGATGCCGGCGATTTGCGGCCCATCGAGCATGCGGAATTTGCCGTCCAGGGTCTGCAGCGCCACGACATGATCGGTGCGGCGGCGGGCAAAGCCGCGCAGCTTTTCACCCGACTTCAAAGTGATGTCGTGGATCGCCCATTGAAAGTCGGGGCAGAAAGCCCAGCCGGGGCAAATCGGCATCGACTTGATGCCCATCATCGATGTCGGATTGTCCAGCCAGCGCTCCAGTTCGGCGCGATTGGTGCGCGCCGCGACGGAGGAAAGGTCGGGTCCGTTGGAGGCCCCCCTGCCCGCCACCATATGGCATCCGGAACATCCGCCCGCGCCATAAAAAATCGCCTCGCCGGCCGCCACTTGTTCGGGTGGCGCGGATTGCAGGCCGGAGATGTTGAGCGAGTGCAGCCATGTCGCGATCCGGGTCAGTTGCGCCGGCGGCAGGTTGGGGAATGGCGGCATCGCGCGCTGGCCATTGCGGATGATGGATTCGATGCCTGCGGTATCCAAGGTGCGCAGATGCGGATTGTCGATCAGCGCGGGCGCCCGGTCGCCGCCGCCGGCATTGTCGCCATGGCAGGCGGCGCAGTTGGCATTGAAGTCGCGGATCGCCTGCGCCCTGTCGGCGGCGCTGATGATGGCGGGCTGCACTTCCTGCGCCTGAAGCCCAAACAAGGTGGCCGTGGCGCAGCAAGCCGCGAAAGCCGCGAAGGTCAGGAATTTCACGGAAAGCTTCATGGGCGATGTATCCGGGCTGGTTCAGGACAGGCTGGGCTGGTTCGACGCCCGCTTGATCCACTTATAGGCCGCTACCGAGTTTTTCCAAAAATACTTTTCGGCTGCCGCCCGGCTCTTGCCCGCAAAATACTCCCGGACCAGGGCCACGGTATCGGGCACTTCCGAAATGCCCACCGCATTGGGCCAGTCGCTGCCGAACACGACGCGGTCCTCGCCGAAATAGCCCATCAAGCTGTCCAGCCGGTCGCGATGGGCCGCCAAGCCGCGGACAATGGTAGGCGGCGTGGCGGATGGACCGGGCGGCTGTCCCGGCGCGCGGACCGGATGCACGATCTCCGACAATTTGGTCCAGACATTCTTGCGCTGCGACAATTCTTTCAGCACCGCCTCATACTGGGCCTGATTTTCCGGCGACGGATCGAATGCGGGCAAATGATCGATCACAATCCGCAGTTCCGGCACCTTGTCATTGACCCGCACGGCGGCTTCCAGCAGAGCGATATTCTGGTTGGCGGTCTCCAGCACCAGATCATGCTGCGCCATCAGCTTGAGGCCCTCGATGAACCCAGGATTGTCCACCTGCTTGGTCAGGTCGTAGCGCCAGAGATTGCCATAGCGGATGCCGCGGAACAGCGGGTTCTTGGCATAACGTTCCAGATATTCGCCGAACTCCGGCTTGTCGGGTTGCAGATTGCCGATCTTGCCCACCATCAGCGGCTCGGGCTGAATGGTTTGCAGCACCCAGAGATTGTCTTCCACCCAGGGGCTGGCATCGACTTCAATCACGCCGACGATGCCCAGCGGCTTGGCGATCTTAGCGTACATGGCGGGCAAGGCGACGCCGCCTTGATAGGCGCGTCCACCCTTGTAAGGCGCGCCTTGCGGACGGGTCGCGTCGAACAGATGGATGTGACAGTCGATGATTGGGATATCGTCGACGGCTGCGCCCAGAGACGGCGTGCTGATTGCGGCCAGCGCCGCCGTTCCGGCAAGAAATTTTCTGCGATCGCATGTCATCGGGAGGCCGCCCTGGTTGTTGCTTCAACCGTCGGCAACGCCCTCACCCCTGTCAACGCGATTTGGGCGCTCCGTCTCTCAGATACTGAGAGGCGTCACGCCAGCATTTGCAGATAGGCCGCCTCGATATCCCGAACGAAACGGTCCATGTCGAACAAGACGGCGGTCCTGCGCCCGGACGTCAATTTGCGGCGAAGTTCCGCGAGCCCCTCGCGATTGCGCGCCAAGGACAAGGCAATGGACTCATACTCCTGCGGCGTCGCGGCAATCAGCTCTTGCAATCCGATATTGGTCAGCAAGCTGGACGAAACCCGCGACACAAAGCTCTCGCCCCGCAAGGTGACGACCGGCAATCCGGCCCAAAGCGCGTCGCTGGCGGTGGCATGCGCATTGTAGGGAAAGGTGTCGAGAAACAGATCGGCCAGCGCCTGGCGGCCAAGATGCGCGGCAAAGCTGTCCATGCGCCCCGCGAACAGAAGGCGCGCGGGATCGACGCCGCGTGTCTGGAGCTGGCGGCGGAAGCGTTCGTTCACCGCCGGATGGGAATCGCGCAGCCAAAGCAGGCTTGCGGGAACGGCCTGCAGCAACCGCGCCCAGATATCGAAGATTTGCGGCCGTATCTTGTGGGTCGCATTGAAGCAGCAAAAGACAAATTCATCCGGCGGCAATCCCACATCCGGCCGCGACAGGACTTGCGGCTCCGGCATCCCCGGATCGCTGGGCCAGAAGCAATGAGGCAGCTGCACGATCTTCTCCGCCAGCACCGGCGCCATTGCGAAAGGCGTCACCTGCGGATCGCCGATGATGTAATCGACAAAATCCGCGCCCGTGGTTCCGGCATATCCCAGATAGGATGCGATAACCGGCGCGGGGCGGTATTTCAGGATCGCAGGCCGCCAGCCCATCGTCGGCCCGTTGAGATCCACCAGAATGTCGATTTCCGCGTCACGGATCATGGCCGCGGCCTCACGGCTGCCCAGGCCGCCGATATCGTGAAACCGATCGCAGGCCTTGACGATACGATGGTAACGGGCGCTGTCGTCCTTGCGTCCGGTGAACAGGCCGACGACCTCAAAGCGCGTCCGGTCATGCTTTTCCAGCAGACCCACGATCTGGGCGGAAACCGGATGGTCGCCGAAATCCGATGACAGATAGCCGATCCGTATCCGGTCATGGCCATAGGCCCGGCTTGCCATGGCCGGGGCGCCCGGTTCAGTGCCCGCCAGGCTTCGCTGCAGATTCAATTCCGCGCAGCGTTTCTGCAGAAGCGGATCATCGCTCAATGCCAGCATGGTCAGTGGCGCAAGCGCGGCGGTGCCATTGCGCACCGCGGAAAAAAGCGTTGGAATCAGCGGCTCCAGACTTTCCCAATCGCAGGCGTGCAACGCCGCCGAACCCAGCGAACCCAATATCTCGCCACTGCCGGGCGCGGCGCGGAGCGCGTCAGCCAGAAAGCGCTGGGCTTCGTCGAACCGCTTCAAGGTCAAAAGCAGGATGCCGGCATTGTAGAGCGCGCGCGCGTCGGGCGCGCGCAATTTGAGCACCTGCTGGATGCTCTCGAACGCTTCTTCATTGCGGCCCAAGGCTTGCAGCACGCCCGAACGGTTGTTCCAGGCATCGGCTATGCCGGGTTTTTTACCGACCAATTCGTCCAGCACAGCCAGCGCATCGTGCCAGCGTTGCAGCTGGATCAGGACCATCGCCTTGTTGTAAAGTGCGGCGGCCTGGCCGGGATCGAGCGCCAGGCACCGGTCATACGCGCCGATGGCTTGATCCATGCGGTGCAGCATGACCAGGGCGTTGGCCCGGCCATAATGGAGAACGGCCTGCTCCGGCGCCGCCGACAAGGCCGCATCAAAAGCCGCCAGCGCTCCGGCAAAATCTCCGGCGCCGTGCAGGGCCATGCCTTTGCGATAATTGAGTTCCGCTGCGCTTTCCATCGGGGCACTTCCTAATACCATAGCGGGCCCGGGCCAATTGCGTGACCTTGATCCCTCCGGCCTCCGGCCTCTAATCTGCCGGCCCAGCGGTGGAGCAGTCATGAACGAACGGATTTTGTTGGCAACAGTCATTTTGGCGCTGTCCCCTGGGCTCGCGCTCGCCGACACGCGCGACGATGTGATGGCGGGCATGCAGCGCTGCCGCTCCATCCCGGACGACCGGATTTGGCTGGAATGCGCCTATGGCGCGCAACAGCCGATGCGCGCCAAGCTGGGACTGCAACCCGCTCCCGACTATCAGCAGCGCCTCGTCCCACCTGTCACGTCCGCCGCCCCCATGGCGCCGCCCGGTGTGAGCGCCGCGCCCTCTCCAACGGCGGCGCCTGTGCCCGGCCGCAAGGCCAGCTTCATGCAGGTCTTGACCGGCAGCGCGACACCCGTCGCGGCCTCCACCATCACATCGGTGGTGTATGACGCCAACGACGCTTTCCTGGTCACCCTGCAGAACGGCCAGACCTGGCATCAGGTCAATGCCGGCATAACGCCGAAAGTCCGGTTCAAATCCGGGACCAGAGTGACGATCAGGCCGGCGGCCTTGGGGACCTACAATATGCTGGCCGACGGACGCACTTATAAAGTGGAACTGAAAAGCTGACCGGCATCCAGCGCCGTCTTGTTCCCCTTTTTGAAATCGATGATAGTCGCCGCAATATAAGAACGCCCGCCCGTATCGGGCATTGTCGGGGAAAATAGCATGCCGGTCGTTTCGCACGAAGTTCACCCGCTGTTTGCCGAGCCTTACTTCCGGGCGAACATCGCCGGCACCATCACGCCCGCGCAGATCGAATTCATCCAGAAGCTGAAAATGGTCAACAATACGGAGAATCTGATCTCGGAGAATCTTTATATTTTCGAGGAGCCCGAGCTCAAAAGCATCAAGGACGCGGTGCAGGAAGTGCTCGACATCTATACCCGCGACGTATTGTGCATTCCGCAGCGTATCCATGTGACGCAGTCCTGGTCGCTGACCAACAAGACCAATGTCGGCATGCATGGCCATTCGCATTCCAACTCCATCCTGTCGGGCTCGCTTTATTACTGTCCGCTGCCTTCGCCGCCCTCCAACATGGTCTTCACCCGGCATGTGACCTACCAGCAGATCGACCTGCCGCCCGAGCCGGGCAAGCGCAACATCTTCAACACGCCGATAACCCGGGTGATACCCAAGCAGGATGACGTCTTCCTGTTTTCGTCGCGCCTGACCCATCTGGTTGAGCCCAATGCGTCAAACCAGACCAGGTACTCGATTGCCTTCAACACCTTCGTCAAGGGCAAGCTGGGCAATTACCGCGACGTGTCGGAGCTGACGCTTTGATGCGCCGGCGGGACCTGCTGGCGGCGGCATTCGCCCTGCCCGTCTCGCATCTGTTCGCGCCTTTGAACGCGCTGGCGCAGCCGGCACGCGGCACGGTCAAGATCACCGCGATCAAGGCCATGCGCATCAAGGATGCCCAGACCCTGATCCGGATCGATACCGATGCCGGGATCAGCGGCTATGGCGAATGCGGCGCCGACGGCAACACCGCCCGCGCGGTAATCGCAGCCTATAATGGCGGCGGCCGGTTGCCGCATCTGGGCTTGATCGGCAAAGACCCGCTGGCGATCCAGGTCCATTTCCACAACATGTTCTATGCCTATGAGCAACGCGGCCGCGCCATGCGCACCTTGAGCGGCATCGACATGGCGCTGTGGGACCTTGCGGGCAAGCTGCTGAAACAGCCGGTATCCAAGCTGCTGGGCGGCAATTTCCGCGATGAGGTCGAACTCTATTCCCATTGCCCGGGCGGCGATTATCTCAGCAAGGCGGAATGGCGGGACCGGGCGCAGGAATTGAAAACCGGATTTGCCGGCATCCGCACCTTCAAGGTGGACACCCACCACGTGTTGGGCGTCCCCATGCAGCAATATACCCCCAGCCTGGGGCCGCGGGATTTCCGCAAGATGGCGAATGCCTATGCCCTGGCGCGCGAGGCGATCGGAGACGAGATCGATATTCTGGTGCACTGCCATTGCGAGTTCGACGTGCCGAGCGCCATCGGCATCGCCCAGGCGGTGGAGCCGATCAAGCCGCTTTACTTCGAAGACCCGTTGCAGCCCGGCTGGTCGGAAGGCTGGATGGCGCTGCGGCGCGCCACCAAGCTTTCGATCATGACCGGCGAGAATATGGAACTGGCGGAATGGGCGGTGCCCTTCCTGGAGAACCAGGCGGTCGACATCTTCCAGCCCGACATCGTCAATTCCGGCGGCATCAGCGGGGCGCGGATGATAGCCGATCTCGCCGGGCGCTACCGCATTCCCATCGCCCTGCACAATGTCAGCGGCTTGTTGCTCAACATGGCCTCGCAACAGCTGGCGGCGGCGACTTTCAATTGCCCGCGCATCGAAATGGCGCGCCGCGCCCTGCAACTGACCTTGGGCGCGAAAAATCCGCTTCAGGTTCAAGACGGCAAGATGAAAGTCTCCACCGCGCCGGGCCTGGGTGTCGAAGTGGACGAAAACTATCTCAAGGCCAATGCGGCTCCCGGCGAGCCTTGGTGGGGTTGAGGCGCGCACCGGCCTAGCTGTGCGCCGGACTATTTGTCCGCCGCAAACCTCGAACCTGGCTCAGCTGTGAGCCCGGAGCGGCGAGCGAAGGCAAAAGCGGCCGCGCCAATCAGGCCCCAGACGGGAAATATGAGATATACGGGCGGAAATCCGCCCGCCAGAATGGGCGGCATGGCGATCGCGGCACACGCCATGATCACGGACCCAACCACGCCCACGGCCAGAACAGCGCGGGGAACCGTTACGATGCCCGGCCGCACCGCCTGTTCCCGGCGGCGAAGCACCGGCAGGGCAATGCAGCAGATCGCATAGCCCAACACCAGGCTGATGGTGATCGTGTCCACCAACAGTCCCACCGCGCCCCGTCCCAAAGTCACGCCGGCGACGTTCATGGACAATATCGCGATGACGATGGGAGCCGGCACGCCAGTGCGCCCATGCCATTTGTTCATCCATGCCGGCAGCAATCCGGCCCTGGCCAGCGCGATCATCGTTCTGCTGGCCATCAGGAAGACCCCATTCCAGGTCTTGGCCAGCGAGAACATCGCCGCCAGCAGAACAAGCGGCGCCAACACCTGGCCCCAGGGCAGCAGGCGGGCGCCTTCGACAAAGGCCAGGGAATTGGCCGGCAGTTGCGGCCAGGAAATCATGCTGCCCGTCGCGATCACGACCAGACAGTAAAAGCCGGTCGCCGCGCCAATCGCCAGAATGAGAATCCGGAATACGGTCTGGAACGACATGCGGTCGGATTTTTCTTCGATCACCTGGCTGATGGCCTGAAAACCGCAAAGCAAAAAGGCGCAATTGGCGAAGATGCCTGCGGCGCCCTGCCACCAGACCGGATTGGCCGCGGGCAGAAGCGGCGCAAGATTTCCGCTGCTGCCGTGGCTCAGCATCAATACCGAAGCCACCAGCGCCACGCAGAGGAAGCCGTAGGTCAGGAGACTGTGAAACCGCGCAAGGGTCTCCCCGCCCCTGTAGTTCAGGAAGGCAATGACCGGCGCGCCGATACAGCCGATGATCAGCTGGTTCCTGGTCACGCTGGTACCGAAGGCATTGTAAAGCGCGACGTCTTTTATGCCCGGCGCAAGCCGCTCGAACAGCCAGGCGATGGCGAGCCCTTCGAAGATGGCGACGCAGATCCAGGCCAGCGCGATGAACCATCCGACATAAAAGGCCAGCGTGCGGCCGAACACATGCAGCGTGAAACTGAATTCGCCGCCGGTGACGGGAACACGCGATGTCAGTTCGGCATAGCAGGCGCCAATACAGGCCACGACAATTCCGCCGGCAACAAAGCCGATCACCGCGCCGCCGGGGCCGGCGGACGCCAGCCAGCCACCCACCAGCACGCACCAGGCGGAACCGATGATGGATCCGAAGCCGAAGGCGAAAAGCTGGAAGCGGCCTATATTCCCCTTCAGGGCGGGCACAGCGGATTTTGCCAAGTCTTATCCCGGCAGACGGAATGCGATGAGTTCGCCGGGATATCCAGGACCACCGATGGTCAGCGCGATATACTGGCGCCCGCCCAGCATATACGTCATCGGGCTGCCGACCTGCGGCGCGGGCATGTAAACCGCGCCGCGATCCTCGCCGGTCTTCTTGTCATAGGCGCGCAGCAGGGCGCCGCGCTTGCCGCCCGGTGTGGTGGCGAAACCGGACTCGCCGCAGATCACCAGCGACTTGGTCACGGTGGGACCGATCAGGCCGGGCCGTCCGGTGCGCGGAATATTGCGCCCCTTCAGCGCCGGATGGTTCTTGATCGCATCCGGCGTATCGCCATGGGCGACTTGCCAGGCGATTTCCCCCTTGGAGAGATCGGTCGCGGTGATGCGGCCATAGGGCGGCTTCATCAGCGGCAGGCCGTCAATGGTCAACACGCCGGGGCGGAACTCTTCCACTCCTGTTGCCGCGCTTGCCCCTTCCGCATTCGCGACCGCCGTGGGCGGAGCGAGATAGCCTTCGCCGCCCTGGATCGCCGCCGCCCTTGTGGGCGCCGCGCTGAAGTTGCCGCGTACATAGTCCGAATTCGTGAATTTGGGATTGCCGGGCAACAATCCAGCCACGCCCACGACGGTCTCGGAGAAGGTAAAGACGGTATGGGTTTCCGGGTCGTAGCAGCCGCCGGCCCAGTTGGTGCCGCCCTGGCTGAAAAGCGAGACCAAGGTGCCCCAGGTGCCGTCGGCCTTGGAAAGAGACGGCGGGGTATAGACCGGTCCGGTGCGATATTTCGACAGCATCCGCAGCGCCTTGGCGTGCAATTCGGGCGTGAAGTCGATGACGGTCGAAGGATCGACATTCTGCATATCATAGGGCGGCGGCTTGGTCGGGATTGGTTGGGTGGGCGAATACCATTCGCCCGGCAGATCGCCCTTGGGCACTTTGCGTTCCACAATCGGCCAGACCGGCTTGCCGGTCTCGCGGTTCAGCACATAGAGGAAACATTGCTTGCTGGGCTGGGCCAGCGCCTTCACGATTTTTCCGTTCTGCGGGATATCGCAGAGGATCGCGGCGCAAGGCACATCGCGGTCCCAGATGTCGTGATGGACCATCTGGTAATGCCAGCGGCGCTTGCCGGTTTCCAGTTCGACGGCGACAATGCAATTGCTGAACAGGCTGTTGCCCTGACGGCGGACGCCGGACTCGTCGGCGGAAGGGATTTCGATCCCCAGATAGGCCAAGCCCAACTCCTCATCGGCCGAGATCTGCGCCCAGCAGCCCATATTGGTGGCCTTTTCGGCCTCGCCCTCCCGAATCCAGCTGTCGTATCCGAACTCGCCCTTGAGCGGGATGGTATGGAAAATCCAAAGCCGCTTTCCGGTCTTGACGTCAAAGCCGCGGACATAGCCCTTGGCGCGTGGCCTGTTGCCCGGCACGCTGCCCGAGGCATGGGCCGCGCCCACGATCACCACATTGCGCGCCACGGTTGGGGTGGCATGCAGGCCGATCTCCCCGCCAAGCGGATCGATCTCCTGGTCCATGTTCAACTTAAGATCGACCACGCCGATTTCGCCGAAGCCCGGAACCGGCAGGCCGGTCTTGGCATCCAGCGCCACCAGCTGATAGCCGGGGGTGACATAGAGAATGCGTTCCTCGCCGCCGTCGGTCCAATAGGCCAGGCCGCGGCCGGAATATTGCCGCGGCGCATTGCGGGCGCGTTCGCCCTCATCCTTGCGGAACATCCAGAGCAGCTCGCCATTGGCGGCATCCACACAGATCACGTCGCGGCGCGAACCGGCGGTGGTGTACATCCGCCCCTTGATGACCAGAGGCGTCGCCTCCCAGGTATATTCCGGGCGCGATCCCAGCATATGGGAAGGAAGACGCCAGGCGACTTCCAGCTTGTCGAAATTGCCGCCATTGATCTGATCCAGCGGCGCATAGCGGGTGTTGGCCAGGTCATTGGCATAACCGCGCCAATCACTATCGGGCGGCGTGGGTTTGGTTTGGGCCTGCGCCGGCAAACCGGTCATCATCAGCGTCATCGCCGTCGAAGACAGCATGCTGCGCCGTGTCATGAACGCCATATCTACCCCTCCCATCGTGAACCCCTTGCCGCTGAAAAACAGCCACAGGGGCCCGGTCGAATTTTTTGCTTTGCCCCATCCTGCATGCAGGATCGCACCCTGGTCAATTCGGCCACGGATTGGGGCACAGGATCAGGAAAATACAGGATTTACGGCCATGGGATGCCGGGCGCCTCCCATGGCCATGTCCGCTTAAGGCTTGTCGTAAGAATCGCGCGACCAGGGACGGAAGCCCATGGGGACTTTCTGCGGCCAGACCTGATCCAGGGTGGAGCGCTGCAGCATCCGCCCATCCGTCATCACATAGGCGATATCGGTGGTGTTGCGGATATTGCGCATCGGATCGCTGTTGAGCACGACAAGATCGGCGAGCTTGCCGGCCTTGAGCGAGCCGATCTGATCCTCCGCCCCCAGGAAATGCGCCCCCGCCACGGTGGCGGTATAGAGCGCCTCGATCGGGGTCATGGCGTCGGCAAAGGTCCAGATGTCCCAATGGGTGCCGATGCCTGTCTGTTCGCCGTGTTCGCCCGAGGTCACATAGCCGCCGGCGCGCTGAATGTCGGCCGAGGCTTCGGCATAGACCGGCTGCCAGAGCCGCTCCTTGGGCATCACCGCCATCGAGCGGGCATTGCGGCCCTCGATGTAGGATTTGGACGCGACATAGCGGTACATCTTGTCCTTTTCCAGATGCGCCAGCGGCCGGAAATAGGTCTGCGTCCCGTCCGGCCAGCCGATGATGATCATGGTCGGCGAATGGGCGACCTTGGTCTTGGCGAAGAAGGTCGTCATGTCCTTTTGCATGGGCAGTGCCGACATCGCATGCTCCCAGCCGGTCTGCCCGTCCATGGCAAAGCCCAGGGCCAGAATCGGCGAGGCGCCCTCCGCCGTCACCGGCATGCGGCGCTCCCGCGCCGCCTCGATCAGATACTGATGCTTCTTGCGGTTGGCGACCCGGAAATTCTTGAGCGACTCGATACCGATCGCCAGGCGCGAAGAGACCTGATAGCGGGCATCCGCCATATTATCGATGCGCACATGGTCGCCAAGGCCGATGAACCCGCCCTCGGAAACGATCTTGCCGGTGCCAAAGGTGCGCGGGCCCAGCACATAGCGGGTCTCGGTCAGATCGCGCAGAAGCGCATGGCCGGTATTGCTGCCGGACGGATCGCGCACCGCGGTCACGCCATAAGCCAGGGCGATCGACAGACGCATGTGACGGCGCATGGCGACCCCGTCATCGGAGCCTTCATCGCCCACGATATGGGCGTGCATGTCGATCAGGCCGGGAATGATGGTCTTGCCGTCCATCTTCATGACGGTGTCGCCGGGGCCGGGCTGGCATGCGCCGACGCAAACAAGCTTGCCCTTCTCGACGATGACGGTGCCCTTCTCGATCACCTGGTTGCCTTCCATGGTGATGATCTTGGCGCCGGTCAAAGCGATGCGGCCGGGCGCGGGCGCATTGGGCACCGTGACCTTAAGCTCGGTTTCGGTCTTTTGGCCCGTCACCGTATTCACCAGCACGAAGCGGTTGCCGGAAATCAGCTGCACTTCGGTCGGGCTGAACAAACTGGCGCCGTTAAAGCCGTTGGGATCCAGGCGGGTGCGGCCCTTGGCCATGTCGTTGGGCTGGACCGGAATGACGGAGCCCGGCGTGATCGCAGAAAGCTGCTGATGGAACAGGCGCTGGCCGCTTTCGAACAACACGGCCTCGCCGTTGGGAAGCAGCATCGGATTGTTGCCGGAGCCGCTGCGCGGCGGGAACAGCGCATGCACGCGCTCCTCTCCGCCGTCACCGCCACCCGGGGCGGCCGAGACCACCTCGAACACCCGCGATGTCGTATCCTCGCGCGGGAACGGTTCCATGTACCACATGGGATTCTTGGAACGGCTCTGCCGGGTATAGGAGATACGCCCATCGGCCATGATTTGGGCGGGCTGCATGAATCCCAGCGACGCGACCGTGGTTTGCGCGCAGCCGGCGAGATTGACACGGCGCAGCTCCCAGTTGCCGCCGTCCCAGGGCGAGCCGTCGTTCGCCGCCACATTGCGCGCAGTCACCACAAGTGTGCCGCCTTTTTCCCAGCGCGGATGAATGAAGGCGGTGGCGCCGGCGCAGCTCTGCACGACCTTGCCGCTGGCGGCGTCCAGGATATTCAGCGCCCCCATCTTTTCGTCATGCCAGGTGGCGAAGGCCAGCCTGGTGCCGTCCGGCGACCAGGCGGGCGCGAACTCGGCCGGTCCCTGGCCGCCGCCGGCGATCAGCGGGGTCGCCGCCCCGCCCGCCATGCTCTTCTTCCACAGCCGGCCGAGGGCGCCGAATATCAGGGTGCGCTTGTCGGGCGACAAAGCGGGCCACATATAAAGGCGCGCGGTGAAATTGACGGCATTGGCGGCGTCGAGCTTGGGCTTCACCAATTCGCTGACCGTGCGCTGATAGCGCGCGGTGAAGGGAATCCGGGTGACGGCATTGGTCGCGACATCGACCTTCCAGAGACGGCCTTCCTTCCAGAACAGCACCGCCTTGCCGTCCGGCGTCCAGTCATGGCCCGGCATCTGGGTGTCGACATAATAGGCATGGGAAAGCGAGACATCGCGGGTCACCGAATTGACCAGCACTTTCTCGGTGCGGGTCCTGGTGTCCAGCAGCACCAGGGCGGTGGCGCCCTTGAGACGGTGGCGGCGCCAGACGGTGGTGGCCTCCGGCATGTCCTTGGCATAGGCGATATAGCGGCCGGAAGGATCGGGATGCGGCTCCATCTCGGCAGGCGAGCGGCCTGACAGGTCGTGATAGGCCATCACCCAGGGTGTATCGATCTTGTTCCTGGTCGGATCGGGCAGCTCGGGGCTGGTCATGGTCTCGACCTTGCCGGTCGCAAGTTCGATGCGCTTTATCTTCTGGCGGTACTGGAAGATGGAAAGGCCGTGATAGGCCATGATGGCGGAGTGAAAATAGATATAGCGGCCATCGGGCGAATAGGTCGGCGCGTAATATTGATCCGAGGTTCCCGCCAGCAATTCGCGCGGCTTGCCGCCGGACGCCGGCACCAGCGTCAGCGCCCAGGTGCGGCGATGCCAGCCGCGTCCCGGCGAAGCCAGGTTGCGCACGGCGACGATGGTCTTGCCGTCCGGCGACCAGGCCGGATCGGTGAAGCGCATCATCGGATCGCTATAGAGAATGCGGGCGTTCGAGCCGTCTTCATTCATCACCCACAAATTGTCCTGGCCGCCACGGTCGGAGGCGAAGACGATGCGTTTGCCGTCGGGCGAAAAGCGGGGATGGGCATTGACGGCGATGCCGCTGGCCTGGGTCAGGGATTGTGCGGCGCCGCCATTGATCGGCAGGCGGTAGATGTGGCCCAGCATATCGAAGATGACGGCATTGCCCTTGGGCGAGACCGAAAGGCCCGCCATGGTGGCTTCGTCCACGGTGAAGTCCAGGACGTTCGGCTTGGCGCCCTTGGCGCGGATGAATTCGGCATCGGCCCCCTGGCCTACACCGCTGGAGCTATTGATCGGCGGAAGCGGCGATTGCGCACTGGAGGTCAGGATCGGCGGGGCGACGCACAGCGCCGCGGCCACCAGCAAATGACGATGTTTCATGTCCCAAGCTCCCTCTTTTGCACCACCGGATCTCGCAAAGGCTCAGCACAGGGTGATGGGGGAACCCGGGCCCACGCACAGGCCCCTCACACCACACGTTTTTTGGTAGTTTTTTCCAAGCCCCGCCGTGATCCGGTCGCGGCAAGCGTGGGGGACGAACCCCCGTGAGTCAAATCACCAACCCAGGACTTTTGGGATATCTTTTGGTGAAGGGGATGATGGTGCCCAGGGACAGTCTACGTGTTCTTAACCTATTCAAACTGTTAGGCATTGGTGGGACACCATTTCGCCCCACAGTGAACCATATGGATTTGCCTAGAGTGTCCCACTCTCTTGGGTAGGTCCCGCCAGCGTGTATGCCTCCAGGAGGGGCTGGGTCTGAAAATCAATCGCCTGATCCGGCGGGGGTTCCTGATACCAGGACAAACGTCTGGCCCCTACTGGATCTCTTGGACTTACAGCTATTCCGAGGAAAAGATCGCAACGGGAATCATCAGCGGCAACCTCACAGACCCGGAGTGGGGTGAGATGCACATAAAACTTGGTTCGCTAGATCAAAGAATCCATTTGCTTGCCCAACCCAGACACTTTGGGGGGTACCAGTGGTATTTCCGTTGTCCAAAAACTGACCGGAGGAGCTCGACCCTCTGGCTGCCCAATGGAGCTTCCCGCTTCGCTTCTAGGCACGCTTGGGCCCACCAAGTGGCCTACAGCAGCCAATTTCAGACCCGGCATGACCGGGCTCTAACACGCGCCCAGGGCATTCGTGCGCGCCTGGGAGGCCCCAACTGGGCAGGCATTGATGAACTGGACCCTCCCAAGCCCAGGGGAATGAGATGGGCGACCTATAACCGGCTTATCGCGGAATCCCAAAGACTAGAATCCGTGGCGGACGAACGAATATTTTTGCTTATCAATCAATGGCAGCGTCTCAGTTAGCCAACATATTTCGATATGGCGCGATTGATAATCAGGAGGTTCCAGGCTCGCCCAACGTCCGCTTTGCGCCAAAAGCGGACATTTGTCGCGCTAACGGCCTGTCCAAAAAGCTTCTCATTCGACGCTTCGGCCCAGACACGTAATTGGCCTCGTCAGTTGAGACGCCAGACCTCAAAGTTCAGGACGGTGGCAAATGCGACCCAGAACGCCAACGGCAGCAGACAAAGGCCGGCGAGCCTATCGATGCGCCAAAACACAACTAGGGTTGCCACGATGAGAAACCATTGCGGTAAAATATTGCAAAGGCCGAGTAAGGGACTGTGCATCCCAAAAAACATCCAGGACCAGGCTGCGTTAAAAGCCAGCTGAGCGAAAAACAGTACCAGCCCGCCGCGCTTCTCGGGCGCGTCACGACTGAGAATCCGCCAGATCGCAACCGCCATGAGGGCGTAGAGAGTGGTCCAAACTGGTCCAAATATCCAGTTGGGCGGATTAAATGATGGTTTGACGAGATCAGCATACCATGGGGCTAGATTGGGAAACGTCGCGGCTTGACCTAGCAGGAGAGCTCCCACCACGGGCAGAATTGAGATTGTTGCCTTTCTCACGGTGAGCATTTTTCTACTTTTCTTGATGTTAGCGTCGCGTCAAGCGCGATGACCGAACTCACGAATTTCGCACATACGTTTTGGACAGATTTTCCTTCTGAAAAGCTCCGATGAGTGTAAGCGACTAGTGTAAACAATGATTACATGCGGCCGCCATGTCCGAAATCACGGCGCTGATTCTTCGGTGAAATTTTACTTGGCACCAATTTTGCAAGGGTAAACCAAGCTGAGAAATCTCTTAATGATGGGGGGGGGGGGCGTTATGAAATCTGCTTTGTTGGGTGCGGCCGCTATTCTGGCCCTTTCGGCCGGGACCGCGAACGCCGGGGTCCTCTATTTCGATTTCAACGAGAATCTAGTCCCCCCAAACGCCTCGGTGTTTTTATTCGGAAACGTGGGACAGACCGCCACGGTGAGCAATCTTGCCGGGTTCAGCCAAAATATCGTGTTTGGAGCCGACGGATTTTTCAATGTTCCGATCTCCAACAGCTATCAGCAGTCGGGTACCGGCATCCTCAACACCGGATTCCAAGTCGTATCCCCCGATCCGATCGCGGGTTATTTCATTAACCGCGCTGGCCAGTCGACCGACATGACATATCTGCTGGATTCGGCAGCGTTGGGCACACAGTATGTTGTCGCCAGCCAGGGCGGCTTCTTTCCTGAAGGCAGCCAGGTTGCAATCCATGCAACGCAGGACGGCACGAACGTGACGTTCACGCCCAAGGGCGGCTCAGCGATCAATGTGTCGCTGAACGCCGGCGAGACCTACAAGTATACGGGCACAACCACAGATTTGACCGGCTCATTCGTCAGTGCAAACAAGAATGTCGCGGTTTTCGGTGGAAGTGCCTGTTCCAACGTCCCGAGTGCGACCCCCTACTGCGATACGTTGCTTGAGCAGATGATCCCCACCGACAAGCTGTCGAAGACCTATGTGCTTGCAGCAACGAAGGGAGGAGAGAATTCCGAACTGCAAGCCGATTTGGTACGCATCATTGCAACGGCGGACGGCACCGAGGTGACTGTCGATGGCGCTGTGGTGGCCACCCTGAACAAAGGTCAGGTTTACGAATATTTGTTGCCTGCTCTTACGGGGTCTATCGTTTCGGCATCCCAGCCCGTCATGGTCGCTCAATATTTGACGGGTTCAGGCAATACCGGCACCTCCCTCACCGATCCCGCCATGAGTTTGGTGCCCGGTTCCGACGAATGGCTTGACAGCTACCGCCTGTCAACACCCAGCGGTGCCCAGGCGTTCACCTTGAATTATGCGTCCATCGCGATTGAAACAGCAGATCTTGCTTCCTTGCTTTTGAATGGTGTCAGCGCGAACACGTCGGGATGCACGGTAATCGGTGCGTCGATCTACAGCCGGTGCAATATCGATCTCCCTCTGGGACTTTTCAATCTGACTGCCGCCAGCCCGTTTGAGGTCATGCTCGGGGGCGGGGCCAGTTACGACAGCTATCTCACCTATGGCGGCGCGACCTTTGCGCCGGGCATTTCTCCGCCCCCGCCGCCGACCGAGCCCCCGAGTGAGG
>CADECX010000042.1:0-10252 GCA_902825865.1 uncultured Alphaproteobacteria bacterium
CTCGGTTGTCCAACCGGGTCGGCGAGATGGAAGCATGTGGGATTATTCGCGCCCGGATTACCGCTAGCTGGAGGATATCGAGCAAAAGAATGCTCATCCTGACGCATATGATGACGTACGCGCGCGAACAGCGCTTTCCACCATAGCCGCATGATCTAAGTGAAAAAATGGTGGGTGATGTAGGGATCGAACCTACGACCCGATGATTAAGAGTCATCTGCTCTACCAACTGAGCTAATCACCCACACATTGTCCCAAAGGGCTTGGTTTCACCTTTGGGGAGCGGCCTCATAGCAGAGGGAATCCCCCCTGTCTACAAAGCCTTGCCGGCTGAGCTGTGGGCAGATTTTTCAATGAAAACCAGAGGAAAGCACAAGTCCGCCTCCCCCTATTGCGCGCAGCGCACCAGAGGCGGGGTGAGGTCGGCGCCCAGCCGACCGAACGCCGTAGCATCGCTTGCGATGCGTAGGCCGGAGGGGGTGAGAAATGAAGTGGGCTTAGATAATCCCGCCGGAATGGCGTGGAATCTCCACCTGGCGATGGATATGGACGCTCATCAACAGGCCGAATCCCAGCATCACGGTCAGCATGGCGCTGCCGCCATAGGACAGAAGCGGCATGGGAATGCCCACCACCGGGATCAGCCCCATCACCATCAGGCCGTTGATCATGATGTAGAAGAAGAAGTTCAGGGTGACGCCCATGGCCACCAGCCGCCCGAACTGGCTGCGGGCGCTCATCGCGGTCTGGATGCCGTAAAAGATCACCACCCCGAACAGGACCAGCACCGCCAGCGCCCCGACAAAGCCGAACTCCTCGCAAATGCTGGTCCAGATGAAGTCGGTCTGCTTTTCGGGCAGGAAGTTCAGCCGGCTTTGGGTTCCTTCCGTGAACCCTTTCCCCGCCACGCCCCCCGAACCGATGGCGATCTTGGCCTGGGTGATATTCCAGCCCTTGCCCAGCGCGTCCGATCCCGGATCCAGGAAGGTTTCCACCCGGGCCTTTTGGTAATCATGCAGGACGAACCGCCAGGCCAAAGGCACGGACGCCGCCACCGCGCCCAAGGTCGGCGCGATCCACCACCAGGACAGTCCAGCCAGGAACAGCAGCGAACAGCCGTCGGCCAAAATGATCAAGGTGGTGCCGAGATTGGGCTGCAGCACCACGAAAATCGCGGGAATGCCGATCATCGCCAGCCCGATCGCCAGGGGGATCGGCTTGGAAACTTCCTCGGTACTCTTGCCGTGCAGATAGCGCGCCAAGGCCAGCACCAGCGCGATTTTCATCAGCTCCGAAGGCTGCAAATCAACCGGGCCCAGCGAAATCCAGCGCTGCGCCCCCATCCCGACATGGCCGAACAGGTCCACGACGATCAACAGCGCCAGGGCGACGCCATATGCCGGATAGGCCAGGCTCATCCATACCCTGATGTCGATCACCGCGGCCGCGACCAGCACGATCAGGCCCAGGATGAAATGGCCGATCTGCCGGATGGCCCAAGGGTGGAAGCTGGCGCTGGCCACCGAATAGAGCATGGCGATGCCGGCAATGGCGATGAGCGAAACCATGAGCACCAGGCCCCAGTTCATCTCTCCCAGCTTGTCGGTGAAGGACAGGGTGCGCTTGGCGGCGGCATAAGGACGAAGTGCCATCAGCCGCCTGCCTTATCCACCTGCGGCGGGACGGCCTCCGCCTGCTTCTTGGGCGGCGCGGCGCTGGCCGAATTGGTTCCGGGATACGAACCCGCCCTGCGCGACGGATCGCGTTGCTGGCAGAGCAGCATCACCTCGCTGGCATTGGTGACATGCGGATGTGCCGGTATCGCGCCATGCTCGATGAGGCTGACGCAGGCATATTTGGGATCATGGGCGGGGGCATAACCGATAAAGAACGCATGGTCGCGCATCTTCCATTCCAGATGCTCGTTCTTGGTCAGGCCGCGGGCATATTCCTCCCGGGAAAAGACGCGCACCTGCGCGGTGCCGGTTTTGCCCGCCATTTCAAAACCCGGTTCCTTGATGCGCCAAGAATAACCGGTTCCGCCCGGTTCGTTCAGGACCTTGAACATGCCCTCGCGCACCACCGCCAGCGCTTCGGGACTAACGTCCAAGGGCGGCGCCTCGCGATGCGGCATCGTCCGGCCGCCGACCGAATGCACCAGCCGGGGCGAGACCATCTTGCCGCCCGCGATGCGCGCCGCTTGCTGGCAAAGCTGCAGCGGGGTGACGGTGACATAGCCCTGACCGATGCCCACGCTGAGGGTATCGCCCTGCTGCCAGGGTTGTTTGTAGGTCCGCTGCTTCCATTCCCGCGACGGGATAAGACCGGAACGTTCGCCCGGCAGTTCAATACCGGTGGGCGCGCCCAGACCCAGCTTGCGCGCCATCTCTTCGATCTTGTCGATCCCCAGCCGGCGCGCCGTCTCCATGAAAAACACATTGCAGCTGCGCTGCAGCGCTTGCTGGATATTCAGCGTGCCGTGTCCGCCCTTTTTCCAGCAATGATAGGCCCTTCCGCCGAATTGGAACGCGCCGGTGCACGTCACGTGATAATCGGGTGTCGCGATGCCGGCTTCCACCGCCGCAAGCGCAACCGCGGGTTTGAAGGTGGAGCCCGGCGGATAGGTGCCGCCCATGAACTTGTTGAGCAAGGGCTTGTGATCGTGGGTGGTGAGATCGCGCCATTGCGTGCCGGAAAGACCGATATTGAACCAGTTGGGATCAAAGCCCGGCGTGGAGGACATCGCAATGACGTCGCCGTTATGGACATCCATGACCACCAGGGCGGCGCTTTCCTCGCCCAGCATCTTGTCCGCCAGCGCCTGAACCTCACGGTCGATGGTGAGATAGACATCGTCGCCCATCTCGCCGGGGTCCTTGCCCAGCTCGCGGATAACGCGGCCATAGGCATTGACCTCGACGCGGCTGGCGCCCGCCTTGCCGCGGATCTCCTTGTCGAACGCCTTTTCGATGCCGCGCTTGCCGATGCGCATGCTTGGCAGGCTCATCAGGGGATCGTCGTCACCTTCCTGCTCTTGCGGCGACACCGACGCGACATAGCCCAGGATATGAACCAGCTCCTTGCCGTAGGGATAGTCGCGGGTCTCGCCCACATCGCACTGGATGCCCGGCAGGTAAGGCAGGTGCATGCTGACGCGGGAGAACTCGTCCCAACTGAGATTTTCCGCGATCGCCACCGGCACGAATTTCTTGTTGTTGGCGATGTCGCGCAGAATCTTCTTTCTCTGCTGATCGTTGATCAGGATAACCTTGCCGATAATGTCCAATGCATTTTCGACACCTTCGGTGGCCTGTTCGCTGACCAGAAGGACGCGGTAATTGCGCCGGCTGTTGGCCAGTTCGACGCCGAACCGGTCCATGATGCGGCCGCGCGGCGGCGCGATCAGGCGTTCGGAAACCCGGTTGTCCTCGGCCTCGACCATATACTGGTCGCCGTTACGGATCTGGAGCTGATACAGGCGCCCGGCCAGGACCGCGAACACGGCAGTCATGGCGCCGCCCAGACCCACGGTGCGGCGGGTGAATGCGGCGTAGCGGCTTTTGTCCTTTTTATCGAACAGCGGCATCAGACATCGCCTCGCGAAGCGCCGACCAGTCTATGGTGCAACCACCCCACAGCCAAAGTGCTGGGAGGATAGAAAAGCACGGTCATCGCCAGTTCGCCCAGGATCGGGGGGATCGGGGGCAGATAGGCCCCCGGGGTCAGGAAGGCGAAAGCCGCAACGGAAAAATAAGCCACGGCACAGGTGAAGGCGGCTGCCGTGGCGAAACCCATCACCGCCGCCAGGCCGGACAAGCCGGCAAAACTGTCGCGCTGCCGCGCCAACAGGGCGTAAGTGAGAACAAAGGCCAGGCTCCAGATGCCCGGAGGCCCGCCGGAAAGCACATCTTCCGCCATGCCGATCATCAGGGCGATGCCCGGGGTCATCAGATCGGGGCGCACCAGACACCAAAAGTAAACAGGAACCAGGGCGAAAAGCGGCGCGGGAACCAATCCGCCCAGGACCGAGATCGGAATATTGGCGACGAACGCGCCCAGGAGCCCGCAAAGCGCCGGAATGGTGGCGATCAGATAGCGGAAGCGGTGCGGTGTGGCGCTGCGTTCCAGGCTCGCCATGATCAATGATCCAATTCTTCTTCGTCCGCCACCGGCGCGGCAGGGGCGGCGGGTTTGGGCTTGGCCGGCGCGGCCGGAACAACAGGGGCGGCAGCAACCGCCGCAGCCGGCGGCGGCGGAGCTTGCGGCTTCAGGCCCGCCGCTTCGGCGGGAAGTTGTGCGCTTGCGGGCAAGGCCTCCGGCGGCTTGGAGAAATTCAGGATTTCGACATCCTGGCTGGCCGCGGCGTCGGCCAACAGCGCCACCCGCCATCCCCCCGCGCCGTCGGACGTGACGGTTCCCACCGGCAAGCCGGCGGGCAACAGCCCGCCATCGCCGGATGTGGTGATTTGATCGCCCGCATGCACCGTCACGGTATGGGACATCAGATTGAGGACCGGACTGCCGCTATTGTCGCCGGTCATCATCGCCTGAACGTTGCGCGGCGCGACGGTGACGGGAATGCGGCTGTTCAAATCGGTCAGCAGGATCACCCAGCTGGTGCGCTGGCCGGTGAGATAGATGCGCCCGATCATGCCGCGCGCATCCATCACCGCCTGGCCGGGCAAAACCTTGTTGCCGCGGCCGGCGTCCAAAATCATGGTCTGGAGAAAGGGGCGGCTGGCGCGGCCGATCACCCGCGCCAAGACGCGGTTCATTTGCGGATCGGGCACGGCATGCAGCAATTCCTGATAGCGGTTCACCCGACCCTGCAAGGTGATGGCGACATTGCGCCATTGCTTGAGGCGGGCGTTTTCTTCTTTCAGCTTCAGATTCTGCTCATAGACCGAGAAGATTTCTCCGATCGAGCCGATCCAGCGGTCGAAGCCGGCGACAGGGGCGCGAACCTTCTCCAGCATGGGCGCCATCAAGTCGGTGGCATGGGCGCGCGCCCGGTCGAACAGACCGATCTGCGCCTTGCCCAGCAAGACCAGGACGACCGCCAGCGCGATAACGATCAGCAGCGGAAGCTGAGCGTTATTCTTGCGGGCGATTTTCCAGGCGTTTGCCATTCTTGGCTGGCCGCATTTTTAAAAGGCGGTGGACAGGACGTGGCGCATGCTCTTGGAATTTTCCAGAACGCGTCCCGTTCCCAGCGCAACGCAGGAAAGCGGGTCGTCTGCGATCGATACCGGCAAGCCGGTTTCGTCCCGCAGAACCTGGTCCAGATTGGCCAGCAGCGAGCCGCCGCCGGTCAGCACAATGCCCTTGTCCACGATATCGGCCGCCAGCTCCGGCGGCGTGGCTTCCAGCGCTACTTTCACCGCTTCCACAATGGCGCCCACCGGCTCGGCCAGAGCTTCGGCGATATGGCGCTGGGTGATGGTGATTTCCTTCGGCACGCCGTTGAGCAGGTCGCGGCCCTTGATTTCCATGGTCACGCCATTGCCGTCCATCGGCAAAGCGGCGGAGCCGATTTCCTTCTTGATGCGCTCGCTGGAGGCTTCGCCGATCAGCAGATTCTGGTGGCGGCGGATATAGGCGATGATCGCCTCATCCATCTTGTCGCCGCCCACGCGCACGCTGCGCGAATAGACGATGCCGCCCAGGGACAGAACCGCGACTTCGGTGGTGCCGCCGCCGATATCCACCACCATGGAACCGGTGGGCTCGCTGACCGGAAGACCGGCGCCGATGGCGGCGGCCATGGGTTCCTCGATCAGGAACACCCGGCGGGCGCCGGCCGACAGCGCCGATTCCTGAATGGCGCGGCGCTCGACGGCGGTAGAGCCGGACGGGACGCAGACGATGATCATGGGATTGGCAAAGGAGCGGCGGTTATGCACCTTGCGGATGAAGTGCTTGATCATTTCTTCGGCGACTTCGAAGTCGGCGATCACGCCATCGCGCATCGGGCGGATGGCTTCGATGTTGCCCGGCGTTCGCCCCAGCATCATCTTGGCGTCATTGCCGACGGCGCGGACGGCCTTCTTGCCGCCGCGGGTGGTGATGGTGGCGACCACGCTGGGTTCGTTGAGGACGATGCCGCGGCCTTTGACATAGACCAGCGTGTTCGCGGTCCCCAGATCGATAGCCATATCGCTGGAGAGAGCGCCGAGGAGACTGCCGAACATGCTGATTGTATCCCTACCCTGAAAGCCAGGCCAAAATTGCCAGCGCCCTTCCCGAAAACCGTCCCCCGGGGCGCCCTTCCCGGGGGTGGTCAAACCAGTCAAACATTACCTAGCGATGGTTAACGCTTCGGGTGCTTGTTTCTGGCGTTTTACCAGTAACTTGTTCAAAGCATTCACATAGGCATAGGCGGCGGCCACCATCGTGTCGGTGTCCGAGGCCTTGCCGGTCACGGTCCGCCCCTCTTCCTCCAGCCGGACACTGACCTGGGCCTGGGCGTCGGTGCCCTCGGTCACGGCGCTGATCTGGAACAATTGCAGGGAGGCGGTATGGGGGTAGGCCTCCCGGATGGCCATGAAAATGGCGTCCACCGGGCCATCCCCGCTGGTGGTCACGCTTTTGACCACCCCCCCGGCGTCCAGGGTCAGGGAGGCCACCGGGATGATGCCGGTACCCGACTCCACCCTCAGGGCCTTGATCGAGATGGTGTCATGGCCGCGCATGATCTCGTCATCGACCAGGGCGGCGATGTCCTCGTCGAAGACATGCTTTTTCTTGTCGGCCAGGTCCTTGAAGCGCCGGAAGGCGTCCTCGAAGGCGTCGTTCTCGAGGATGTAGTTCATGCTCTCCAGCTTGTCGCGGAAGGCATGCCGCCCCGACAGCTTGCCCAGCATCAGGGAGGTGGCGTTCACCCCCACATCCTCGGGACGCATGATCTCGTAGGTCTCGACATTCTTCAGCATGCCGTCCTGATGGATGCCGCTTTCATGGCTGAAGGCGTTCTTGCCGACGATGGCCTTGTTGTACTGGACCGGAAAGCCGGTGACGTTCGACACCAGCTTGGAGGCGCGGTTGAGCAGAGTGGTGTTGATGTTGGTGGTGAAGGGCATGATGTCCTTCCGCACTTTCAACGCCATCACGATCTCTTCCAGCGCGGCGTTGCCGGCGCGTTCGCCGATGCCGTTGATGGTGCATTCCACCTGACGCGCCCCGGCCAAGACACCGGCCAGCGAATTGGCGACGCCCAGGCCCAGGTCATTGTGGCAATGGGTGGAGAAGATCACCTTGTCGGCATTGGGCACGCGGGTCCGCAACATGGTGATGATGTCGAAGAATTCCTGCGGCGTGGAATAGCCCACCGTATCGGGCACATTGATCACCGTGGCGCCGCTGTGAATCGCCACTTCCACGCATTTACACAGGAAATCCGGCACTGTTCTGGTGGCGTCTTCCGCCGACCATTCCACTTCCGAGGTGAAATTCCGCGCCCGTGTGACGCTGGCGCCGACCGCTTCCAGCACCGCATTTTCGCCCATATTCAGCTTGTGTTTCATATGGACGGGACTGGTGGAAATGAAAGTGTGGATGCGCGGCCGATGCGCGCCTTTCAGCGCTTCGCCGGCGCGGTCGATATCCTTGAAGCCGGCGCGCGACAGGCCGCATACGCTCGCGCGCTTGACGATTTTGGAAATCTCCTGCACCGCCTTGAAGTCGCCCGGCGAGGAAATTGGAAAGCCCGCCTCGATGACGTCGACGCCCATTTCATCCAGGAGTTCCGCGATCTGCAGCTTCTCCTCATGCGTCATCGCGGCGCCCGGCGACTGCTCGCCATCGCGCAAGGTGGTGTCGAAGATTTGGATCGGCGTGGTATCGTTAATTTTGCTGGTCATGACCAAGTGTCCTTCTGTTCGCCGCAGATTGCGGTTCAATTCTCCTGTCGCCTTGATCCCCTAAACACCGGATGCGCGAACCATTCGCGCGCCGACAGCGCCTAGGGGCAGCTAAGAAGAAGCGTCTGCGAAGAACCGAGGGAAGGACGGGGCTGAGTATGGGCGCGCGCAAACACGCAGGCGGAAATTCCGCCCTTCGTGACCTTGCTGTTCGCGCCTTGCGTCATTGACCTGTCGCCGTTCCGCCCGTGAATTATACGATACGCCACCCCTGGGTAACCTTCGGATAATTCACCGTTTTTTCCCAGGGTTTGCGCGGTTTTACGCTGATTGCAGGGGGTGGTGCAAGTGCAACAACGCCCGTCCCAGGGAATAGCGGCCCCGCTCACACTTTTAAATTACCAGCGTAAACAATGTGTTGCCCACCGCGCCGGTCAGGCTGTGCATGCCATCCGAGGGATGCGTTCAAAATGGTTGCCTCGCACTGCGAACGCGCCTATCCGGGCGCTTGAATAATCGTCTCAACCATTGATGCCTTTGGGCGCCCTCGAGGCACGCCGGACATGAAGATCCTGCCGCCCGTCTCGATCGAAGCACGCCGCCTGCTGCCCAGCCGCTGGGACCTGCTGGCGGCGGCGTTGGTGCTTGGTTTCATTGTCGCTTTTGCCGATACCAGCCGCTTCCTGATCCAGCCCTTGTCGGTGATCAGCAGCGATCATTTGAGCCTGGATCCCGCGCTATTGCCCGGCTACGCCCTGCGCACCGGCCTGCGCATGCTGCTGGCCATGGGTGTGTCGCTGGCTTTCACCTTCGCCTATGCCACCTGGGCGGCCAAGAACCCCCGCGCTGGAACCCTTCTGGTGCCGCTTCTGGATATCCTGCAATCGGTGCCGATTCTGGGCTTTCTGTCGGTCACAACGGTGTGGTTCATGTCGCTTTCCCCGGGACGGGTGTTCGGCGCCGAGCTGGCCTGTGTCTTCGCCATCTTCACCTGCCAGGCCTGGAACATGGCCTTCAGTTTCTATCAATCGCTGCGCACGGTTCCCGAAGAGCTGACCGAGGCGGGACGGATGTTCGGCCTCTCGGCCTGGGCCCGCTTCTGGCGCATCGAGGCCCCCTTCGCCACCCCGCCCCTGATCTGGAACATGATGATGTCCATGGCGGGCGGCTGGTTCTTTGTCACCATGTCGGAAGCCATCAGCGTCGGCCAGACCAGTATCGCTTTGCCCGGTATCGGATCCTGGATCGCGGTGGCGATCGAACAACGCAACATCGCCGCGATTTTTCAAGCCATCCTGGCCATGCTGGTGGTGATCCTGATTTACGACCAGCTCTTGTTCCGCCCCTTGCTGGCTTGGGCCGACCGTTTCCGGATCAGTGAAGACCAAACCGAGGATCCGCCGCAAAGCTGGGTCCTGACCATGCTGCGCCGCTCCCGCCTGATCGACTGGATCACCGTGCCTTTCGAGCAGATGATGCGCTGGAGCTATCACTGGCATCCACCGCATTTCGGCCTCCGGGGGGCGATGCGCGAGGTGGATGGCCGCCTTGCCGATATTCTCTGGTATGTGCTGCTTTCGATCCTGGGCCTTTTCTGTGCCTGGCGCGTCTATAGCTTCGCGGCAGCCAACCTGACGTGGGGCGATTTGGGCCTGACGGTCTGGCTGGGCTGCCTCACCATGACGCGGGTGGTGGTGCTGATCGCGCTGGCCAGCCTGATCTGGACACCAATCGGCATTTATGTCGGCCTGAGACCACGCCTCACCCAGATTGTACAGCCGGTGGCGCAATTCCTGGCCGCCTTTCCCAACAATCTGCTGTTTCCGCTGGTCGTGTCGCTGATCGTGCTGTGGAAGCTCAACCCCAATGTCTGGCTGTCGCCGCTGCTGGTGCTGGGGCCGCAATGGTACATCCTGTTCAATGTGATTGCGGGCGCCCGCACCATGCCCAAGGATCTGATGGATGCCGGCGACAATTTCGGGGTCAAGGGCTGGCTGTGGTGGAAACGCGTCGCCCTGCCCGCGGTCTTTCCCCACTATCTGACCGGCGCCATCACCGCGTCCGGCGGCGCCTGGAACGCCAGCGTGCTGGCGGAAGTGGCAACTTGGGGCAACACCACCCTGCATGCCGATGGGCTGGGCGCCTACATTTTCGACGCCACCCTGTCGGGCAATTTCCAGCATGTTGTGCTCGGCATGGCGGTGATGGCCTTTTTTGTAGTGGTGGTGAACCGGCTGTTCTGGCAGCCGCTTTATTGGCTGGCCGAACGCAAGTACCGTCTGATCTGAAATGACCAATCTGCTCGAAGTCCGAAATGTCAGGCGATCCTTTCCGCGCAGCGGCGGCGAGGAATTGCTGGTGCTCGACGACGTCAATCTCACCTTGAAGGAAGG
>CADECX010000042.1:10352-29531 GCA_902825865.1 uncultured Alphaproteobacteria bacterium
GCGGCGGCGAGGAATTGCTGGTGCTCGACGACGTCAATCTCACCTTGAAGGAAGGCGAGATTGTCGGCCTGTTGGGCCGCTCCGGTTCGGGCAAATCCACGCTTTTGCGGCTGATCGCCGGGTTGGCGCGGCCGCAAGGCGGCAGCCTCACCTATATGGGGGCGCCCATCGAAGGCCCGGCCCAGGGTGTCGCCATGGTGTTCCAGGGCTTTGCGCTGTTTCCCTGGATGACGGTGCTGGAAAATGTGCAATTGGGCCTGGAAGCTTTGGGCCTGCCGCAAGCCGAGATCCGCAGCCGCGCCCTGGCCGCGATCGATCTGATCGGATTGGACGGTTATGAAAGCGCCTATCCGCGCGAATTGTCGGGCGGCATGCGCCAGCGCGTCGGTTTTGCCCGCGCCGTGGTGGTGCATCCCAATATTCTTCTGATGGACGAACCCTTCAGCGCCTTGGATGTGCTGACGGCGGAAAATCTGCGCACCGACCTGATCGAATTGTGGGGCAACCGCAAGCTGCCGATCAAGGGCATACTGCTGGTCACCCATAATATCGAGGAGGCGGTGCTGATGTGCGACCGGGTGCTGCTGTTTTCCTCCAACCCGGCCAAGGTCAGCGCCGACATTGCCATCAACCTGCCGCAGCCGCGCGAACGCACCAGCCGCGAATTCGAGGATTATGTCGACCAGATCTATGTCGAAATGACCGCGCGGCGGGTGGAGCGCATACGCCAGGCCCAGGCGCAAGGCGCCGGCGCCATCGAGATGCCGCTCAGCCATGTTTCACCCAACCAGATTTCCGGTCTGATCGAGGCTCTGGCGGCGGCGCCCTATGACGGCAAGGCCGACCTGCCCGACATCGCCTATGAGCAGGAGCTGGAAGTGGACGAACTGTTTCCCGTCGCCGAAGCCATGCAGCTTTTGCGCCTGGCGGATGTCGAAGGCGGGGACATCAAGCTGACCCATATGGGCAAGCGTTTCGCCGATGCCGATCTGAACGAGCGCAAGGAAATCTTCTCCCGCGCCTTGATGAGCCATGTGCCGCTGGCCGCCCATATCCGCAAAATTCTGGACGAACGTGCCAGCCATTCGGCGCCCAAGACCCGCTTCCTGGACGAGCTGGAAGACCATATGGCCGAGGATTCGGCGGAAGAGACGCTGAAAACGGTGGTGTCCTGGGCCCGTTTCAGCGAGTTGTTTTCCTACGACGACGACGCGGCGCTGTTCAGTCTTGAGAACCCGACCTAAACGGGCTTCGGCTTGACCGCGCCCGCCGCCCGTTTGGCAAGAGTGCGAGCCTCATCGGTGCTGGCGCCGCGCGCCAGCGCCACGCCCATGCGGCGTTTGACAAAGGATTGCGGCTTGCCGAACAGGCGAAGTTCGCTGCCGGGAATTTTCAGGGCCTGATCCACGCCGTCAAACGTCATCGCGCCGGCTTCGACCCCGCCATAGATCACCGCCGAGGCGCCGGGTGAGGCCATTTCCACATTCACCGGCAGGCCCAGAATGGCGCGGGCATGCAGGGCGAATTCGGATAGTTGCTGCGAGACCAAGGTGACAAGGCCGGTGTCATGCGGACGGGGCGAGACTTCGGAAAACCAGACCTCGTCACCCTTCACGAACAATTCCACGCCGAAAATGCCCAGCCCGCCCAGCGCGCCGGTGACGGCGGCGGCCATGTCGCGGGATTTTTTCCGCGATGCCTCGCTCATGGCTTGCGGCTGCCAGCTTTCCACATAATCGCCGTCCTTCTGGACATGGCCGATGGGTTCGCAGAAATGGGTGCCGTCTGCGGCACGCACCGTCAGCTGGGTGATTTCGAAGTCGAATTGGATCTCGCCTTCCAGGATCACCCGGGCCTCGCGCACCCGCCCGGCGCTCAGGGCTTTTTCCCAGGCGCCTGCCACATCCTCGGCGGATTTCAGCCGCGACTGGCCCTTGCCCGAGGAGGACATCACCGGCTTCACAAAACAGGGAAAGCCGATCCTGGCCGCTGCCACCTGCAACTCCTCCAGTGACGAGGCGAAAGCATAAGGCGAAGTTGGTAGCTTGAGCTCTTCCGCCGCCAGTACCCTTATGCGCTCGCGGTTCATGGTGATATGGGCGGCCCGCGCGGTGGGAATGACGGTGCAAAGCCCATCGGCTTCGATCCGCACCAGCTCGTCGGTCGCCAGCGCCTCGATCTCGGGCACCAGAAAATGCGGACGTTCCTGTTCTACCAGCGCGCGCAGCGCCTTGGCATCGGTCATGTCGATGACATGGGAACGGTGCGCCACCTGGTGCGCCGGGGCGTTGGCGTAGCGGTCGACCGCGATGGTCTCCACCCCCAGCCTCTGCAATTCCAGCACCACTTCCTTGCCCAGCTCGCCGGAGCCCAGCAGCATCACCTTGACGGCGGCGGGTGATAGCGGTGTGCCGAGTTTCATGAGCCATACACCTTGGCGAAGGCGTCCATCAAAATTTTGCGGTCGGTGGGCTGGCCTACCACCTGGATGGCGTCCTCCTCCATCGTCACGCCGGGCGAAATCTTCTCCACCCAGATGTGCGAGGTGGGAATGGCCCAGCTGGGATCATCCAGAGTTCCGGCGGCGATGAACACCAGGGCATTGGACGCCAGATTGTGATGGAACATGCGGGTGCCGCATTTGGCGCAGCGCTGGATATCCAGCTCACGCCCGGAATCGGCCCGCTTGCGATAGAATTGGGTTTCGCCAGTGGATGAAAAATCTTCGCTTCTGGCGATCAGCATCACCACATTGGTGGCGCCGGTGGTCTTTTTGCAATCGGTGCAATGACAGGCGTTGACCGCCAGCGGCCGCGCCTTCAGCGTCCAGCGCACCTGGCCGCACAGGCAGCTTCCGGTATAGGGCGGCGATGGGATCGGCGGACGCGCGGTCATAGCGAAGACTCCCCAAAAACAACAAGGCCCGGAGCGGTGCGCCGGGCCTTGTCCGTTCTGTTACTTTTCCCAGCGGGAAGAGAAAATCAGTTTTTCGCCGTGTCTACCAGTTTGTTCTTCGCAATCCAGGGCATCATGGCGCGCAGCTTGGCGCCCACTTCCTCGATCTGATGTGCGTCGCCCAGGGCGCGGGTGGCCTTAAAAGAAGACTGGCCGGCCTTGTTTTCCAGCACCCAATCACGGGCGAACTTGCCCTGCTGGATGTCGGCCAAGACGCGCTTCATTTCGGCCTTGGTCTCGGCGGTGATGATGCGCGGGCCGGTGACATATTCGCCATATTCGGCGGTGTTGGAGATGGAATAATTCATGTTGGCGATGCCGCCTTCATAGATCAGATCGACGATCAGTTTCACTTCATGCAGGCACTCGAAATAGGCCATTTCCGGGGCATAGCCGGCTTCGACCAGGGTTTCGAAACCGCCGCGGATCAGCTCGACCAAGCCGCCGCACAGAACCACCTGCTCGCCGAACAGGTCGGTTTCGCATTCTTCCTTGAAGTTGGTCTCGATGATGCCGGCGCGGCCGCCGCCGATGGCGCTGGCATAGCTCAGGCCCAAATCATGGGCATTGCCGCTGGCGTCCTGGTGGATGGCGATCAGGCTGGGCACGCCGCCGCCCTTGAGGTACTCGCCGCGCACGGTATGGCCGGGGCCCTTGGGCGCCACCATCAGCACGTCCAGGTCCGGACGCGGCTCGATCAGCTTGAAATGAACATTGAAGCCATGGGCGAACAGCAACGCCGCGCCCTGCTTCATATTGTTCTTGAGTTCGTCCTTATAGATGTCGGCCTGCAGCTCGTCCGGCGTGGCCATCATCATCACGTCCGCCCATTTGGCGGCGTCGGTGACGCTCATGGTCTTGAAGCCGGCGGCTTCCGCCTTCTTGGCGGACGCGCCGGGACGGACCGCGATCACGATCTCCTTGACACCGCTGTCGCGCATGTTCTGGGCATGGGCATGGCCCTGGGAGCCGAAGCCGATGACGGCGACCTTCTTGTTCTTGATCAGATTGAGATCGGCATCCCGATCGTAATAGACGCGCATAAGTCCACTCCTGGAGGTTTTGTTTAAACGGTTGATTACATGGCTTCCGGGCCGCGGCTGATGGCGGCGACCCCGGTGCGGGATACATCCACCAGCCCCAGCGGCCGCATCAGATCGACAAAGCTGTCGATCTTGGACGGCGATCCGGTGATTTCGAAAACAAAGCTGGATTGGGTTGTGTCGACGGGACGGGCGCGGAAGGCATCGGCCATGCGCAGCGCCTCGACCCGCTTTTCGCCGGTGCCCGCCACCTTGATCAGCGCCATTTCGCGCTCGATCCCGGCCTTGGCACTGGTCCAGTTGGTCACCTTGTGGGTGGGCACCAGACGGCGCAACTGGGTCTCGATCTGCTCGATCACCTGCGGCGTGCCGGAGGTGACGATGGTGATGCGGCTGGTGCGGGCCATGGGATCGACCTCGGCCACCGTCAGGCTTTCGATATTGTAGCCGCGCCCGGAAAACAGCCCGACCACGCGCGCCAACACACCCGCCTCGTTATCGACCAACACGGTCAGAGTGTGGCGCTCGATCTCGGTCGAGGTCTTGACCTTGGTATCGTGCATCTCAGACCAGCATCTTTCCGGCGTCGCTGATCTCGCCGCCGTCATCGGGCGACAACAGCATCTCGTTATGGGCGCCGCCCGACGGGATCATGGGATAGCAATTTTCCGCCGGATCGACGCGGCAGTCGAACAGCACCGGCTTTTTGACCGCGATCATTTCCTTGATCTTATCGTCCAGCTCCGACGGTTTCTCGGCGCGCAACCCGACACAGCCAAAGGCGTCCGCCATTTTGACGAAATCCGGCAGGGCTTCGGAATAGGAATGGGAATAGCGCTTGCCGTGCAGGATTTCCTGCCACTGGCGCACCATGCCCATATATTCATTGTTCAGGATGAAGATCTTGATCGGCAGGTCGTACTGCATCGCCGTCGACATTTCCTGCATGGTCATCTGCACCGACGCCTCGCCGGCAATGTCGATCACCAGCGCGTCAGGATGGGCCATCTGCACGCCCACCGCCGCCGGCAGGCCATAGCCCATGGTGCCCAGCCCACCGGAGGTCATCCAGCGATTGGGTTCCTGGAAATGGAAGCGTTGCGCCGCCCACATCTGGTGCTGCCCCACCTCGGTGGTCACATACACGTCGTTGCGGTGCTTGGTCAGCTCATACAGCCGGTCGATGGCATATTGCGGTTTGATGATGGTGTCGGAATGGCGATAGGACAGAGACTTCTTGGCCCGCCAGACATCGATCTGCTTCCACCAGTCCTTCAGGGCCGCGCTCTGAACCTGATGCTTCTGGGTTTTCCAGAAACGGATGATCTCGCGCAGCGCCTTGGTGGCGTCGGCCACGATGCCCAGATCCACCCGCACGATCTTGTTGATCTGCGAAGCGTCGATATCCAGATGGATCTTCTTGGATTTGGGCGAGAAGGCGCTGACCTTGCCGGTGACTCGGTCGTCGAAGCGCGCCCCCAGATTGATCATCAGGTCGCAATCATGCATGGCGTGATTGGCTTCCCAGGTGCCATGCATGCCCACCAGGCCCATCCATTCGGGGCGCGAGGCAGGGAATGCGCCCAACCCCATCAAGGTCGAGGTGATGGGAAAGCCGGTCAAATCCACCAGCTCGCGCAGCAATTTCGACGCTTCGGGTCCGGAATTGATGATGCCGCCGCCGCTATAGATAATCGGCTTTTTCGCCGCCGCCATCATCTCCACCGCCTTCACGATCGCCGACAGGTCGGGATCGGTCTTGGGCCGGTAGGTGCGGTGATGGATCGATTGCGGACCGTGATAGGGGCCGGTCTGGAACTGCACATCCTTGGGAATGTCGACCACCACCGGACCGGGACGGCCCGTGGTCGCGATCTCGAAGGCTTCGTGCAGCACGCGCGACAGATCGTTCACGTTCTTCACCAGCCAATTGTTCTTGGTGCAAGGACGGGTGATGCCGACCGTGTCGCATTCCTGGAAAGCGTCGGTGCCGATCAGGTGGGTGGGGACCTGGCCCGTCAGCACCACCAGCGGAATGGAATCCATCAAGGCATCGGTCAGGCCGGTCACCGCATTGGTGGCGCCGGGACCCGAGGTCACCAGCACCACGCCGGGCTTGCCGGTCGAACGCGCGTAACCCTCCGCCGCATGGGCGGCGCCTTGCTCGTGGCGCACCAGCACATGGGTGATGCCTTCGACCTTGAACAGCGCGTCGTAGATCGGCAGCACCGCGCCGCCGGGATAGCCGAAGATATGGGTGACGCCCTGGTCCTTGAGGGCGCGGATGACCATCTGCGCGCCGGTCATGGTTTCGGCGGCAGCCAAATTTGAATCTCGGGCCGCGCCTCCCAAAGTCGCTGTATCGTCCTTATCCATTCCCTCGTCCCTCAAAGCCCGTTTGCTCGCAATTCCACCAAAGATAAAGGGGCGTTTCCGCCCCTTGCCTGCATGACCGCTATGCCGTGCGAGGGGTCAGCCTCGCCAGCAAAGCGGCCTAATAACTACGAGCGTCCAGTTCATGGCGGCGGAACCTAAAGATGCTGCGA
The DNA here is from genome assembly GCA_902825865.1 of uncultured Alphaproteobacteria bacterium. Classification (GTDB taxonomy): domain Bacteria; phylum Pseudomonadota; class Alphaproteobacteria; order Micropepsales; family Micropepsaceae; genus Rhizomicrobium. The sequence goes on from CADECX010000042.1 coordinate 16,897, forward strand.
TGCGGCGTCAAGCAATTTCATGCAGAATTCTGCCTGAATTGTGTAATTAAATTGCTAACAATTGGGTAAAACCAGATATAATGTGGAATACGGTGGCGAAACCACGTCATCTGGCGTTTGGCAAATTGCCGCGTCCCGGTGATGGCGGCATCCAACGCTTCCTCCCGGGTCAAAGTGCCTGCCGCCAGGGCCTGAAGCGGGCGCAGACCCAGCAATTTCGCAGCCGGCAGGCCGGGGTCCAGGCCTTCCAGCCGCCGCGCCTCCTCCAGCCCGCCCATATCCACCATGGTCTCAAACCGCTCCGCGATCCGGGCGCGCAATTCGGGGCGCGGCGGGTCCAACACAAAGGCCGCGACCTTCTTGTCCTTCAGCACCGGCTCGGCAGGGGCGCTTTGCCATTCCGCCAACGGCCGTCCCGTGGCTTCGAACACTTCGAAAGCGCGCAGCACGCGCTGGGGATCGGACGGACGAAGGCGCGACGCGGTCAAAGGATCGCGGTCGGTCAATTTGGCATGCAGCGCTTCGACGCCGATATCGTCCAGCAGCGCACGCGCCGCATCGCGGATTTCCGGCGGTGTGGCGGGAACATCGGCTAGGCCTTCGGTCAGGGCCATGAAATACAGGCCGGTGCCGCCGACAAAGACCGGCACACGCCCCATCGCCTGTGCTTTGGCAAGCGCATCGGTCGCGTCGGCGCGCCAACTGCCGACCGAATAAACCTCGCGCACACTGACATGGCCGTAAAGCAGATGCGGCGCCCGCGCCTTGTCGGCGTCGCCAGGCTGCGCCGTCAGGATCGGGGCTTCGCGATAGACCTGCATGGAATCGGCATTGATCACCACGCCGCCGATTTCCTCGGCCAAAGCCAGTGCCTGGGCCGACTTGCCGCTCGCGGTGGGCCCTGCAATAAGGACGGCGTCAAATTTCATGCGGCCAGAATGTTTGTTCTCAATGTCATCGGCAAGGGCGCGGACCCGGCTTTGTTCGCACAGCTGAGCACCGGCGCGGCGAAAATCCTGTCATATGGCCATGCTTTCGATCTGCCGGTGGCGGACAAATCCGCACTGGCGGCGGCGCGTGCCCTCACGGGAACTCTGGACGTCAATCTGATCGCCACGGAAAAGCGCCGCAAAAAGCTGCTGGTGGCCGACATGGATTCCACCATCATCAATGTCGAATGCCTGGACGAGTTGGCCGACATGGCCGGGCTGAAACCGCAGATCGCCGCCATCACCGAGCGCGCCATGCGCGGCGAATTGGAGTTCGAGGCCGCCTTGCGCGAGCGGATGGGCATGCTCAAGGGCCTTAGCCTCAGCGCGTTGGAAAAAACCTATAACGAGCGGGTGCGGCTCAATCCCGGCGCCAAATCACTGCTCGCCACCATGCGCGCCAACGGCGCCCACACCATGCTGGTCTCGGGCGGCTTCGGCTATTTCACCCAGCGGGTGGCGGACGCAGCCGGTTTTCACGTCGAGCGCGGCAACACGTTATTGGACGACGGACAAAATCTGACCGGCGAAGTCGGCATGCCCATTCTGGGGCGGCAGGCCAAGCTGGATGCGCTGGAAGAGGCCGCTACGCGCCTGAAGCTCGATTTCGCGGAGACTCTGGCGGTGGGCGACGGCGCCAACGACCTTGCCATGATCCAGCGTGCCGGACTTGGAGTGGCCTATCACGCCAAGCCGGTGGTGGCCGAAGCAGCCGGCGCGGCGTTCAACCACAACGATCTGACGGCGCTGCTTTCTTTGCAGGGATATTCGGACAGCGAGATCGTAACCGCCTAGTTCATGCCCCTCCCCCTTTTGCGCGAAGCGCATAAAAAAGGGGGAGATGCCGTAGCACGCTCTCGAGCGTGCGAAGGCAGAGGGGGTCAATTCAATCGAAGTCCCAGATACTGCAAATCGCCATCGCGATTGACCAGCAGCAACACGGATTTCTTGCCCGCCTTGGCATCGGCGTCGACGCGCTTGGCGACATCGTCGGCTGTTTTCACCGCCTGGCCGCCGACTTCCACAATCACATCGCCGGAGCGCAGGTTCTTTTCCCCCGCGGGACTGCCGGCTTCAACCGATGTCACCACCACGCCTTGCACAGCCGGCGCGATCTTGAACTTGCCGCGCGCCGCCCCGTCCAGCACACCCAAGGACAATCCCAATTGGGCCAGCTTGGACTGGTTTTTCACCGCCGGCGGCGGCAGCGCCTTGCCGGGCCTGTCCGGCTTGTCGTCGGCCAGCCTCTGCACCGTGATCTTCAGGGTCTGTTTGCGGCTCTTGCGCAGCACATCGATGTTGACCGTCTTGCCGATCGGCGTGTCGGCGACAATGCGCGGCAGGGCGCGATCGTCTTTCACCGGCTTGCCGTCAAAGCTGACGACCAGATCGCCGTTGCTCAGCCCGGCCTTGGCTGCCGGACCGCCGCCGGTCACGCCCGCCACCAGCGCGCCCTGGGTGGTGGGCAGGTTCAAGCCTTCCGCGATTTCCGCCGTGACCTGCTGGATGCGCACGCCGATCCAGCCGCGCCGCGCCACGCCGAATTGGCGCAGCTGACCGACCACCTGGCGCGCCAAATTGGAGGGAATCGCGAAGCCGATGCCGACGCTGCCGCCGGTGGGGGTATAGATCTGGGAATTGATGCCGATCACATTGCCGTCGACATCGAACAGCGGGCCGCCGGAATTGCCGCGATTGATCGGCGCATCGGTCTGGATGAAATCGTCATAGTCGCCGGAATTGATGTTGCGGTTGCGCGCCGAAACGATGCCCGCCGTCACGGTGGAGCCGATGCCGAAAGGATCGCCGATCGCCACCACCCAATCGCCGATCCGCGCGTCATCGCTGTTGCCGAAATGGGCGGAGGGCAGCGGCTTTTTTGGCGTGACCTTGAGCAGCGCCAGGTCGGTCTTGGGATCGCGCCCCACCACCCGCGCCGGCATCGAGGTGCCATCCTGCAAGGAGACGGTGATCTGGTCGCTGTCCTCGATCACATGATTGTTGGTGACGACATAGCCCGACGGATCGATGATGAAGCCCGAGCCCAGCGAGGTGACATGGCGCGGCCGGTTGGAATTGGGCCCCAGAAAATTCTTGAACAGGTCTTCCAGCGGCGAACCCGGCGGCAATTGCGGCATGGCGCTGGGCGGCGGCGCCTTCAAGGTCTGGCTGGTGGAGATATTGACGACCGTGGGCAGGAGCTTGATCACCAGATCGGCAAAGGAATCGGGCGCCGGCCGGGCCCAAGCGGGAGCCGCGACAAGCAACGCCAAGATGGCAAACAGGCTGATGAAGGGACGCATTAGGGGTACCGGCAATGCAAGAAGGGGAATCGGGAGCAGTTTAGGCACGGTCAGAGGGAACCAACAGACGAAAAGCCTCCTCAAACAAGGTTTTTTAGGGTCTTCAAGCCCGGGATGCCTACTAGGATTTCCGCAGGGCCAGGGCTATATCCCCACCCCATGACCGTCGCCCGCGAAGATATCTTGAAAGCGCTCGACCAGGTGATCGATCCGGCAAGCGGGCGCACCGTGGTCCAGCAGGACATGATCCAGGGCCTGGTGGTCAAGGACGGCCATATCGGCTTTGTGCTGGAAGTGGCGGCAGACCGGGGACCCCAGTCCGAACCCCTGCGCAAGATCTGCGAAGCCATGGTGCTGGGCGTCAAAGGCGTGAAATCCGTCACCGCGGTGCTGACAGCCCATGACGACCATTCTCAACCGGCGCAAAAAGAACATGCGCACCATCATCATGCGCCGACGCCAAAACCGGCTTTGCCCCGCCAGGCACCGCCTGCACCCGCCGGCATTCCCGGGGTGAAGAACATCATCGCGGTGGCCAGCGGCAAGGGCGGCGTGGGCAAGTCCACCGTCGCGGTCAATCTGGCGCTGTCGCTGTCCCGCCTGGGTCTGAAGGTCGGGCTGCTGGATGCCGATATTTACGGTCCCTCGCTGCCGCGCCTGCTCGGCATCACGGAAAAACCGGAAAGCGACGGCCATACCCTGCATCCCATCGTCAAACATGGCATCAAGACCATGAGCATCGGCTTTCTGGTCAAGGAAGACGAAGCCATGATCTGGCGCGGTCCGATGGTGCAAAGCGCGCTGACCCAGATGCTGAGCGACGTTTCCTGGGCGCCGCTGGATGTGCTGGTGCTGGACATGCCGCCCGGAACCGGCGACGCCCAGCTCACCATCGCCCAGCGCGTGCCACTGAAAGGCGCGGTGATCGTCTCCACCCCGCAGGACATCGCCCTGATCGATGCGCGCAAAGGCATCGCCATGTTCAAGAAAACCCAGGTGCCGATCCTGGGCGTGGTGGAAAATATGTCGATGTTCACTTGCCCCGATTGCGGCTCCAGCCATGCCATCTTCGGCCATGGCGGCGCGCGCGAGACGGCGGAAAAATTGGGCGCGCCGTTCCTGGGCGAAATCCCGCTGGTGCCGCGCATCCGCGAGACGTCCGACGCCGGAACCCCGGTCAGTGTCTCGGTGCCGGACGGCCCTGAAGCCAAGGCTTTTCTGGATTTGGCCAGCAAGGTCGCGGCGGCGCTGGAAACGGCTTCAAAGCCTGCCCCCAAAATCGTTATCGAATAGAATTTAGCGCGTCAGCGTGACGTAGCTGTAGCGAAGCCCGTCTGCAGTGACATGGTCTTCACGCTGGGTCTCATGCCAGCCCTTGCGGTCCAGGACAAAGCGCGCATCGCCGTCAAAGTCCTTGTGGACTTCGGTAAGTTCGATGCGTGACGCCAGCGGCAAGGCGCGCTCATAGATTTCCGCGCCGCCGATTACCATCACCGTTCCCGATGTGCCCGACGTCGCCTGCCCCAGGGAAGATGCCGTCACCGCGCCTTCGCACTTCCAGTCCTTCTGCCGCGTCACCACCACATTGACGCGCCCCGGCAAAGGTTTCTTGGGCAGCGAATCCCAGGTCTTGCGTCCCATCACAATCGTGTGACCCATGGTCAGCGCCTTGAAGCGCTTCATGTCTTCGGAAATGTGCCAGGGAATGCCGCCATCCTTGCCGATAACGCCATTGTCGGCGATCGCCACCACCAGAACGATTTCGCTCATGATGCAAGCTTCTCCAGAGCGGCGCCTTCCAACCTACAATTCACCCATTGCGGTACAAGTTTCGCGCCCAGGCTTTCATAAAAAGCGATAGCCGGCGCGTTCCAGTCCAGCACTTGCCATTCCATATGCCCGCCCGCTGCCTGCGCCCGGCCCGCCAGATCGATCAGAAAGCGGCGGCCCAAACCGTGCCCGCGATACTGCGGTTTCACATACAAGTCTTCGACATAAAGCCCGCGCCGGCCGCGAAAACTTTTATAGGTCCAGAACCAGGTGACGATGCCGGCCGCATCCCGGCCGTCAAACGCCAGATCGCAATGACAGGCGGCGCCGAACATGTCGCGCAACACCATCTCCTGTGTCAGACAGAAGCCGCTTTCCGGAACCTTTTCGTAGATCGCCAGATCGCGAAGCATTTCCAGAATTATCGGTGCGTCGTTTGTGGTTGCGGCGCGGAGAAGAAAGTCGCTCATGAATCGACCTTAGGGCGGGAAGGAACCAAAGCATAGCGCCGGCGTTTACAGGGGCAACTTTTCATTGGATAATTTCATGCGCAAGTTGTTGCTTTCCACCGCCGCGATGCTTCTGCTCGCAATGCCCGCCTTGGCGCAGCCGAATGGCAATCGGGGCGAAGAACGTTCCAACCGGGTCGGCAAAGCCAGTGTTGCGCCGCAGGTGCAGGACCGGGCGCAGGCACAATTGCGCGGCCAGAGCGGCGGCGAACGGGGCCGTGGCCAGGAAGGGCGCGGCGAATTCCGGAGCAATACACCTGCACCTTCGCAATCGGCCGCGATAGAGAATCGCGGCGGCGGCGATCAGCAGGGCCGCAACCGGGGCGACCGGGACAGGGGCGAACGCGGCGCGGCGCCGGCGCAGCAAGCCACGATCCAATCGCCCGAGCCTTCCAATCGCGGCAATTGGCAGGGAGATCGCAACAATCGCGATTACCGCCAGGGCAGAGAGAATCGGGGCGACAGCAATCGGGGCGCGGACAGACGCGACTGGAACAATGGCCGCGACTTCAACAGGGACGGCCGTACCGACTATCGGCGTGGCGGCTATGGCGGACCGCGCCGCGACTTTAGCGGCTTCCGCGATTATCATCGCAACTTCAATGCCTCGCGCCGCTTCAACGTCCCCAGCTATCGCCGCCCCGCAGGCTGGTACGAGCGCCGCTGGACCTTTGGAGAATTTTTGCCTGCTGCCTTCTGGGCGCGCGATTATTGGATCGTGGATTTCGAGGCGTATGACCTGCCGTACCCGCCCTATGGCACGGTTTGGGTCCGGGTGGCCGGCGATGCCCTGTTGATCGACGAGGATTCGGGCGAGATTATTACGGTCGCTTATCGCGTATTTTACTGATAATCCGCCGACTTTTCTTCGCATCTGCGGCACCTTTGCCCTTACACAGCGGCCATGAACTGCTATACACCGCCACCGTGCCCGCGCTCCTGCGGGGCAAGTTGATCAGGGTACGGATTTAGCGCATGTCCAACGTCACGGTGATCGGCGCCCAATGGGGTGACGAAGGCAAAGGCAAGATCATCGACTGGTTGTCGAACCGCGCCGATATGGTGGTGCGGTTCCAGGGCGGCAACAATGCCGGTCATACCATCGTGGTGGGCGACAAGACCTACAAGCTCTCGCTGTTGCCTTCCGGCGTGGTCCAGGGCAAGCGTTCGATCATCGGCAATGGCGTGGTGGTCGATCCCTGGTCGCTGCTGGAGGAGATCACCAAGGTGGGCGGCGCGGGCCTGACCGTGACCCCCGATATTCTGGTCCTGGCGGAAAATGCCGTGCTGGTGCTGCCGCTGCATCGCGAATTGGACGCTTTGCGCGAGGAAGCCACGTCACAAAAGCTGGGCACCACCAAGCGCGGCATCGGCCCGGCCTATGAAGACAAGGTCGGCCGCCGCGCCATCCGCGCCATCGACCTCAAGGACCCCGCCTCCTTGCCCGGCAAGATCGAACGTTTGCTGGCGCATCACAATGTGCTGCGCAAGGGCTTTGGCGCGGCGGAAGTGGATGCCGGCGCGCTGCTGAAATCGCTGAACGACATCGCCCCCAAGATCGCGCCGTTCCTGGGTTCGTCCTGGCGCGAGCTGGATGCCGCCCGCAAGAGCGGCAAGCGCGTCTTGTTCGAAGGCGCCCAAGCCGTGCTGCTGGATATCGATCACGGCACCTATCCCTTTGTCACTTCCTCCAACACGGTGGCGGGACAGGCGGCGGCCGGCGCCGGCGTTTCCCCCCGCGCCATCGGCACGGTCTTGGGCATCGTCAAAAGCTACACCACCCGCGTCGGCGAAGGCCCCTTCCCCACCGAACTGAAAGACGCGACCGGCGAAAGACTGGGCGAACGCGGCCATGAATTCGGCACCGTCACCGGCCGCAAGCGCCGCTGCGGCTGGTTCGACAGCGTGCTGGTGCGTCAGACCTGCATTACCGGCGGCGTCGACGGCATCTGCCTCACCAAGCTGGATGTGCTGGATGGCTTCGACCAGATCAAGGTCTGTGTTGGCTATCAGCTGGACGGCAAGACACTGGACTATCTGCCCGCCGACGCCAATCTGCAGGCGCGGCTGACGCTGGTTTACGAGACGCTGGAAGGTTGGAGCGAAACCACGGCAGGCGCGCGCAGCTGGGCCCAGCTTCCCGCCAATGCGATCAAGTATGTCCGGCGGGTGGAGGAATTGATCGGCGCGCCGGTGATCCTGCTGTCCACCAGCCCCGACCGCGACGACACCATCATGGTTCAGGATCCTTTTGTGGATCGGTGATCCGGAACCGTACAAAACGCGGTCGCGCGCAGTTGGTTGCGCCGGAAGCGATAGCAACTTTCACCGGAACAACGCGTTTTCTTCGTCGAAGTATTTCGAGGAGACCGCCATGCGTCCCGTCATTGTTGTCCTGCTTGCCTGTCTTACCCTTGCCGCCTGCGGCAGCTCACGCAAGACCGTAATCGTCAATCCGCCGCCGGATTCGACCACCGTGATCGATCGCAACGGTGACACGCGGGTTATCGTACCGAACTAACTACTCGACTTTGTGATTCAAAGGACCGTGTCCGGCGCCGTGAGGCCGAAAAAGCAAAGCTCCAGTGGAGCTTTGCTCGGCCGAACGGGGCACAGCGATTACCTCAAATGATTTAGCGGACCATGTCCTTGCCCCAAGCCGGGCGCGGTCCTTATCGCGTTTTGCACATAGGCAATGGCGCGGCCCACCGCATCCGGCAATTCCAATCCCTGTGCCAACCCACAGGCGATGGCCGTGGCCAGTGTGCAGCCCGTTCCGTGGGTATGACGTGTGTCGATGCGCGGCGATTCAAATGGAATGAAATCGTCGCCGCGCCACAAGATATCGCGAACCACCGCGCCCTCGCCATGACCACCCTTGAAGAGAACCGCGTTGACGCCCGTCAGCTTGAGCACCATGGCGGCATTGCGGACCCGATGTTCGCTTGTGGGAGAGATGCCGGTCAGCACTTCGGCTTCCGGCAGGTTGGGTGTCGCAATCGTCGCCAGCGGCAAAAGCTTCTTCTTCAGAGCCGTAATCGCGGACGCGTCCAACAAGGCCGAGCCGCCCTTGGCCACCATCACCGGATCCACCACCAGGGGAATATCCGGCGCGTGTTCGGCCAGGGTGGCGGCGACGGTTTCCACCATCTCTGCATTGCCCAGCATGCCGGTCTTGATCGCATCGGCGCCGATGTCGGACAGGCAGGCGATGATCTGATCGCGCACGATCTGTGGCGGCACCATATGATTGCCGGTCACGCCCAAGGTATTCTGCACCGTCACGGCGGTAATCGCGGTCTGGGCATAAACGCCGAAGGCCTGAGCGGTCTTGAGATCGGCCTGGATTCCGGCCCCGCCGGAAGGATCGGACCCGGCGATGACCAGGATACGCGGATGCTTCGGATTCAAGCTTTCACCCTTCGACAAGCTCAGGGTGAGGACTTATCCCATGCCTCATGCTGAGCTTGTCGAAGCATGAGGGTAACGGGGTCAGGCCGCAACTTCTTCAATCGCCGACGCGATCTGGCGCACCACGGCGCGCACCAGCTTCTCGTCTTCGCCTTCCGCCATCACGCGGATCAGGGGTTCGGTGCCGGATTTGCGCACCAGCACGCGCCCGGTTGCGCCCAGCTTGGCGTTGGCGTCCTGGATCGAGGACTTGACCCGCGCATCGTCCAAGGGCGAGCCCTTTTTGAAGCGCACATTTTCCAGCACCTGGGGCAAGGGATTGAACAGATGCGCCGCCTCGCTGGCGGGCTTGCCTTGGGTCAGAACCGCCAGCACCTGCAGCGCCGCCACCAGCCCGTCGCCGGTGGTGGAGACGTCGGACAGGATGATATGGCCGGACTGTTCGCCGCCCACATTGAAGCCGCCCTTTTTCATTTCCTCCAGCACATAGCGGTCGCCGACCGCGGCGCGCGCCAGCTTCAAATTCAGCGAGCCCAGATAATGGTCCAACCCGGCATTGGACATCACGGTGCCGACCACGCCGCCGCCCTTGAGATCGCCGCTTTTCGACCAGCTCTTGGCGATCAGGGCGAGAATCTGGTCGCCGTCTATGATCTGGCCCTTTTCGTCGGCCATCACCACCCGGTCGGCGTCGCCGTCCAGCGCAATGCCGAAATCGGCGCGCACTTCGCGCACCTTGTTGCACAAGGCCTGGGGCGCGGTGGAACCGCAATCCAGATTGATGTTGGTGCCGTCCGGAGAAACACCGATGGCCACGATGTCGGCGCCCAATTCCCACAACACTTCCGGTGCGACCTTATAGGCGGCACCATTGGCGCAATCGATCACGATGCGCATGCCGTCCAGCCTGAGGTTGCGGGGAAAAGTGCGCTTGGCGAATTCGATATAGCGCGCCTGGCTGTCGTCGACGCGCTTGGCGCGGCCGATCTTGTTGCTCGGCGCCAGGCCCTGCTCCAGGCCGGCCGCCATCAAGCGCTCGATCTCTTCCTCGACTTCGTCCGACAGTTTCTGGCCATCGGGACCGAAAAATTTGATGCCGTTATCCTCAAACGGATTGTGCGAGGCGGTGATCATCACGCCCATATCGGCGCGCAAGGAGCGGGTCAGCATCGCGACGGCGGGGGTCGGCAGCGGGCCGAACTGGAACACATCCATGCCCACGGCCGTGAAGCCGGAGACCAGCGCGCTTTCGATCATGTAACCCGACAGGCGGGTGTCCTTGCCGATCACCACCCGGTGGCGATGGTCGCCGCGGGTGAAGATGCGCCCGGCCGCCATGCCCGCCTTGAGCGCCACTTCCGGCGTCAGCTTGGGGGTGTTGACGCGGCCTCGGATGCCGTCGGTGCCGAAATATTTGCGGGCCATGAAATGATCTCTCGAGATGTCCTGTTTTACCACAAACTGGTTGCCGGAGGTTAACGGGACTTGCCTATGGTTTTCATGACGTTAACGCCATCCCGAAGCGGCCCCGGGGCATGGGTGCGGATATAATCCGCGCCCTGGGCCTCAGCGTACAATTCGGCGGCCAAACTAGCGGCCCCGGCCTCGGTCACAGGGCGGCCCGTCAGCTTGCGCAGGAAGCCCTTGCGGGACAGCGAGACCAGCAGCGGCAGGCCGTAACGGGCCTTGAGCTCCGGCAGGCGGCGCAGGACGATATATGAATTCTCAGGATCGGTGCCCAGGAACTGGCCCATGCCGGGGTCCAGGATCAGCCGCTCCCGCGCGATGCCGGCCTTGGTCAAGGCCTGGATGCGGGAATCGAAAAATGCCGTGATGCGGCTGAAGATTTCGGATGACGGAACCTCGGTGCGCACCGCCACACCGCGCGGCTGCACCATATGCATCACGATCAGTTTAGCCTGAGATTTCGCCAGCTCGGGATAAAGAGCGGCATCGGGGAAACCGTGAATGTCGTTGAGACAGGCGATCCTCTGTTTCAACGCCCAGCGCTGCACGGGCGCGGCGAAACTGTCGATGGAAAGGCTCAGGCCTTTTTCCTTCAGCGCCGGCACCACCGCCTCAAGCCGCGCGATCTCGACCTCGGGGGCCACGGGCTGTGCATCAGGATGGGAAGAGGCCGCGCCGATATCGATGATGTCGGCGCCCGATTGCGCCAGGGCTTGGGCATGGAAGATCGCCGCGCCCGGCTCCAGATATTTTCCGCCGTCGGAAAAAGAGTCGCTGGTGATGTTGAGGATGCCGAGAATCTTCATCGGCGCGGAAAGGGCCACAAAAGCGGCGAAAAGAAAAGGGCGGCCGAAGCCGCCCTTTTGTTATCATATCAATTTGCCACTATCTGGGCTGTGGCTCAGGACTAATAATCGGTCCAGGTCCGGCAGCCGGACGCGGCTTGCCGGCGGCGGGCACGGACGTGCCTTCGCCGCGGGCCGGCAGCACCGGATCCTCGTACGGCGTGCGGACCGGCGGAATGCCCTTGAGCAGCGCGTTGATCTCGTCGCCGGTCAGGGTTTCATATTCCAGCAAGCCGCGCGCCAGCACGTTCAGATCGCTCTGGCGGGTGGTGAGAATGTCCTTCGCCCGTTGATAGCTCTCATCGATGATGCGGTGGATTTCCGAATCGATCTTCTGGGCCGTGGCTTCGGAGATATTCTGGGTGCGCGACACGCTATGCCCCAGGAACACCTCTTCCTGATTTTCGGCATAGGCGATCGGGCCCAGACTGTCGGACATGCCGAAACGGGTCACCATGGCGCGCGCCATGCGGGTGGCCTGTTCGATGTCGCTTTGCGCGCCCGTGGTCACCTTCTCATGACCGAACACCAACTCTTCGGCCAGACGTCCGCCGAAAGCGACGCACAGATCGGCCAGCATCTTCTGACGGGTCAGCGACAGCTGATCGCGTTCAGGCAGGCGCATCACCATGCCCAGGGCGCGGCCGCGCGGAATGATGGTCGCCTTGTGGATGGGGTCGGAGCCTTCGACGCTGATGGCGACGATGGCGTGACCGGCCTCGTGGAATGCGGTGAGCTTCTTTTCCTCGTCGCTCATCGCCATGGAACGCCGCTCGGCGCCCATCATCACCTTGTCCTTGGCGTCTTCCAGCTCGCTCATGGTGACGACGCGCTTGCCGCGCCGCGCCGCCATCAGCGCGCCTTCATTGACCAGATTGGCCAGGTCGGCGCCGGAGAAGCCCGGCGTGCCCCGCGCGATGGTGCGCGGATCGACATCGGGCGCCAACGGCACCTTGCGCAGATGCACGCGCAGGATCTTTTCGCGGCCCGCCAGATCCGGATTGGGCACCACCACATGGCGGTCGAAACGGCCGGGGCGCAGCAATGCGGGGTCCAGCACGTCGGGCCGGTTGGTGGCGGCGATCAGGATGACGCTTTCATTGGCTTCGAAGCCGTCCATCTCGACCAGGAGCTGGTTGAGGGTCTGCTCGCGTTCGTCATTGCCGCCGCCCAAGCCGGCGCCGCGATGACGGCCGACCGCGTCGATTTCGTCGATGAAGACGATGCAGGGCGAATTCTTTTTCGCCTGCTCGAACATGTCGCGCACACGGCTGGCGCCGACGCCGACGAACATTTCGACAAAGTCCGAACCCGAAATGGTGAAGAAGGGCACATTGGCTT
>CADECX010000043.1 GCA_902825865.1 uncultured Alphaproteobacteria bacterium
GCTGCGACAAGACCACGCCTGCCTGCCTGATGGCCGCGGCGACGGTGAATATTCCGGCAATCGCCTTCTCTGTCGGCCCGATGTTGAACGGCTGGCATGATGGCGAGCGCACCGGCTCGGGCACCATTGTGTGGAAAGCGCGCGAGATGATGGCGCGCGGCGAGCTGGACTATCGCGGCTTCATGGAATTGGTGGCGTCGAGCGCGCCGTCGGTGGGCTATTGCAACACCATGGGCACCGCCTCGACCATGAACAGCCTGGCGGAAGCCTTGGGCATGCAACTCCCCGGTTCGGCCTCGATCCCCGCGCCCTATCGTGAGCGCGGCCAGATGGCCTATGCCACCGGCAAGCGCATCGTGGAAATGGTCAAGGAAGACCTGCGCCCGTCCAAGATCATGACCAAGGAAGCGTTCCACAACGCCATTGTCGTCAACTCGGCGATCGGCGGCTCGACCAACGCGCCCATCCACATCACCGCCATTTCGCGTCATATGGGCGTCGACGTGCCGCTGCAGGAATGGCAGAGCGTCGGCCACAAGGTGCCGCTGATCGTCAATATGCAGCCGGCCGGCGAGTATCTCAGCGAAGACTTCCATCATGCCGGCGGCGTTCCCGCCGTCGTCAATGTGTTGATGCAAAAAGGCCTGATCAAGGAAAATGCCTTGACCGCCAACGGCAAGACCATGGGCGACAATTGCCGCGGCAAGAAGGTGCTGCTGGAGGAAGTGATCTGGCCGTTCGACAAGCCGCTGAAAAAGGATGCCGGCTTTATCGTCCTGTCGGGCAATCTGTTCGACAGCGCCATCATGAAGACCAGCGTGATCAGCAAGGAATTCGCCGACCGCTATCTCTCCAACCCCAAGGACCCCGACGCGTTTGAAGGCCGCGCCATCGTGTTCGACGGACCGGAGGATTATCACAAGCGGCTGGACGATCCGTCCTTGAACATTGACGAGAATTGCATGCTGTTCATGCGCGGCGCCGGTCCGATCGGCTATCCGGGCGCCGCAGAAGTGGTGAATATGCATGCGCCCACCGCGCTCCTGAAGCGCGGCATCACCGCCCTGCCCTGCATCGGCGACGGCCGCCAGTCCGGCACTTCGGGTTCGCCTTCGATTTTGAATGCTTCGCCCGAAGCGGCTGCCGGTGGCGGCCTGGCCTTGATCCAGACCGGCGACCGGGTGCGCATCGACCTGCGCAAGGGGACCGCCAATATCCTGATCAGCGATGAGGAGCTGGCCAAGCGCCGCAAGGCGTTGGAGGCGGCGGGCGGCTTCAAATTTCCCGCATCGCAGACACCGTGGCAGGAAATCCAGCGCGCCCATGTCGGCCAGATGGGCACCGGCATGGTGTTGGAGAATGCGGTCAAGTATCAGAACATTGACCTGTCGAAGGGCATTCCGCGCGACAATCACTAATAGCAGGCAGCAAGAAAAAAGGGCGCCGGAAATTCCGGCGCCCTTTTCGTTTGGATCGAAGATCAGATCTTCGTGCGATAGACCGTCTGTTTCTGGCTGCCCAGCTTGTCGATGCCCAGCTCCATCACATCGCCTTCCTTGAGGAACACCGGCGGCTTCATGCCCAGGCCGACGCCCGGCGGGGTGCCGGTGGAGATCACGTCGCCCGGCTGCAGGCTCATGAATTGGCTGACATAAGAGATCAGGGTCGGCACGTCGAAGATCAGGGTGGCGGTGTTGCCGGTCTGGACGCGCTTGCCGTTCAGGTCCAGCCACAGGCCCAGATTGTTGAGGTCGCCCACTTCATCCAGCGTCACCAGGTACGGGCCGAACGGGCCGAAGGTGTCGCAGCCCTTGCCCTTGTCCCAGGTGCCCAGCCGTTCCAGCTGGAATTCGCGCTCCGACAGATCGTTCACCACACAGGCGCCCGCGACATAGTCCAACGCCTTCTCCTTGGAGACGTAACGCGCTTCCTTGCCGATCACGACGCCCAGCTCGACTTCCCAATCGCCCTTCTTGGCGTTGGGCGGCAGATAGACATCGTCATTGGGGCCGATGATGGCCGAGGTGGCCTTCATGAAGATGATCGGCTCGGCCGGTTCCGGCATGTTGGATTCCTTGGCATGGTCGGCATAGTTCAGGCCGATGCAGAGGAACTTGCCGACCTTGGCCACCGGCTCGGCGATGCGCACGCCCTTAGCCACCACGGGCAAGCCGTCAATCTTGGCGGCGCGGATGGCGGAGAGATCGGCCAATACCTTGCCGTCGATATCCTTGACGATCCCCGACAGGTCGCGAATCTGGCCGTCCTTGTCCAGCAGACCGGGCTTCTCCTGACCCTTGGGGCCATAGCGCAATAGCTTCATTTTTCTTGATCCTTGGCTTTAGCAACAAAAAATCCCGCCGCGTTGTAGAGCAAGTTCGGCCCAGATGAAACCACTGCGCCGGAGGGATTTTGTGGCGTGGGCAGGAGAAAGGCGCAGCCCGTATCGGGAATACGGGCAAGCCTTTCGACGAACCCACGACATAAAAGACCCCGGCCCTTCGGGTTGCGTTGCGGCGGGCCCCCGCGGCGTCGCCGCGCTCGACCGTATTGCCGATACGCCCTTCGCGCGGCTCCTGGCGGATCGCCTCGCCGCAACGCAACGCAGTTGCTTTAATCTGGGCCGAACTTGCTCGCGCGCGGCGGGAGCCTTTATGACAGGTATTTCTGGAAGCCTATTTCGCCGGGAAGGCTGTCGCCAAGTACTTGGCGATGGTGTCGAATTCGGCGTCCGTGCCGTTGGCGCCATTGTTGGCCATCTGATTGACCAGATCCTTCCAGCCCTGGGCATCCAAGGTCTGATGCGCCACGATCTCCGGCGAATGGCACTGGGAACAGATCCGCACCGCCACATCGCGGCCGGGGCCTTCCGGCAAGGCCTTGAAATCATCGGCCAAGGCCGGACCAGCGGCCAGGCCAAGCAAAACAGCGACAGTAAAAATACGCACGATCATCCTCTTTCCTGCCCCAAGCTCAGTTTACTTCGGCAATGCGAAGGCGACAACTTCGTCACCCTCCAGTTTCGCTCCAATCAGGCCACCGCCCGTGGCGGTTATGACAACGAACTGGCGTCCATCGGACCCCCTATAGCTGATAGGTGTGGATTCGGCGGAGGCGTTCAACGTCACGGTCCATAGATTCTTACCGGTGGCGGTGTCAAATGCCCGGAACCGCCGGTCATCGGTAGCGCCCACAAAAGTCAGGCCGCTGGCGGTAACCGTGGTTCCGCCCAGGCCCGGACGCCCGGTTTCCTGCTGGCCGGCGGGGAAACTTTCGGTAACCCCCAAGGTCGTGCGCCAGGCGATATCGCCGGTATGGACATTGACCGCCACCAGCTGGCCCCATGGGGTCTGGTTGCAAGGCAGATGCTTGTCGGGATCCCAGAAGCGCCGGATGTTGGGGCGCGCCGTGTTGACGAACGACCCGTCCGGATTCTGGACGATGCGCATGGGCTGGAACAGGTTGTTCACATTGACGATGAACAGGCCGCGCTTGGGATCGAAGGACCCGCCGTAATAATTCACGCCGCCCTGCGTGCCGGGAGGCGCCACCGTCAAGTGATTGAAGCCCGGCGGCAGATAGGTGCTGCCCAGCGTTATCTTCTCGTCCTCAACATATTTCTCGCAATAGGCCTGGTGCTCCGGCACGCCCTTGTAGAGCGTGGCGCGGCTGATCGAGCCCTGGCTGAGCTGTTCCGGCTTGACCGGGAACGGCTGGGTGGGAGAGGTGATCTCACCGGGCACTTCACTCTTGGGCACCGGGCGTTCCTCGACGCCGTGAATCGGCTTGCCGGTGACACGGTCGAGAATGAACATCAGCGCATTCTTGTTCACCGTGATGACGCCGGGGATGGTTTTTCCATCCTTCCTCACATCGACCAGCATCGGCGCGGACTGGGTGTCGTTGTCCCAGATGTCGTGACGGGTGACCTGGAAATGCCAGAGATACTTGCCGGTATCGGCGTTGACCGCCACCAGCGAGGAACTGAACAGATTGTCGCCGGGACGGTCGGTACCGACCATGTCGTTGTTGGGGGCGCCCAGCGGCATATAGAGAATGCCGCGCTGGGTATCGACCGTCATATAGCCCCAGACATTGACGCCGGAGCGGTTCTTGGCGCTGTCGCCGCCCCAAGTGTCGGCGCCGAACTCGCCGGGACGCGGCACGGTGCGGAAGGTCCAGACCAGCTTGCCGGTCGTCGCGTCCCAGGCGCGGGTGTCGCCCGCCGGACCGGCGCCATTGTTGGAACCGCCGGGGCCCTCGCCGGGACCGGCGCCGGTGATCACCAGATTCTTATAAACCACAGGCGGCGACGGCAGGATGTAGGGCTTGTCCATGCCCGTCTGCATCACTTCGGGCGTCTTGAGATTGATGACACCGTTATCGCCGAATGCGGTATTCGGTTTTCCGTTCGATGCCCGCAGCGAATAAAGACGTCCGCGATTGGTGCCGAAAATGAGGGAGGCGGGAGCACCGCCGCCGCCGGCCCAATAGGCCGCGCCGCGCGCCTGTGCGCTGGGCACTTCGCCTTCCGGCAGATCGAATTTCCATTTTTCCGCGCCGGTGGTCGCATCCAGCGCGATCGCCTGTCCGTAGGGCGAGACAATGTACATGGTGTTGCCGATCACCAGCGGAATGTCCTGGGACATGCGCAGGCGCGCATCAGCCGCGCTGTTGGCCGGCTTGAGATGATAGGTCCAGGCCCTTTGCAAATTCCGCACATTGGACGGCGTGATCTGGGTCAGGGAGACATAGCGGTTTGCGCCCTGATCCTGGCCCGAGATCGGCCAATCGGTGCCGGCACCCGAGGCGGCCGTCGCCAGCAGCGCCAGCGCCGCAACTCCCACCGAGCCTTTCAACAATGCCTTCATTATGCGTCCCTTTTATCTGCTGCGACCTGACTGGAAGATGAACGGCCACCGCCGCGATCCGGCGGTGGCCGTTGAAAATATGCTTAATTTACTGCTCGGCCCGTGCCTGGCGCGGCGGCGGCGGCACATAATCCGTCAGTTCGGAGACAGGTTTCTTGCCCGCCCAGGCGATGCCGCGCAGCAGGACTTTCTGGATGGCGGGATCCTGCAGGCTGTCGATCATGTGCCCCTGCATCCAGACGAAGGCGCGCGCCGGCTGGCCGCCCGGCAGCGTGTGTTCATAGGTCCACATTTGCGGAATGGTCTGGCCCACGCCGCCGCCGCGCCGCGAAGCAGGCGTGTCGGGCATGGTGACGGTCAGGATGGGCTTCACTTCCGGCGCGAAGTTCAGCTTGTAGAAAGCTTCGTCGTAAATCTGCGTCGGCATGCCTTGGACGATGGGATTGTCCTTGTCGACGACATTGTAATCCAGGGTGGCGGTCCAGGTGTAATTGACTTCGCCATGCTTCTTGCCCGCGCCCACCAAAGTCGCCATGTCGGCCGGATCGGGACCGCAGAGCGAGTCATGGAATGTCACCAAGCCGCCGCCGCGCTACACGTAAGCTTGCAGCCGCGCGCGCTGTTCCGGCGTCATATAGCCGGCATCGCCGCGATAGATGACCACGACATCGGACTTGTCGAGCTGTTCCTGGCTGGGGAAGGAGAAGGAGCCGTCGACGACCGCGCCTTTTGAGGTCAGCAGCTTGCTCCAGCTATCCATCATGTAGGGATAGTCATGCGCGCCCGGGCCATGGCTCTTGAGGCCGCCGAGCAGGAAGATGCGCACGCCGTTGACATTCTGGCCCTGGGAACGCGGCGCGTTGTAGCCGGAATAACGGGCGTAATCCTTGGCCGTCTGCGACTGGCCGGGCGAAATCAGGGCCAGCGCCACCACGCCGGACAGCAGAATAGTTCTGGAATTCATGATGAAGCGTTCCTCCGGTTATGCCTCAGGAGGAGGTTCGAAAGCCCCATCTCTGCAGACGGCATATTTTAGGTGCGGTGCGGCTTTTTTGCCAGCGAACAGTACGATCTCGCACCTGCAACATGCCCGAAAACCATGGCAGCGCTTGCCCGTGAACGGTCAGGAAGGCTTTGGGGATTGATTGGAATAGCGCTCCGGCTCGGTATGGGCCATGCGCATATGGGTGAGAAGCACGGCTTGCGGATCATCGCCCGAGCGGCCCACCACGGCATCCAGCAGAAGACGGTGATGGTTCAGCCGCCAGCGGCGCACATCATGCGTGACATGTTCCAGGGTCTTGTGCGCGAAGAGCGGCACCATCAACCCGTTCAGCAAGCGTTCCAGATAGGGGTTGCCCGCCACCCGCCACAGCGTGCGGTGAAACTCCAGGTCCAGGGCGGCCGCTTCCAGCAGGGTGCCGTCCCAAATGTCCATCTGGTGCACAAGCCTGTCGAGCACGGCCAGGACTTCGGGCGTCATTTTAATCTGCGCCAGGCGCAGGGCCTCACTCTCCAGGATGAAGCGCAAGGAGGCGATCTGCTGCACTTCCTCCTGCCCGATATTGGTGACGAACATGCCGCGCCGCTCGCGATTCTGCACCAAACCCTGCTCCTGGAGCTGGGACAGCGCCTCGCGCACCGGAATGCGGCTGATGTTCAGCTCACGTGCGATCTGACTCTCGTTCAGCCGGTCGCCGGGCTTGTATTTCCCCGACAGAATTCCGCCGCTGAGAATCTTGACCACATGGGCGCGCAAAGTGGTCGGCGCGTTCGGCGCCGCCACCAATTCGAGAATATCCTGCTCCAAATGCTCCATCCCCCCAATGTCTCCTATGGCAAGGCATAGGCGATGAGATAATCGCCCTGCTTGTTGTGAAGAGCGGAATGGCCGCCCGCCGCAAGCACCACGAATTGCTTGCCGTTTGAATCCATGCGGTAGGTCATCGGCATGGACTGCCCCGCAGCCGGCAACGATACCCGCCACAATTCCTTGCCGGTCGCGGTTTCGAAAGCGCGGAAATACCGGTCGGTGGTGGCGGCAATAAAGGTCAGACCCGAAGCGGTGGTAATGGCGCCGCCCTGATTGGGCACGCCCAGATGAAACCACAACGGCCAAGGCGCTTCGTCGCGGCTGGTGCCCAGCGGCACCTCCCACACTTTCTTGCCGCTGGTGATGTCGATTCCGGTCAAGCGTCCCCAAGGCGGCGCGTTGCAGGGCGCGCCGAACATCGACATCATATTATCATAGACTTGGCGATAAGGCGTTCCGATCAGCGGCGAATAGCCTTCCGGCCCCGCATGCGGCGCCAGATGATGGGCGCCGAGTATATTGTTGGAATTGACGACCACGAGATTGCGTCCGGGATCGAAAGCCAGCCCGCCCCAGTTTATCCCGCCAACGCTAATGGGATAATCCACCGAGGATTCCGCGTAAAAAGGCGTGAAAATGCCGTCATTCTTGAGTTTGCGGAACCGCCGCTGACAGTCCCATTTATCGATCAGCGCGAAGCCGAACATGTCGGACTCCTGCATCTTGGTGATCTGGATCTGGTGCTCGGGAAGCGTGGGGATCGGCTGGGTGGGCGAAAGCCCCTTTTGTAATCCGGCAGTGGAGACTGGCATTTCCACCACAGGGAAAATCGGCGTGCCATTCTCGCGGTTGAGAACGAAGATGTAGCCCATCTTGGTGCCCTGAGCGAGTGCGGGAATCATCTTGCCGTCCGGCGTCTTGTAATCGAACAGCAGCGGCTGTGCCGGCGTGTCATAGTCCCAGATATTCTTGCGCACAAACTGATAGCGCCAGACCGGCTCGCCGGTATCGGTGTTCAGCGCCACCACCGCGCTGCCGTAATAATCCCAATTGCCCTTGCCGATCACCGCGTCGATTTGCGGCGTGCCGGTGGGCAGGAAGATCAGCTTGCGCTGTGCATCCACCGACATCGGCGCCCAGACATTGGGCGCGCTGCGCGGGTAAGTCTTGCCGTCCCCCTCTTTGGTATCAGAGGGAGGAAGATCGGGCGGCGCGGCGGTGAAGGCCCACACCACCTTGCCGGTGCGGGCATCGAGCGCACGCACCACGCCGCCCGGCATGTCGACATTGTGGAAGTCGATGATCTTGGAGCCGGTGATCACCTTGTCGCCCACAATGGTGGGCGCGCTGGAGACGCCGTACAGGCCCGGCTTTGCGATGAAGCCCAGATTGTCGTGCAGGTCGACCCGGCCGCGGCTGCCGAAATCCTCGCACGGCTTGCCGGTGTCGGCGTCCAGCGCCCACATCTTGCCGTCGATGGTGCCCGCGAAAATTCGTTGCGAACAGACACCTCCTGTCGCGGTGCTGTCTTTCCAATAAGAAACGCCACGGCAGGTGATGACAGTGGCGCCATTGATGTCGGGTTTGAGATCCCGCATCCATTTTTCCTTGCCCGTGACGGGATCGAGCGCGGCGATGCGGTTGCGCGGCGAGCAGAGATAGAGCGTGTTGTTGGCCAGGATCGGTGTCGCTTCAAAGGCGAGCAGCGCCTTTTCATTCGGCGCGGAGAGATCGCCGGTGCGATAGGTCCAGGCCACCTTCAGATATTTGACGTTTTGCGGCGTGATCTGCGCATTGGCGCTGTGGCGCTGACCGGTCGCGCCATGGCCCCAGACCGGCCATCCATCCACCGCGCCGCCGGTATGGGTAAAGCTGGGCTTGTCGTCGCAACCGCCAAGCAGGGTCAAAATCGCGGCTGCGAAAACGAAGGCAAGCCCGCGAGGTCCAATCATCCTGCCGTCCCTGTCTTAGGGACTGTCGACCGCCCCCTTGTGTCACCTATATATTACTATAAGTCCTTCCAGACATAACTTTATTTGCCGGAACCACAGGGCCCGGCTAACTTTCTTACCGGCTATTAAGGACAAAAAACGGGGAGCGCGGCATGACATCCAATCAGTCGGACATTTCACGCCGATGGCGGGCGGCTTGGCCGCCGCCGGCGCCATCCGCCGGCTACTGAGAGATATTCAAACCAGCATGGATGCGCGCGCAGTATTTGAACAGGGTGTGGCGGCCCATCGCGCCGGCAAGCTGGCACAGGCGGAAAGCCTGTACCGCCAGATACTGCGCGCCGACGCCACCAGCTTTCCGGCCTTGCACATGCTGGGCTATCTCAAGGCGCAGCAGCGCAAGTATGACGAAGCGATCACGCTGTTGAACAAGGCGCTCCGGCAGAATCCGGGCGACCTCACCGCGCGCGCGCATCACGCCCATGCCCTGATGGCGGCTGGGCGCTTTGACGAAGCCTTGGCGGGATTTGACCGGCTTCTGGCGGCGCAACCGGACAATTTCGAAGCCCAATTCAATCGCGGCGTCATCCTTTCCCAGCAATTCCAGTTTGAAGAATCGCTGACCGCGCTGAATGCAGCCTTGGCACTCAAGCCACACACCGCCGCGGTATATTACAATCGCGGTACGGTGTTTGTGGGGCTGGAACGCTATCGCGAGGCGATGGACAGTTACGACCGGGCGATCGAACTGGATCCCAGCTATATGCCGGCGCGGGCCAACCAGTGCATGGTGGCGCTCAATCTGTGCGATTGGGAGCGGATCGCAAGCATGCCGCTGAGCGACGTCGCCGCGGTCGCGCCCGCCTTCACCCTTTTGGGCTATAGCGAGGACAAGGCGCTGTTGCTGAAGAGCGCCATGGGCACCATCCGCGCATTGGTGCCCGAGCCCCTGCCCGCTTTGTGGCAAGGCGAAAAATACCGGCACGACCGTATCCGGCTGGCCTATCTGTCACCGGATTTCCGCGAGCATGCCGTCGCCCACCAAATCGCGCCGCTGATCGAACGCCACGACCGCACCCGTTTCCAGGTGATCGGAATTTCCATTGGCCGCAGCGACGACAGCGCCATTCGGGCCCGGCTGGTGAAAGGCTTCGACCGTTTTCACGATTTCGCCGCCTTGAACAGCGATGAAATCGCGCGCCGGTTGCGCGAGATGGAGATCGACATCGCAATCGATCTGGCCGGCCATACCGGCGGCGGCCGTCCGCGAATTTTTGCCCACCGGCCCGCGCCGGTACAGGCGGCCTGGCTGGGCTATCCCAGCACCACCGGAGCATCCTTCATCGACTATCTGATCGCCGATCCTGTCGTTGCGCCGTTTGAGGATCAGGCCTTCTTTACCGAGAAGCTGATGCACCTGCCGCACACTTATTTTCCCACCGATCCGGTACGGGAGATTGGCGCTGTTCCCTCGCGGGAAGCATGCGGCCTTCCCCGGGACGGTTTTGTCTTTTGCGCCTTCAACAATCATTGGAAAATCACCCGGCCCCTGTTTGAGGTCTGGATGCGGCTGCTCGCTTCGGTTCCCCAAAGCGTGCTCTGGCTAAGGCAGCCGGGCCCCGATGCCCGCGCCAATCTGGATCGGGAAGCAGACGGGCGCGGAATCGATCCGGCGCGGCTGGTCTATGCCGACGTCATGCCGCGGGAAATCCACCTTGCCCGTCATGCCAATGCGAATCTGTTCCTGGATACACTGCCTTACAATGCCCATGCCACCGCCGCCGATGCCCTGGGCGCCGGCTTGCCGGTCTTGACCTGCAGGGGCCAGGCTTTTGCCGGACGCGTCGCCGCCAGCCTGCTGGAAGCGGTGGGCCTGCCGGAGCTGGTGACGCATAACCTGGAAGACTATGAAAAACGGGCCCTGGAGCTCGCGCGCGATCCGCACCAGCTGCAAGCGGTCCAGCAAAAGCTGGCGCGAAATCTTGCGGAGTTGCCGCTATTCGATGCCGATCGTTTCCGGCGCGATATCGAAGAGCTCTTTATCGGCATGCATAAGCAGGCTTAGTCACCGGCAGTTGCCCTGGCTTGTGCCCCCACTGAAGCTCCGCACTCCGAAATTTATCGGCAGATCGCCATCGACCCGGTCGGTATGCATCCGGTCCGGGATCGGCGGCAGAGGCTGGGCCTTGCGCATGATATCGATGGCGGCCTTGTCGAGGCCATCATTGCCGGAGGACTTGCTGATCTGCAGACTGTCTATCCGGCCATTGCGGCGGACCGAGAAATGCATCGTCACCACGCCCGTCGTGCGCGCGGCCAGCGCCGCAGGCGGATAATAAAAGAATTGCCGCACCCGCTCGGTCACCGCGCGCATCCAGACCGGATCCAGACAGCCGGCCAATCCGGCGCCGTTGCCGCCGGTGCCGTTGCCCGAAGCGGCCTGTCCCATCGGACCGGTGCCGGACGTGCCCCCGACCATGGGCGAGGTTTTGGCCGCCGATGCCGGCAGTGGGGCGGGGGCTTGCGGCGGCGCGCCCGACGCAATGGTGAAGACCGGCAGTGCGGGCTTTTCGGCCCGCGGCCGGATCATATGGGCCAGAAAGGGCGGCAGCGGCTCGGCAGCGCGCTTGGCCGGCCTATCCGGCAACAGCGTGGCGACGATTTCCGACGCGACGGGGCCGGACCGCGGCGCCAGGGAAGAGAGCCAGACCAGAGCCGCGAAAAGCGCATAAAGCACCGCCGTCAGCAGACCCGCGGTGACACGGGTAGATGTCCCGGCCGGGGCCGGCGGCGTTGCGTGCGAAAATTCCGAGAGATTCATGGCGGGGCGGGGATCGCGGATAAAGGATCGCTCCATTTCACCTTGTACCAGGCCCAATAGCTGCCCCGGGCACAGGCCACCGCCGGCAGCTGGGCATCCGAACGCTTTGGGTCCAGACGGCAGGAGATTTCGTCCGGATCGCCGGAGGCGGCATCCTCCGGCGACATCTGCGCAGGCGCAGCTGCGGCCGCCGCCAGCGCCGCACCTGTTGCCGTGAGATCCGCCACGATAGTGCTCTGCACACACAGCTCCTTGCCAAGTTGAGCGGCGAGCGCATCCAGCTCCGCTGGCTGGCACATCATGTAGCTGGTAAAGGCCGGAGCCGGTGGCGCGGAACGATCGAGCCGATCGCCCGTCACAAATTGCGCGTTTTCCGCGATCAGAAATTCGGCGAAAAAAAGCGGATCGCGGTCTTCCTGCGCGCTTTTGAACCTGGCCGCGATCGCGACACGCCTTCCCACGACCATTTGCACGGCATCGGCGGGATTGCTGAATTGAACATTCACCAGCACGTTGTCGTGTCCTGGCCGCCCGCAATTCATATCCTTGACCAGTATCAAGCGTGGCGAGACCACGCGGCCGGTCACTTTTTTGTACGAGCAGGTAAGGCGGTTGGAGGGATTGAGCGAACTGAACCGGCCGCTGGCGCTGTGGACGGGAAGCGGGACGCCGGTCACCGGCGCGAAAGACGCAACCGGCGCTTGGGCCAAGGCGTGGGCGGAGCAGAAGAACAGCGCCGGAAGAAGCGCGCCAATAAGCAGAGTGGGCTTCATGCCTGCCTCCTCTCCACCAATCCTTTCCTGGTGCATATGCCCTGATACGAGAAAACCCGGGCTTGCGCCCGGGTCTTCTGCGTCAGGCTTTCAAAGCCGATTAGTCACGATACGGACGACCGCAGCGGCGTTCATAGGCCGAGCGGCCACCGTTATCACGCCATACCGGATCACCTAGGTTCAGATCGCACGGATCGGTCGCAGCGCCGATTACCGCGCCGCCAACCGCACCGGCCGCGGCGCCCAGAGCGGGATTACCCACTGCCGCACCGATAGCCGCGCCACCGGCCGCACCCAAAAGCGCGCCGCTGGCAGCACGATCACCGGGGCGCGTTCCGCAACCCGCAACCATCAAAGTCGCGGCAAGTCCTGCAACAATCATTATCGAGCGCATAATCATCTCCTTCGTTCGCATCCCTTCTAGGCAGCACTAACGCACAGATGCGCGATAAGGTTCCGGCCAGCGTCAACATAGTTTTCCGCGGATACATTACAAAGATGAGAGTTCATCCCCGCATGTGCTCGCGTCGATACAGGCGAAGCTTTGCGACATTCGGGCGAAAAAGCGGCAAGCCCTCCCGCCGCGAACGCACTACCCCTCTCATGGGCTTGTTTTGGATATTTGATGTCATTGGAATTGCGCCGGGATTCCCCGGTGACGTGGCTGGCTTCCTATCCGCGCTCGGGCAACACGCTGCTGCGGATCATTTTGAAGCGCTGTTTCGGCCTCAGCAGCCAGTCGGTCTATGCCGATGAGGAATTTTCCGACGCCGCGCTGCGCGATGTGGTGGGACATCAACCGGTCGGCGACGATCCGGCGCGGTTCCTGCGTCAGGCCCAAGACGAACGCCGGCAGCTTTATATCAAAACCCATGAATTGCCGCCCGGCGATAACCATCCTGTAATCTATGTGGTGCGGGATGGGCGCGCCGCGGTCGTCTCGTATATCCATTTCCTGCGCGAGATACTGAAACGCGATGTCGCGGCAGCGGACGTGATCTGCGGCAAGGTGGGCGCTTCCTGGTCGCGGCACGTCCGGGCCTGGACCCTGCCGCCGCTGCCCGGCACATTGGTGGTCCGCTATGAAGACCTGGTGATCGGCGAAGCCGCAACCTTGAAGAAGATATCGGCCTTCATCGGCGCGCCGCAGCGCGAGGCATTCGACATTTCGTTCGACAGCCTGCACGAGTTGGCGCCCGACTTTTTCCGCAGCGGGTCCAACCGCAAAAATATCGCGGAGCTGAACAGGCGAGGAAGAACAGCTGTTCGAGCAAATGCACGGCGCCACCTTGCGCGCCCTGGGGTATGCGGGAATCGCCGCTGACCGCTTCAACCGGCCTGCCGAGCTGGTCCCGGACGACAGCATGCACTGCGCTAAGACATAAAAGCATCACGGCCCGCTTTCGCGGGCCGTGAGGGTAAGCAGTGTCTGTGTTCTAGATGTTTTGCAGACGGGCGTCGGCGTCGCCGAACTTGTCCAGTTTCAAATCGAAGCGGTCCATCAGCGACAGATACAGGTTGCACATCCGGCGCTTGTCTTCGCTCTCATTGACATAGCTCAAGCTGCGTCCGGTCTTGAGCGTGCCGCCCAATCCGCCCGCCAGAATCAGCGGCAATTTGGAGTTGTCGTGCTTGCGGCCCACGAACATGTTGGACATGAACATCAGGCAGCTATTGTCCAGCACCGTGCCGTCGCCTTCCTTCATGCTGTCCAGCTTGGAAGCAAGATAGGCATACTGGCTGACATGGAAGTTGGCGATGCGCTCATAGCTGTCGGAGGAGTTGTCGTGGCTGGCGGCGTGATGACCTTCCTTGACGTCCAAGAAGGGGTAATACATCGCCGACAGATCGCGTGAGATGATCAGCGACGCGACGCGGGTCTTGTTGGTCTGGAAGGCGATGGCGACGATATCGCACATCAGCTTGGCATGCTCGCGCAAATCTTCCGGCAAACCGCTGGCGGGCCGCTCCATCAAGGCGGCTTCCATGTTCTTGGCCTTGGCGCTGTCGTCGGCGTTTTCCTTGGCCTTGCGCATCACCTCGACGCGCTTTTCGATCTCGCGCACGCTGGTGAGATATTCGTCCAGCTTGCCGCGATCGGTGGCGCTGATCTTGCGCGACAGGTCCTGGGCGCGGTCCTTGACCCGGTCGAGCACGCTGAGATTGAGCATGCTGCCGCGATTGTCGAACAGGCTGTCCCAGGCCAGCGAGGGATAAACCTCGACCGGCACCGGCGAGTCGGGGGTCTGCCAGGACAAATGCGAGCTGTAGGCGAGCGAGAAATTGGTCTCGTGATAACCGGTCATCGGCTGTTCGCAGGCCAGCACGATGGAGGATTGCGGCGTGTCCTGACCGACATGATTGGCGATCATCTGGTCGACGCTGATGCCGGAATGGATCAGCGCGCCCTTGGTGATCTCGACGCCCGACAAGAGGCTACCGGTCTGGGCCGGGTGGATGCCCTGATTGGTCAGGGCTTTGACCTGGAGGCCGTCAATGACGTTGATCTTCTGCTTCAGGGGCTCCAGCGACTGCAAGGTCTTGCTGAGCTTCATGTCGGCGCCGTTGCCTTCGGCGCTCCAGTGATTTTCGTTGACGCCGCAGCCCAGGAACACCACGCCAAAGCGCTTGGGGAAATCGGCCGCCGATGGCGCCGCCAGGGCATTGACCGATTCCAGCCATGGCAAGGCCATGGTGCAGCCGGCGCCCTTGAGAACGGCGCGGCGGGAGAAGGCCTTGGAGATCTTCGAACCGGACATGTCAGTTCCCCTTCCTGAGATAGGCTTTTATAGCATCAATATTGGCGGGTTGCAGCTCGGCATGCTTGATCGGGGCCGCCTCGGGCAAGCGCTTGTTAAGGAATTGCGGGCTGGTCACAACGGTTTCGACCAGCGCCCGCAGCCGGTAACCATCCGCCGCCAGGCTGGTCTTCATCTTGTCCACCAGTGATTCGTCGGAAAGCTGAAGCGAGCGGTTCAGGGCATAGGCCAGAAGCTTGCGGCTCAGATTCTCGGTATAGCGGTCCTGGCGGTGGTCCTTGATGTAGCTGCGCAGGCCCGCCACGCCGGTAGCCTCCACGTCGCCCGGGAAGATGGCGGAATTGTCCACCGCACGGCCCGCCATATCGGTGGCCCGGGCATTGCCCACCGGGCCATAGCCTTCAAACACCAGGCCGAAGGAGTCGAAGCGCTGGTGGCAGCCGGCGCAGAAGGGATTCTTGCGGTGCTGTTCCAGCATCGCCCGGATCGGCAGGTCGGTCTTGGATTCATCGCTGGGAAGCTCAGGCACGACCGGCGGCGGCGGCGGCACGCGGATGCCCAGCACCTTCTGCACCACCCAATTGCCGCGCTTGACCGGCGACGTGCGCAAGCCCGGCGAATATTGGGTCATGAACACCGCCATGGGCAGGATGCCGCCACGGCCATACTTGCCGGCATTGTCGACCCGGACCCAGCGGTCGGCGTCGCCGGAGATGTCCGGCATGCCGTAGAATTTGGCCAATTGCGGATTGACGAAGGTGAAATCGCCATAGAGCAGATCGAGCACCGAGCCTTCACGCTGGATCGTGTCCTGCATGAAATGGATCGGCTCCTGGAACATGGCCTCGCGCAGATTGTCGTCAAAGGCCGGGAAACGCTGGCGGTCCACCGAATTGTTGGTTTCGAACTGGCGGAAGACCAGCCAGTTGCCGGTGAACTCGGTGGCGAAACCGTTGACCTTGGGGTCCTTGAGCATACGCCGGGCCTGGGCGGTCAACACCTCCGGACGGTGCAGGTCGCCCGCCGCCGCATGCCTGAGCAATTCGGCATCGGGCATGCTGGACCAGAGGAAATAGCTCAAGCGGCTGGCCAGGCCGTAATTGGACAAAGGCTCCGCGGCATAGGGCTTCGTTTCGGCCAGCGCGGTCTTGGTCAGTCCGGTCTGGGCGGGAGCCGGCTTGGCGCTCGCCACTTTGCGGGAGAGATCGAAGCGATAGAGGAAGTCGGGCGACATCAACACGCTGACGATGGTGTCGCGGATTGCGTCCTCGTGGGACAGCTTCTTGCCGCGCAGGCTTTTGTAATAGGCCAGCACGTCGGTGCGTTCGGTCGCGGTCAGCGGACGGTGATAGGCGCGCTGGGTGAAGCGAACCAGGGCCGCCAGATGCTTGGGCTCGGCCGCCGCATGCTGCTTTTCCAGATCGCGCAGGGTCTTGTTGATCAGGCCGAAATGCCAGTTGAAGGCCTTGGGCGCGACCGGATCGTTGGTGTCCTTGTTCACCGCCCAGCGCGCCAGATATTTGTCGCGCATCTGCAAGACCACAAACTGGTCGGTCACTTCGTGGCCGACCGGGCGCTTGGAACCGGACTCGGTCGAGAGCGGGCCGTTGATATTGCCGTCCACCTCACCGCTCTGATTGAAGAAATACTGGACCCAGGTGCGTTCGGTCTGGGCGGCGATGAAATCGAACTCGTTCCACAGCCGGTTGAGCTCGGCCTGCCCCTTCTGATCCAGGATGAGCTGCATCAGCGCGGTGTCATCGCGATAATAGCCGCCGGTATTGTGATAACCGGCGCTCAGAAACCGGCCATTGTCGGTGGACTGTTCGGGCCAATAGCGGCCGCGTTCGCTGACCACGAATGTGTCGGGGAAAACCGAGGCGAAGCGGTCGAACGCCGCCTGATACTTGGCCTTCTGGCCCGCCGGATAGACCAGATCGACATCGCCGTAGCGCCCATGCGCCATCAGCGTCGCCCAGCGCGGCGAAGCGTCTTCATGCAGAGGCGGGTATTTCGGAATCTCGGGCAACGCCGCCAGCGGTTCATTGTCGGCGCGCAAGGCGCCCGGATCGCTCTTGCGGTGGTTCTGGGCATATTCCTCCAGGCGCCAATTGTGTATCGGCTCGGACTGGCCGGGCAGGCCCGTGACCTTGATTGAGTGAAATTGCATCGCGGTACGGGCGCGGATGCGGGTGACGAAATTCTCCATCGACTGCGTCTGCAAGGTCAGCGCAGCGGACGCCCCCGGCGCCGGCAAGGCATTGAACAGGACCTGCAGCTTGGCGACCGGGCCCACCGCATCCTTGTCCTGCAGAATGCCCCACACCATCGGCAGATATTTGGCGCTGAGCTTCATTTCCGCGGCGATGGAGGCCAATGTGGCGGCGGGCTTGCCCAAAGCGGCGCGATTGCGATAACGCCAGGCGGCTTCGAAATACTTGGAATAGTCGGTGGGCTGGGCGTTGTAGAACGCCATGATCCGCCCGATCGTGTATTTGTATTGGTCGTTTTCCACCTGCATCAGATGCGGCGCGAAATCGAACGTGTCGGGCTTGAGCACGATATGGCTGGCGACCTGGCGCGCGGCCTGCAGATATTTGTTCAGCAGCGCCGGCGACATGGTGAGGGACTCGCCGGAATTGTCGAAGCCCGCGGTGTTGGCCGGATCGACCGGGAATTGGCGGGTGAGCTGCATGTCCTGACCGGTGAGGTCGCGGATGGTATAATTATACTCGGCGTTGCTGAGGCGGCGCGCCAGGACGGTGCCGGGATCGCCCCCCAAACGCTTGATCTCATCGCCGCGCACGGCATGGACGAAATCAATGACCTGCTGGACGGCTTCCGCCGACGGCTGGGGCATGCCCTTGGGCGGCATTTCATGCGCCGTGAGCCGTTCGGCCAGAAGCGCCCAACGCCCGAAATCCTCCCGCACCTGGTCCACCGTGGCGAAGGATTTGAGATCCAACTGGGCCGTGGGCTGGGCGCCGCTGTGGCAGCCGACGCAGTACTTGCCCACAAAAGGCTTCACCGTGTCATCGAGCTGTTTCTGCAGCACCGGTGAATCCGCGAAGGCGGAGGTGCTGACACAGGCGAAAAGCAGAACGGCAAGACGCTTCATGGACGACTCTTTGCTATGTGTTGGCGCCGCGCGCGGCCAATGCCCTGAAGACCGCGAAATTTGGCGCAATTCTCGGACAAATAAGCAGAATTCGACTGGGCTGTAAAATTACGGCCGATGCGATTTCGCAACAATTACCGGGATTATTCGAACTTGTTCCGGTGCGGGATCTGACATTGTGCAGTGCAACAAATGTCAGCGCGAAAAAGGGCGGATTTCCGCCTTTGCCGCAAAGAAAAACCCCCGCACCTCACGGTACGGGGGCTGATCTTTTGGCTAAAGACCGGATTAGTCCCCGGTGGCCTCGAAGTTGTGCAGGATCGGGGGACGCGGGTTGAAGGGAACCCGGGTCGACCACGGCGCGCCCGGATCATTCCCGGCGCGGTGCCAACGGCCCTGCGCGGCGGTCATGATGTCGCCGGGCTCGGTGGTGAAGTAGGGCATGCCTTCGATCTTGATGCCGATCTTGCCTTCCATGATGAACCAGAATTCGGTCCAGCCGACATGGAAGTGGCCCTTGTTGCTGTCATCCGGCACCTTGTCGGCGGCCTTGCCACGCAGGATGTTGGACGTGAAGTGATCGTCCCACACGAACTTGCCGCCATAGGCCTTATCGGTGCCGTTGAACTCCTTCATGTAGTCGACATAGATCGGGTTGGAGTCCTTTTCCTTGGCGGGGCCGGTCAGGTTGGTGACCTTGGTATAGGTCATGCCCTTGACGGGATCGGGGGTTTCGCTGACCGGATAAAGCGGGATCGAACCGACCTGGCGCACTTCAAAGCGCAGGGCCGGGGTCGAGCCGACATTTTCCAAAGTGTAGAGATGGCGGAAGGGGACATTGACCATAAAGCCCTTGGTCGCCACGAAAGGCTGATAGCCGTCGATGGAGACGCGGATCGAACCATCCCAGACGATGAAGACCAGACGGTCGTCGGGATACATTTTTTGCTTGGTCTTTTTGCCGGCGCCCAGGGAGATGTAGTCGGCTTCCTGGTCCTTGTTGCGGATGATGGGCTGCACCCAGTCGCTCTGTCCCTTATGCGACGCCAGAATCTCCGAGAGTTTCCAGTGCGGCTTGTTCGGCGCGGCATAGGCCGTCGGCGTGGTCGGCTTGGGCGACCAGAACACCGTGCCCTTGGCGAATTCCGTGGTCGGCATGGCTTCCTTGCCCAGAAACTGGGCGGACGCCGTAAGCGGCATCAAAAGCGCCGCCACGGCTGCGGCGGCAAAAAACTTGGATTTCATGAGTGACTTTCCTTCCCTTGCGGCCCACTCCCCTGGGGGCCGACTGGGTGGTTTTTTAGTGCAAAACAGGGAGCGCAACCAGCGCTAAGTGGCCGCACTGCAATGGTGCGGTGCATGCATTACGGACGTGAAACGATTGCGTTCGCAAAATGAGACATTTCAAGACAATTGCAATGACCGTGTCGGTTGCTAATCCACCAATTCGCCGTTTCCACACTGGCAAGCCGGGTTGGCTTTCGGTGCGCGTACGTGACGTCCCGAACGGAAGGCGGCTGAAACAATTGGCACGTTCAGAGGCGTGAGATCTGGAGCCATGCCCGATCGCCGAGCCAAACGCGATCAAGCGCCTTTCGCGCCGCTGCTGCGTCGCCAGAAGCGCCGCGCGCCCTGTCGCTTTGCTCCAGGCCATACAGCGCCCAACCATTGGAAGGCCATCGGGCGAGCGCTGCCCGAAACGCCTCGCTCGCCTCCTCGGGCCTTCCCGCGCGCAGCAGCGCGGCGCCCAAGGACTGGCTAACCGGATAATACCAATAGGGAGGCTCCTGATACGGTATCTTATCCTCGATGGCGATGGCGGCACGGTAGTGGTCGACGGCCCTGCCATACTGACGCTTCGCGAAAGCGAGACGTCCGCGCGCGACTGCTTGCGCCAGCGCGATGAGGTCGGGCACGGGCACCGCTTGAGAAACCAGATCGGCAATGGTGGGAGAATTTCGCAGCCTATCCATCGCCGCCATCTCGCGATCAAAGGCGGCCCCATCTTGACGTTGGGCAAAAGCAACCGCGCGGGCATAGTGGCGCATCGCCGCCGCATAAGGCAGCCTTGTGTCGGGTGCCGGCATAGCCAATATCGCTTCCGGTGACGCGAATTGCGCCATTGCGAGGAACGGCGCCGCGTCTATCGCCTGAATCCAGCCGATCCGCGCGGAGGTTGCGGGATCAAGTACGGTTCGAAGCCGTTTCGCCTCGGCGATAGCGGTCTTCATGTCACCCGCCATTTGCGCTGACGTGACGATGAAGTGAATATTATGCGGATAATAGCCATAACGGACGAGGCTGCGATCGTTTGTGCTCTTGATGAACACTTCATCGGCACGGACCGCGTTCACATTCACGCGAATGGAGTCCGCGTATCGGCCAACCTGATGGTAAATATGCGCCGGCATGTGGACGAGATGTCCTGCATGCGGGGTCATCGGCTTGGCGAGTCGATCGGCGGCTGCCTCCGCGCGGCGCGGGTCCGCGTTGTTCTCCATCAGATGGATATAGAGATGATTGGCCTGCGGGTGGCTCGCGTTACGCCGGAGGACCGTCTCGACAAGACGGACAGCCGTTCCCGACCTGCCAACCGGAGTCCTTTTGTCAGCCTCCCAATAATTCCAGGGGGTGGTGTCCATGACGGCCTCGGCGGCCAGCACCGCGACATCGTCCTGTTCCGGAAAGCGGCGCGCGACGTTTATCATCGCATCGGCATAGGCAGCGTCGAGCGCCGCCCGGTCACGCCGGGGATCGGCGGAATAGCGTTTGGCGAGGGCGTCGATCAGAGCCTGCTCGAGCGGCGAAATCCGATCGCGCAACACCTGAGCGCGCGCCAGCGCCCGAAGGGCCGCACCCCGGTCGCGATCCTCCATCGCGGCGTTGATATTCGGACCAAGCGCCGCCGCTTCGCCCCACCAGCACATGGCGCACTTGGGATCGAGGCGCTGCGCCTCACGGAACGAGCGGATGGCTCCGGCATGATTAAATCCGTAGCTCAGCAATAGGCCCTGATTGAAATAGCGCCGTGCCAAGTCAACCGGCGTGGTCACCGGCAAGCGTGATGCGCTCAGATCGTCATAGAGCGCCAACGGCAAATTTTGCGCGCTGGCCGGCGTTGAGATCAGATTCGCCAGTACAAGATGCTTTCTGAGGGCATTGATTGTGTCGCGCCCGCTACAGATCGACTTCGCCCAGCGCACAGGATCGAACGCCACCGCTGAGGATGATTTGGTAATCTCGTTGTAGGCCCCGGCTAGAAGGGCTGCGCCAACAAGCGCGCTCATCCCGAAAATCGCCCGCATCGTTTTTGCTCCCCAGGGTAGAACATCGAATGCTGGATAAGGCCGGTATGTTGGAGCGGGTGATGGGAATCGAACCCACGTATGCAGCTTGGGAAGCTGCCGTTCTACCATTGAACTACACCCGCACGCCGCCAACTTGGCTCTTTTTTGGCTCATATATCTAACCGGTGGGCGATTCGCTGGCAAGGAGACGTTCGGTTTCCGGTTCGAACTCGCAATTTCGTATGGGCTCTTGTGAGGAAGTCGAAAAGCTTGCCGAAGTTTCGGGCCTTAGTCTCGATCGTCTTATAGAAACGATAAGCGGCAGGACCGTCATGGACGCCAGCATTGCTTAATAGTTTTGCGATGCGGGCTTGAGAATATGGTCGGAAGTCGGCCTTAATTCGATCGGGATTGAGTTTCGCGGCAAACATGTCGAGTTGCTCTTCCCAATCGTTGCGTGGTTTGCCGGCTCGATTGTTCTCGGCGGCCGGGTTGCCCTGAAATTTCCTCTGATATCCTTCGGGCAAATTCATACTGAGTTCATACGAAACACTTAGTTGAGATTTCTATTTCCAGAGAATGATTAGGTGCGCCCCCTTTCCCCCGCGACGCGGAAGAAAGAGACGCAGATTTCCGTCGAACGATCCGCTGTTGCTTCGACATGCGGTGTCTGCGCTGGAACGGCTGTATTAACGTCCCGCCGTTTTACCCCCAGGACTGCACGAAAAAACCCGCTGCTTCGAAAAGCTGCGGGCAATCGGCGCTACCAAACGCGAAGAAACAGAATCACAGGATGCAGCCTCTTCGCGTTTTACGTTTGGTAGCATCCCCTCACCATAGCATGCCGGCAAGCGGCATTTGGGGCGGGCTGTGGAAAACTATGCATACTGGCGCATGCGCTCGCTCCGCGCCAATGCGCTAATCTCCACTGGATTGTCCCCACTGCTTGCTCGGCAAACTATCTGCAGAGTTATGATTCAAGAGTGCCCCGCAAGGGACTTATAAATTAAGAAATGGCGTATGAATGAAGATGAAGATGCAGAGTTTGAGCCGCACGTTGATCCGGTACCGCCGCCTTTAGAAATCTGGTGGCAAGAAGAGAGTGAGCCTGTCGGCAATGAAAAGGAATGCGAAGACGCTTCCCAAATACGATGGACGGAGGAGTGAACCAGCAAACGCGCGGCGCGAGCGCCCTTAGTCAGTACTTGAACTTGGGACCTACCTTACTCTTTGTTTTCGCTGCCTTGATTCGACGGAAGCGGCAGCTCTCCTTGATCGACGGGCTTGGCTATCTTCTTTTGGTGCCGCGACGAGCGTTTGCCATCAACCTTTTGGCCTGCGTTTGGAAGAGGCGGCCTTTCAGGCCAAGCTGTTCGTTTGCTCCAAAGCGCATCCGTGATCGCCTCGACATAGTCGCCCAGGACAAGTGCGAGATCGCGGCAATTCCGAAATTCCCGCAGCAAATCTTTACCCTGAAGTTGGAGGGCTCGTGTGTTGCCGGTAGCATCATTAGGCTGGACACCCAGTTCCCTTTCAAATGCGGCCCATACTGGACCGTCTCGCGAGATGAGCGGCGAATGAATGGCGTTGTTCCGAGAATTCTCCAAACCTTCCATGCGTCCTAAAATCCAAGCAATATCTTCTTCTAGCTTCGGATGTCGCCTGACGGTCTGAATCGACATTTCCGCGGCGGCGGCCTTTAACATATCGCGCTTGGCCCGATCTGCTTTTGCTGACTGCCAAATCGCGTTCATCTGAAGATCTTCCGCGCCCGGCGCAATATCTGCGAATAAATCGCCCAACCCTTCCAGCAGATCGTTCCAAGCCAGCGCGATTTGCCCAATCAGGAGTGCATAGGGTCGAAATGCTTTTGAAGTAAACCGTGTAGAGGAGTCACGTTTTGAAGGGCGCTTTTTCTTGTGGGCTTGTGCGCTTCGACGGGCCATTGCCATCTCTCTAGTCAAAATGGGCTCGACAGCAGCACTATTG
Organism: uncultured Alphaproteobacteria bacterium; assembly: GCA_902825865.1. Classification (GTDB taxonomy): domain Bacteria; phylum Pseudomonadota; class Alphaproteobacteria; order Micropepsales; family Micropepsaceae; genus Rhizomicrobium. The sequence goes on from CADECX010000043.1 coordinate 23,384, forward strand.
TCTGCAGATTGCGACTATATCGGAACGGCCGCTCTGGGTTGCACGACAATGGCCGCCCGAACTTGATCGTAAATTTGGACCGCGCCCGGCATTTCGATCGAAATCACGAGACCAAAAGGTATCGGATCATCAATCGGGGTGCGGTCTTTCTCACGCTGAATCTGCACAGGAATGGTCGCTGCCTGGCCGCTTCCGATTTTGGCGCCGCGCCAATGGCGGTGGACGATAGTGCCACTTTCCGACTGGCTGTTGGAGGGCTGGTTGCTTGACGTCGTCACGCCCGCAACATGCAGCGAATCGTCCTCGAGGGAATCGATCTTTAGCTTAATGGTCCGATATGCGAGGTGGCCTGGCCGTATCGGCGTGAACCACGCAAGCGTGGCTCTTACCGCTCGGTTGTGCGCGTTTTGGGCAATCTCTGCGGGAATCGGTATGTCGAATGTCAGCGAACCTTGGTGGCCTAACTCACCAGTCGCCCACAGCGTCGCTCGGTCGGCCGCGCACGCGATCGCATCCTCCGGATCAACAAAGCCATAGCCCAAATGGCGGCAGACTTCGCGCCGCCAATGTTCGTTGTGCAAATTGTCGTCCGGATCAACAACCGAGCGAATCAATGCCTCGGCCCCGCGCCAAGAGGCAGAATGAACAAGAAGTGCCTTCATCAACACCGCGCGGTGCTGGAGTGGCATGGCGGCTACGAGATCGGGGTACGCTCGCGAGATCGCGTCGTAAACGCGGTGCGTTGTGTGTGTGGCAAGTGCAGTCGCCGCGCTCGTACCTACCGTAAAATGTGTGCCATTGACGCCATTTTCCGGCGGGGCCGCCACCCGCAAACCCCAGTACCGGCTAGGAGTGGGGTGTGACATGAGGACAGGCGGCGCGACCACCGGCTGAAGCCTGGCACGTTGCTTTCCACCCCCGAACAGCGCCTCCGGCTTGGTCGCCCGGCGCAGGCCAGGCCCGAGCCGTGAAGACAAATTCGGCATGTCGGCGGCGCCGAATGGCGGAAAAGGTGAAGCGCCTGGAAAGGCTTCTTGTGAGAAATCCCGGTGCCACGCTCCAATCGTGAGCGCGTTTACACTGTCCGCAGGCGCCAGAAGGCGCCGATCCGCTTTGACGGCATCCAGGCCCCTGAAAACCGCGACAGCGCGGTCTGCCTGACTCGCCGCTTCAAACTCGGCAGCGGTTCCATAGGTGTTGACCGGCACGCCGTCACCGCAATTGCCGGCACTGACGAGAAAAAGAATGCCGTAGGTATAGGCCAAATAATCGAGAGCCCTTCCCCAGGTCGAAATCTTGCCGGCAAAGGGTTTGGTGGCATCGCCCAGCGAAAGGTTCACCACGATGACTTCAGTGCCGCCGGCGGCGCGCATCCGAGCCACCGCTTCGACAATGACATCAATCACCAGACGGTCGGACTGAAACTTCTCATCGCCCAGAATGGGCGCATACATCACGGGCCGGAAGTAGACGCGCCGGGAAATCGGCGACGCAGGCTCATTGAGATCACCATGAACGACGAGTGACGCCATCGCGGTCCCGTGAACGCGCGGGCCCACGGCCTGGGCTTCAAGGTCAACCGGATCATCAACCGCGAGACGGCCTGCCAGCAGAGGATGTGCCTGGACGGGTACGGCATCAAAAACTGCGGCGATCGGCGCACCATCGATTGGTGGCGGCCGGTTGATCTGATCGGCCAGCCTATCCGCGGCCTCAATTGGCGTGCCGACACTTTGCGGCGTGATGTTCGCAATGGGGTCTGCGCCCGCGAGGGAGGCCGGATCAAGATCCACTATGCGCCTGATCTCGGCTGCTGGAAGGTCGACCAGAGCAGCGTCGTAAGCGAATTCCGGCCGCCTGGCGTGGTGGATCGCAACTCCCCCGACCGCTGCCAGTCGCGCTAGCAAATCCTGATAGGCCGCTGTCGCCACCGCTTCGTTCGCACGGAAAATCAGCTCAATCTCCGTCCGGATAAGCACGTCGTCTGCCTCACCATCAACGGCATGGCGCAAGAACTCGCGGTTTAAGGGTGACACTCTGTCCGAAGGACCCCAGGGGCGAACCGCCTTCAACTGTTCGAACAGATTGCGCCAGGGCGCATAACCCCTTGGAAGCGCTCCAGTGTTTTGCCACCGTTCCCAAAGCGAAACGATTTCCCTTAGCGCGCCAAGTTGGGGCACCAGCAGATAATATTCCGGATTTTCATCAAGATCGTCTGCTTCCAGCTCCTCCTCGCCGGCGAATTCAAGCCCATCGATGCGTGCAACCGCCTTAGCGAAGTCCGTGACGGAGCCGGTCGCCTCAAATACAAGCAGCCGTTCTGGCGCTAACGAATTCGCATCCGCGCGCAGTTGCATCGTGGGATTCTGCGCATTAAGCACATTGCGCAATTGCGTGAAAACAGGGCCGTACGCTTGCGCTTGCCCTGCTCTGTCAAACTTTCGTGCTGGTTCGCCTCCTCCGCCCGAACGACGCTTCGTAACGGGCGTTGGTTGATTTAGTCGGAGAAGAGGCTTCGTTGGGTCATGTGCCATTATCTTCCGGCGTGACTCTGGTTGTCCAAAGTTCGACTTGTGTCCGCAAAATATCCTTCAGAGATTTGGTACCCAGTGCCAGAATATGTTGGCGTCGCACGGTCTGACAAAATTCAAGCGCTTCTGCGTAACTAATATGACCCAATTTGGAGGCCAATACTTCCGGCTTCAGGCCTGGTTGTTCTGGCCATGTCTCAAACTGACGCTGCAGATATATAGCAAGCGCGTCTTTTGAAGGCTGGGGTAAGGATAGTCGCAACTGAAACCGGCGCCAAACCGCCCTATCCAAAAGCTCGGCGTGGTTGGTCGCCGCGACGGTGACGACATAACTCGGAAGTTGATCAATCTGCATCAGCAGAAAAGACACCACGCGTTTAATTTCGCCGGTCTCGTGATTGTCGCCGCGCTCTTTGCCGATCGAGTCAAACTCATCGAAGAAAAGAACGCAGGGGACCGTTCGCGCATAGTCAAACAATTTTGCAAGTCGTGTGTTCGTCTCGCCCAAATACGAGCCGACAAGTGCATCGTATCGAACCGTGAAAAATTGAATCGCGAGATTTTCGGCGATAGCTTCGGCGACTGACGTTTTGCCATTTCCAGGTGGCCCCGACAAAAGAATTCTGTGGCGTGGCTGCACGCCATGTGACCGGAGGAGATCGGCACGGTGCTGCTCCTCTACCAGCTGCTTTATCTGTTCTGCGACCGGAAGCGGAAGAATAAGGTCGTCCAAACGCAGGCGCGGCGTGGTTTCCAGAATTGTATCTTTGCCAGACTGGTTCGCTTGAGCTGACGAAACCGTCGGCGGGGTCACCGTGACGCTACTCAGTGCCCTTTGCAGACGATCGGCCAAAATGTGGTGGTTCTTGCCACGCTCCTCGGCGACTGCGGCCTCAACGGATGAGCGCAAGGCTGCGCGATCACCGGTGGCTCCGGCGCGAACAATGGAAAGAAGGAGGTCGCTGCGGGCCACGGGTGGTATCCAAGTGCAATCTGCAAATCACTCTAGCAAAATTAACACCTTGAATCAGATATTTACACAGGTTTCTCAAAGCGCCACCAGATACAAAAAGCAAGCTTGACGGGCAGTCCCGCAGCTGCCGCCGCGGCCGGGCCCTCGCCAACCGGGCCGCGTCCGCGCATGAGGTGTGCGAACCCGTCCCGGCCCTTCGGCTTCGATCCCTGATGCAAACCAAGGAATTACGACGGCGGCCTAGTAGCCGCCGGCTTTCTTGGAGGCCGACTTCCTGGAAAATCGGTGTGGGCGGCACTCCCTTTTAGGCCCGCCCTGGCGGACTGCAACCGCCTTCGGTGGTCCTCCACTACGGGCCGTCACACGCAGTCCTCTACCGTTCGCGGCCGGAGGCGGCCGCAAAGGCGAATGCACTGGAAAATTACTTCCAGAAGGACTTGGGTTGGCATATCGGAAGCTCTTCTCAGGAAAAACCCGCGGCGGGAAAAGAAAAGCCCGCCGAAGCGGGCCAATCTCTATGCTTGTGTCCGTTGCGGGCAAGTTCGGGCGGTATGTCCTTCCTGCTGGCAGGTGCCGCACTTAATTGTCTTCCTCGTCTGCTGGCCTTGGAAGTGCGCAGCGAGCTCCAGATCAATTTCGTCCCGCTTGTCGAGCAGCTGACGAATGCGGGTGGTGTCCAATTCCATGGTGCCCTCCTATTGCTTCTTGGATTGAGCTGGGCCAAGCGCCGGAAAGGCGATGATGGCCTTCCTTTTTGCGACGGCGCATATACCGCAGTTGGCGCAGTTGATTCCCTCTGTCGTCCTGGCCGGGCAGATAACTACCTTCCTACCCTTGGGCGTTTCCGTGTTGACGATTTGTGTGGCCGCAACCACGACCGTTACCGGAGCGCAGCCCAGGTCGAAGAGCTGGTCGGCTTCCTCCATCGTGTCGGCGCTCAGGTTGATTGTGAAGCCGAAATCGTTGGCTTGCTTTACTGCCGCCCGGTTCTGCCGGTTCTTCAAAACGTCATAGTGAGTGTAGGTATAGCCACGCCGTCCCTTGTTGGCGTCCACCAGCTTCTTCAAGCGTTCGCGATTGATGGTTTTGTTGTCGTCTGTAGGAAGATCGCCCGCTTGATTGTGCCGCCACAGTGCCCCTTCCGGCTGTTCGCGAACCGCGGTGAGCAAATCATCTAAGCTGTGGACAGGTATTCGGCCGCTAATCTTCTTGCCGGGTTTGGTATTGTCGAGGCCATTCCAAATGTAATGCCCGAGATGACCATGCTCGGCGTAACAGAGTCCCGCTTCTGCTCCGTCCGCAGTTTTTCGGAAAGGACATGCGGTAGGGCAGGTGTCGCGCGGGCTGGTGGTAATCATGATCGGGCCGGTGATGCGATTGCCGGACTTCATTGTTATGAGAAACTTCTCCATCCTTGCCTCCTTGGTTGGGGGAGGCAGTCCAATTAGACCGGTGGAGAGCGTACGTAACCGAACGACATGAGGAGGTATGAGCCCGGCGCGTCGTTATGAGCTGTGGTGCGCAGCCTCACTTTTCAGAAAAGCCCTCCACATTTCTGCGGAGGGCTGAACGTCTACAGTTTCGGTTATGCACTGAACGCGTGAAGATAATCCGCCGCCTCTGAAGCCTTGGATGCAGCGGTAAAGATGGCTTTTTCATCGTCCTTCAGGAGCTTTATCCAGCTCTCGATGTATCCCGAGTGGCGAAGCTCTCCTTCGATGCCGAGCCGGGCGCACAAGAATGCGGCGTTGAGTTCGGCTACCAATTCTTCCGCCGCGTACGCCTGGGTCTTGAACCGGCCGGATAGGTCGCGATTGAGTCGCCACTTCGCACCAGTCCAATGTCCCAGCTCATGCAAGACAGTTGCGTAATAGTGTTCCATCCCCTTGAAGGAATGAACCGGCGGCATGGTGATGAAGTCCCGGGCAGGAACATACGCCGCCATGTCTCCGCCAAAGTGGATGTCTGCTTTCGTGGCGGTAATAAACGTCTCCACATTATTTAGACGTTCGACCTCGGGGATTTCCACTATCGGTGCTTCGGTGAAGCCGTCCACTTGTGCGACATTGAAGATCGAGAACGCCTTCATCATGGAAGTCTGGCGTTGGTCTTCCTCCTCCCCGACCCGCAGCCGCTTCACGAAAACAATGTGCGTGCTTTTCTCGCCCTGACGCACTGTGGCTCCGTTCTCCTGCGCCTGCTTGAAGGTAAGCCAATGGTGCGAGGGATAGCCTTTCTCGATTGCCGCTGCCCACAAAATCGGAATGTTGATGCCGTGGTAGCTTCTGCCGGTGACGATGTTGCCCGGCATGATGGTGCCGACTGTTTTCGTCTTCCAAGGCTTCGTCCAAGGTATCGCGCCCTGCTGCAAGTCTCGGATGATGCTGTTGGTGACACTCTCGTAAAGAACTGCAATTTTCATGTGAACTCTCCCTCGCTATCGGCACCCGATTAATTTCGGATGGCGAAGA
>CADECX010000044.1:0-26513 GCA_902825865.1 uncultured Alphaproteobacteria bacterium
CGAACAGGGCGTGAGCAAGATCATTTTTTCCAGCACCGCTGCGGTCTATGGAGAGCCGGTGCAGGAAGGGCCGATCACGGAAGATTTCCCCAAGCTGCCCATCAATCCGTACGGCCAATCAAAGCTTGAGGCGGAAAATCTGCTCCGCGCCACCCCTGGCGGCGCCTCGGTGATCTTGCGCTATTTCAATGTCGCGGGCGCCGCGGCGGACGCGGGTTTGGGAGAGGCCCATTATCCCGAGACGCATTTGATCCCGCGCCTTGTCCTGTCGTTGCTGGAAATCCCCGAGGACATACAGCGCGAGCTCGGCCTGGGAAAAGCGTTCCGGATCTTCGGCCAGGACCACAAAACCCGGGATGGATCGGCGGTGCGCGACTATCTCCATGTGCTGGATCTGGCCGAGGCTCATGTGCTGGCGCTGGAGTATCTGCTTGAGGGCGGTACAAGCGAAATCCTGAATTTGGGGACGGGGAGGGGTTATTCGGTCTGGGAGATCGTGCACGCCGCATCGCAGGTCCTGGGCCGCCCGGACTTCAAGCCTCCGGTGGCCGAGCGCAGGGAAGGCGACCCCGCGACCTTGGTGGCGAGCGGAAAGAAAGCCGGCGACATATTGGGATGGTCGGCGCAGCGCGACATTTCCGAAATGATCCGTTCGGCCGCCGCCTGGCATCGTTCTGACGGCTATATACAAGCGATACGCGCCAAGCTGGGCGCGCATAGCGCTGCGTCCTGACAGGCCGCCAGCTCGGCTTGACGGTCCTGGTTATATGCCCAAGATCGCCGCACGGACCGGCGAGGGCGTACTATGAGAAAAATTCTTCTGGCGGTGGCACTGTTGCTGGCGATGGCACCGGCGCGCGCGCAAGTGCTGCCCAACGTCAATCTGGTGTTCGAGCCCCTGCGTCCCGGAAGCATATATAAAGTGGGGGAGCGGGCGGGCTGGAATATCCATGCCTCTCTGGGAACGGCCTTTACCAAGTACAGCTACGAGCTGCGCGAGAACAATCTCAAGCTCTTGAAGTCGGGCGTGATCGATCTTTCGTCCGGGTTTGGCACGATCGCTTCCACACTCGATCATCCCGGCATGTTGTATCTGCGACTTAGCTTTATCGGTGCGCCCGAGCCCGCCACCCAGCCGACCGCGCAGGAGCTGAACAAATTGACCGTGGCGGCGGCGGTCGCGCCGGAACAGATCCGCCCGGCGCTGGCCAAGCCGGCAGACTTCGACCGTTTCTGGGCCGCCAAGCTGGCGGCGCTGAAACAGGTGCCGATCAATCCCAAGCTGGTGCCGGCAGCCAGCGACCGCGAGAATGTCGATCTCTATACCGTCACGCTCGATAGTTTGAATTCCAAGGCACATGGCTATCTCGCTGTGCCCAAAGGCGGCGGCAAGCATCCCGCGCTGATCTATTACCAGTATGCCGGCGTCTATCCGCTGCAGAAGAGCCTGGTCACCGACCGCGCCACCGAAGGCTGGCTGACCCTGGATGTGAGCAGCCACGATATGGAGCCCGATCAAGCCACGGCCCCAAGGGACTATGCCCAGATCGGCAATAGTGACCGCGAAACGTCCTATTTTCTGAATATGTATCTGCGTGATACCCGCGCCTTGGACTACATCCAGAGTCGCCCCGACTGGGACGGACGCACCATCGTGATCTCCGGCACATCGATGGGCGGTCAGCAGAGTTTGGCGACCGCAGGGCTAAATCCCGGCCGGGTTACAGCAATGATCATCAGTGTTCCGGCGGGGGCCGATTTCAGCGGTGATTTGCATGGCTCCAAGCGCGGTTATCCCGGCTGGCCGGTGGACGATCCCAAGGTGGTGGAGACCGCTCGTTATTTCGATGCGATGAATTTCGCGCCCGCTATCAAGGCCAAAAGCCTGGTAGCCTTCGGCTTCATCGACACCGTCTCGCCGCCCTTTGGGATACTGGCGGCCTTCAATCAGATTCAAGGCGCCAAGGAAGCTGTGCCGATGCCCGATTCCGATCACAACAATATCAGTCCGCAACAAGAGGGCGCGTATTACATTCGCTCCCGCGAAGCGCTGGAGTCCTTGCGCAAGACCGGCGATTTCGCGCCCGATGAGAATTGGCACAGGCAGTGATGCTTTCCGGGTGGTCTGGAAAAAAATTGACAACGGACGATGGCTCACTCAAACAGAGCGCGCGAATTCTCGAAGGGGCCTGACATGAAAGCCGTAAAGAGTTTCGTTTTGTTGTCGGCCGCGGGCTTGTGGCTGAGTTGTTTGAGTGCCGATGCCCAGTCTCAAAAACCGTTGTTGGCCTGGGCTCCCCAGCCGGTCAAACCCGCGCCCTTCCTTGCGCCGAATAAGCCGCTCAAGCGGCTGAAAGACATTGTGGCGCGTCATGCCGGAAAAACGGACTGGACGGAGACCGAGGTTCTGACCCGCGATTATATCGGCCAGTATATCTCCATGGGCGCGGGCAAGAAGACGCCTACGGTTTTCTATGCCGACGACCGCGTCTTTTGGTGGGTGGCGTCGGGCCAGATCCGATTCCGCATTCAGGGGCAGGAGCCTTTCGTGGCCTCGCGCGGCTTTCTGGTCCAGGTGCCTTACCGGGTGCCCTACAGTATGGAAACGGTGGGCGATACGCCGTCGCTGCGCTTCGAAGTGCGCCCGTCTTACGAACATCCCAGCTATCCGATCGAAGAAACGCCGGTGCCGGTGCCGGGCTTCGCCTATAACAAGGCAAGCTATACCGGCGGCGGCAAGTATGATGAGATCAACAAGCCCTATCTGGATTTCGAGAAGGATATCGTGGCCGCGGGCCGCAAGGGCGGCGGCTTCGTCAAGGACGATCATACTTGGGCCAATGTCATCCGCCAGCCCGGCATTCCCACCCCGCCCGACAGCAACTTCGGCCATTTCCATGAAAATTTCGGCGAGTTCTGGGTCGTGCTGGAAGGCCAGCTCGACTTCCTTATTCAGGGCGTACCGCTGATCCGGGCGGAATTCGGCGACATCGTTTTCGCGCCGGAAGAGCGCTACCATCGCGCCACTTCGGCGGGCACGGGCATGGCGACCAGGCTGGCCATCACCCCGCGCCCGCCAAGCCTGCACTACGAGCAGCCCGACCGCACCGGCGGCGAATAGCTTTGCGCCCGCAATAATATCACTTGTTCGTGTACGGACGGTCCGGATGGTTAAGGCATCTCTCCAGATGAGAGCAGACGCCTGCCGCACCGGTAGCGCTCCCGGCCGCTTTGTTGGCAAGGGGGGGATTTGTTGGTACTTTCAGGTCACTTCCAAAAGTTTCCTTGCGAACTGGTAGGTCGCTGCGCCAGGTGCTTGCATTGAAGGCAAAAAATGATGCGTCGGGGGGCGCGCAGAACGGATCCGCGCAGCCGGGGCGGAGTCGATGACGTTGGATAAGCCCGTGCCCGACGAACAGGACAGCCAGTCCACGGTCACCACTTTGGCCGATGTCGCGCGCCGGGCCGGCGTCGGCGAAAGCACGGTGTCGCGGGTGCTGCGGAACAAGGGTTCGGTCTCGCAAAGCACGCGCGAAAAGATTCTCAAGGTCACCGCCGACCTGAATTATGTTCCCAACCGCATCGCGGGAACCTTGGCGTCGATGACGTCGAAGCTGATCGGGGTTGTCATTCCGTCGGTCGGCAACACGGTGGTGCCCGAGGTCCTTGCCGGCGCCAATCAGGTGCTGGAAGACGCGGGCTTTCAGCCGGTAATCGGGGTGTCGAATTACGATCCCCTTCGCGAAGAACAGCTGATTGAATCGATTTTAAGCTGGCGTCCCGCCGGTTTGCTGGTCGCGGGCCTGGAGCATACCGAGCGGGCGCGCGCGATGATGAAGGGTTGCGGCGTTCGCGTCGTCGAGTTGCTGGACACGGACGGCGAGGGGATCGATATCGTTGTCGGCTCTTCGCAGCGCCTGGCGGGCCGCAAAAGTTGCGAGCATCTGTTGGCGCGCAATTACCGGCGGATCGGCTATGTCGGCCACGACATCACCATCGATGTGCGCGCCGGCAAGCGATTCCAGGGATTTCGCGCCGCCATGACGGACAATGGCTTGCGCATCATCGATTCCGAACTTTTCCCCGGCGGCGCCTCGTCCGTCGAAGCCGGGCGGGTGGGATTGGCGCGGTTGCTTGAAAGACAGCCCAATCTGGATGCGATCTATTTCTCCAACGACGATCTGGCGATTGGCGGATATTTTCACTGTCTGGAGCATGGCATCTCTGTTCCGGGTCAGCTGGCCTTGTTCGGCTATAACGGTCTGGAGATCGCGCGGCTGACACCGCAACCGTTATCGACCATTCGCTCTCCCCGCGTCGCCATGGGAGAAGTGGGGGCGAAATTGCTGCTGGCGGGAGGCCAGGCCCAGGTCGCGGATTTGGGCTTTGAGCTGATTATGGGCGTTACCAGCTGACGCAGGGCCAGGATTCCGTCACTCGATCCTGCGCCAGACGCGGCAAAGTCTGGTGCAGAGCGGCGATCTCGCACATGTCACGGCCTATATCGCCGGGCTTGCGGAAGATGCGGCGCATCCTTTCCTGTCGCGGCGGGCCTGCGGTTTCCGCTATTCCGGTTCCTGGTCGTCGCGGCTCCGCGATAGCGGCTTCCACGTCAACCATCTTCATCCGATGGGCTGGATCAGTTCCTGCTATTATGTGGCGGTGCCGGACGCGGTGAAGGACGAAAGCGCGCGCCAGGGCTGGATCCAGTTCGGCGAGCCGTCTTTGGATGTGGCGCTGAAAAATCCCGTGCGCCGCGCCATCCAACCCGTTGCCGGGCGGCTGGTGCTGTTCCCTTCTTATATGTGGCACGGCACCGTCCCATTCCGTGACCGAAGCGACCGCACCACCATCGCCTTTGATGTGGTGCCGCAAAGTGACGGATAAAATATAATAGTTACAGCGGTTTACCGGAAGTTCCGGTCCGCACCGAAAGCGTCAATATCTGGTCAATCGGTTACGGGATAGTATTGGCGGCTTCAGGGTGGGTCCGATGTCTCGAATTCTTGTTTCCATTTTCTTGCTGCTGATGGCGCTCGCCTGGCCGCTGACCAGCGCATCCGCCGCCATCGACCCGTCGCCAAATCTCGTCCCGCGCGACTCTCCCTTCGAGCCCAAGATCGCCGCACTGATGCTCGAAGCCGATCGGAACATCAAAGCCGGCAAAGTGAATGACGGCCTGCGCATTCTCAATCTCGCCCAGAACCTGGCGCCCAACAATCCCTATGTGATAGCACGATTTGCCATGGCGCTGAGCCAATTTGGCGATCCCAAGGGTGCGCTCGATCGTCTGCGCCGCGCCCAGCGTATGGGCGCGCCCGACGAGGTGGTGCTGGGCCCGATTCTGGATGCCATGCTCACCATGGGCCAGAACCAGAATGTGCTGGATCTGTTTCCCGATCCCGGCCCCAGCAAGCAGAATTATACTGCGGGAATTGTTCTTCGCGCCCGCGCCGCGGCGCTGCAGGTATTGGGCGATGCGGCCGGCGCCAACGCAGCCTTGAAGCGCTCGCTGGCTATCTTGAAAGACTATGACGGGCTTATGACCGCGGGCCGCATCGAACTGATGCAGGGCAAATACGATTCAGCGGAGACGCAGGCCGATGAAGCCCTAAAGCTCAAGCCGGGCAGCATCGATGCCACGATCCTGAAGGCCCAGCTCGCGCTGCAAAAGCGCCAATTTCCACGGGCGCGGCAGATCGTTGAAAAACTGGCGGCGGACAATCCCAACAGCCTTTCGGCGTTGTTTATGCGCATCAAGGTCAATCTCGCGACCGATCGCGCCGACAGGGCGGAAGCCGATATCGACCGCATTCTCAAGGAAGCGCCGACCATGCAGTTCGCGCGCTATTACAAATCCATTGTCATGGCGCGCCACAATGATGCCAAGGGCGCCTGGGACCTCGCCAGCACCCTGCCCAAGGAATTTGTCCAGACCGATCCCGGCGCCGCGCTCAATGTCGCCACCATGGCGGTGGCGGCCGGTTACATGGACAGCGCCGCCGCCCTGCTCAATGTCGTGGTGTACCGCTTTCCCTATCTGATGGATGCGCGCCTGCTGCTGGCCGACCTGCGCCTGCGCCAGAACAGCCCGCAGCATGCGGCCAATGTGATGCAGTTGGTAGTGGACTCCCAGGATCCCAGAGCGATGATCATCTTCGCCCGCATCGCGTTGGCAAAAAAAGATCCGGTGACGGCGCGCAAATTTATCCAGCGCACTTTGGAAACCGGCGGCGGCGAGGAGCTGCGCGCTCTGGACAAGGCTCTCGCTCTCAAGAGCATTGAGGATTACCTGGCGCGCAATCCGAACGACAAGCTGGCGAGAAAACAGCAGGCGCTGCTGCTGCTGGGCTTCGGCGAATTGTCCCGGGCCAAGACTTTGTATGAGCAGCTGGTGCGGGACGATCCCAAGGATGCCCTGGCGCTCAACAACCTGGCCTGGCTGGTGGTGCAGGAAGACCCTCGTCGCGCCCTGGGCCTGGCGCAGAGTGCGGTGAAGGAAAACCCCGCCCTGGCGAATTATCTCGATACCTTGGGCACCATGCAGCTCAACCGCTCCGACTTTCAGGGCGCGGTGGTGTCGCTGCAACGGGCGCACGATCTGGCGCCGGACAATGCCGACTTCGCCTATCACCTGGCTTTGGCGCTGGAAGCCAGCGGCGCCACCGCCCAGTCCCAGGCGCTGCTGCAGGTCCTGGTCAAGCGCGGCGGCTTCGGCGACCTGGAGGCGGCCAAGAACCTGCTAGCCAGCAAGCTCAAAATCGCACAGGAGACCCAGGGGAAGAGATGACGGTTCGTCAGGTTCCTAGACCGTTGGATTGTAAAGGAAAATTACAATTTGGAGCACTACAGGTTGTGCCATTTTGGACAGACCTTTGCTTCCAAGGGCTTAGTTTTCCGGCACGTTTATTGCTTTGCTAGAGGCAACAATATGTTTTGGGCGGTGGCTATGAAGCGCTTTTGGTTAATTTTGGCTGCGATGATGGGCTTGGCCGCCTCGGCTTTGCCGGCCTCGGCTGCCGTTGTTTACACCCTCAATTGCACCACCGTGGCCTGCACCGGCGGCGGTTTCGGCAATTATGGGACCGTGACCTTGACCCAGAGCGGCGCTGTCGGCGCGGAAAAGGTCAATGTCAGCGTCTCCTTGGCCTCGGGTTATAGATTTGGCAGTAATGGCAATCCGGCGCTTTATTTTAACGGCGCCACCAACGACACGCTGACCATGAGCGCTTTCTCCAGCGTTGGCGGCGGCAATTTCGGGGCAACTGCCAGCGGCGCCAACGGCAGCCGTAACGCATCGCCCTTTTCCACCGATATCCTCGGCTTTTGTATCTCGACCTGCTGGGACTACGGAACTCAGCGTACTAACAACTCGGGAACCCCGACGGGCTTGAGTTTCGACGTCACCAAGACCGGTGGCCTGACCCTCGCCAACTTCACCGATAATGATGGCGGCGGCTTCTTCTTCGCCGCCGATATCCGCACACTTGCCAGCAGCACCCTGTTCTGGGTTGCCGCGAAGGGGATACCGGAACCCGCGACTTGGGCTCTGTTCTTCGCCGCCATGGCTGGCCTGACGGTGCTCTATCGCCGCCGCAAGCTGGCCCGCGCCTAAGACGCGCTCCAGATAGAATAAGCAACGCCGGCGGCTTCCGCCGGCGTTTTGCTTTTATCGGCAGGCAGTGAACAATAGCGCAGGGTGCCGCAGATGGGCGGTCCGCAAGGGGAGGGGCTGTTGCAGACGATTCCCGCTTTGGCGCTTGTCCTGGTCTTTGCACTAACCGTTCCGGCCCGGGCACAACCTGCGGTTTCGGCACAACCGGGCCTTGCAGGCGACGGGGCCTTTATAAGTGGCGGCCGCTTGCTGCAAATGTGCCAGGCCCAGAACCCCACCTGTACCGGCTATGTTGCGGGGGTTGTGGATGCCCTGGCCCCCCTGTCCGGGCCTGGCGGAGCCTTACCGACCAATTCCCTGGCCAGCTTTTGCGCCCAAAAATTGAAGATCAATCAGGTCATCGCTGAGTTCCAGAAGTTCTTGAAGGCCAATCCGGAGGGGCGGGAGACCAACGCCGCCCAGCTGGTCGGCGATGCGCTCCACCTGGCCTATCCCTGCGGCGGTAAGTGACGGCCCCATGACCAGCCCGGCCCGACAGCGCAGGGTTGTAATTAGTTTTTCCAAACACTTTGCCAATGTTTTCTACGCCTACATATAACCCTCGGTTTCGATTAGAAAATTGAATCTGGCACGATTCATGCGAGTTTTTCGGCAGGATTTAACTTTTGGGTTTATGGGGAGATTGATTATGTCGCGTTCGAAACTTCTTGGTGCGGCTCTCGCACTTCCGCTGATGTTCGCGGGCGCCACCAGCGCCCAGGCCAATATCATCGGCCTTACCATCGACGGCTCGGGCAGCATTTCCGCCGCGGACTTCACCCTGCAGAAGAACGGCTATATCGCCGCCCTGACCGCGCTGCTCAATACCGACGGCTCGAACGCCATCGGCGTCTGGCAGTTCTCCTCCGGCGTTCAAACGGAATTCTCCCTTCAATTGATCGACTCGGCGGCCAAGAAGACCGCTCTGCTCACCGCCATCGGCGCCATGGTCCAGCTGAACAGCACCACCGCGATCGGTGACAGCATCAATACCGCGGCGGCCGCGATCAACGCCTTCACCGGGAATACCTGCCTTACCACCAACGCCGGAAAATGCCTCATCGACGTCTCCACCGACGGTGGCAACAACACCGGTTCAAACCCCACCACCGCCGCCAACGCGGCCTTCGCAACGGGCATTCGGACGAACTGCCTTGGCGTGGGCGGCAGCGCTGACTGCAGCTTCAATAACGCCGCTGGCGTTGGTATCGACTTCATCGCCAACAACTTCGCGGCTTTCCAGGCTGCCATCACGGCCAAGCTGAGCGCCGAGCTGACCCCGACCCCGGAGCCCATCACCTTGACGCTGTTCGGTGCCGGCCTTGTCGGTGCGGCTGCCCTGCGCCGCCGCAAGAGCAAGACCGCCTAAGTCAAGGTCTTTATGGAACAAGGAAACGGCGGCCCTCGGGCCGCCGTTTTCGTTTGTGGCGAGAAGCAGGATCTTTGTTTCCGGTTTACCAAATAAAGTCCCAGCGCTAGTGCGCGCTGCAATTCTCGCTTAACGTCCGCCAAGGTGTGCGACTTCGGAGGGCAGTGTGGACCGGGGCCCGAATAACGGCTTGAGAGGCATTTTGCTGGCGACCGCCATGGGTGGTTTGCTGATGGCTGCCACGGCTGCATCGGCCGATGTGCCAAAGCCAACCGCTCCGGTGCAAGGCAATACCGCCGAGGCGAGAAAGCTTCTCGCCGATGCGCAAGCGGCCATGAAGAGCGGAAATCTGCGCCTTGCCCTGATCCACCTGAAGAAGGCGATCTCAGTTGCGCCGTCAAACAGCAATGCACGTATCCAGTTTGGCCTAGCGCTGTTCCAGACCGGCGATCAGGCGGGAGCGGAGCGGGAGATACGCCAGGGCTGGAAGAGCGGTGCGACAGACGCGGCGGTCTTGCCTATTCTGTTCAAGGTCATGCTGGCGCGCGGGGAATATCAGGAATTGGTGGATCAGTTTCCCGATCCCGGCGGTGACGCGGCGACGCCCAATCTCCTGAAGGCACGCGCCTTTGCGCTTCAGCGCCTGGGCCGCGGACCGGAGGCCGTGGATGCCTTGGATCGATCGCTGAAACTGGAGAGGGACGGACAGGGGCTGTTGGCCAGAGCCAACCTTGCGCTGCAACAGGGGGATTTCAAGTCCGCCGGCATATTCATTGATGAAGCGGCAAAAAGCTCGCCCGCCGACCTCCAGATCGCCCTCTTCAAGCTCGCCGTTCTGAAAGCCGGCAAGGACAATGCGGGCGCCCTGGCCTACGCCAGTCAGTTGATCGCCAAATACCCCGGCAACCGCGATGTCCAATTCGCCCATATCGAGATGTTGCTGAACCAGAAGCAATACGCCAAGGCTAAAGCCGAGATCGACGCCGCGATGGCCAAACAGCCGGGGGTGTTGATGCCTATCTACTACAAGGCCCTGCTGGCGTCGCAGACCGGCGATGCCAAGGGGGCATGGGATTTGGCGCTGACCTTGCCGAAGGAGTTCGTGGAAGTATCGTCCGACGTCGGCCTGCGCGTTGCGCAAATGGCGGTTGACGCGGGGCGCCGGGATGCGGCTGCCGATGTTTTGGGAAGAGTGCTGGGAAAAGACACCAACAATCTGACGGTGCGGCGGCGGCTGGCCTCCCTCTATCTTGATCAGCGCAACACAAAATCCGCCCTCAATATTTTGACGTCGGTTCAAGACTCCTCCGATCCTGAAACCGTCAGGTTGCTGTCACGGCTCTATACCGCCCTGAATCGCAAGGATGACGCGCAAGCCGTGTTGAAACGGCTGGGCTCCAACAGTGAACACGCGCTTGTGGAATTACGGGCGGGGCGCACCGAACAGGGCATCGCGGAGTTGAAAGAGGTAGCCGCCAAGCAGCCGGGCAATATCGCGGTTGCCCAGCCGCTGATCACCGCTCTGCTTCAGGCACGCCGCTTTGCGGAAGCCTTGGCGGTTGCCGACCGGCTGGCCGCTGATCCAAAACAGCGCACAACCGGGCTGGTTTTCCGCGGCAATATCCTTTTGGCCCAGCGCAACCTGACGGACGCGAAAGCCGCTTTCGACAAGGCGGCCGGGCTGGAGCCGAACAATCCGGCGGTGACATTGGCGCGTGCGGACTTTTTCATCACGACCCAAAAATATGCCGACGCCGGCAAGGATCTGCAGGCGGTTCTTGCCTCCGATCCCAAGAATGTCGCCGCCCGGGTGAAACTGGCCGATATTTCCGTGCGGCAGGGCAAGGAAGCCGAAGCCCGCAAGCTGCTGGGCGAAGCGATCGCGCTGGCGCCGCGGGATGCCGCGCCCAGACTGGCTTTGACCAGGCGTCTGGTCGCGGGCCGGGATTTCAAGGGCGCGCTGAAAATGGCCGATGATGTTGTCCGCCTGCAACCCGCCAACGCGGAGGGTGTCACCCTTCGCGGACAGATCCAGTCGCTGCTGGACCAAAAGCAGGAGGCTGTCATGAGCTTCCGCAACCTTGTCTCCCTGACCCCCAACGATGCAAAGGCGCAGGTGATGCTGGCCGATGCGCTATTCACGGCGGGCGACCGCGCGGGGACCTTGGCGGCTCTGGATGCCGCGGCCGACATCAGTCCTCAGTCGCCTGACGTTGCCAGGGCGCAGATAGATCTGCAATTTGCCTTCGGGAATGCCGATACCGCGCTGTCAAAGGCGCAAGCTTTCCAGGCCTCCTATCCGGGCGGCGAGGCCGATCTTCTGCTTGCCGATACGCTGGCCAAGGCCAAGCGTTACGATCAGGCCGCCGACATTTTGACCAAGAGCCTGGCCGCCAAGCCCGACAAAGCCGTGCTCTCGCGGCTGGTGGCAATCAAAGTCGCGGCCAACGACAGACCGGCAGCCAAGACTCTGATGACACAATGGCTGGCCCGCAATCCGGCCGACCTGGAAGTGCGGCACAACTTTGCTCTCTTTTCATTGGGCGAAGGCGATCTTGCCGGTGCGCGGACCCAGTATGAGGCGGTCCTCAAGCAGAACGCCAACGATGTGCTCGCCATGAACAATCTCGGCGGGTTGATTCAGGCCAGCGATCCGGCGCGGGCATCGTCTCTCTTTACCAAGGCCGTGCAAATAGCGCCGAACTCCGCAAATGCGAATGACAGTTTGGGCTGGCTGAAAGTTCTGCAAAAGGACGCTGCCGGGGGGCTGCCCTATTTGCAGCGGGCGCACACGCTCGATCCCCGGGACGCCAGCATCACCTATCATTTGGTTGTCGCCCTGGATGCCAATGGCAAGCGCAATGACGCGCGCGCCTTGCTCAAAACCTTGCTGGCGAGCGGGTCCAAGTTCGCCGAGCAGCAGGACGCGCAGCGGCTTGCCGCAACCTGGCGATGAGCAGGGACCCTAAAAGACCCCGGTCTTTTTGAGCCCTTCTGTGCTAGCGTGAGTCCGCAGGGATACTATCCACCGCGGGGCAACATGCGGATTCTGTCGTTTCTTATTCTCGCCGTCACCGGCTTGGCGATGGCGGTGCCGGGGCTCTACCTGGCCACATTGGGCGGCTCTCTTTATTACGCCATCGCCGGTGTGCTGATCCTGGTTTCGGCCTGGCTGATCCTGCGCCGCCACCCTTTTGGCGTGGCGCTGTTCTGGCTGGTCTTCGCCGCGACCTTCCTATGGTCGCTGTGGGAAGTGGGATTGGACGGCTGGGCGCTGATGCCGCGCCTGGTCTATCTCGCCGCCGCCGCCGGTGCTCTTCTTCTGCTGGATTTCGCGCCGTCGCGCCGGCCGGTGGCCTTGCTGATGGGTTTTGTGCTCGCGGTGGTGGCGGGCGCGGTCTTCCTGACATCGCGCGATAGCGTGCCCCAGACCGAGTTGGCCGCGGCGCCGCAGGCAACATCCGCCGCTGACGGGGAGTGGGCCCATTACGGCGGCTCGCAAAATGCCACGCGCTATTCCCGCCTGGCCCAGATCACCCCCGCCAATGCCGCCAATCTGGAAGAAGCCTGGACCTATCAGGTCGGCCTGCAAGAGCGCGACACGCATTCCGCCCACCAGCTGGAAGTCACGCCCATCATGGTGGAAGGCTTGCTCTATGGCTGCGACACCCACAATGCGGTTTACGCGCTGGACCCGGCGACCGGCGAGCAGGTCTGGCGGCATGACACCAAGATCGACATGGAAATGCGCGGGCGCGGGGTTTGCCGCGGCGTAAGCTTCTATCGCGCCGCCAATGTTGCCGAATGTCCCACCCGTCTTTTGATGGGCACGGTGGACAACAAGCTGATCGCGCTCGACGCCAAGACGGGCGGGCTTTGCCGCGGCTTCGGCAAGGATGGCTCGGTCGATCTTTCGGAAGGCTTGGGGCTGGAGCCCGCCACGCGCGGCTGGATCAATCCGACATCGCCGCCCGCGATCGTGCACGGCACCGCCGTGATCGGAGCTTTCGTTATCGACAACGCCTCCACGCGGGTGCCGCCCGGCGTGATCCGCGGCTATGACGCGGTGACGGGCGCGCTGAAATGGGCCTTCGATCCCGGCAAGCCGGACAAGCAAGGACCATTGGCGCCGGGCGAAGTCTATACGCCTTCGACGCCGAATGCCTGGCCGCCCTTCAGCGGCGACGAGGCGCTGGGCCTGGTCTATGTCCCGATGGGCAATGGCAGCCCCGACTATTACGGCCCGCACCGCACCCCGGAAACCGAGCGCTTCACCGCCGCGACGGTGGCGCTGGATGCCGATACCGGCGCGGTGCGCTGGGTGTTCCAGGCGGTGCATCATGATCTGTGGGACTATGACTTGGCGGCGCAGCCGGTGCTGACGGATTTTCCGACCGCCAATGGTCCGGTGCCGGCGCTGATCCAGGCCACCAAGACGGGGCAGATATTCGTGCTGGACCGCCGCACCGGCCGGCCCTTGACCAAGGTCGAGGAAAGGCCGGTGCCGCCTTCCACCATTCCCGGCGAACGGGCGGCGCCGACCCAGCCCTTTTCCACCGGCATGCCCCAATTTCAGGGGCCCACTTTGACCGAAGCCGATATGTGGGGCACCACGCCGTTCGACCAGCTTTATTGCCGGATCAAATTCCGCCAGGCGGCCTATCAAGGCATGTTCATGCCTCTGCGTTTCGGATCGTCGATCCGCACGCCGGGCGAATTGGGCGGCATCGATTGGGGCAGTGTGGCGGTCGACGAAGACCGCGGCATCATGATCGTCAATTCCAATCTGATGGCGGACTGGGACGAGTTGATTTCGCGCGAACAGGCCGACCGCGAACATCTGTTCACCAGCCGCGATCCGCGCAGCAAAGGTGCGCCGCGCCCGCCCCATCGCGGTGGCCCGATGGAAGGTACGCCCTATGGCTTGCATTTTGACGGCTTCATGACGCCGCTGGGCATTCCCTGCCAGCGCCCGCCTTACGGTTATCTCGCGGCGGTGGAGTTGAAGACCGGGAAAATGCTTTGGCAGCACCCGCTGGGCAATGCTTCCAACAGCGGCCCCTTCGGCATCGCTTTGGGCCTGCCGTTCCGTCTGGGAACGCCCAATATCGGCGGCTCGGTGGTCACTGCGGGCGGGGTGATCTTCATCGGCGCGACCCAGGATAAATATTTCCGCGCTGTCGACGTAAAAACCGGGAAGGTCTTGTGGGAAACAAAGCTTCCCGCCGGCGGCCATGCCACGCCGATGACCTATCTGGGTGCGGACGGACAGCAATATGTGCTGATCGCGGCGGGCGGTGCTGGAGGTTTCGGCACCGGCAATTCCGACAGTCTGATCGCCTATCGCCTCAAGCGGTAAGCGGCTAGGTTGCCGAGATGATTCCGGTTTCCATTCTCGATCTCGCGCCCATCAAGCAGGGCGGCAGCGCCGCCGTCACCTTGCGCGAAACCTTGGACCTGGCCCAGCATGCGGAGCGCTGGGGCTTTCACCGCTACTGGCTGGTGGAACATCACAGCACCCCCAGCATGGCCAGCGCCGCCACCGCGCTGGTGATGGGTCATGTCGCGGGCGGCACCAAGACCATACGGGTGGGCGCGGGCGGCATCATGCTGCCCAATCATGCGCCCATCATGGTGGCCGAACAGTTCGGCACGCTTGCGGCCTTGTATCCGGGCCGCATCGATCTGGGCCTGGGCCGGGGCATTCCCGCCGACCCCGCCACCTTGCAGGCGCTGCGCCGCCTGCCGGGAGACATGGCGGATTTTCCCCGTGATGTGCAGGAGCTTCTGTTCTTTCTGCGACCGCCGGCGCCGGGACAGAAAGTGCGCGCCATTCCCGGCGAGGGCGCCGACCTGCCGGTTTGGCTTCTGGCCTCCAGCCTGGGCGGGGCGCAATTGGCGGCGAGTCTGGGTTTGCGTTTTGCCTTCGCTTCGCATTTCGCGCCGGATCAGTTGGAGGCGGCGCTGGACGCCTATCGCACCCGCTTCCAGCGCTCGACCTATCTGGATAAGCCGAATGTGATGCTGTCGCTGACAGTGGTCGCCGCCGATACGGATGACGAAGCGCGGCTGCTGTTTTCCACCGCGCAGCAAGCGACCTCCGCGCCCTTGCCGCCGCCGGTCCCCAATTATGAGCAGAGTTTGGATCCGCAGCGCCTGGCGGTGATCAAGAATGCCTTCCGCCATTCGGTGGTGGGCGGGCCAGAAACAATCGCCAAGGGCGTGGCGGACTTCCTCGCCCGCTATCAGCCCGATGAGATCATCGCCACCTCGCAGATTTTCGATCACGCGGAGAGGCTCAAATCCTTCGACATTCTCAGCCGTGCCGCCGGCCTGAGCCGCGCCTAGCGCGCTGGCGGAGGATACGCCGGTAGCGGCGCATTGGGCGCCGGGGCGATCTGCATGGATTTGAAGTCGGGGGTCTCGGCCTTGGGATCGTACTGCACCGTCGCAGCCGGCACAGGTTTCACCCCGATCATGCCGTTGTCGGCATAAGGCTGGCCATTGGGATTGCCCGCCGGGCCCATGCAGGCCGCCAATGCCAAAGCCGCCACAAATGCGAGTGCAATTTTCATTATTCTGTCCCTCCTGCAACCACAACAACCGCGCCGGGGGCTTTTGAGTTCCCGCCAACCCTTGCCGGGCTCCGCCGCGGACGCTTTAATACCGCAAAAATAGGGGGAATTCATGAAACGTCTTTTATTTGCGCCGTCACTGGCTCTGTTCTTGGCGCCGGCCGTGGCGCAAACCCCGGCGCCCGCGACACCGCCGGCTTACAATGCGGGCGGCCTGCCGCGCACGCCCACCTATGGCGCTGTTGAAGGCCAGCCGATCGACGCGCGCGCGCCGGAAAAGAAGACCGATACCCGCCAGTTCCCGCAGCAGACCCGCGCCCCCTATCGCCATGCCAGCGATTTCAAGACCACGGTGCTGGCCGATAATCTGCACGCCACCTGGGCCAGCGCTTTGTTGCCCAGCGGCAATGTGCTGGTGACAGAGCGGCTGCCGGGGGCCTTCCGCATCGTCGGCAAGAATGGCGCCTCGGCGCCGCTCAGCGGGCTGGACGGCCTGAAGGTCTCGACCCCCATGACCGGCTTGCTGGATGTGGTGCTGGATCCCGCTTTCGCCAGCAACCGCACCATCTACTTCACCTACTTCGAGTATCACGACAAGACGGTCTACAACACGGCCGTCGCCCGCGCGGTGCTGGATGAAGGCGCCAATGCCATCCGCAGTGTGCGGGTGCTGCTCAAGACCTTGCCCTTTGTACCCAACGATCAGACTTTGTCGGCGGGCACCAAGACCGGCGGACGCATCGCCATCGGCGCCGACGGTTTTCTCTATGTCGTCACCGGCGACCGCGACAATGCGGGATCGCGGCCATGGGCCGTGGCGCAATATCTCGACACCCATCTTGGCAAGGTGCTGCGCATCACCAAGGAGGGCAAACCCGCGCCGGGCAATCCCTTTACCGGCCAGGCCGGGGCGCTGCCGGAAATCTGGGCGACCGGATTCCGCAGTCCCGAAGGCCTGACCTTCGCGCCCGATGGCGGCTTGTACGAAGTCGAGCACGGTCCGCGCGGCGGCGACGAACTCAACCTGATCAAGAAGGGCGGCAATTACGGCTGGCCCTTCATCAGCCATGGCATCGACTATCGCAGCGCGCCGATCGGCGAAGGCGAGGTAGCCAGGCCCGGCATGGAACAGCCGGTCTATTTCTGGTCGCCTTCCACCGCGCCTGGCGGCTTGGCTTTTTACAAAGGCCCATCAAAGGCTTGGGCGGGCAGCGCCTTTGTCGGCATGCTCAACGGCCGCATGCTCTCCCGCATCAAGCTGGTGGGCGGCAAGGTGGTCGAGGAAGAAGCGCTGCTCACCGACATGAAGCAGCGCATCCGCGATGTGCGGATGGGATCGGACGGCGCGCTCTATGTCATGACCGACAGCGGTGGCACGTCCATCACCGAAACCACCCCGGCGACGGGGCAGTTGCTGAAACTGGTGCCGGAAAAATAGCGCTTAGGTGGGCAGCCTGAAGGCGATGAATTCGCTGGTGAAGGTGCGCCCACCGATTGCCAGGACAATGTACTGCCTGCCGCCCAGCATATAAGTCATGGGCGAGCCGGATTGTTCGGCGGGCATGAGCACCGCGCCTTTTTCCTCGCCGGTCGCTTTGTCATAGGCGCGCAGCCGTGCGCCCCGCCGCCCGGTTTCGTCGGTATAGGTCTGGGAATCACCGCAGATCACCAAGGATTTTGTGGTGAGTGGCCCGATCTTTCCGATCATGCCGGTGCGCGGAATCTTCAATCCCTTCAACGCCGGATGATTGCGGATCGCGTCCGGCGTCTCGCCATGGGCCACCTGCCAGGTCTGGGTGCCGGTCGCCAGATTGGTGGCGGTGATGCGGCCATAGGGCGGCTTGATCAGCGGCAGTCCGTCCACCGTCAGATCGCCCACCCGGATGCCGTTCTGCGGCGGCAGGTCGGCATGGATGTAATCGAATTCGCCGCGCTTGTGATCCAAGTTTGGAATCAGGCCGCCGATGGTGAGCGGATTGGTTTGCGAATAAGTGTAGACGGTGTGATTTTCCGGATCGTAGGACCCGCCGGGCCAATTGATGCCGCCGATATAGCCCGGCAGGTTGATAATGCCCCAGGGACCTTCCGGCTTTTCCATGATCGGCGCGGTATACATCGGAGCCATTCTGTAACGGCTGGCCACTTCCAAGGCTTTTTTGCGCAGCTCAGGCGTCCAGTCGATCAGATCGTCGGGGGTTACGCCTTGGCGATCAAAGGCCGGCGGCTTGGTGGGAATGGGCTGGGTCGGTGAATACCATTCACCCGGCACGTCGCCCGGGATCACTTTGCGCTCGCGGATCGGCCAGACCGGCTCGCCGGTTTCGCGGTTCAGGACATAGAGAAAACTCTGCTTGGTCGGCTGGGCCAGCGCCTTGATGATTTTTCCATTGTGCGGGATGTCGCACAGGATGGCGGCGCAAGGGACGTCATAGTCCCACAGCCCATGATGGATCATCTGGTAATGCCAGCGGCGCTGGCCGGTGAGAATGTCCACCGCCACAATGCTTTCGCTGAACAGGCTGTTGCCGGGATGGTAGAATCCCATCTGGTCGCCGGTGGGCAGCTCGATCCCCAGATAAGCCAGGCCCAACTCCTCATCGGCGGAAATCTGCGCCCAGGCGCCGGTATTGCCGGCTGCCTCGGCGCTGCCGGGCTTGAGCCAGGTGTCGTAACCGAACTCGCCCTTGAGCGGGATGGTATGGAAGATCCACAGCCGCTTGCCGGTCTTCACGTCGAAGCCGCGCACATAGCCTTTGACGTTGCTCTTGATCCTGGGCGTGTTGCCGGCGGTGTGGGCGGCGCCGATGATCACCACGCCCTTGGCGATGGTGGGCGCGCTGTGCAGGCCGATATCGGCGGTGTCGGGGTCCAATTGCTGGTCGATATTCTGCTTCAGGTCGACCACGCCACCCACGCCGAATTCCGGATCGGGAAGGCCGGTCTTGGCATCCAGCGACACCATCTGATAGCCGATGGTGACATAGAGGATGCGTTCCTTGTCGCCCTCGCTCCAATAGCCGACGCCGCGGCCTGAAAGCTGGCGCGGGGCAATGCGGGCGCGCGGACCTTCATCCGGGGTGCGGTGCATCCAGAGCAGTTCGCCATTGGCGGCGTCCAGGCAGATCACATCACGGCGTGTGCCGGCGGTGGCGAACAGCCGTCCTTTGATCAGCAGCGGGGTGCATTGCAGAATGAATTCCGGCCGGTTGCCCAGATTGTCGGTCTTGAATTGCCAGGCCACTTCCAGTCTGTTGAAATTTTCGCCGTTGATCTGGTCCAGCGGCTGATAGCGCCAATAGCCCAGATTGCCGCCATAGCTCGGCCATTCCGTATCTTGTTGACTGGAAGAGGGCGGCGGCGTCTGAGCGCGCAAGGGCGAGGCGGCCAGCGCGACACCGGCTGCGGTGGTGGAAAGCATCAAACGTCGACTAAGGGCGCGCATACGATCTCTTCAACTTTGGGGAACGGATGGACACTAGCGCAGAGGCGCGTGGTCCCCAAGCCGAAAGCCTGCGTCTTTTCGTAAGCTATCCGTAAAGCTCAGCGCTGTGGCGGCAGAACCGGAGGCGGGGTGGCGATGGGGGCGTAAGCCGCAGGCGGCGGTGGCGGCGGCTGATTATTCTTGAGCGGCAGAGTGAGAATATTGTTCAGGCCCTGGACCGGATTGATCACCGGAAAAGGCACCGGCGCCTGGTTCTGACAAGTCTGGCCATAAGGACAAAAGGGGCGCGGCACTTGTGCCAAAGCGGGCGCCAGCGCCGCTGTGGCGGCGCATAACAAAACCAGGGCGAAGCGCAATCTCATCGTCTAACGCTCGGTAAAATGGAACTGCGCCCCGGACCGGATACCGGTCGGCCAGCGCGATGTCACCGTCTTCAGCCGTGTGTAAAAGTGTACCCCTTCCGGCCCATACACGCCATGCGAGCCGAAAATCGAGGATTTCCAGCCGCCGAAACTGTGAAACCCGACCGGAACCGGAATGGGAACATTGATCCCCACCATGCCGACTTGAATGCGTCCGGCAAAATCGCGCGCCGCATCGCCGTCGCGGGTGAACAAAGCGGTGCCGTTGGCGAAGGGATTGGCGTTGATCAAGCTCACCGCGTCTTCGTAATCCTTGGCGCGCACCACCGACAGGACGGGTCCGAAAATCTCGTCGCGATAGACGCTCATCGTTGGTGTGACGCGGTCGAGCAAAGTGCCGCCCAGCCAGAAACCCTTTTCATAGCCCTGCAGCTTGAGGCCGCGCCCATCCACCACCAGCTCGGCGCCTTCGGCTGCGCCGGCGTCTATGTAAGAAGAAACCTTGTCGCGATGGGCGCGGGTCACCAAGGGGCCCATCTCGGCGCTCGCGTCGGTCGCGGGTCCGATTTTCAACGCCTGCACCCGTGGCTTGAGTTTGGCCACCAGCGCATCGGCGGTTTTTTCGCCCACCGGCACCGCCACCGACACCGCCATGCAGCGTTCGCCCGCCGAACCGTAACCCGCACCCATCAAGGCATCGGCGGCCTGATCGAGATCGGCGTCGGGCATGACGACCAGATGGTTCTTGGCGCCGCCCAAAGCCTGCACCCGCTTTCCGTTGGCCGCTCCGCGCGAATACACATATTGCGCGATGGGGGTGGAGCCGACAAAGCTGACGGCGGCGATGCCGGGATGATCCAGGATGGCGTCCACCGCCTCCTTGGCGCCATGCACCACATTCAGCACCCCGTCGGGCAAACCGGCTTCGCGCCACAGATCGTGCAGTAGATTGGGCGCGGACGGATCGCGTTCCGACGGCTTGAGAATGAACGCATTCCCGCAGGCCAAAGCCATGGGCATCATCCAGAGCGGTACCATGGCGGGAAAGTTGAACGGCGTGATACCCGCCACCACGCCCAAAGGCTGGCGCTCGTCATAACAATCCACCCCGCCGGAAACATTGCGGCTGTAGCTGCCTTTCAAAAGTTGGGGGATGCCACACGCATATTCCACCACTTCCTGGCCGCGTGCCACTTCGCCCAAGGCGTCGGTATGGGTCTTGCCATGTTCGGCGCTGATGGCGCTGGCGATCTCGTCCTTCCTGGCCTCCAGCAGCCGGCGCATCTCATACATCACCTTGGCCCGCTTGCTGGGCGCGGTCGCGGCCCAGGCCGGGAAGGCGCTGCCGGCGGCCGCCATAGCGGCGGCGATTTCGCCCGCCCCGCCCGATGCGACCTGGGCGCTCTGTTCGCCGGTGGCGGGATTGAAAACCGGCGTTGCCGTGGCGCCGGGGACAGGTTTGGCGGCAATAAGATGCGGAATCTGCTTCATGCCCGCCTCTTAACACGCAGGCGGTGGAAAAGCGCTGCCGCTGGCCCGTTTCGCCTTGCGGACAGCGTAAATTTTGCACACTCTGCCCAGAGATTAAGCAGGCCCGGGGCAAACCGGGCCGCACAAGATGGGGCTGGAAAACCGTGATAGACGCCGCCAATACCGCCTGGATGCTGACCTCCACGGCGCTGGTTCTGTTGATGACCTTGCCCGCTTTGGCCCTGTTCTATGGCGGGCTGGTCCAGGCCAAAAACGTCCTCTCGGTCCTGGTGCAATGCACGGCCGTGGCGGCCTTGTGCTCGGTCCTGTGGTTCGCCTTCGGTTATTCCCTGTCCTATAGCGGCGACGGCGATTGGCTGGGCGACGGCGCGGCCTTCTTCCTCGGCAATATGGCGCGCGACACGGTGCGTTCGGGGATCCCCGAAAGCGTCTATGTGATGTTTCAGATGACCTTCGCGGTCATCACCCCGGCGCTGATCATCGGCGCTTATGTCGAGCGCATCCGCTTTGCCGCCGTGCTGGTGATTTCCGGTCTGTGGATGCTGCTGGTCTATTCGCCTGTGGCGCATTGGGTGTGGGGCGGCGGCTGGCTGGCCAAGATGGGGGTAATGGATTTCGCGGGCGGCATTGTGGTGCATGTCACCGCCGGCGTCTCCGCCCTTGTCATCGCCTGGATGATCAAGCCGCGTCACGAATTTCCCCACGGCATTCGCCCGCCGCACGCGCCCTGGATGGTGATGGTGGGAGCGGCTCTGCTGTGGGTGGGCTGGTTCGGCTTTAACGCCGGCAGCGCGGTGGCTGCCAATGCCGATGCCGGCATGGCGATGCTGGCGACGCATCTGTCGGCGGCCAGCGCGACCTTGGCCTGGATGGCGATCGAATGGATCAAGTTCGGCAAGCCCAGCCTGGTCGGCGCGGTCACCGGCACAATCGCGGGCCTGGCCACCATCACGCCGGCTGCCGGTGTCGCCGGTCCCCTGGCCGCGGTGCTCTTGGGCGCGGCGGCAAGCTGCGTCTGCTACACCGGTGTGTGGGCGGTGAAGAAAGTGATGCGCGTCGACGATGCGCTGGACGTGTTGGGTGTCCACGGCGTGGGCGGGGCGATGGGAACCTTGTTGTTGCCGTTCCTGGTCTTGATCGGCGCCGGCGGTGGCAAGCTCAATCTCGAATTGGGCGCGCAGTTTCAGGCCCAGGCCATCGCCGTGGTCGTGGTTGCGCTGTTTTCCGCCGTGGCGACTTTTGTGATCACCAAGCTCACCGACATGCTGGTGGGTCTGCGCGTGGATCCCGAGCACGAAACCCAGGGCCTGGATTTCACCAGCCATGGTGAAACCGGCTATCATACCAACCGTTAAAGACGGGGAAGGTCATCATGAAACTCGTAGTCGCTATCATCCAGCCCCACCGGATCGAGAATGTGCGCCAGGCACTCACCGATATCGGTCTCAACGGTTTGACCGTCACCGAAGTGCGCGGTTACGGCCGGCAGAAGGGTCACACCGAAATCTATCGCGGCGCCGAATACACGATTTCCTTCATGCCCAAGCTGAAGATCGAAGTGGCGCTGTCCGACGACCGGGTGGACGATGCCATCTCCACCATCACCAAATCGGCGCGCACCGGCAAGATCGGAGACGGCAAGATTTTCGTTCTTGATCTCTTGGGCGTTCAAAGGGTTCGCACTGGCGAGACCGGCGACGACGCCCTCTAAGCTTGCCCTTTTCCGGGGTGTATGGAATCCATGCGCCCGTGACCGATCCCCATGAAACGGTGCTGGAGGCGCTGGCCGCGAAAGGCCGGCTGCGCGCGCTTAGCCGCACCGCGGGCAGGGATTTCACCTCCAATGATTACTTGGCGCTGGCCCAAAGCGCGCAGCTGCGCGATGCGGCGCTCGAGGCGCTGAAGCGCGGCGTGCCGCTGGGGGCGGGTGGCTCGCGGCTGCTGCGCGGCAATCATCCCGAGCATGAGGCGCTGGAAGAAGAAGCCGCCAGCTTTTTCGGCAGCGAGACGGCGCTGTATTTTCCCACCGGCTTCGCCGCCAATGCGGCCCTCGCCGCCACTCTGCCGCGCGAAGGGGATTTGATCGTCTACGATGCGCTGATCCATGCCAGTTTCCGCGACGGGCTGGAGCCGTCCCGCATCCAGGCGATAGAAGCCCCGCACAATGATGTGGGCGCGATGGACGCCATCATCACCGGCTGGCGCGCCGCCGGCGGAAAAGGCCGTGTGTGGATTTCGGTGGAAACGCTTTATTCCATGGACGGCGACCAGGCGCCGCTGCGCGATCTGGCGGCGCTGGCGGCCAAACATGACGCCATGCTTTTGCTCGATGAGGCGCACGCCACCGGCGTGCATGGCGATCAGGGCAGGGGGCTGGGTGCGGGTTATGAAGGCGCCCCCAACATCATTTCCCTGCACACTTGCGGCAAGGGACTGGGGGCGGCGGGCGCCCTGGTCTGTCTGCCGCGTCTCTATCGCGATTTCATGGTCAATCGCGGCCGTGCCTTCATCTATTCGACCGCGCCTTCGCCCCTGATGGCGGCAGTGGTGCGGGCGGCCTTGACGATTTGCGCCGGCGCGGATCAGGAACGGACCCAATTGCGGCAGTTGGTGCGCCATGCCGAAGCGCGCATGCGCGCTTCGGGATTGCCGGTTTCCGGCTCTCAGATTCAGCCCATCATCATTGGAAGCGACAAGGATGCGGTGCGCCTGGCGGAAAATTTGCAGGCGCGCGGCCATGACATTCGCGCCATTCGCCCGCCCACCGTGCCGGAAGGCACTGCAAGATTGCGCCTGGCCTTGACCTTGCACGTCACGACCGACGATCTGGACGCGCTGTTCGACGATCTGGACGCGGCGCGCAAATGAGGTTTGTCGTTACCGGCACCGACACCGATGTCGGCAAGACCGTGTTCTGCGCCGGCCTGTCCGTGATGCTGGGGGCGCGTTACTGGAAGCCGGTACAGGCGGGCTTCCCCACCGACAGCCAGACCGTGGCGGCGCTGGCGGGTGTGGAAATCCTGCCGGAAGTCTATCGTCTGAAACTTCCGGCTTCGCCGCATCAGGCGGCGGCGGACGAGGGTATTGTCATCGATCCCAACAAACTGGTCCCACCGGACGGCCCGCTGGTGATCGAGGGCGCCGGCGGATTGATGGTGCCTTTGACCCGGCAGACGCTTTTCATCGACGTCTTCGCCCGCTGGCAAATTCCGGTGATCCTTTGCGCCCGCACCCGGTTGGGCACCATCAATCACACGCTTTTGTCCATCGCGGCCCTGCGCGCCCGTTCCGTCCCCTTGCATGGCGTGGCTTTCATCGGCGAGGCCAATGACGAAAGCGAAGGCATCATCGCCGAAATCGGTCAAGTGAAACGGTTGGGCCGCTTGCCGGTGATCGCGCCGCTATCGGCGGCGCGGCTGAAGGATGTGTTCGCCCAAAATTTCAACGCCGCGGATTTCCGATGACGTCTCCTGCCCCTCCTTCACCAGTATGGCATCCTTTTACCCAGCATGCGCTGATACCGGACGCGACCCTGGTAAAAAGCGGCGAGGGGGCTTGGCTGCAAACCGAAAAGGGCCGTTTGCTGGACGGTATATCCTCCTGGTGGGTGATCACCCATGGCCATCGCCATCCCAAAATCATCGAAGCGATCAAGAAACAGGCCGATGAACTGGATCAGGTGATTTTCGCCGGCTTCACCCATCAACCGGCGGAGGATGTGGCGCGGGCCTTGCTGGAAATCGTGCCTTCCGGCCTGTCTCATGTCTTCTATTCCGACAGCGGCAGCACCAGTGTGGAAGTGGCGCTGAAGATGGCGCTGGGATTCTGGAAAAACACCGGCCACACCCGCACGCGCATCATTGCGCTGGAGCACGCCTATCATGGCGACACGGTGGGCACCATGTCGGCGGGCGCGCGCGGTGTGTTCACCAATGCCTATACACCGTTGCTGTTCGATGTCGTGCGCCTGCCGTTTCCCGCGCCCGGACGCGAACAGGAGATGTTGGAGCAATTGCGCGGCGCTGCAAAAGGCGCCGCCGCCCTGATCGTCGAGCCGTTGATCCTGGGCTCCGGCGGCATGCTGATCTATTCACCGGACGTTTTGCGCGACATGGCCGCGATCTGCCGCGACACCGGCACCTTGCTGATCGCTGATGAATGCATGACCGGCTTCGGCCGCACCGGCACCCTGTTTGCCTGCGGGCAGGCCGAGGTTTCGCCCGATATTCTTTGCCTGGCCAAGGGCCTTTCCGGGGGAAGCTTGCCGCTGGCCGCGACCTTGTGCGGGGCGGAAATTTTCCAGGCCCACTACTCCACCGATCGCAGCCGCACCTTCTTTCATTCCAGTTCCTTCACCGCCAATCCCATCGCCTGTGCCGCCGCCCGCGCCAATCTTCAGGTCTGGCGCGAGGAGCCGGTGCGGGAGCGGGTCAAGGCGCTGGCGGAGCGGCAGGAGGAGCGCCTGGCGCGGTTCCGGGACGACAAGCGTTTTTCCGGCGTCCGGCGGCTGGGCACCATCACGGCGCTGGATCTCAAAGTCTCCGATCCCGGCTATCTGGCGAATGTGGCGCTGCAACTTTCCCGGTTTTTCCAGGAACGGGGCCTGCTTTTGCGCCCTTTGGGCAATACGATCTATGTCCTGCCCCCCTATTGCGTGACGGCGGCGGAGCTGGATTTGGTTTATGATGCGGTTCTGGAAGCCGCTGGAAAATTTGCGTAACCGGTCGGTGATCCCTAGCGAACTGTTAGGCGTAAAAGCAGGA
This sequence comes from uncultured Alphaproteobacteria bacterium, assembly GCA_902825865.1. Classification (GTDB taxonomy): domain Bacteria; phylum Pseudomonadota; class Alphaproteobacteria; order Micropepsales; family Micropepsaceae; genus Rhizomicrobium. Next base: position 25,657 of record CADECX010000044.1, read on the forward strand.
ACCACGCCATGAACATGAAACCGCTTTATCTGATGATGGCCGCCGCAGCATTGGGCTTGGCCGTGCCGCTCTTCTCATCCCATGCAAGGGAGTTGAACGCGGAAATTCCCGCCGCCCAATTCGATCCTGTAAAGGCCGATCCCGCCAACCAGACCAGCACCGAAGTCGCGGTGCTGGCGGGTGGCTGTTTTTGGGGCATTCAGGGTGTGTTTGAACATGTCAAAGGCGTGACCAAGGTTATCTCGGGCTATTCCGGCGGGGATGCCAAGACCGCCAATTATGATGCGGTCAGCGAGGGCGAAACCGGCCATGCCGAAGCGGTGCAGATCACCTTCGATCCCCGCCAGGTGAGTTTCGGTCAGTTGCTGCGGATCTATTTCTCGGTGGCGCATGATCCCACCGAACTCAATCGCCAGGGCCCGGACGAAGGCACGCAGTACCGTTCCGAAATTTTCGCCGCCAGTCCGCAGCAGGAACAGATCGCCAGGGCCTATATCGCCCAGCTTGATTCGGCCCATGTTTTTGCCCAGCCCATCGCCACCAAGGTGGGGGCCCTGAAGGCCTTTTACCCGGCCGAGGACTACCACCAGGACTATCTGGTCAAGAATCCCCGCGCCTCCTACATCGTGATCAACGACCTGCCCAAGATCGCCGCCTTCAAGCGGGTCTGGCCGGACCTGTACCGGGAACAGCCGGTGCTGGTCGCCCGGGATTAGCCATGATTTTCGCCCCTTTGGGGCCGGGGCAGGCTGTTAAAAACCTGTCATCCCCGAGGGGCGGATTTTTCGCCTTGTCCGTGAAGCGGGGGCGTTTCCTTTGCGCCGCCGATCTGGTAGGTCGTGCCCCGGCTTGGGCTC
>CADECX010000044.1:26613-28774 GCA_902825865.1 uncultured Alphaproteobacteria bacterium
CGGGGGCGTTTCCTTTGCGCCGCCGATCTGGTAGGTCGTGCCCCGGCTTGGGCTCCTGGCCGCCAAGTGGCGGGTTTTGCGGGCAAAACCGAAGAAATTAAAGCGAAACCAAACGATGAAAATTCAACTGATTGTGGGCGGCGGCGCCTTGCTGGTCGGCCTGTTGGCGGGCTGGATGATCCGCGGCGTGACCACCTACAACACCCATACCGCCTCCGTCGCCAACTATGAGGACTGGCGCGTCGCCTGTCCGATGGCCGAGACCAAGGACGTCCATTGCGAGCTCAGCACCGATGTGGTGGACCGTTCGTCGGGCACGCCCAGTCCGGTCGCGCGCGCCGGCCTTGCCATCAACAAGGAAGGCAAGCAGTCGCTGAACTTCATGCTGCCTTATGGCGTGGCGCTGGAAGCCGGCATGGGACTGCGCATCGGCAAGGAGCCGGTCAAGGTCTATCAATACCGTACCTGCAACTCGGTCGGCTGCCTGGCCGAGACGCCGTTTGACGCCGCGCTGGCCACGGCGCTGAACGGCGCCGACGATGTGTCGTTGATGTTCGCCGGACTGGACGGCAAGCCGGTTTCGGTGCCGATGTCATTCAAAGGCTATAAAGCCTCGCTGGCGGCTTGGAAGAGCGCCGATAAGAAGCGCAGTTCCTGGTTCTGGAGACTTTGGTCGTGAAGATTAGGCCTGTTCTGACGGGTGCGTTTGCCGGGCTGGTTCTCGGTTGTGCCGCCGCTGTTGCCCAGGAGGCGCCCGCCGGGCCGGGCCGTCCCGATGTCAAGACCGTCGGCGATTGGCTGGTGCGCTGTTTCCCGGTGGCCAATACCAATCCCTGCGACATGTTCCAGGAGCAGGTAAGGGGCGACGACCAAGCGCGGCAGCGCGTTTTGACATTCTCGCTGGCTTTCGTTCCCAGCATGAACCGTCACATCCTGCAGATCACCGTGCCGCTGGATATCGACATCCAGAAAGGCGTGACGCTTCAGGCCGGCGATTACAAATCGCCTCTGATGAAGTACCGGATGTGCAACCGCGAAGGCTGTTTCGTGCAGGTCGCGCCGGACAATGCGGTCATCGAAGCCCTAGCCAGGGCGACCGTCCCCAGCGCCGCGGTGAATATCGTGGCCGACGGCGGCAAGGCTGTTTCCCTGCCCGTGTCGCTGAAGGGATTCGCGGCCGCGCATGACGATATGGTGGCCCAGAACCGCGCCAAGGCCAAGTCGGCCCCGGCCGGCGACGCCGCCGCCAAGCCGTAACGAGGCCCTCGATGATGAAGTCTCTTTTGCCTGCCATCGGTGCCGGCCTTTTGCTGTCCCTTGGCGGCGCCATGGCGCAGCAAGCCGGCGCTCCCACGGACCCGGGCCGTCCCGACATCAAGGCGGTGGGCGATTGGTTCGTGCGCTGTTTTCCCATCGACAGCCCCAGCCCCTGCGACATGTTCCAGCAGCTGGACAACCAGACCACCAAGCAGCGCGTCCTTTCCATCTCGCTGGCCTATGTTCCCTCGATCGACCGTCATGCCCTGCAGATCATGGTTCCGCTGGAGATTTCCATCCCGAAGGGCGTGGTCCTCAAGGCCGGCAGTTTCACGTCGCCGGTCCTCAAATACCGCCGCTGCGACCGCAACGGCTGCTATGTCGAAGCGCCGGCGGAAAACAGCTTTGTGGAATCGCTCAGCCGGGCGAGCGGCGAAGGCGGCAAGGTCACTATCGTCGCCGACACCGGCAAGAGCTATGACCTGAACTTCTTCCTTAAGGGCTTCACCGCCGCCCATGACGAAATGGTGTCCCTGGCGCGCGCCAAGGCCAAGGCCATTTCCAAGCCCGCCGACGCGCCGGCGCAGTAATTTGATCTCGAGAAATGAACAAAGGGCCGGTTGATAGACCGGCCCTTTTTCTTTTTCTGCAACAAGCTCAGGTCAGGCCTCCCCTTCGTTCGCGCAGCGCACAGGAAGTGAGGTGGCCGTAGCAACGCCGCGGCGCGCAGGCGTTAAGCCGAGCACCACGGCAAGGTTGCGAAGGCCGGAGGGGTCGAGCCGGCTGTTAGGCCGGCTTAAACGTCAGCGAAACGCCATTCATGCAGTAACGCAAGCCTGTCGGCTTGGGGCCATCGTCAAAGACATGCCCCAGATGACCGCCGCAGCGGCGGCAATGCACCTCG
>CADECX010000045.1 GCA_902825865.1 uncultured Alphaproteobacteria bacterium
CTTTCCAAGCCAATTTCTATCAATTCGCTTGGTACAAAAAGAGCCGGGCAGGTCATATGCGCGGAAGCGGATTTTCTCCGCTTTACACTCTCGGATGGCGCAGGTGCGATCGTATGCGAACCCAAGCCGCATTCGAAAAATGTCAGTCTCCGCCTCGACTATATCGATCTTGTTTCTCTTGCCGGCGTGTATGATCCCTGCATGTGGGCGGGCGCGTCACTGGAAGGGCGTGACGACCCGATAAACGCCTGGTCGCACCTTGGCCCAACGGCGGCCCACGCGGCGGGTGCAATCGCCCTGCTGCAGGATTTCAATCTTCTCAAGCGCGTGATCCGGGCGTGGATCGCGGTGTATCTTGGAAAAGTCGATCAAGGCCGGATCGATCCTCGCAATGTCGACTGGTTGCTGTGCCACTATTCGGCAAAATCCCTGCGGCGGGAAATCGTCTCCTACCTTGTCAATACCGCCGGCATGATTGCGGAAGAAAAGTGGTTTTCGGTCCTGAGAGAAAAGGGTAATGTCGGTTCGGCATCAATTTGGATCATGCTCGACTCCCTGTTGAAATCACGGCGCCTGGAACGCGGTCAAAAGGTTCTTTGCGTGGTGCCGGAAAGTGGCCGTGCCATGGTGGGGTTTATGATGGCGGAGGCCGTGTGAGCGACACCGCTTCGGACATATTGCGCAAATTGGCGATTGTATTTTCCGGCCTGGAGCAACGGCTTGAATCCACGCCTCTTCTGCGAAAATTGTCGAGGGGAAAATTTGAGCTCGCGGACTATCAAGCCTTTCTCATCGGGCTTCGGCAGCAGGTCAAGAACGGCGCCCTTTGGATGTCCCGCGCGGCGAGCAATATTTCCGAACCCCATCTGGAATTGCGTTCCATGGTGATGCGGCACGCGGTCACGGAACATCGGGATTACCGGCTCCTGGAGGCGGACTATGTCGCTACGGGCGGGTCGCTCGAAACAATTCAAGGCGCACAGATGAATATCGGCTCTGAGGCGCTCTCGGCCTGGATGTTCCATGAAGCATCGTTACCCAACCCGTTCGGCCTGTTGGGCGCAATGTGGATCATTGAAGGACTGGGCTCGGTCAAGGCCAGGGAATGGGGACTTGCGGTCAAGCAATCCCTGTCGCTGCCGCCGGAGTCCGTCCGTTTTCTTTTGTATCATGGGGAGAATGATGCCACCCATTTGGACGAGTTTCACAAGATGCTCGGGCTTGTCCTGCCGGATGATCGCGTGGCAAGGCGCATCGTACGCACAGCGGAAGTAACGGCGCGGCTATACGCAATGCAAATCGAGGAGATGACGATTTGAGCTCTCCAAATTACGGCGCCGAAACATTCAACCCCAAGGATCCTGATCCTTGGCTGGCGCTCTATCTCGACCAAAGCTTGCCGATAGATGACGGTGCAAAACAGGCATTGCTGCATGGCGCGGCATCATGGTCTCGAACATGGATGTTCAATATCATCCGGCCATTCGTGTTCCTATTTTTTGTGTTCGTGAAGATCCTGCGCGGGATCAGCCCGAAGCACCCAAATCTCAACGGCGTTCTTCACCACACAATTTACTGGGGCCTGAGGATTTTTGGCACCCCTGAAGCGAACCTTCTGATCATCCGGCACTTCCATATTGGAACCGAGCTGCTGGCCTTTATCAAAGCCAATTCCGGTGTCTCGGAGATCGAAACTGTTCCGCTTAGGCCAAGCAGGCTGGAGGACCTGAAAGACAATGTCTTTCTTCAGCACGATCTCAACGTTTATAATTTCATCATTCAGCTGAATCTCGCTTTGCAGGCGGAAAACAGGGATCTGGCGCCCGTCGCGCCGCTGGACTTCAGCATGATTACCGACGGACCGTTCCCCATCGTTCCGACCAAAAGAGGGTTGCTGAATTTTTGCGATATACAAACGGCGGTGGAAATTTACACGCCGCTATACGCCCTGTTTTTGCCCCGCAGCGATTTTATCAGAGCCTCCAACTCCTTGCAGCTCGACGAAATAATAGCGATCTATATCGCCAAGATAATCGGCTCGGATTTTCACCTGAGCTTTGTCAAAAACGGCCACCCCATGATTCCGCTTTCGACTCTGCAGGCGGGCCATCGCTTGATGATGCACGGACTTGATTGTGAGGGCCTTCATGGCTGGTTGCGCGCCATGAAGCGGCAGCAAGCCGCCACGCACGAGCGGATCGGGTGATACCAGCGAACCGGCGGCAGATGGCGGGGGCGGGCGGCTAAAAAGTGAATCCGCCCTGCCCCCAATTTTCGCCGTATCGCTCTAGGGCAAATCCACCATCGTGACACTGGACAGCGCGATCTGCGGTATCAGCAGCCGGTTGCGCTTGCTGTCATAGCCGATGGCCGCCGGTACCGGAATTTCCTTGGCCAATTCGGTGATCTCACCAGTCGATGAAACCCGGTAGACATTGCGTCCCAGCTGGCTGGCGACCAACAACCCGCCATCGGCCAGCGGTATGATGCCGTCGAACTGCCCCGTCGGCAGGGTCTTTTCGCGCAGCAAGCGGCCACTGCTGTCGCGGAAGGACAGGTTTACCCCGCGCCCGCCATGCACAACCGTGCCGTCTGCCGCGACGGCAATGCCATTGGGCCTTTCCATCACGTCATCGCGCGGCTGAAGCAGCGAAACCTCGCCGCTGGGCGACACTTTGATGATGGTGCCGACCGTACCGCCGCTGTCGCTGATATAAGCGGTATTGTCGGCGGTCACGAAGATATCGTTGGGGCGGCCTGCGCCGGGCAAGGCAACCTCGCCGCGCGGCGCACCGGTCATCAGATCGAATTTGCGCATATGAGTGCTATCGGCGACCCAGATGATGCCGTTCTGGATCGAGATGCCCAGCGGGTCGATCAAGGTGGCGCCCTTCTGGCCGCCCTCGATGAATTTCAAATTCTGGATGGCGCCATCCGGCGACATGATGGAGATGAAGCCGGTGGTCTGCGGGCCCCGCTCGCCAAGGTTGCTGATGATGTAGCGGTCGTTGGCCGCGTCATAGCGGATGCATTCCGAACCCAGCAACCCGAGATTGGCGAAGGTCCGCTGCTTGGCGACATCGGCAGTGGAAGCGGGCTGGGCGATTGCCGCCCCAGACAAGGCCCCGGTCAAGGAAAAGCTGGCAGCGGCGGCCAGCAGAGTCAAACGAATGCGCGTCATGGAAGTCCCCCTAAGATCGCCGCAGCCTAGTATGCCGATCATGGCAATTAGGTGGCAGTCAGGGCTCAATTGCGCATGATTTCCGCCTGCGAAGCTACCGCCGCTTGGCCGCGATGGCGGGCCCCAGAAACGCTTCCCATTCCAGGGCGCGCCGCGCCCAGATGCTTTCGCGGTTCACGCGCTGCGCCTGCTCGAAACGTTGTTCCGCCCAGGCCCCCGGATCGCGCAGGAAATCCGCCTCGTTCTTTTCCAGCAAGGCCGTGATGCCCAGGACATGCTCCTGGCGGGGGATGGTGAGACCCTGAACCGGCAACAGATCGGCATAGCCCATGGTGGTTTCGGGCAGCGCCCCAAGATCGTTGCTGATGACCTTGAGTCCTGCGGCAAGCGCCTCCTGCGCCACGATGCAATAGCTTTCGACATGGGTGGACGGATAGGCAAGGAAGGCGCAAGCCCGCATGCCGGCCGCCAGCGACTTCTGGCCCACCGCGCCATGATAGGTGATGCGGGGGTTGCGTCCCGCCGTTTCATACAAGGCGCCGAAACGCTCCGGGGCCTGATAGGTCTGCATGGAGGAAAAAACATCCAGCCCGACCTTGCCACCGGCCCGGTCCATCACCTCGACCAGCAAATCCAGCCCGCGGAACGGCATGGAGGCATAGACGGCACGGTTCTTTTTCGCCGCCAGCAGTTCGGCCGGCGAGGAAAACATGTTCTCGAATGCGGGCGATATGGCATTGCCGATGGCGATTGTGGGAATTCGCAGACGGAATGTGTCGCGCTGAAAGGCACTGACGCAGACCGCCGCGTCCAGCCATCCTTGCGTCGCATCCAGCGGCGCCAAGGCGGGCTGGTTGGGATAGACATGCAGCCAGGCGACATTGACGCTTTTGGGGCTGCCCATGGCGACATAGGAGGCGATGTTGGGATAATTGGTCGCCACCACCGCATCGTAATCCTTGGCGCGGAAGAAATTGATCGCATCCGCCACGACAGGCTCGATCGGCACATGCTCGACGCCCATCACCACACTTGGCGTGCCCGGCGGCAGGGCGGAAATTAGGCTGACGTGATGACCGCGGGCGGCGAGCGCCCGCGCCAGATAACACAGGCACGACGCCACGCCCCCCAGTGGCTGATGCTCGGGCGTGGCGACATCGAACGCCATCGTGGCCGGATTGTAGAGCGCGATCCGCATGCGCTACCCTAGCGCGGCTGGCGGAAAACGAAAAGATTTTGGGGAAGGATGAACATGGCCGAGCATCGAATTTTCACCTCACCCTTCGCCAAAGTCTATCCGATGTACGTTCAGAAGGCGGAGCGGAAGAACCGCACCAGGGACGAGGTCGACCAGATCATCCGCTGGCTGACGGGCTATGACCAGGCCGGGCTGGAGAAACAGATCAGCCGGCAGAGTGATTTTGAGACTTTCTTTGCCCAGGCGCCCGCCATTCATCCCAATGCGTCGCTGATCAAAGGCTTGGTGTGCGGCATCCGGGTGGAAGAGGTGCAAGACCCGCTGATGCGGAAGATTCGGTATCTGGACAAGCTGATCGACGAGCTTGCCAAAGGCAAAGCCATGGAAAAGATTCTGCGGTCAAGATAGGCCGCAGCGACTTTTTTTAGTTGTGCAGATTTTCCGCGACTTTGGGCACGCCAAAGCGCAGCAGGTGGGCGCGCTCGGCCGATTCTTTATCGCCGCCGGCGGCGGCCTTGTCGTACCAGTACAAAGCGCGTTCCGTGCTTTGCGCCACGCCCTCGCCCCGCTCATAGAGAACCGCAAGATCGAAGGCCGAGTCGCGATAGCCCATGGACGCGGCCTTGCCGAACCAGGTTGCCGCTTCGCTCGGGTTCTTTTCGATCCCCCCGCCGGTGACCAAAGCCACGGCGACATTGTGCATCGCCTTGACATTGCCATTCAGTGCCGCCGCGGACATCCAGCGGAACCCGGCCCGGGGATCCGGCTTGATGCCGCTCGTGTACAAGGTGGCCAGAAGGAACTGGCCAAGCGGCTCACCCTTGGAAGCCGACAGTCCGGCCCAGCCCACCGCCGCGGCGGAATTCGAAACCACGCCATCGCCGCGCAAATAGGCCAAGGCCAGATCGGCCTGCGCGCCTGTATCGCCTTTTTCCGCCCGATCCAGCAACGATTGGACGGTGGGGCTCATCTGGTCGGCCACGACGGCGCCGGTGGCGTTGATGATGGTAACGCCCGAGGCGCTGGCCAGCGTTTCGGAAGCGGTTGCAAATGGCGCCCGTTTGGCGCGCGCGTCGCCCCCCATGGTGGCCAGACCCACGACCAGGCCGACGGCGATAATGGTCACGGCGCTCATCAAGGTCAGCAGATTGCTTTTGCGCTCAGATTTCTCCAGGCGCTTATTCTGTTCGGCGGAGGTCTTCACCAAGGCGCGCGCATTGTCGAACGCGTCGCGCGAAAGGCCTGGCAAAACCGGCCGAGACCGGAGGAAGGCATGTTCGATGGTCTGCAGGCCGTCGGCGGTGATTTCCGGCGAATCTTCGAAACCCCCGGTTCCTTCGCTTTTTCCTTCGGCGCCTTCCACAATCGGGGGCACGATCGGGGGCGCTTCGGCAGGCGCAGCCGCGGCTGACAGCGCTTCACTTGCGCGCGACAATTCCTGCCGGGCCAGGTCGGCGCCGACCTCGTCGATTCTGACCTCCAGCAAGGAAATCGCGCGCTGAAGCACCCGGACGTGGCGGTCGTCCGGATCATTGTCGTCGTTCAAGACATTGTATTCGACCAAAGATGTCGGCGGATTTTCAACTTCGCATTCAACTGCCGGCGGATTTACCGCGGCCGGCGGCCGTTTTTCGGCTTTCACGGCCGGTTTTGCGCTTTTCTTTTCCAGCACGGCAAGCAGCGCGGCCTTTGTGGGATAGAGGCTGCGCAACTGCGATTTGCTGATACGGGCTTTTTTGCAAAGATCGACCAGCGTGAAGCCGCGGCCATGTTTGGCCAGCAAGGATCGGGCGGCCTTGAGCACCTTTAACTGGCGCGCTTCGCAATCCATGGTTGGACTCTTCCACCCGTAAAAATCATTACGAAAATTACGGGGTGAGACTTAATATCTCGCTAATCCAACGTTAACAGATCGTTTCAATCGCGCGGAACCGGCGCCGGCCAAGGTACGGTTGGGCACGCCGGCCCTACCGTTCAAACGGGATATAGTCCTCACGCACCGGGCAGAAGACATCCAGTATCCGGCAATCGGTAAGCGCGCGGCCCGAATGCACCGCATTGGGCGGGATGATGCTGACCGATCCCGGCCGAAGTATCTGTTTGACGCCATCCACGATGATTTCGAATTCACCTTCGAAAGCGTGGGCGACCTGTTCATGGGGATGGAAATGTTCCGGCAGGACGGTCCCGGCAGGAACGTCCCAATAGACGAAGGTCATGCCCGCCGAGCGGATGAATTTTCCCCGCCATCCGGGAAATGGCGATCTTTCCGGAAGATCATCGAGATTCATCATTTTGGAATAGACCTTTTCTTGGCGGCTTGGTTCGAGCCTATCGCCTCCCCGCCGTCCGATCCAGCTGCGGCCGCCTGCCGCCCTACCGTCCCGAACACGCCGCTTTCAATCCCTCGCCATCCTCCGCCGTCAGAGCGACGCGGTCGGCGCGGATCAGCGGCGACATGACGGAGGAAGGATTGCCGTTGTGCCGGATGCCAAGCGCGTGACCCAGCTCGTGCGCCAAAATGATCCGCAAGGCCGTCTCGCCATCGAATTGAAAAATATCGATCCGTTCCTCGCGGCCCTGCTTGATATAGCGGCCCTCCTCGAACTGAAGGCTGGACGGTGTCGATTTGTTGAAACTATCCGCTTCGTCATTGGCGCGATGCAACAGGCCGTTGTGCTTGTCCGCCAATTCATTGATGGCATCGGCCAGACCATTCAATTCCTGCCTCTTTTCCTCCAGCGAAGCCTCCTGCTTTCTCAGAGCCAGTCTCTGGTTGCTCAACCGTAGATGCTCTGCTTCCGGCGCCCCGCCCTTGCCATTCCATTGCGTAACAGTCTGGTTGTATTCATCCTGAAGCCGCTTATAGGATGACAGTTGCGCCGAATAGGTGTCTTCCAGAGCACGCATCTTGTCTTGAAGCGGACGCAACCGGCTCTTGATGGCGTTGACCTCGTTCAATTTATCCGAGACGGCGGCACGCACCGCAATCAACCGCTGTGTCGTCTCCTGCCGGTTGTCATAGACAAGATTGATTGCCACTACCCCCTTTGGACCGCGGACGAACAGCGTCCGGCCGGCGGCGCCCTCCCACAGACCGGCCGCTTCTTCCACGGCGCGCCCGAAATCTTCGCGGCTGATGCCAAAGCGGGAGTCCAAGGCGCCGATCCGATAGCTTATCGGGGCCAGGCAAGCCGGCCGGGCGCGCGTCTGGCCGAATGCCATCGGGCCGGGCAGCCCCAAAAGCAGCGCGCTTGCCAACAAAAGCTTCGCTTTCATCTAAGACCGCTGCTGTTCCCCCACGGCCGTGTTTTAACATGAGGCCTTAAAAACAGCATCGCCTTTTGTTGCAATTCGGACAAAGATGGAGGTGATCTGCGGGGAGCTTTCCTATGTCCGAACTTCAAGTCTTCGACTCCAACACCATCCCCTGGGAGGAGCGTTTCGTTCCGGAGCTGGGCAAGGCGCTGTTCGCCAAACAGTTCCTGGAAGACCCGGACACCGGCGTGACGGTGCGGATGGTGAAGTATCCCGCCGGATTCATGAACACCTGGCACACCCATCCTTGCGCCCATGGCATCTTCGTCTTGGAGGGAACACTGGTGACCCATCAGGGATCGTTCGGGCCGGGAAATTTCGTCTGGTTTCCCGAAGGCATGAAGATGCAGCACGGCGCCACCCAGACGGAGGATGTGACGGCCCTGTTCCTCACCAACAAGAAATTCGAAATCTGGTACCAGAAACCCTGACCGCGCGGGCGGCTGAGATTGCGTGATACGGCACCGTCGCTGTTTGCCCCGGTAAAATAAGGAGAATTCCCGGTCGGCGGGACTTGTCTAAAATTGAAGTAAAGCCCCGTATTGTACGTTTTTAGACATTCCCGTAAGGCCGTGGAAAATCCTGCCCCCCTAAGGTGATCCCGATTTCCAAACGGAGACCACCCATGCGTAAGACCATTCTTGCTTTCCTGAAGAACGAATCCGGTGCGACCGCCATTGAGTACGGCCTGATCGCCGCCTTGATCGCCGTCGTCATCATTACCGGCGTGACCGCTGTCGGCACCAATCTGTCTGGCACGTTCAGCAGCTTGTCGACCTCGCTGAAATAAGACCTAGACGGTTTGTGTGTGCTTCTGTTGACCGCGATACCGGCAAGCCGGGACTTTGTCCCAAGGGCCATGCCCGTATCGGCCTTCCGGCTCGCGGTCAGCAGAAATTTTTTCGGGGCGGCTAGCCGCTCCTTCCAAATAAAGGTTGGGGTCAGGTGAGTATGAACGCCCATCCCGACACACACAGGGTAGAAGCCGATCCTGTGGGGCAGGCTTCCACCGGCTGGTGGCCGCTGGACTGGCTGCGCTTGCTGGGGCGGGCCGCCAGCATCGCCACCGGCCAGGCGTTCCAGCAGCATGCCGAGTATCGCGGCTTTCGCATCCTGACCGGCGGACAGAATGGCGGCTATAGCGCCCGCATCACCCATTGGCAGGGACAGGCCGTCCGCCTAAACGGCGAGCTCAAACACCAGATCGACAATGCCCGCTTCACCAGCCATGAAGAGGCGGCCCAGTACGCCCGCTTCCTGATCGCCTCGGGCGCGCTTAATCATCTGGCTCTCAACATCCGCGCCTAGCGCGAGCGCTAAAAAAATAAAACGGCGCCCCACATTCGTGGGGCGCCGTTTTTCTTTTGCGATTACTAGATAGTGACGTTGCCAGTTCTGGCGGCCTTCACCAGATGATCGGCGCAGCGATAGGCGAGCGCCGAAATCGTCATGGTGGGATGGTTGCGCCCGCCCGTGACCAGGCTGGAGCCGTCCACGATGAACAGGTTCGGCACGTCATGGGCGCGGTGATACTTGTTGGCCACCGACGATTTGGGATCGTTGCCGATGCGGCAGGTACCGCGGGCATGCGAGCCGCCCCTGCTGTCATTGACCTGATCGGCCCAGACCGTGTGGGCGCCCGCCGCCTTGAGAATTTCCACCGACTTGTCGATGAAGAAGCGCATCGCCTTGAAGTCGTTCTCATGGCTGGTGGTGGTGATGCGCAAGGCGGGCAGACCCCAAACATCCTTCACCTCGGGATCCAGGTCCACCATGTTGGTCTCGATCGGCAGTTGGGAAATGAAGTTCACCATCGTCAGCCGGCGATTGGCCTGCTCGATCAGCGCCTTCTTGTAGCCGGCACCCCAGCTCGGCGCGCCATGCGGGCCGGCCAGGCCGTACTGCATCGGCGACATCTGGCCGCGCGCGGTCATGCGGCCGCCGCCATACCAGCCGCGTCCCTTCACGTCATTGGGGACATAGGACAGAACCGCGGCGCCGGTAACGCAGCCCTTATACTCGTTGAGCGGATCGTCGAAGAGACCGGACGCGCCGCCGCCATTGCCGACCATCAGATACTTGCCGACGATGCCGCTGGAATTGGCCAGGCCCTGCGGGAAGCGGTTGGACTTGGACATCAGCAGCAAGCGCGGAGTCTCGGTGCCATTGGCGCTGAGCACCACGCACTTGGCCTTCTGGAAGACCTCGCGATTGTTATTGACCTTGTCGAGATAGGTCACGCCGGTGGCGCGGCCCGATGCATCGACAGTGATCTCGCGGACATAGGAGTTGACGCGGATCTCGCAATTGCCGGTCGCCACCGCGAAGGGCAGTAGCGCCACCGCCGAGGAGGACCGCGCCTTGGTCTGGCAGCCATAGCCGGAACAGGCGCCGCAATTGATGCAGGCACTGCGCCCGTTCATCGGCTCGGTGATGATGGCCGCGACATTGGGCGTCACCGTCAGGTTCAGCTTTTGCGCCGCCTTCATCACCAAGGCGCCGGAGCTTTTCATCGGCAGCGGCTGGCAAGGATAAGGCTTGGACATCGGCGCGATCAGCGGCGTCTTCACGTTGGGCCCCGAAATGCCGATCTCCCATTCCGCCTGGGTATAGTAGGGCTCGATCTCGTCATAGCTCACCGGCCAATCGGCGATGCCGGTGCCCTTCATGGTGCCGAAGCGGCTGGCTTCATCGAATTCCCAAGGCAGGTGCCTCCAGCTCGACGCGCCATAGGTAACGGTGCCGCCACCGACCACACAGCCGAAATTGTGGTTGCCGGCCACGGCCTTTTCATTGGCGTTGCGGCGGAACGTGTTGCGATGCTTCTTGGGATCGCTGATCAGCAGGTCCTGCTCGGTGGGAAACCGGTTGGACAGTTCGTCCTTGGTATAGTCCTGCTCGTGACCATAGGCGCCCCAATTGCCCTGCTCCATCACCACGACGGAGAAACCGGCCAAAGCCAGCTGCTTGGCCATCACACCGCCGGCCGCGCCGGAGCCGATCACCACAAAATCAACTTCTTCAGTGGGATTATATTTCTTCATCGCTTTTCTCCCTCAGGCCTTGTCATAGGCGCCGAACGGGGCGCGGAAATTAAGGCTGTCGTCGAACCCGATCTGGGTCCAGCCGATCTTCTTGTAGTTTCCGCCATGCTGGGGCGCGGAGAACATCCCCATGATGGTGTGGTCGCGTACCGTCTTGAAGAAGGGCGTGGCTTCGATCGAGGTCAGCGTCGCGATCTGCTCGCTGGAGGACAGCGAAGCAAAACGCCTGCCGCCGGTCTTGGCCGAAAGTTCGGCCAGGCCCTTGGCATAGATGTCCTGCTTGTCCTGGGCGAATGTCACCAACGCCAGGTCGATGAAATAGATCACCTGCGCTTCCTTGGCGCCCGGCGTGGCGTCGCTGGGATAAATCTGCGCCGCCATGGCGTCCACATCCGCCGCCTGTTCGCGGGTGAAATAGGTGAAGGCCCCCAACCCCTGGGCTTTCTCCGCCGCCGCGACCTGGGCCGGCCAGTTGGCCGTCAGCCATGCGGCGCCGCTGGCGCCAAAGGAACTGACCAGAAAGTTTCGTCTGCTGTCACTCATGACCGCTTCTCCCTTGAAGCTTGTTTCGGATACTTTGTGATACCGCGCGGCACGACATTCACGGCGCCATACATATTGCCGTCGGGCGCGACGACCACGCCCTCACCCGCCTGCTCGTCCGGCACAAAGGCTTCGGCCTTGGCCTCGGAAATGCTGCCGATCCACACGCCCTTTTTCCAGCCGCCGGGATGATTGGCCTCGCTTGAATCGGCGTCGATGGCGTAAAGCCGGTCGCCGGTAATAAAGAAGCCCGACGGACGGCCGAACTGTTTCCATTCGGCGACGAACTTGCCGCCCTGATCGAAGATCTGGGTGCGGTTGTTGCCGCGGTCGGCGACATAGAGCCGGCCCTTGCTGTCCAACCCCAGCGCATGCGGATTGTTGAACTCACTATAGCGCGCGCCGGGCTTGCCCCATTGGGTGATGAACTTGCCCTGGGAGTCGAACTTCATCACCCGCATATTCAAATTGGCGGGAATGAAGGGCTGGATCGCCGCATGACCGTCGGCGACGAAAATGTCGCCATTTGGGGCGGTGATCACATCGCTGGGCGATTGGAAATGGGTCTCGTCATTGCCGCGCTGGCCTGCCACGCCCAGAGTCATCAGCACTTTGCCGTCGGGCGACAATTGAGTCACTTGCAGGCCCTTGCTGCCGTCCTTGGAAATCGCGCCGTCGGTGACCCAGACATTGCCGCGACGGTCGACATGCAGACCATGCGGAAACACGAAGAGGCCGGCGCCGATGCTCTTGATCGCTTTACCGGTGGCGAGATCGAGTTGGACGATGGGCCCATGATCGGAGCCGTCACAGCTATTGGCGCCGCAGCGGTCGATCGCCCAAATCTCGCCCCGCGGTCCGCGCTCGATGCCCGCGCTCGAACCCCAGGCGCCGGATGCCGGAGACGCCCATTGATGTTGTGGCGCGCCATAGGGATTGGGGATGCCGTCCTGCGCCAGAGCGGCAAGAGGCAGACAGACAAAGGCGAATGCAAATACAGATTTCAAGGCGTACGTCCTTCCCCCGGATAGGCCGATTCCAGCCCTGTTTTGGGCGACGCTATCCCCCGGTCAACCGCGCGTCAAAGGCGCAATATGCGAGAAATTCGCATCTGAAGTTGCGGTGCACCATGGGGATAAAATATGCTGCCCTGCCGCGGCGCGGCACTACGCTGACGCTAGCCGCGCCTTGGCATTGCTTGCAGCGCGGTTCCCACTGCAAGCAATTACGCTATGTTCGCGCACGCAATTCACCGGATGATGACGTCATGAAGATTTTGGTCACAGGCGCGGGCGGCATGATCGGCCGCAAACTGGTCGAGCGTCTGGTTGCCGACAAGGCACTGGGCGGCAAGCCGATTCAAAGCCTGACCCTGGTGGATGTGGTGGAAAGCCCGATCCCCCCCGGCGCGCCCAAGGACACCAAGCCGATCACCGCCGACTTTTCCGAGAAAGGCGTGGCCACCACCCTGATTCAGGAGCGCCCCGATGTGATCTTCCATCTCGCCGCCATTGTGTCGGGTGATGCCGAGGCCAATTTCGAGAAAGGCTATCGCATCAATTTCAACGGCAGCTGGGCGCTTTTCGAAGCCATCCGCCAGGAGCGGGAAAAGGACGGCGCCACCAGCAATTACAAACCGCGCTTTGTTTTTGCTTCCAGCCTGGCGGTGATCGGCCCACCCTTCCCCGATCCGATACCGGATTCCCTGGCCACCACGCCGACCTCCAGCTATGGCACCCAGAAGGCGATGACCGAGCTCCTGCTGGCCGATTACAGCCGCAAGGGCTATTTCGACGGTGTGGGCGTGCGCCTTCCCACCATCTGCATCCGTCCCGGCAAGCCCAACAAGGCGGCGTCCAGCTTCTTCTCGGGAATCCTGCGCGAGCCCTTGGCCGGACAGGAAGCGCCGCTGCCGGTGGGTGACGAGGTGCGCCACTGGTTCGCCTCCCCGCGCGCCGCCGTCGGCTTCTTCATCACCGCCGCCACCATCGACACATCCGGCCTGGGCGTGCGCCGTTCCATGACCATGCCGGGGGTTTCGGCCACGGTGGGCGAACAGATTGAAGCCCTGCGCAAGGCCGGCGGCGACAAGGCCGTTGCCTTGATCAAGCGTGTCGACGATCCGTTCGTCGCCAATATCGTGAAGGGCTGGGCCGGGCGCTATGACCCACAGCTCGCCACCAGCATGGGCTTTCAGGCGGAAAAGAATTTCGACGAGATCATCAAGGTCTATCAGCAGGACGAAATGGGCCAATGAGATTTTCGCGGCGCGGCGTGTTTCCGGCATTGGCCGGTGGTGTGGTGGCGGGATCGGCGAATGCCCAGCCGGCGCCTCCGCCGGTCGTGTTGAAACTGGTCGTGCTGGATATCGGCGGCACCTTGATCGGCGACAATGGCGAGGTGCCCACGGCGATGCTGGGGGCCTTCGCGCGCAAAGGCATCACCGTAACGCCGCAGGAATTCAGCGCATGGCGCGGCGCCGCCAAGCGCGGCATGGTGCAGCATTTCGTGGAGCTGCGCGGACCTCAGAGTGGGCGAGCCGCGCTGGTCGAAGCGATCTATAGCGACTTCACCGCCACCGCTTCCAAAGCCTATGCCAATGTGCAGCCTATCCCCGGCGCGGAAAATGCCCTGAAGGAACTTCAGGGTATGAAATTGCTGCTGGCCACCACCACCGGCTTTGACCGGGCGCTGACCACCCAAGTTCTGTCGCATCTGGGCTGGCAGCATTATTTCGCCGCCAGCATTACCAGTGATGACGTGGTCGACGGCCGCCCCGCCCCTTATATGATCTTCCGCGCCATGGAAGCGGCCCATGTCAACGACGTGCGCGAAGTGCTGGCCATCGGCGACACGGTGCTGGACCTTCAGGCCGCCAACAATGCCGGTGTCGCCGCCACCATCGGGGTTTATTCCGGGGCTGCGACAGAAGAACGCTTACGGAAAGAGCGCAGCAGCGCCGTCTTACCTAGCGTGGCGGCCTTGCCGGACCTGATCAGGCGGGGACTGCCGCCGTCGCATTGTCCCGTCTGAGCCATAAGAGGAAATTCATGAAGAAGCTGACCTTGAGCCTGTTGGCTGTCTGCTTGCCGCTGACCATGTCTCTGGCTGCATCGCAAGCCGCACCGTCCAGCAATGACTGGCCGGCCTATGGCTATGACGCGGGCGGCGGGCGTTTTTCGCCTCTGACCCAGATCACCCCAGCCAATGCCGGCAAGCTTGAGCTGGCCTGGACCTATCACATGAATCCGGTCCCATCGCAGAAGCTGGCGCGGGTGCCGTTTGCCACCACCTCGCCGCTGGTGGTGGATGGGCGGATGTTCCTAGGCACGCCCTATGGACGGGTGGTGGCGCTGGATCCTGTCAGCGGCAAGCAGCTCTGGGCCTATGAACTTCCCACCGGCGATCAGCCGCCTTTCCGCGGTCTTGGTTATTGGGCGGGTGACAAGACGCACGCGCCGCGCCTGATCTTCGGCACCCTGCGCGGGCGGATGATCGCGCTGGATGCCAGGACCGGCGCGCCGTCCAAGGGCTTCGGCACCAACGGCATGATCGACACCAAGACGCCGGAGATCATGAACGGATTGCCGGACGCCTTTTATGGCTATTCCGCGCCGCCCACGATCTACAAGAACCTCGCCATCACCGGCAGCCGGGTACAGGAAGCGCCCTCCAAGGGCGCGGCGGGCGATGCGCGCGCCTGGGATGTGGTCACCGGCAAGCTGGTCTGGACCTTCCATTCCATTCCGCGGCCCGGCGAGAAATTCCATGACACCTGGGAAGATGACGGCTGGAAGCAACAATCCGGCGTGAATATCTGGAACATGCTGACGGTCGATACCGCGCGCGGCATTGCCTATCTGCCCTTCGGCGCGCCGACCTTCGACCGCTATGGCGGCAATCACAAGGGCGCCAATCTGTTTTCCAATTCATTGGTCGCGGTGGATGCCAACACGGGAAAATATCTCTGGCACTTCCAGACCGTGCATCACGACATCTGGGATCTGGACCTGCACACCACGCCGGTACTGCTGACGGTCAAGAAAGACGGCAAGGCCATTCCGGCCGTGGCGGCGATGAACAAAACGGCGATGCTGTTCCTGCTCAGCCGAGTCACCGGCGAGCCAATCTTCGGCGTCACCGAAAAGCCGGTGCCCCCCTCTTTGGTCGCCAGCGAAAAGGCCTGGCCGACCCAGCCCTTCCCCAACAAGCCCGAAGTGATGACCCGCATGAGCTTCGACCTCAGCGAGCTGGACAACAGCACGCCGGAGCATCGCGCCGCCTGCCAGGCGCTTGTCGACAAAGACCAGTTGATCGGCTCAAAAATGTTCGAGCCGCTCCGCGACGACCGCACCATGGTGCACTTTCCCGGCGCGGCGGGCGGGCCGGAATGGGGCGGCGGCGCCTATGATCCTCAGCGCAGCCTGTTCATCTTCAACAGCAACCAGCTCGGCTATGTCGAAAAGCTGGTGAAGCGCGATAACGGCGAATGGCACATGACATCCGCCCGCTTTGTCGATCCCAAGACCAATACGCCCTGCCAGGTTCCGCCCTGGGGCGAGCTGATCGCGGTCGATGTGAACACGGCGGATGTCGCATGGCGCGTGCGGCTGGGGATCACCGACCATTTCCCGGAAGGCAAGAAAGATACGGGGCGCCCCGGCAATGGCGGGCCCATTGTCACCGCCAGCGGCGTGACCTTTGTCGGCGGCACCGACGATCAGCGCTTCCGCGCTTTCGACAGCAAGACCGGCAAGGAATTGTGGACCTATAAGCTGGACTATTCCGCCCACGCGACGCCCATCACCTATCGCGGCAAGGATGGCCGGCAATATGTGGCTATCGTGGCGACCGGCGGTTCCTATCTGGGCAGCCCGACCGGTGGCGACAGTTTGATGGTGTTCGCGCTGCCGAAGTAATCGCTCAGCAGAAAAGAAAAAGCGCCGGAGAAAACTCCGGCGCTTTTTTCTTTGGGCCTGTCTCTGTTACGAGAAGAGCTGCATGATGCCGTAGAAAATACCGAACAGCACGGCGACGACAACCACCACCATGGTAACCGAGAACCAGAACGGAAACGCGCCGCCGCCATTGGCCAGCTTGGTCTCTTCTTTGCCTTGTACGTCTGCCGTTGCCATGGAAAGTCTCCTTTGGCCGGTCTTTTCCCGCTCCCCCGGCCTTTTGTCAAATACCCCCTTGCCGCTCGCCCAAGCTCGCGGCGTTCAGCCCTCAAATCGGTCCACTGGACCGATTTGCCCCGCTACGCAGGTCGGGCTTCACTTGATCAATTAAAACCGGATTTAAACGGCTATCGGGGCCTTGATCCCGGCATGGGCCTGGTAATTTTCCAGGGTGAAATCCCCGTACTGGAAGTCGAAAATGTCCTTAACCGCCGGGTTCAGCCGCATGACCGGCAGCGGAAAAGGCTTGCGGGAAAGCTGAGCATCCGCCTGTTCCAGATGGTTCAGGTAGAGATGCGCGTCGCCGAAACTATGGACGAAATCGCCGGGCTTCAGGCCGGTGACCTGCGCCACCATCATGGTGAGCAGCGCATAGGAGGCGATGTTGAACGGCACGCCCAGGAAGATGTCGGCCGAGCGCTGATAGAGCTGGCAGGAGAGTTTTCCGTCGGCGACATAGAATTGAAACAGGCAATGGCAGGGCGGCAGCGCCATCTTGGGCACGTCGGCTGGATTCCAGGCGGTGACAATCAGCCTCCGGGAATCCGGATTCTGCTTGATGTCGCGGATCAGATTGGCGATCTGGTCGATAGTGCTATCGGTCTGGGTGGGCCAGCTGCGCCACTGATAGCCATAGACCGGGCCCAACTCGCCATTCTTGTCGGCCCATTCGTCCCAGATGGTGACGCCATGCTCCTGCAGCCAACGGACATTGGTCTCACCGCGCAGGAACCACAGCAGTTCATAGATGATGGATTTCAGATGCACCTTCTTGGTGGTGACCAGCGGAAAACCCTCGGCCAGGTCGAACCGCATCTGATGGCCGAAGATCGAACGCGTGCCGGTGCCGGTACGGTCGCGTTTTTCCACGCCGCTGTCGCGGACAAGCCTGAGCAGATCGAGATATTGCTGCATGAGGAGATTCTACCGGATTCGCGCCCTAGTGTCGTGGTTTCGAAGTTCGCAACACCGTATTGATATCAGGCATCCGGCGAACTTCGAAACCAAAACGACACTAGGATTCAATAAGTTACTAGTGCCCTTCGATTCCGAAATTCGCCAGAGCCCGATATAGAGATCATGCGAATTTCGGAATCGGGGCACTAGAATGGCAGGGCTTTGAGATCCGGTTCCAGCCACTCCCGCCGGGCTTCCACAGACATCAGCCGGGCCAAAGACCAATATTCCAGCAGCCAGTTCGGGTTGCCCATATTGGAGGCCATCAGGGCATTGACGATGCGATAGACCGGGATATCGGCGGCAGAAGCGTCAAGCACGCCGCGCAGGGCCCGCAGCGAGGCCTGGGTGATGGTTTCGTGATAACCGCCCGTGTCGTCATTCACCCGCCCGACGGATTCATTATAAGCGCGGATCAGCTTGGGCATTTCCCGCGACGGCTCCAGATCCGGGCGGTAGCGCATCAGCCACAAGGCGGCGGCGAAATGCGCCGCATGGGTCCATTCCGCGCGCGGCAGATCGCAAGCATAGACCCCTTCGCCAATGCGCAGGATTTCTTCTTCGCTGGCGTAAACGGCTTTCATGCGGCGCTCAGGCCGGCCGCAAGGAACGCACAAGGCCATACAGGCTGATCGCGGCCCAGAAAAATTCGATCACCGCCGCGGGCAAATTCCACGCATCGGTCAGGGATAAAAGGATGGCGACGGCGCCCACCAGATTGGCGGCGGGAAAGCGCCAATCGGACGATGCCAGGCGTCCCGTCTGATTAAGCAAATAGGCGGTAACCACGATGGCGCTGCCGATAAGGCCGAAAAACAACAGTAATTGGCTGTGCATGGGCTGCTCTTCAAAACTTAACCACGGGTGCCTATATTATACGGGTCCGGGTTCGCCCGGACTATGGCGATAAACGACTGTGTAATAAGCGGCCCGGACCCGGGGGCAGTACCCGGCGCCTCCACCACAAGCCCTCTGATGAGGAGGGTTTCTGTGGGGGCGAAACAGGATCGACGGACGTGTAAAGACTGTTCTTTCACCCGGTATGGTTCCGCCGTCATCGGACTATTGTTTAGGTGCCAACGATAATGAAATGGCCCTCGCTGCCTAACTTCGGTTAGCCAAGCGCGGTTTCGGTGGGTGCACCGGGCAACAGAAGCACCCACCACTTTCCAATGCAGGTCGATCTGCGAGATTTTCATGGTGAAAGTCCCAGTTGCAGCATCGCTTTAGTGACGGCGCCCATGCCGGGCCAGGTTCCTTTTTTTCTCGCAATTGCGTCAAAATTGTCCTGAGCGGAGGTCTGCCGCGATTGACTCCATAAACACGGCGCTTAGTCTCCGGACCCATATGGCTAAGGACTTTATAGGCTATCAGGCTCTCACCGACTCGGCGCTCAGAGGCGTCGTGCGCGACGCGCTGCGGCGCATCGAAAAGTCCGGCCTGATCGGCGCGCATCATTTCTATCTGACCTTCAAGACCCATGCCGAAGGCGTGGATATTCCCGAATTCCTCAAGGAACAATATCCCGACGAAATGACCATCATCATCCAGCACCAATATTGGGCGCTGAAGGTGAAGGAGGATTATTTCGAGGTGACCTTGACCTTCAAGAAGCTGCCCGCGCCGCTGCACATTCCCTTCAACGCCCTCACCGCTTTCTTCGACCCCGGCGTGCAATTCGGCCTGCAATTTCGCGCCGAAGGCGATGGCGTGCCCAAACCCGCCACCGGCCCCGTCATGGTGCCCACCAATCCTCCCGAACCCAGCGAGGCTGAAACGCCCGATCCCGTGGCGGCCAAGCCCGCCCCGGCCGGCGAAAAGCCCGGGGAAGTGGTGAGCCTGGATTCTTTTCGAAAGAAGTAGGGCCGCAAGAAATTATAGGCCGCCCCAGCAGAAATCCTCCGTTCCGAAAGACCTTCCATGACCAAAACCCGTACCGAAACCGATACGTTCGGACCCATTGAAGTCGACTCCAGCCGTTATTGGGGCGCCCAAGCCCAACGCAGCCTGGGCAATTTCAAGATCGGCTGGGAAAAGCAGCCGCAGCCCATCGTGCGGGCGCTGGGCATCGTCAAGCGGGCCGCCGCCGAGACCAATATGGCGCTGGGCGGATTGGACAAGAAGATCGGGGAAACCATCGTCCTGGCCGCCCAGGAAGTGATCGACGGCAAGCTGGACGAACATTTCCCGCTGGTGGTGTGGCAGACCGGCTCGGGCACCCAGTCCAACATGAATGCCAATGAAGTGATCTCAAACCGCGCCATCGAGATGCTGGGCGGCGTGATGGGCTCCAAAAAGCCGGTCCATCCCAATGATCACGTCAATATGAGCCAGTCGTCCAACGACACTTATCCCACCGCCATGCACATCGCCTGCGCCGAGGAGATTCATCACCGGCTGCTGCCCGCGCTGAAGCATCTGCATGCGGCGCTAACCGCCAAGGTCGCGGCCTGGAAAGACATCATCAAGATCGGCCGCACCCATACTCAGGATGCGACACCGGTCACCTTGGGCCAGGAATTTTCCGGCTATGCGGCGCAGGTCGAAAACGGCATCGCCCGCATCGAACAGACCATGCCCAAGCTGATGGAATTGGCCCAGGGCGGCACGGCGGTGGGCACCGGCCTCAACGCCCCGGTCGGTTTCGACAGAAGCGTGGCCGAGCGTATCGCCAAGATCACCGGCATGGCTTTCACCACCGCGCCCAACAAGTTCGAGGCCCTGGCCGCCCATGACGCCATGTTGTTCAGCCATGGCGCCATCAACACCGTGGCCGCCAGCCTGTTCAAGATCGCCAACGACATTCGCCTTTTGGGTTCGGGTCCGCGTTCGGGCCTGGGCGAATTGGCGCTGCCCGAGAACGAGCCCGGCTCCTCCATCATGCCGGGTAAGGTCAATCCCACCCAATGCGAGGCCATGACCCAGGTCTGTGTGCAGATCTTCGGCAATCATGCGGCGCTGACGTTCGCCGGCAGCCAGGGGCATTTCGAACTCAATGTCTACAATCCGGTGATGGCCTATAATTTCCTGCAAAGTGTGCGGCTGATGGCAGACGCGGCGGTCAGCTTCACCGATAATTGCGTGGTCGGCATCGAGCCGCGCCGCGACAATATCAAGGCAGGGCTTGAAAGGTCGTTGATGCTGGTGACGGCGCTGGCGCCCAAGATCGGCTATGACAATGCCGCCAAGATCGCCAAGACCGCGCACAAGAACGGCACCACCTTGAAAGAGGAAGCGGTCAAGGGAGGCTATGTCACGGCGGAGGAATTCGACGCCGTGGTCAAGCCCGAAGACATGATCGCGCCCAAATAAGGATTGCTTTGCGCATGCGCGCCCTTGCCTGGCTATTGCTGCCGCCGCTTGCCGGATTGGCGGGCGCGGCGATAGCCCAGGCCGCGGAACCCGCGCCGTTCAACGCCATCGAAGCGCTGCAGGCCCGTCTTGATAAGGGCGAAACCAAACTCGCTTTTGCCGAGGACGGCCAAGGCTATCTGAGGAGCCTGCTGGCCGCCCTGGATGTGCCGGAGGAATCCCAGGTCCTGGCTTTCACCCGCTCCAGCCTGCAATTCGACAGGATCAGCCCCAAAACGCCGCGCGCCATCTATTTCCGCGACGATATCGCCGTCGCCGCCGTGCATCAGGGCAAGCTGCTGGAGCTGATCGTCAATGACAAAAGAGGCGGCCTTGCCTTTTACACGCTTGATGCCGCCAAGACCGGCAAGCCGCAGCTGGTCGAAGAAGGCAATACCTGCACCGTCTGTCACGGCATGGTCAACCGCTTCGCGCCCGGCTGGATCGTGGCCAACATCTCCGCCACGACGGACGGCACGCCGGTCTTCCCCGATCCTACAAGACCGTTCGACATCACCGAACAAAGCACGCCCTTCGAACTGCGCTGGGGCGGCTGGTATGTCACCGGCACGCATGGGCTGATGCGCCATCGCGGCAACGTCGCCGCCCTCGACCCCAACCGGCCTTACGATCTTTCCGCGACGGACGGGCTCAACGTCACCGACCTGACGGACAAGTTCGATACCGGCCAGGTCCTCAAACCGACCAGCGATATTGTGGCGCTGATGGTGCTGGAGCATCAGACGGGCTTTGCCAACCGGGTCGCCGTCATCAATGCGCAATTCCGGGCGGGCGTCCTGGCCGACATGGATAAAAATATCGACGAGCTGGCCGCTTTCATGACCTTCGCCGATGAGGCGCCGCTGCCCTCACCGGTCAAGGGCAATTCCGGCTTCGACACGGTCTTTGCCCGGCGCGGCCTGCGCGATACACAAGGCCGATCCTTGCGCGATTTTGATTTGCAGACCCGGCTGTTCCGCTATCCTCTCAGCTACATGATTTACAGCACGTCCTTTGACGGTCTGGTCCCGGAGGCCAAAACGCGCCTGTGGCAAAGGCTGTATGCGCTGCTGAACGGCAGCGACCGCGGCAGGGCCGCCATCGCCATTCTGGCCGCCACCAAGCCGGATGCGCCCGGCGATTGGAAACGCTAGACGATGGAACGCCGCACCCAAGCCGCGCCCGGCCATGTCATTGTGCAGGACAATCGCACCGGCAAGGTCAGCTATTGGCAGAAGGACTATCACCAGAGCGCCAGTGACTCGCGCGGCATTTCCACCGCAGACTATATCCATGCCATGTACTTCTTCCTGCGCCAGGTGAAGGCAAAGGACGTGCTGATGATCGGCTGCGGCGGCGGCACCTTGGCCACCATGCTGCATGCCAAGGGCGTTAAAGTGACGATCGTGGACATTCACAAATTGTCCTTCGACATCGCCCGCGAATACTTTCATCTGCCCGCCGATATCCCCTGTCATGTGTCGGACGGGATCGCGTATCTGAAAAAGCATCGCCAGCGCCATAACGCCGTTATTCTGGACGCCTTTGGCGAAGGCGGCATGCCCGCCGAATTCATGCAGCCGGCCTTCTTCAGGCTGGCCAAATCGCGGCTGAAACCACGCAATGCCCTGTTCCTGATGAATGTGATCGTGGCCGACGACGATGACCGCACTCCGGACATCATGGTCCGCGCCATGCGGGCGCTGTGGCCAAAGGTGCGGCTGCTCGACACCGACGGCTGGGTGGAACGCAATGCGGTGATCGCGGCAGGGGCCGTCACAAAATTGAAAAAGCCGCGTGTGCTGATGCCACCCAGGCCCGGCGGCGCTAAAATGGCGAAGCAATTGGCCATATTGGACTGGAGAGCGACAAGGTGAGCCTTAAAAAGCGCTCCTTCACCCTGTCGGGACATCGCACCAGTGTGGCGTTGGAAGCGGAGTTCTGGGCGGTGATCGACAAAAGCGCGGCGCGGGACCGGCTCAGCCTGGCGGCGCTGGTGGCGAAAATCGATGCGACCCGAGGCGACCGGCCGCTGGCCAGTGCGTTGCGTCTCTTTGCCCTTGCCGCCAAAGGATCTTCGCCATGATCACGCTGTATCACGCCCCCCGTTCGCGGGCCTCGCGCTTCATCTTCCTGCTGGAGGAACTGGGCGCGCCTTATGAGCTGAAGGAAGTCAGCATCCGCCGCGGCGACGGCAGCGGCGCCCTCGACACCGCCAATCCGCATCCCCATGGCAAGGTGCCCGTGATCCGCGATGGCGAGACTGTGGTCTATGAGAGCGCGGCCATCGCGCTCTATCTCACCGACAAATTCCCCCAACACGGCATTGGCCCACTGGTGGGCGATGCGACGCGCGGCGCCTATCTCACCTGGCTGGCTTATTATGCCGGGGTGATGGAACCGGCCTGGATGAGCGCCTTCATGAAATGGGACGTGCGGCGCGGCACTGCCGGCTGGGTCAAAACCGATGAGGTGATGGAACTGGTCAAAGCGACTCTGTCGAAGCAACCCTTCCTGCTGGGCGAAAAATTCAGCGCCGCCGATGTGCTGGTCGCCACCACTTTCAAGCTGTTCATGGGCTCGCCAATCCTGGCCAAGACCGATTTGCTGGAAGCCTATGTCAACCGCGTCGCCAGCCGCCCGGCCTATGCCCGCGCGCAAGACATCGAAGCCAAGGCCGGACATGGCTGAGATCATCAATCTGCGCCGGGCGCGCAAGGCAAAGGGCCGGGCGGAAAAAGAAAAGACTGCCGAGGCCAATCGCGTCCTGCATGGCACACCCAAGGCGCTGCGGAACCTGCAAAAAGCCCGCAAGGACAAAGCGGATCAGAGCCTCTCGGGTCACAAGCTTGGAAAAGGTGAAGACGATAATTAGGAGCGTCGGCGAAGTTCCTAGCGACAGCGTAGGAACGAGCGACCAGAAAAAAGTGGGATTTCCCGCTCCCACGTTCTAATATCGTTCTCATGTCCCCAGATTCCCGAACGTCCCTATGAGCGGTTACGGCGACCGCTATTCCGATCCCCTGGATTCGGCGTTTGAAGAACCTTCAAGCGCCCCTATCCCGCGAGAGCCGCCTTATTTCGCCGGCTTGAACAAGGAACAACGCGAGGCGGTCGAGGCGGTGGACGGGCCGGTGCTGGTGCTGGCCGGCGCGGGCACTGGCAAGACCCGGGTGCTGACCACGCGGCTGGCCCACATATTGGCCACCCGCCGCGCCTGGCCGGGACAGATCCTTTGCGTCACCTTCACCAACAAGGCGGCGCGCGAAATGAAGGAGCGCATCGGCGCGCTGATTGGGGGTGTCGTTGAAGGGATGCAGTGGCTTGGTACCTTCCATTCCATTGCCGCCAAGATGCTGCGCCGCCATGCCGAACTGGCGGGCCTGAAATCCAACTTCACCATTCTGGACACTGACGACCAGCTGCGGCTGATGAAACAGTTGATCGAGGCCGAAGGCGTGGACGAGAAGCGCTGGCCCGCCCGCACACTCGCCAGCATGATCGATGGCTGGAAGAACCGGGGCCTGCGCCCCGATGAGGTCTCCGAAGGCGAGGCCCAGGGCTATGCCTTCGGCAAGGGCAAGTCGCTTTATCGCCAGTATCAGGAACGGCTGAAGGCACTGAATGCGGCGGATTTCGGCGATCTGTTGCTGGAGACTTTGCACATTCTCAAGACCCAGCCGGACATCCTGGCCGACTACCGCGACCGCTTCCGCTACATGCTGGTGGACGAGTATCAGGACACCAATGTGGTTCAGTATCTGTGGCTGAACCTGCTGGCGCGCGGCTCGGGCAATGTCTGCGTTGTCGGCGACGACGATCAGAGCATCTATGGCTGGCGCGGCGCGGAAGTGGAAAACATCCTGCGTTTTGAGCGCGATTTTCCCGGCGCCAAAGTGATCCGGCTGGAACGCAATTACCGCTCCACACCAGCCATTCTGGGCGCGGCCTCGGGCCTGATCGCCGCCAACAAGGGCCGGCTGGGCAAGACCTTGTGGACCGAAGGCGAGCCGGGCGAGAAGATCAAGGTCGCCGGTGTGTGGGATGCCGAGGAAGAAGCGCGCAATGTCGCCTCGGAAGCCGAGGACCAGCATCGCCAGGGCCATGCCTTTGCCCAGATGGCGGTTTTGGTGCGCGCCTCCTTTCAGATGCGCGAATTCGAAGACCGGTTCATCTCACTTGGCCTTCCCTATCGGGTGATTGGCGGCCCGCGCTTTTATGAGCGGCAGGAAATCCGCGATGCCATCGCCTATATGCGGCTGATCGCCCAGGGCGACGACGATCTGGCCTTTGAGCGCATCGTCAACAAGCCCAAGCGCGGCATCGGTGATGCCAGTGTTGCGAGCCTTCATACCTATGCCCGCGCCCGCCAGATGCCGCTTTTGCCGGCCGCGCGCGAGATCGCCGACACGGATGAACTCCCGCCCAAGGCGCGCAAGGCGCTGAGCGAGCTGGCGGGAAATTTCGCGCGCTGGAGCGACACGGCCAAGGTGCTGCCCCACACCGAACTGGCCGAAATGGTGCTGGACGAAAGCGGCTATACCGACATGCTGAAGGCCGACAAGTCGGCGGAAGCACCCGGCCGCCTGGACAACTTGAAGGAATTCGTCCGCTCGATGGAGGGTTTTGAATCCCTCACCGCCTTTCTGGAGCATGTCAGCCTCGTGATGGAAATCGCCCAGGACGAAAGCGGCGACCGCATCAATCTGATGACGTTGCATGCCGCCAAGGGTCTGGAATTCAACACTGTCTTCCTGCCCGGCTGGGAGGAAGGCCTATTCCCGTCCCAGCGCACCATGGATGAAAATGGTTTGGCGGGCTTGGAAGAGGAACGCCGCCTGGCCTATGTCGGGCTGACAAGGGCGCGCCAGCGCATCCGCATTTCCTTTGCCGCCAACCGCCGGGTGCATGGTTCCTGGCAAAGCGCCTTGCCCTCGCGCTTCATCAAGGAAATTCCCGAAAACCATGTCGATGTCGCGGTGGATGACGGTTTTTATGGCGGCTATGCCGGTTTCCGCGACAATGACAATGCCGCCAGTTTCGGCAGCACCTATGATTCACCGGGCTGGAAACGGGCCCAGGCCAATCGCGCAGCGGCGGGCACCGTGCGCGCCCGCCCGCCCATGATCGAGGCCCAGGCCTGGAGTGTGCAGACCTCTGACCCCGCGGCTTCCGCCTATGCCCGCGGCGACCGCGTTTTCCACCAGAAATTCGGCTATGGCCGGGTGCGTTATGTCGAAGGCAACAAGCTGACGGTGGAATTCGACAAAGCGGGCGAAAAGCGGGTGATTGACCAATTCGTTTCCCGCGCTTAAAAGCCTCCGGCATTTTTCGTCAGGAGGCTAAAATGCGCCGCAAGAACCAGGACTACAGCTTTTGAATTCATGAGTAAGCGCCGGAGGGGCTTTCAATAGCGAAACCTCCGTCAAGCGCGGTCATCGCATCGTCCACGGTGACAAAGAATTGATCGAAAAACTGGGTCGCAATGATCCTTGCCCGTGCGGTTCGGGCAAGCGGTTCAAAAAATGCTGCCTGGAAAGCAAATGCTTTCATGGACAGAGCACATTACTTCCGTGAATGAATTGAATTACGGGCGTTCCGGTAAAACCGGGACGCCCGCATTTCTAAAACACGTGCAGGGTCGCCAACACAAAGGCGCCATCCGACTTGGCGATATGCGGCACACCCTTGGGCACAAAAATCCAATCGCCCTTCTTCATGCGAATGTCTGTGCCACCTGAAATCGCATCGCCGTCGATATTGGCGCCGGTATCCTTAGGGTTCACCACCGTGCCGCCGGCCACGATCACGCCCTCGCCTTCCAGGACGTACATGTATTCGGCATCGTTCTTGTGCACCGAGGCGATGCCCTTGGGCGAACGGTATTCCAGCCCCATGCGGTAAGGCGGCAGGGCGAGGATGGTGTCGCCGCCGAAGAAACGCGGCGAGGTCGCCACCGCGGCCCGCGCCTTTTCGGTCATGGCCGGCAGATCGGCGGCCCGGTTGACCAGCTTAGGTGTGGCGGGCGGCTTGCCGGCTACCGGCGCCGGCTCGGCGGTTCGCGGCACATGCAAGGTCGCGAGCACCAGGGTGCCGCCGGCATCGGGAATCATCTGATGCGGCGTCTGTTGCGGCACGAACACGATGTCGCCCTTCATCGCATGCAGGACCGTCCCGCCCGCAATGTCGCTGCCCGATATGTTGCCATTGGCGGCGGTTATGGGGTTCACCAATGTGCCGCCGGTGATGATGGTGCCCGCCCCGTCCAGAACCATGACGATCTCGGCGGTGGCCGGATGCTGGGAGGCGGGCGCCTTGGCGTTGCGGTGCTCCAGATTGAGCGCATAGGGCGGGGTGCCGGGCGGCACGGAGATGATGGGCGCATTCACACTGGGCCGCGCCGGGTTGGCCGAGGCCTGGGTGGCGCGGGCGCTTTGCCGTATCTGCTCGACCTGTTCGGCGGTGACCACAATCACCCCGCCGGGCAGCTGCGCAGCGGCGGGAAAGCTTGCCAGGACCAGGAGTGCGGCGGCGGCGAGGAGCGGCGTCTTCATCGTGTTTGCCTCTTGTTGACCCAAATAGGCTAGCACGGCATATCCCCACCATGACAAATCCGCCCCTTTGGAAGGCTTCGGTAGCGCTCACCAAACCCGAGGCCGCCGACGTTTCGGCCGCGCTGGAGCTGGACGGCAGCGCCCAGGCGGTGCTGATCGTGGAAGAGCCCTTTGCCGACGGCGCGGTGGTGGAGGCGCTTTATACCGATGCGCCCGACGCCGCCTATCTCAGCCGCATCACGGGCCGGGATGTGAAGGTCGAGGCCCTGCCCGACCAGGACTGGATCAAGCTGAGTCAGCAGGGCCTGCCGCCGGTGCGGGCCGGGCGCTTTTTCGTCTATGGCGCGCATGATGCGGGCCGGGTGCCGCATGGCGTGATCCCGATCAAGATGGAGGCGGGACTGGCTTTCGGCACCGGCCATCACGAGACCACCGCCTTATGCCTGGGCGCGCTGTCCGACCTGGCGCGCCGGCACAGCTTCACCAATGTGCTGGATTTGGGCACCGGCACCGGCCTGTTGGCCATCGGCGCCGCGAAATTGTGGAAGCGCCGCGTGCTGGCCTCGGACATCGATCCGGTCGCTGTCGAAGTCACCCGCGAAAATGCCCGCGCCAATGGCGTCGTACCGCTGGTGGCTGCCTTTACCGCCGATGGCCTGACCCATCCCACCCTGTCAAATGCCGCGCCTTACGACTTGTTGATTGCCAACATTCTGGCGGGACCGCTCACCCAACTGGCGCCCGCCATCCAAAAGGCATTGGCGCCGGGCGCGACCCTGCTGCTATCGGGGCTGCTGTATAACCAGGAAAAGCTGGTCACCAGCTTCTATGGCGATTTGCGCTATGTCGGGGCGCGGCGCAGCGGCCCCTGGAGCGCGCTGGTGCTGAAAAAGCCTAGCCGTTAGACTTGGGGCATGGATAAGCCCTTTCAAACCTATGACGACACCTCCAATCCCGCGACCTGCGCCCCGCGCCTCAAAGCGCTGCGCGAGGAACTGGCCCAACGCGGGCTGGACGGATTTGTGGTGCCGCATAGCGACCAGCATATGGGCGAGTATCTGCCCGCCTATGCCGAGCGGCTGGCCTGGCTGACCGCCTTTACCGGTTCGGCGGGCGCGGCGGTGGTGCTGAAAGACAGAGCGGCGGTTTTTGTCGATGGCCGCTACACGCTTCAGGTCCGCAACCAGACCGACACCAAACTGTTCGAACCGCGCGATCTGGTGGCGGAAGGCCCGCAATGCTGGATTCCCGATAACCTGCCGCGTGGCGCCAAACTGGGTTACGACCCCTGGCTGCACACCCAGCATGGCGTGCTGCATCTGAAAGCCGCGGTGGAAAAAGCCGGCGTCACTTTGGTGGCGGTGGAGAGCAATCCCATCGACGCGGTGTGGAGCGAACCGTACCGGCTCCTCCAAGCCGGAGACGCCGA
>CADECX010000046.1 GCA_902825865.1 uncultured Alphaproteobacteria bacterium
GTGGCTATGCAGTAGTATCAATCACGCTGGTACAAAATATCCGTCAGGCCAGTGTGGTTGCCAGGATGCAGACCGGTTTCGACTTCTTTCACCATCTGCGACCTTGGCACATGCGTTCGTGAGCCGACCCGGTAGGTTTCATTACGGCCACCAGGACCGTCGTTGTTCCCTCTGATTTTCCCCATATGAAACTCCTGTTGTTATGAGTTCAACCTGTGTTGCAGGCGGGTGAGCAATAGGCGCAGCCGTTGGATTGCGGGTAGACGCCTTTTGCGACCTGGACAGCGCCTTGGCAGTTGGCGTGCCATCCGAGGTCTTTCCGGTTTATCGGCATCGGTAGACGTGTGCACGAGCCGGTATCATGGACTTCGTGATCTCCATTCGGCTGTGCGTTGGTGTTCACGCAGTAGTACGGCATGAGGGCCCCCATCAGTTGAGTTCGATGTGCTGAGAGCGGGATGCCTGATCAGGCGATGTGCGCGACGATGGCTGGGCTGCAACAGTCCACTATGCCGGAAACATAACCCAGTTGTCGAGATTTCCGGCTGGCCTGATCAGTGGAGATTTTGGCGGCCTGTACCCGACAAATTGTCAGGAATGCGGTGACAGGAGCTCCTGTCACCTAGGGCTTTTAACATCAACGATTTTCAGGATACGTCCGGACTTCGCGTCGATGTAGATATCCTTCGGCGCATAGGCTCTGCGATGGAGCACCCAGTGATCCTTCTTGCGCTCGACCATGATGGGCCATGC
The DNA here is from genome assembly GCA_902825865.1 of uncultured Alphaproteobacteria bacterium. Lineage (GTDB taxonomy): Bacteria > Pseudomonadota > Alphaproteobacteria > Micropepsales > Micropepsaceae > Rhizomicrobium. Next base: position 754 of record CADECX010000046.1, read on the forward strand.
CCAGGAGTGGAGGTCTCTCGTCCGGCTCTCAAATTCGTCTATCTGCTGATAGGCGGCGGCGACAGCTTGCGCCGGGGTATGGATCGCGCGCGGTTGATAGGCTGCGAGGGCGGCGGCGAAGATCAAAGCGGCATGCGCCATTTCGTTCCTTTCCCGTCCAGCCGTTTCTTCCGCCTGAAAGGAATGACGTTCCGGCCCAGGCTATCGCATTGGGTGTTACGGCCAAGCCCACGCAACAACCAAGGAAGAGCGGTGACAGGAGCTTTTGTCCGCCTGTCGCACTCCTTTGTGACAGGCTTTGCCGGCTATATGACAGCTATATGACAAAAAGAACCGTGTTTGCCTGTTTTTTATGCATGCTAACCACCTGAAAAGGAATAATTATTCTTGATTCCCGCTCTCTGTTCGTCACATACTTGTCACGGATGAATCGTGGAGGACGCCATGCTGCGCAGTCTATTTTCCGCTTCTGTTCTGGTCCTTTCCCTCACAGTCGCGGCACAGGCGGCAACGCCGCTCCAGATGCAAGTCAACCTTGCCGACCTCAATCTGAACCGTCCGGCCGGCCAGGCGACCGCCCAGGCCCGCATTCACGCCGCCGCCGTCCGGCTTTGCGGTTCGATGCGCTTTACCGCGGAATATCGCGGATGGGCGAATTCGGAAGCCATGAGCGACCGTGGCTGTGTCGCCCGGGCCGTGGCACGCGCCAATGCGCAGCTGGCGAATTAAACCCTATCGCAGCCGGTAAAGACAAAGTCCGTCTTTGACGAGAACAGGTGACAGGATCTCCTGTCACCTGTTGCTTTGTCCGCACCACGGTTCGCGCCGCAAACGCCGAAAAGCGAATGAACCACCACGCCCGTTTCTAGTCGCTGATCACTTGCAGCTGTTCGGGCGCGTTGAGGGCGATCATGGGGCGGCCATACAGCACCACCATGCCGGTCATCTGCACGCGGCGGCCGTTCAGCGCCATCACGCCGGGGAAGGTGCCTTCATTCTGGAAGGCGATGAATCCCGCGATACGGCGCGCCTGGGCGGAGTTTTCCAGCTCGATATAGGTGCCCTCGGCGCCGCGCCGGACATGGGCAAAGCCGCTGACGGTGGCGCCGGCGCCTTGCACGATGGCGCCTCGGTCGGCCGCGATGGCGGTCAGGGGAATGCCGGACAGAGCCAAGAGCAGGGCAAGGGTCTTCAAACGCATATCGGTCTCCACTTTGCTGATGCCCGTCCCGGGCCAAGGCTAGCGCCAAAGCGGGACGAAAGCAAACAGATGTAGGAGGCTGCGTTTGCTGCCGGTCCCGTTCGCCGTTCTCGCATCTCCACCGGACATGCTCGCCGGCTTTGCCACTTTGGTGCATCGCCCCGGGCGGTACGGGCTTGCGTCGCTGCTTTCGCGCCGAAGTTTTTTATCATCCCTTGGGCCGAGGCCTCCATGTCTGTTGGAGGACGTGTCATCGCGTGACGGTGCGCCTTGCCAGCGGTCTTTCCCGCCGTCCCACCAACCGGCTTTCCTGCCAAACCTCCAGGGTATGGGTCAGGCTCGCCAGATGGGCTTCCATCATCGCAGCCGTGTCATTGCGGGCAAAAATGCGCCGGATCAGCACAACGGCATTCGCCCGGTCGAGAAATCTAAGTTCGAACTCTTCCATGCGCGTCTCCGCTGTTTGATCGGGAGCGCGGGCAGAGTTCTGGTAGCTGTCCCTAAGGTCTCTCAAGCGCCAGCAAGACGCCGGCGACGGCGCAGCTTAGCACAAGCTGACAGCGGGGCGGCTATCGAAAATGCATCAAGTGCGGTATTCAGCGACTTTCTTTAGGCCAAAGCGTTCTTACGCTTGCAACCGGGCCGTTTCGACGTTGCACAACCGGGTTGATGCCCGTATTTGCAACCCAGGCCTGGTCTGGTGTGGCCATCCCCAAGCGCAGGAGCCGGAACATGGCCCGCAATAGCGATGCCTTTAGCGAAGCTTTCATGGAGAGCTTGCGCCGGGATACCGCCCGGTGGAAATCCGAGCTTTCGCTCCTGGACGCCGACGCCAATGCCGGCCGCCGACGCTTGGAAACCTCTGAGCTCAGGTCCTGGATAGAGGCGGGCGAAGCGATTTTCGCGCGCTATGAGAAACGGCGCGGCTGAAACATTTCCGGACGAAAGATCAAGCTATTGCGCAGGCGCGGCGGGTACGGTTGCGGGCTCGGCCGCCGCTTCTGGAGGGGTTGGTTGCGCAGCCTTGACCGCTACCGGCTGGTTCAGTTCCGGATGCTCAGCCCGGCGAATGGCCTCACGTTCCATGCGGTCTGCCGCCTTTTCAGCGGCTTCGCTGCCGAAGCGTCCCTGTGACAGAGCGGGCGTTGCGAGCGCAGTCAAGGCGATAACGCCAAGTGTGGCAGAGCGATTCATGTGATTTCCTGTTCTAACCGCGCTTTTGGTACGGGCGCATGATTGCAAGGAAAGCAAGCCAGAACGGTTCGTTGCTGCTGCCGGCCATGCTGGAAGGAGAACCCCCAGGTTGCGGATCGGTTCCTGCCGCAGCCCGTTCCGAGGGGCGGGCCGCCCGGGGTAAAGCGGCTTTATCGGGGTGCGGGCTCATAGGGTCAGCGCGCACAGGAGAAGGCCAAGGCAAAGCGTCCCTGTTGTGTGAGGGTCAATCCGGACGGCGTTTGGATGATAAGACCGGCTGTGCAAAGGGTTTTGCGAACAGAAGGATCCACGGCATTTCCCCCCGCGATCGACAGAAGGTGTTTCGCCTGGTTGGCGAGTTCCATCGTTTTGCGGGCGGTGTGAGAGGGAGGGGGTCGGTTCATGTCTTCAGAGCCTGCACTGCCATACCCGAACGTGTTCGAAGCACTGGAGTTGCCAAGCGTCCGCCAATGCAAAGGCACGCCCGATTTCGGGCGGGGCTCTTCCATGCTGGATATGGCGCCCGGTGATGCCAGGCCCGATCGGGATGGCAAACTGAGCAATAGTGATCAGATGTCGCGATATTCGTTTGCGCCACCCACCCCCATGAAACTTTGGCACTCTCCCGGCGTTGCGGCAGGGCGGCCAAACGGAAAAACAACGCCATGCCCCTTATCCACGTCGTAGCCGTTTTGATCATCGTCGGGGTGCTGCTTTGGCTGGTGAACACCTACATCCCCATGGATGGAAAAATCAAAAGCATCTTGAACGCGGTTGTTGTCATTGCGGTTGTGCTCTACCTGCTGCGGGCATTTGGGCTTTGGGGGCCCCTCGAAAACATCAAGGTCGGTCATCTTCTGGCATATCAATGGCGCCTGTAATACCGGCGTCCCCATGACCGATCCTCACCCGGTCAAGTCTGTCGCTCAACTCCGCGCCCTGGCCGGTGCATGGCGGGAGAAAGCGGATAACGCGACGGATGCAAGATTGGGCGAACAAATGCTTCGCACCGCGCGGGAATTCGACCAGAAGGCCGAAAAATTGGAACACAAGCAGTGAGCAGCCGGCAAACGCCGGTTATGTCCCGTCCGGCATGATCAAGCTCAGGATGAAAGCCGCGAACAATGTGACTATGCCCAAGGCGGCGATCTTCATTCCCTGTTTGGGTCCGGGGCCAAGCCAGGATGATCTGGGCACGGCGCCATCCTTGGACCGGCCATTGCCGACGATGAAATAGGCGCCGAACCACCCCACACCCACAATCAACACGACCACCCCCGCAACGCGCAGAACGGTCATCGCAACCCAAACAAAATGGAGCATCACGTCTCCTGGACCCCGCCACTGCTGCGCGGCGCGGGTGGCGCCAGATGCACCTGGGTAACCTCATCGATCTTGGCCAAAACCTCGTGCGGGTCAGCCTTGGCGGCCATCTGGATGGCTTCGACATCCTCGCGATCGCGCACATCCGGACTGTCCCGCCGCAGTTCTTCCAGAAGTTCGATGATTTTGCGGGTCTTCTGTTCCGTCAGCAGCGTCGCCTCCAAGGTCATCTGTTCCCGCAGATTGGCAAAGCGGTCGGCGCGGCTCTGACTGATCAGGATCATCACGGCTATCACCAGGGCGAGAAGCGTGATGCAAAGCTCAAGCCCGGAATAGGGTGGGGCGTCGAGCGGGGAGCCACCGCTGAGAAGTATGAATTCGTTGGCGGCCATCCAAAGTACCATCACGCCCATCAGTATCAGCAGGAATACGGGCCGGCCGACGGAGGTGGTTATGCGATCCACAATCCGCTCAGCCAGGGTGGATTTTCTGTGATGCTCGGCATGGAGCAGGGCTATTGCGTGAACGGCTTCCGCAACATGAGGGGGTACATCAATTTTGGGGTCTGACATTTTCATGTGGGGCGCAGCCCCTAACGCTTCCCGGATTTTTGGCTCGTATTCTTTATCCCGCCACGCGCCAGTTCCTGATCCTCCGGGGTTCGCTGTTCGAACGGTATCGCGTTACCCAAAGCGTCCTGTTCGAGCCCGGGAGGCGCCGACGGCTGGGGCGCCATTTTCGCTTTCCCGGCCTGCTGGCTTTTGGGCATGGGCGCCGGGTTCTCCGCCTCATTCTCCGGGTTTTTGATGCTGCTCATGACTTTAGTCTTCCTGTGCGGGCTTCGCCGGTTGAACCGCTTTGCCGGCCTTTTGCGGCCCGCGAAGCCAGGTCAGTCCCCGCTCTGCCGCCCCCAACAGGACAGCCGAAGGCGCGAGTCCCTGCCTCTGACTGCTCCGCTTGAGCAGTTCCAGCGCGGCGATGCTGAGTGCCAGTAAGATGAGTTTGCGCATGGCCGGTACCCGTTTTGGAAGTGAAGAGGTTGAGCGGACTCCCCATCGGGGTCGTTAAAGGGCTGGGGTGACAGGGCGCCCGCTCGCAATGACAACGCTACCCATGGTAGTCGGTTCCTGCGTACCAGACCGCACCCATCCTTTCACCGCGCCGTCGCTTCTCACAGATGCGAGTCGTTAGCACGTCTGGTATCGGAACTATCCTTTGCATGGCGCTCTTTAGCCTTTGAGTTATCCCAACACAGAAGGAAAATCCCATGGCCAGCAAACCCGACGCGATTGCCCTGTTGAAAGCCGATCATCGCAAGGTCGAAGACCTGTTCGGGAAGTACGAAAAGTCCCGCGCCAAGAAGGCCGATATCGCCAAGAAAATCTGCATGGAATTGACCATCCATACCATGATCGAAGAGGAAATCTTCTATCCGGCCTGCCACAAAGCCGGGGTGGAAAGCGACATGCTGGACGAGGCCAATGTGGAGCATGACGGCGCCAAGATCCTGATCGCGGAGCTGGAAGCCGGAACGCCCGAAGATGATTTCTACGACGCCAAGGTCAAGGTGCTGTCGGAAGAGATCAAGCATCACGTCAAGGAAGAAGAACAGCGCGAGGGCCTGTTCAGCCAGGCACGCGAGAAGGGTGTCGATCTTGCGGGCTTGGGCGAGCAGATGGCGGCGCGCAAGAAGGAGCTGATGGCGCAGTATAAGGCCGATGGGCTTCCCGCGCCGATGACGCTCACCATGACGGCGCCGCCGCTGGAGCAGGGACGCCCCGCGGCGTAGCGCGGCCGCGTTTACGGGATGAGTTATGTCAGTATCCTGGGCACGCTCGCGGCGCTGGCGTCGATGGCGAGTTTTGTGCCCCAGGCCTGGAAAGTCATCCGCACCCGCCAGACCAAGGATATTTCCGTCGGCATGTATCTGCTGACGGTGGCGGCATTCGCGCTCTGGCTGGCCTTCGGAATAGCGCTGCGCCAATGGCCGCTGGTGGTTTCCAATGGTGTTTGCCTGGCTTTGTCCCTGTTCATTCTGGCCATGACGCTTTTTCCCAGAAAAGAGAAGGAAAAGGTGGCGGCGGCCCTGACAGGCAAAAAGCGTTCACGGAGTTAGGCGGAATGTGGTGGAAATTTTCCAGTGATATGGCCATGGCGGCGTTCGAGGCCCAGCGGGTGATTGCCCTGCGCTTTGTAAAACTGGCGCAAGGCGGTCCGGCCGCCCAGCAGGAAGCCCAGAAGATGGTCAGCGAAAAGATCATGGCTTCGACCGAGGCCGCGATGGCCCTGGCAAGCGGGAGCTCGCCGGAATCGGTGGTCCGCCGCTATCGCACCATCATGCGCGCCAATGAGAAACGGCTGTCGAAGCGGTCCTGAAGCGGCATTTCATCTCATAACCAGGCTTGACCCGGCCCGAGGGATTCAACAGTTTGCCCCGGGCCAGGCGGGTTGGGGATTTGGGAATGACCGGACGGGTTTGCGTTTCAGTGCTGGCGGCGCTTGCCGCGATTTTGCCGGGACATGCCCAAGGTCAGACCCAAAGCCAGACCCAGGAAATCTGGACCTGCACCCTGACCGAAAGCCACAATTTTGCCGGCGGCAAGGACGTGATGCAGAAGGGCGGCGGCGACTACCGGATCGAGATCAAGTCGCCGGTGATCCATCTGACGGCGAACGGGCAATATATCATCGGCTATGACATCGCCGAAAATTCCGCCAACCGGCTGCTGGGCCAGCGGGGTTTTGATGCGGGCGGCGGCGAGACGGTCTCGGCGAAACTGGCTCTCGACAAGGTGAATGGCCGCATCGTTCAGACCGGCATGAGCCACAAGGGCGTTTCGGAAGAGTTGGTGGAGCTCATCAACGGCCGGTGCAAGCGCTGAGGCCGGATCAAAGACTCGCAAGCGCCTTGCTGACCGCGCCGACCGCAAGTTCGGCCCAGATCACGACGAACATAGCGCCGTCCGCCAGCCCCGCCGCCACCCGATGGCCGGGCTTGCGCGCCCGCGCCGCGAGCAGTTCATAGGCCGACAGGCTGGTGAACAACAACACGCCCATCAGGACAAAATCGCCGGCACTCCAATTCACCTCTTGGGTGATTTGCATCGCCGCCAGGGGCACCAGCAGCAGGAGCAGGGTGAGACTCACGGGGCGGAGCAGAAGGCGCATGGCCGCGACTATGATCGCGAATGCGAGTCGGACGCAATCACGGCGTTGCCGCCAAGGTCAAACCGGGCAGGGAACAAACTGCGAATGCCCCAATATCACTGGAAACATAGCGTTTTGTTCACTCAGGAAAACTACCTACCAGGGCGAATCTCGCCGCCATGCTATCTCTAAGCGGCATTGGGTCTGCGGCAGTTCTGAGTGGCCGGCGTGAACAGCGCCGGCCGTCTCACGGCCATTGCAGCAGCGAGAAATCGGCGAACAGAAGATAGATCGCGGCCAGGGAGGCGATGGCCAACGCGGCCGCCATGGCGTCGCGTGAAACCGGCATGCTCCGGGGCGGCGGCTTTCGCGGCGTCACCCCCTCGATCCAGTCCAGCCGCTTCTTCTTTTTCTGCCAAGGAATAAGGTCGCCCATGCGGCCAAGTTATCGTGTCTGCCGCCGCGCGCCAACCGGCGTTGAAAGATTGTCAGTGTTGCGCATGATTACAGGGCGGCTTGCGCGGCCCAGGGATTTGGCGTCTTTAACCAAGGGCACAGGATTTGCTTGTCATCGTGCCGGGGCCCGCAGGGGACAAGATCATGCACATGGGTAAAACGGCGCTGGGCGGGATTTTCGCGGCCTTGATCGCCATGACGGCGACGGCAACGGCGGTGCCCTTTGCGGGCGTGAACAACGCGTTTTGGAGGGTCCAGTTCTTCGGCTATTCCGACTTGATCTCGCCACCGACCTCCATTCTGCCCAGCGGCATCAGCATCGGCTGTTTCGGATCCGCTGCGAGCATTGCCAACGGATGCCAGGATGGCGCCTCGCTGCTGGTGTTCAATGGTTCGGACGCGATTATCAAATCCGGCGGCATCAGCATCACCAACAATAGCGGCGCCGACCTGCCGGGCTTCCTGTTGTTCAAAACGGATTTTAGCGCCTTCAATCCCGGCGGCCCCTCGATCGGCGCGCAAGTCGACGATGCGACGTATCAGTATGCCGCCTTCAGCAGCTCCGTTTTCGGGCTGGCGACCGGCGATCAACACGCCTGCGACACGAGGGTGAGCCCGAATATGGGACCGAACGCCTGCGGCGTGTTTTCGCCCGACAGCAGCCAGGGCGAATTCGGCATCGGGCCGCTGGCGGCGGGGCAAAGCGTAACGCAGAGCTATCAAATCAATATTGCCGCGACGGTCTTTGTGCCCGAGCCGCTCACCGTCTCGCTGTTCGGCGCCGGTCTGGCGGGCGCGGCGGCGTTGCGCCGCCGCCGGGCTGCTAAATAAAAAAGCCCGGCGCAAGGGCCGGGCTTTGTTTTCGCAAAAGCGGTGCGCCGCCTAATTCATCTTGCTCGATATCGTGTCGTACATGCCCGACAGATTGGAGCCCGTGGCGGTGACGGCGGTGATAACCACCATCGCGATCAGGGCGGCGATCAGGCTGTATTCGATGGCGGTGGCGCCCGACTCATCCTTGATAAAGTTGTGCAGGCTCATGACGGCTTTCCCCGAATAACCCGGGCAGACTAGCGGCAATTTCTTGCCGTGCTGTTAAGGCTGAGCCGGGAACCGCAACTTTTTCTTAACCCGCGAACCGCGTTTTGGGCGGCTAAACCCGCCGCCTGTGCAGGTCCCAGAAGTGCGAGGCGCCCGCTTCGCGGTCCTTGCCGCCTTCGGTGGCCGCGTACCAGGAGATCACCGCGCCGACCAAAAGCGCGGCGGCCACGAAGAAGGCCTGCAGCACGGCGGCGACACGGGCGCGGTGCAGCGCGTCCTTGGATTGGGTGATGGCGTCATTGACGCGGGCGGTGGCCTCGGCCTCCGGCACATTCAGCACAATGCCGGTGATGGTGGTCAGATAGCGGCGGTCGGGATTGGACACGCCATTCTTGCCGTTGGCGGTAAGAAGGATGCGGCCGGCTTCGGCGCGGCGGTAGTTGAGATCGTCGATCACCTTGCCGGTGCGGAACATGGTGTCCAGCTCGGCCGCGAGCAGGGTTTCGGCGGTGGTGGACGCCGCGGGATTGCCGCCGGCGGCAGCGCTGGGCTTTGCCGCCATGGCGGCGCCCAATGCTATCAGCGCGCCGAGCACAATCGCGACACCCCAGGTGGCCAGGCCATGCATGCCGTCGCGGAATTCGCTTTCGGCGCCGTCCAGGCTCAGGCGTTCGCGCATGCGGGCGGAGACATAGCCGCCCACGGCAAAGGAAATGATGGCGATGAACAAGAGGAACGCGCCGCCGACCAGCCAGGTGACGGACGAGGCCTCGCGCCAGCTGGGATCGGTGGAGACGGCGGCCAGGCCGATGCCCGCGCCAAAGGCGTTGAGGGTGAGGGAGACGCCGGCGGCCACGGCGGCGCCGCCGAAAATGGCGGGCCACTGGAAATGAGATTGGATGTCGGTGGCCATTTTAGTGGATTCCGATCAGCGACAGGACGGCCATGACGACGACGACCAGGCCGACAAGATAGATGATCCCGTTCATGGGGCTTCTCCAATGCATGAGGTGGGGGCCGAACTGGCCATGGAACTGCACAAACAACGCACAGAGTTAAGCGCGGTTCCGTACGAGTTCCCCCGGGAGCGACCGCGAACCCGGAGCGGCGGCGCTGCCGTCGCGTAGGGGTCGCTAGCGGCAGCGTAGCGACGCGGCGCGACCATCAAAAAGAGTCCGTGTACGGATGTTGTCGCTCCGAAGTTCCTCATGACACAAACCGAGCGAACAATATTCGCCTTCTCCACGCAAAAAGCGGAACAACCGCAGAACCCTAGAGTTAAGCCGACAGTTAAATCCAATCAGGAGAAGGCCATGCGCCATATCGTACTCGCTGCCGCAGCAACTGCTTTGCTGGCGACTCAAGCTCTCGCCCAGGATGTCATCCGCCCCGAAGCGCCTGCCCAGCCGATGAACCCCGCCGTCAAAGGCATCAATGAGAACAATTCCGCCACGCCGGTGCCCGGCGCCAACAGCTTCACCGAGTCCCAGGCCAGGGCACGGATCGAAGCCAGGGGTTACACCCGCATTGCAGGCCTCAAGAAGGACGAGAACGGGGTGTGGCGCGGCAGGGCGATGAAGGGCGGCACGACCGGCCCGGTCAGCGTCGATTTCCAGGGAAATGTGAACTAATCGTCCTCACGAGAGGACCCTTATTTTGAAAGAGGTATAGCCATGACCAAGACCATCACCCGCGTCTATGACGACTATCTGGTAGCCGAAAACACCGTGCGCGATCTCGAAAATGCCGGTTTAGGCTCGAGCCATATCGGCATCGTGGCCAGCAATGCCGAAGGCTGGCACAAGCCGGGCGGCGGCGACGTCAATCCCAAGCATGACAAGGACCGCGACGGCAAGGATGACCGCGCTGAAGGCGCCGCCACCGGCGGCGGCGTCGGCGCCATTCTTGGCGGCGCCGCGGGTGTGGCGGCCGGCCTCGGCATGCTCGCCATTCCCGGCATCGGGCCGGTGGTCGCGGCCGGTTGGGCGGTGGCGCTTGCTTCCGGCGCGGTCGGCGGTGGTGTGGTCGGCGGCGTGATCGGTGCGCTGGTCGAATCCGGCACCAGCAAGGAAAATGCCGAACTCTATGTCGAAGCGCTGCGGCGCGGCGGCGCCATCGTCACCGCCAAGGTGCCGGATGACGAGGTGGGCCGGTACAGCGAGATCATGGACCGCACGGCGCTCGATATGACCGCGCGGGAGCATGCTTATCGCAACAGCGGCTGGAACGGCTATGATCCCGACGCGCCGGTCTATGACGTGGAGCAGATCCGCCGCGAGCGCGAGACGTATCGGCTGTAACCTCGTCTTATCGCGGGATTCGTCGCCGCAAGGCCTGCAAGCGCGTCACTTGCGCTTGGGCGTGCCGATGGAATGCACGGACGAACCGCTGCGATAGACCAGGGTGGAGTCACGCCAGACTTCGATGGTCTCGCCTTTGCGCGCCAGATCGCGCGCCGCCAGAATCGCCGTCAGATCGTCGGAAAATTCCGCCATGGAGATCAGCGACGTGCGGTGCCGCGTGATCGAAGTGCGTATTTCGTAAAAGGCCATGCCCGTCCCCTGAACCCCGTTTTGAACTCCAAAGCGGGGTGGGGCGTACAGAATTGGTTGGGCGGTTGGTTAATCGGCGCGGCCATCAAAGACCGGAAGTTCCACTGTTCACGGTACATTGCCGCACCGAAATAAATCGCGATGGCAGCGGCAACAGGTGGAACGGCGACCTTGCGCTCTTGGTTAACTGTTCTCACCCCGAAAGGAAACGCATCATGGCGAACGATCAAAACCGCAATCAGGGCCAGCAGAATCCCGGCCAGCAGGATCAGCCCAAGACCGGCCAGCAGAGCGGCCAGCAGCAGAAGCAGGGCGGCCAGCAGGATGGCCAGAAGTCTGATCAGGACGAAGGTCAGAACGAGCAGAACAAGAAGGGCTCAGACCAGAAGTAATTCAGCAAGCCTTCTGTCGGTGGCGTTGGAACGCGACTGCTGACGGAACGGACTGTTGATTGGAAAACCCGCTGTCGAGAGATCGGCAGCGGGTTTTTCGTTGCCCGGAACATTCCGGAACCATATGCCGCGCCGGCGGTTGGATTCCCCATGAACGGCCTGAGACAATTGAATCCGCTGCATTGGAAACACGCGCATCTGATCGCCTGGGTGATCGTCTGCCTGTCGGGCGGCATATGCGCGACCATGCTGGGATATGTGCGCTCGCCTTTTGGCCAGGCCGATCATCAGAGCATGATGTTCTTCGCCTGGCTGCATTATCCCATGGCCTATTGGCCGTGGTTCGTGTTCGGCGCGTTTGTGGCCGGGGCGGGATTCTATGCGGCGGATCTTCTCACCGGCGCGCGCTAGCGAATCACCGGATCAGAACCAAGCGCTGAGACCAGGCTTCTTTTGCGGAACGGAACACAACTCCAGTTTGTACGTTTTGTAACCGGAAGGGTTTTTTGGGCCTTGGGAACCCTAAGGCTTTTAGTGGTCTATAATTGGAAAGGAAACGATATGAAAACCTTCAAGCTTCTACTGGCGGCCAGTGCGCTGACGTTCGCTGGTCTCGCCGCGTCGGCGCCGGCTTCGGCCCAGCCTTCGTCCTTCTCGTTCCGGATGGGCGATGTCGCCGTCGGTTATAGCGACGGCTATTACGACCAGTCGCGCCGCTGGCACCAGTGGCGCAATGCCCGCGAACATCGCTGGTATCGCAGCAACTATGCCCGCAACGACTGGAATCGCGGCGAGCGTCGCGCCTACTATCGCGCCATGCGCCGTGACAGCGACCGTGACGGCATCCCCAACCGTTTCGACCGCGACCGCGACAATGACGGCGTGCCGAACCGGTATGACGACCGTCCCAACAATCCCTATCGCAACTAACTGCGCTTAGGATTTGAAAAGACGCCCCGCGGAAGCAATTCCGCGGGGCGTTTTTTTTCACGACGGTGAAAGTCAGACAGCGGCCTTGCGACGCGCAGTCTTGACGGCGCGTTTGACCGTGCGCTTGGCTTGCGCGGTGCGCTTGCCGGCCGCGCTTTTGGCGCGTTTCACGCTGCGCTTGGCGCGGGCTTTGGATGTCTTGGCGGCGCCGGAAAAATAGCTGGCAATGAATTTTTCCAGGGCCGAGATACGTTGTGCAATGGTCTTGGGCATGGGGGGCTCTCCGTTGGTTCCCTTGTGCAACCCGGGCTGGGCCTGATGGTTCCGCGCCGCGCGTTAACGAGTTCCCCGGCGTTAGCCAATTAACCCCGCTCTTGCTGCAAGCCGCGCGCATCTCTGATTTTATCGCCGCGCTGTGGGGCGATGATGTTGCGTGACGATCCGTATACGGATGTATTTCTGGCCCGCGCCCTGGAGGCGGTGGAAGAAGCCGCGAATGCGCGCAGCAAAGTCGCGCGGGCGCAGTGGCTGACCATCGCCGAGGCCTATCGCGAGCTGGCGGGGCGGGGCAAGCCTAAGCTCTGTCCGCGTTGCGGCACGGTGGTGGAGGAGTAGCTTACGCCCGGGGCAGGTGAGGCTTGGTGTCGGGCTTGGCGCCCGGCGGCGGGACGGGATGGTCCTCGGCGTCCTGGTTTTCCCAATTTTCGGTGGCGCGGTCTTGTTTAAGAGCGCGATCGGCGTTGGCCATTTGCGCCGCCAGCGTTTCCCAATTGTCGGCGATGCTGGCATAGAGCCCCTGCAGATAGGCGGTCTCGGCCCGCTGCGCTTGATGCTTCATCTCTTCCGCCATTTGACGATAATCTTCCGCGCTCTTGCGATCGCTATTGTCTTCGACAGCCATGTAATCTAAGGCCCCGTGCGCTAATCAGGCCTCCCAGTCGCGCTCTCAACGCCAGATCTTTGAAAGCGTTCCAAGTTCCGCACAATTTCTTGTGATTCAGGTTGGCGGCGCCGCATGCAACCGCCGCTGTGTGCGGGGCGTTGAAGTTCCGTGAAAGTTCCCTTCTACGCAACCCGCCCCAGTCGCTCCGGTTTTGCCCGGATATCCCTGGCCGTTGCGCTGCTGGCGCTGCTCGGCTGCGGTGCGGTTCCCAAAGTCGACGACACGCCCGCGCCGCAGCAAAGCGCCACCATTGTCGGCGCGCGCGGACCGCTGACGGCAAGTCAGAGCCGGGCGTTGCTGGACAAGATCGCGCCCGGGGACGATGCCCGCATCCTCAAACGCCATATGGCGATCGAGGAGGCGGTGGCGGAGACGCCGCTGGTGGCGGGAAACCGCACCAGCCTGCTGATCGACGGCAAGCAGACCTTCGCCACCATGTTCGCGGCCATGCGCGCCGCCAAGACCAGCATCAATCTGGAATATTATATATTCGAGGATGTGGAATCGGACGGCGCCCATCTGGGCGATCTGTTGATCCAAAAGCGCCGCGACGGGGTGGCGGTCAATATTCTTTACGACAGCTTCGGCTCCAGCGCCACGCCGCCGGAATATTTCACAAGGCTGAAAGACGCCGGAATCAATGTCGTGGCGTTCAATCCGCTCAATCCCATCACCTTCAATTTCCGCGATCACCGCAAGATTCTGGTGGTGGACGGGGCGCGCGCCATTGTCGGCGGCATCAATCTCAGCACCACCTATCAGTCGTCGGCGGGCTCCGGCGGAACCCAGGGCAAGGGTCCGCAATATTGGCGCGACACCGACCTTCAGATCGACGGACCGGCGGCGGCGCAGCTTCAGACCCTGTTCTTCGAGCATTGGGAGCAGCAAAAGGGCCCGGCTCTGGAGCGCTCTCTGTATTTTCCCAAAGTGGCGCCGGTCGGCGGCGAGGTGGTGCGGATTGTCGGTTCCAGCCCCGACGACAAGGTGCCGCGTTTTTATGTGACCTTGCTGTCGGCGATCCGCAATGCCGAAAAGAATGTCTGGCTTTCGGCGGCCTATTTCGTGCCGACCGATCAGGAGGAGGATGACCTGATCGATGCCGCCAGGCGGGGCGTGGATGTGCGGCTGCTTTTGCCCAGCGAAAGCGATTCCAAGATGGCGCTGGCGGTGGGGCGCTCGCATTACGGCGATCTGCTGGAAGCGGGGGTGACGATCTACGAAGTGCAGAATGAAGTGCTGCATTCCAAAACCGCCTCGATCGATGGGGTGTGGACGGCGGTGGGGTCGTCCAATTTCGATCCGCGCAGTGTGGTGTTCAATGACGAGGTGGACGCGATTGTGCTGGGCAGCGCCACGGCGACGGCGTTCGAAAAGATGTTCCAGGCCGATCTGGGGCGGGCGCGGCAGATCAATCTGGCGGAATGGCGTCGCCGGCCGCTGGGCCAGAGGGCGCTGGAACTGTTCGAGCTGACTTCGTTCCTGTGGCGGAACTGGTTGTAGTTCACGCCTTTGTCATCCCCGGCGAATGCGAGCGACAGCGAGCATGAGGGAAGGGGACCCAGGTACATCCACCGTGACTGCGTTGCCTACCTGGGTCCCCTTCCCCTCGCACCGCGATGCGGTGCTCGGCCGGGGATGACAGTAGGAAAACAAAAGGGCCAGGTTGTTAAACCCGGCCCTTTCGGACGCCCGCCCATGATGTTCAGTGGCCGGAATATCTCACGCCCATCCCCTGTTTGGCCATCGGGAATTCTACCTAGGCGCGGGCGGTGCATCATGACCGGGCGTTTACCGTGGTTTTGCGGCGGCGCCGAGCGAAAGCGGCCGTCATCGCCCCTTCCAGGGGAATGGGCTAGACTGATCGAGGGCAGGGGCAGTTTTTCCACATCGCCGCCCGCCGCATCGGCCATCTCTCACAATCCAGAAGGAGGCAAACGCTATGCGCACCAGACTTATCGCTCTTGCCGTGTCTTTCATGGTCCTGCCCGCGCTCGCGCAACCGGTCTTGCGCGCCACGCCGGACGACAAATTCAAATACATGTCGCGCGAAGCCATCGCCAAGCAGTTGATGAAGCCCTGGCCGGGCGAGCTTTATGCCAGCGCCTTCATGAACGATCACGAAACCTGGTTTGTCGAATTCGTCAAGCGCAAGGACCGCGGCAACTATATCGAGCAGCACACCCATTATATCGACCAGACCACGATCATTTCGGGCGAGGGGATTTTGACCTATGGCGGCAAGATCGAGGACCGCAAGGAAATCGCGCCCGGCGAATATCGCGGCCACAAGCAAAGCGGCGCCAAAACCCAGCGCGTCAAGCCCGGCGATTTTGTGCTGATCGAACCCATGATGCCGCATCACTTCGATGCCCTGCCGGGCACCGAACTGGTCTATGTGGTTTACAAGCATAAGATTTAAGCCCGGGCCGTTATTGACAAACTGTCGGCAGTCCCCCGCCGCGGATCGGGGGTGCTTGGCAACATGCCGATTTTGCGGAAGTATCGGACTTGGGCACTCCCGGGGGCGGGCATGCATCGGCTGATTTTCGGATTGTCGTTATTGGCGGCGGGCGCGGCCGGCATGGCGCCCGCTTCGGCCGCGGCGGCGTGCGGCCCGCTCAAGATGGTGGCCAGTACCGATCTGGTGGAGCGGGAGCGAAATCAGTTCATGGTGCCGGTCGTCATCAACGGCACGCCGACGCATTTCTTGGTCGATACCGGCGGCGTCTTCACCCAGATCTCGCCCCGGATGGCCAGCGCCCTCAAGCTCCAGTTCGAAGCCGGCGCCACCAGGGTGTTCGATGTCTCCGGCAACGCGTCCGGCGCCTATGTCAAAGTCGATACCATGACGATGGGCGGCATGACCGGCAGGAATGTCTATCTGCGCGTCTTGCCGACCAACATGCTGGCCGACGGGATCGTCGCGCCCGACACGATGAAGCGGTTCGATGTCGAGATGGATTTCGCCGGGCAGAAGATGAATTACTTCCTGCCCGATCACTGTTTCGGCAAGGTGGTCTATTGGCCGCATGGCGATGTCGCGCAGATTTCCATCAACCTGGCCGACCAGGCCTGGATCAAGGTCCCGGTGACGATAGACGGCAAGTCGTTCCTGGCGATCATCGATACCGGCGCGACGGGCACCATCATCAGCACCGACACGGCGAAAGAGGAGTTCGGCCTTGACGCCAGTTCGCCCGGCATGGAGCCGGCGGGCAACATCAACAACGATCCCAACCTGGCCAGCCACCGCTACAGATTTTCCACCCTGACCCTGGATGGGATCACGGTCAAGAATCCCAGCATCCTGATCATGCCGGACAGGCTGACGGACGCCTTCGCCAAGTCCGGGCAACGGATGCGCAAAAAAGCCGCGCTGCCGGAAGTCACCTTGGGCATGAATGTGCTCAAGCATCTGCATCTGTATTTTGCCTTTGCCGAGCACCGGCTTTACGTCACCGCGGGAAGCGCTCCCGCGCCCGCCACCGAAGCCGCGCCCGCCACCGCCGCCGCCGAGACGCCGCGCTAGCGCGCCGCAAGCGGCAAAGCAAAGCGGCAATCGATAAGCACTTGCGGCGGAAAAGTGGCGCACATTGGGCGCTGAAATGGCGGGCATCCCGGCTATTTTTGCCTAGTTGCTAGGTGCGAATACGTAGGCGTTTTTTGTTTGAGTGATGCGCAAATTTGAATCTCCCGCGCGCACAACGGGTTGCCTTGTTCCTGTGCAGGAACCGCGGAAACAGCGGGAACTCCGGTTAACTGGATGGTCACCAGCCACGCACAGGCTTTGCGGGTGAGCAATTTCAGAGCAACCGTAGCGATGACCACAGCAGCAAATTTACCTTCTTGCGCCGAGCCGGACGTTCTGGCGCGCTACAATGATTACTTCCGCACCCAGCCCGCCGCATCGCCCGCCTTGATCCGCATGGCGCAAGCCATCCGCTATCAGGTCTATTGCCTGGAACGGAAGTTCGAGGATGAAGGCGCCCATGGCGACTGCCTGGAATGCGATGACTTCGACCGGCTGGCGATCCACTCTTTGCTGTTCCACCGCCCCAGCGCCAAGGCCATCGGCACGGCGCGGCTGATCCTGCCCGGCCATGGCGACCGCGACCTGTCGCCGGTCCGCAAACTGCTGCGCGAAGCGGGCCTGCGCGGGCGCGACCATTTTCCGATCGAGACCACGGCCGAGGTTTCGCGCTTCGCCATTTCCAATCAATTCCGCCGCCGCAGCAGTGATGCGGGGGACGGGATCATCGCACCGGAGTGCCGCACCAATCTGCCCTGCCTGGGCCTGGTGCAGCAGCTTTTACGCCAGAGCCTGGATCATGGCCTGACCCATTGGGCGGCGGTGATGGAGCCCAAGCTGCTGCGCATGCTGGCGGTGATGGGCATTCACTTCACCTCGGTCGGCCCCCTGGTCGATCATCACGGCTTGCGCCAGCCCAGCTATTGCGACCTGTCCGAAATGCTGGAGCGTTTGAAGAACGAGCGCCCCGAACATTGGATGGTGGTGACCGACGGCGGCGCGTTGATGCCCGGCGCGGTGCGCGAACGCCGGGCTGCTTAGCGGCTGCTCTGTAGTGTGTTGGCGGGATAACGGCTACAAGCATGGCCGATGGATTCCCCGATTCAAATTTCCTCCGGCCGGCTGACGGCTGAAATTGATCCCTTGGGGGCGCAGCTTTTTTCGCTGCGGGCGGACCGCGATCTGCAATGGCATGGCGATCCCGCGGTCTGGAAGGGGCGGGCGCCGATCCTGTTTCCCATCGTGGGCGCATTGGCGCAGGGCCAATACCGGCTGGATGGCGAACCCCATTCCCTTTCCCGACATGGTTTTGCGCGGGACCGGCTGTTCACCTTGGTGGAAAGGACGGCGGCGAGCGCCTTGTTCCGGCTGAATTGGGACGAAGAGACATTCCGTCTTTATCCCTTCCGCTTCCAGTTCGACCTGCACTTTGCCGTGACTGGGGCGCGGCTGAGCATGACGGCAACGGTGCGCAATATGGAAGAGGCGAAAATCTTGCCCGCCAGTGTCGGATTTCATCCCGCCTTGCTCTGGCCCTTGCCCTATGGCGAGCCGCGCGCGGCGCATTTTCTGGAATTTGAACAGGACGAGCCGGCGCCCATCCGGCGGCTGGATGCTCAGGGGCTGCTCAGCCCGCAAGAATTCCCCACCCCGGTGAAGGGCCGCAGGCTGGAATTGCGCGACGACCTGTTCACGGCCGACGCGGTGATCTTCGATTCCCTCGCCAGCCGCAGGCTGCGGTATGGCGCCGGAAACGGCCCCCGGATCGAGGTGGAATTCGCCGGAATGCCCATTCTGGGGGTCTGGACCAAGCCCGGGGCGGGATTCATCTGTATCGAGCCCTGGCAGGGCATTGCCGATCCACAAGGCTTTTCCGGCGATTTTGCCGCCAAACCGGGCATTGTTCTGCTGCCGCCGGGCACGGAACGCAGCTTTGCCATGTCGATTGCCTTGATGGAGCCGTGATTGGCGGATTAGGCTGCTGCATTCGTTTTCCAAACAGGGGAGAGTTCTATGAGGGCTTCTTGGAAGTATCTGGCTGTCGGTGTGGCGCTGTGCGCCTCGGTTCTGCCGGCCAGCGCCCAGCGCATCGTGACGGCGGGCCAATCCATCTATTATTTCAGCGGCACCACCGCCGATCCGCTCAATCCCAACATCCCCGCCGGCCAGCCCGGCCGCATGGGCGATTCTGTCCAGCAGACCGACAGCATCCTCAACAAGCTGCAAGCCATGCTGGAAAAGAACGGTCTGACCTTCGAACATGTGGTGAAGGCCACGGTCTTTCTGATCGCCGATCCGTCCAAGGGCAATAAGATGGATTTCGCAGGCCTCAATTCCGAATGGGCCAAGCGCTTTCCCATGGACAAGCCCCGGCCATCGCGCTCGGCGATCCAGATAACGGAATTGCCGCTTCCCGGTGGGTTGGTGGAAATCGAGTTGATCGCCGCCAAGTAGCCTTGACACATTCCATGTCATGGCCGCCTCAAAAGGGCGGTCATGACATCGGAATGTTCCGGCGTTAAATCACTTGGAGATTTTCGTCGAAACCCGTCGGCTGTTTCGCGGAAAGGGTCACCATAACACGCCTCGTTTGGCTGTTCACCCTGACCACGCGATTGTTATCTGCCGTCAGAATCGCCTTCACGAATTTGCCGCCGCGCCATTCCAAGTCCACGGTGATGCCGCCGCGTGCGCGCAACCCCCGGGCCATTCCCTGCGGCCAGGCCGACGGCAAAGCCGGCAACAGCGACACAGCTTCATCATCGCTTTGCAGCAGCATTTCGGCAATCGCGGCAGCTGCTCCGAAATTGCCGTCAATCTGAAACGGTGGATGGGTATCGAACATATTCGGCAGCGTGCTGTCGGCGAGCTGGCTGCGCAGCAACATATGCGCGTGATCGCCCTCTCGTAAACGCGCCCACAGCGCGATCTTCCATGCCTTGGCCCAACCCGTCCCCCCGTCACCCCGCAGTTCCAGGGTCCGCCTTGCCGCCGCCGCGAGTTTCGGCGCACTCGCAGGCGTGATGCCGTGGCCCGGATAGAGCGACCAAAGATGAGAAACATGGCGGTGTTCCGGCTCGGCCTCCGGATAGTCTTCAATCCATTCTTGGAGTTGTCCGCGTGAACCGACTTGAAGAGGCGGCAAGCGTTCGTGCGCCGCGATTGCCGCCGCGCGCATTTGCGGATCACGCGCAAGCAATGTCGAGGCGGCCACAAAGGCGCCCAAAAGCTCCCCAATCAGTTGCAGGTCCATGGTTGCGGCATGGGTCAATTGCGCCTTCTTTCCATCCAGCAAATAGCTGTTCTCGGGCGAGAAGGAAGGGTTGGTGACAAGCTTTCCCGCAAACCGCGTTCCGGCGGGCGCCTCCACCAGCGTGTCCAGCACAAACCGCACCGCGCCCCGCATCGCAGGCCAGGCATGGTCTTCCAGGAAGCGGCGGTCCAGGCTGAAGCGGTAATGATCCCACATCTGATGGGCCAGCCACACCGCGCCCATCGGCCATATGCCCCAAGCGCCGTCGACCGGCGTCGTTGCCCGCCACAAATCGGTGTTGTGATGCAGCACCCACCCGCCCGCGCCATAATGCGCGGCTGCGGTGACCGAACCTGTCTGCTGCAAGTCGCCAATCAAATCCCATAGCGGGGCCTGCGTCTCCCAGAGCGCCCCCACGTCGGCAAGCCAGTAGTTCATCTGCAGATTGATGTTCGTGGTCCATTTGCTGCCCCAGGGAGGCAGCAAGTGCGGATTCCAAAGACCTTGAAGATTGGCGGGCTGGCCGCCAGGCCGCGAGCAGGCGATCAGAAGATAGCGGCCGAACTGAAAATACAGAGCCGCCAGGGCCGGATCGTCGCCAATTTTCGCATCAGCAATGCGCTGATCGGTAGGCCGGCCGGGGTCCGGGCCCAAATCCAATCTGACGCGTCCAAAAAGCTTCTGGTGATCGGCGACATGGGCGGCGCGCAACTGGTCGAAAGATTTTGGCCAGGCCGCGTCGAGGGTTGCCCGTGCCCGTTCTGCCGCATCGCCGTCAATATCCCGATAGGTACGAAAGCTGGTCGCCGCGCTGAAAAGAATGGTCACGGCATCGGCAGCGCGCACCACCAGACGGTTGCCTTGCACGGTCAGGGTGCCGCGCTCAAGGCGAACCCGGACTTGGGCGGCATAGCGAAGTCCCGCTTTATCCCAAGAGCCCGTCCAGGATTTGGGGGGATTGGACCGTGGCTGGATTTGGCCCCGGAGCCACAGGGCTTGGCCCTCGACCGATATGGCCGCGCCTGGCTGCGGACTGTCCAACGCGATCGAAAGATTGTGGCGCCCCGGCTGATCGGCCGTCAGCCTTATAGCCATCACCTGATCGGGATGGGAGACAATCACCTCACGGCGAAAGCGGGCGCCGCCTTCCCGATAGGTCACTTTGGTGCAGGCTTCCTCAAGCGACAGCTCGCGGCGGTATTCGTGCGCCTCGGCGCCGGCAACAGCCAGGTGGAGATCGCAGAACGGCTGATAGGGCATCAGCAGCGGGGGATTGCCCATCATCTGCGCGCTCAGCGCCTCCGCCTTGGCAACCTCACCGGAAAAAATCAGGTCGCGGAGTTGCGGCAAGTGGCTGCGGGCATTGGGGTTGGTGTAGTCGTGCGGTGCGCCTCCCCACAGCGTTGCTTCATTGATCTGGATGCGCTCGTCGGAAATGCCTCCAAAAACCATGGCGCCCAACCGGCCATTGCCCAACGGCATCGCTTCGGTCCACTCCGCCGCGGGCTGCAGGTACCAAAGCGAGAGGACATCGGGGACAACGGCCCCCGCTTCCAATGGCAGGAGCGTGACGGCGGCCGCCCCCTGCAAAATTTGCCGTCTGGTCGCCATCACCGTCCATCACTTGATTTGTCTGATTACTTACAGAATGAATAGGGCTCCATACAACGGGAGAAGTGTTCAATTTCATTACCGCAGCGCAGCATCTTCATCCTGCTGACATTGCGGCTAACTCTTTGAGCATTCCGTTGGCGCGTGCCTCATTTTCAAGAGACCAAATGGAGGAATCGTATGAAAAAATGCGTTTGGCTCGCTGCTCTCCTCGCCACATCCATAAGTCTTCCGGGGCGCGCACAAGCACCCGTCAGCGAAATAGATTCCCATATCGCCGCGGCAAAGTCGGCGGCCGGATTGGACTACAGAGCCACGTTCGCGAATCTTTGTTTCCCCAATCCGCCGCCGGGGGGCGCCAGAGGAGCCTTGGGTCTTCTCGCGCCGCGGCCCGCGCCCGATCCGGCCACCTGGTACGCTTCCCCCTATCAGGTTTTCGATAATCTTTATTGGCTGGGAACGCGGCAACATTCTTCCTGGGCCCTGAAGACCAGCGCGGGAATCATCATTATCGACACCAACTTCGCCTGGGCCACGCAGCCGGAAATCCTGGATGGAATGGCGAAGCTCAAGCTCGATCCGAAAGACATCAAGTATGTCATTCTCAGCCATGCCCATGGCGACCATGACCAAGGCGTCGCCACCCTGCAAAAGAATTACGGAGCAAAGGTGGTGATGGGAGGCCCGGATTGGGAGGCGACCTTGAAACGCGCGCCTGATGTTGCCGGAGGCGTGCCGGTGCGCGGCCCCGGTGATATCGCGGTCGGGCCGGAAGGCTATAAGCTGACACTGGGCGAAAGCATGGTGGAGATCGTCTTCACGCCGGGGCATTCGGTTGGAACGCTATCCTACGTCTTTCCCGTCATGGACAAGGGCAAGAGGGTAATGGTTGCCTATTCCGGCGGCACCCTAACCGGCGCGTTCGGCACGGACGGCAGGCGCTGGGACGAGTATATCGACTCGCAGAAGCGCATTGCACAGGCAGCGGCGGCGGCCGGCGCGTCGGTGATCCTTTCCAATCACAGCGAATATGATGGCGCATACACCAAAGCGCGTCTTATCGCGGCAAAGCGGGAGGTGGGAGAGGGCAATCCCTTCATTGTCGGCCCGCAAAGCGTGCAGAACTATTTCACGGTAATGCAGGAATGCGCCACCGCCTCCAAACTGCGAAACGGTGCGAAGTGAAGAGCACCAAAGGAATGATCATGAAAAGGTTCGCATCCGCAGGACTTATTATAGCCACTCTTGCCGCAGGTTATGCGGTCGCGCAGAACCCGGCTTCTCCCGCCCCGGACAAGGTCACCGCGGTCGATGTCACCGTCGATCTTGCACGTCCCGGCGCGCCGATCGCGCGGCAAATCTATGGTCATTTCGCCGAGCATCTGGGGCGGGGCATCTATGAAGGCATCTGGGTGGGCGAGGGCAGCAAGATTCCCAACATTCGCGGCTATCGCACCGATGTCGTGAATGCCCTGAAACACCTCCAGGTCCCCGTGATCCGCTGGCCCGGCGGCTGCTTTGCGGATCTCTACGACTGGCGCGACGGCATCGGCCCCAGGAGCCAGCGCCCCACCCGCATCAATGTTCATTGGGGCGGTGTGACGGACAACAACAGTTTTGGAACACACGAATTCATGGACTTTGCGGAGTTGGTGGGTGCCGAAGCCTATGTCTCCGGCAATATCGGTTCGCTTAGTCCCTACGAAATGTCGCAATGGGTGGAGTACATCACCTCGGCCGAGAACGCGACCTTGGCCAACGAGCGGCGCAAGAACGGGCGGGAAAAGCCCTGGACCCTGAAATATTGGGGCATCGGCAACGAAACCTGGGGCTGCGGCGGCAATATGCGTCCCGACACCGCCGCCGCCGCGAATGCCCGGTATATGGCGTTCGTGAACGCACCGCGCACGATGGGCATGATCAAGGTGGCGAGCGGCGCCAGCGGCAATCTGGATAAGTGGCACGACTACAAGGCTTTCACCGAGGAGATGATGAAGAATGGCGGCCCGACGTTCGGCGACCATCTCGAGGCCTTGAGCTATCACTATTACGCCATGCCGCCCGATTTGGCCCCCAAGGGAGCCGCGACGGGCTTCAACGAAGAGGGCTGGGCCACACAGCTCCACTACACGCTGGATATTGACCGCCAGCTCAAAGACGTGATCGCAATCATGGATCGTCACGATCCCAAAAAACAGACCGCGCTGTATGTCGATGAGTGGGGCGCCTGGTACAAGCCGGAACCTGGCTCAACGCCAGGCTTCCTCTACCAGCAGAACACGTTGCGCGACGCGCAGGTGGCGGCGCTCAGTTTCAACATCTTTCACCGCTATACCGACCGGATAAAGATGGCGAACATCGCCCAGATGATAAACGTCCTGCAGGCGGTCATTCTCACCGACAAGGATCGGATGATCTTCACGCCGACCTACCATGCCTTTGACCTGTACCGTCCCTTCATGGAGGCCACGCCTTTCCCCGCGACTGTCTCCAAGGCCGAATACCGGTTTGGCAAATTCACGCTGCCGCTGATCGACGTGTCCGCGGCGAGAGGCAAGGACGGCAAGCTCTACCTCGCCATCGTCAACACAGACCCGAAACGAACGGTCAAAGTGCGGACCAACCTGACGGGTAAGAGGGGCGACGGCCAGATTCTGGTTTCCGACCGGATGGATGCGCACAACAGCTTCGACAACCCCAATGCGTTGGCGCCGAAGCCTTTCGCCGGCGTGGTTGAGGGCGGCAAGCTTGTATTTCAAATGCCCGCCATGGGCGTGGCTGTCGTGGCAATCGAGTAGGGCCGTGCGGTCGAACGGAGAGTGATATGAAAAGCTGGAATCGGCGCAGTGTCATGAACGGGCTGGGCGCGGTCAGTGCTGGTGCGCTTTGGCCGCCGCCCACGGCCGCCGCATTGGGCCTGCCGGCGGACAAGATCAAGGCGGTGCATTACTACCGCAACTCCGGCGACAGCGCGGGCCGTGGCGGGCAACCCATGGTCAACCAGTCGACCAATGTCGTGATCATCGAAACGGAGTCGGGGCTTCGCGGCATTGGTGAGGGCGGCGAGCCGCGCACCATGGAAGAGTGCGCCGCCATGATGATCGGGTTGGATCCCTTCGGCATCGACATGCACTGGCAGCGCATGATGCGGGGGATGCACTATACGGCCGGCCGCGAAAAGCTTCACTCCTTGGGCGGGTTGGATTTGGCGCTGTGGGACCTTAAAGGCAAAGCTCTTGGCGTGCCGGTCTATCAGTTGCTGAGCGGCAAATCGCGTGACTATGTCGAATGCTATTCCACCGCCTTCCCGAGATCGCAAGGCGGCACCATCGAGGACACGGCGCGCGCCTGCCGGGAGGCGGGCTTTCGCGTCTATCGCCATGCCACGGACATCGGGGGCGGGCGTGAGGTCGATCGTTTCGCCCTTGTGCGGCGGATGTATAATGACTGCCTGCTGCTGCAGAAGGGCGCCGGCGATGGCGGTTGGGCGCTCGATTTTCACACGCAGTTCGATCCCCCCGACGCCATCCGTCTTTGCAACATGATCGAGGCCGCCGACCTGCAACCCTATTTCATCGAGGATTTGATCCGCAGCGAAGGCACGGAAACCTACGAAACCATCCGCCAACGCACCAAGGTGCCGATCGCGATGGGTGAGCAGTTGGGCTACAAATGGGATATCAACCGGCTTATTGAGCGGCAGCTGATCGATTATGTCCGCACCTCGCTGCCCAATGTCGGCGGCATCAGCGAATACATGAAAGTCATCGCCATGGCGGAAACACATTATGTCGGCATGATTCCGCATTTCACCAGCCCGATAGCGGAAGCTGCTCTGGTCCATTGCCTCACCGCTTGCTCAATTCCTGCCCTGATGGAAATTTTGGGGGATGGAAGCCGCACCTGGCCATATCTCCCGCGTACTTATGACTTCAAGAATGGCAAGATGTGGCCGAATACCCGGCCCGGCCTGGGCGTGGAGGTCGATGTCGGCAAATTGACCAAGATCGCCGAGTATAATGTTTATCGCGCCGGCATGCTTCTCAATCACCGGCCTGATGGGTCATATACCCAATGGTAGTGGGCGCTGCTCGTTGCAGCCGAAGGGCGGAGTACCCTTGGTTGATTATCCGGTAACGTCCGCTTTGCGCCAATAGCCGACGTTCGCGCTTTCGCCTTACCGCGCCGGTATGTGCCTCTTCAGGAAGGCGCGCGCACGGTCGATGGTCCGGGACTTCAATTCCGCGGGCTCTTTCCAGGGATAGACCGAGATCTCCGCATTCGGTGCGAGGGATGCAATATCGACGGCGGTCTGCAACGGATGGGCGGGAACGTCATCCGGCAATACCAGCATCGGGGTCTTGCAGGAACGCGCGAAATCGCGCGAGGCGCTGTAAACAAAGTCGGGCTGCACCCGGTAAAGCCTATGGAGATAGGCCTCGATGGTTTCCATCGCGACTTCGGGCTTGCGGGCGCGAAATTCCTTGGCCCACACATCCCGGCTGGCATTGTACATGACGTCCGGATTGTCCGGCCGGTGCCCAATAGGCTGACTCAGCACACAAGCGGCAACGCGATCCGGCGCCCGCTGCATCAGCTTGAAAGCGAACGAGCCGCCGATACAGTTGCCGAAATACGAGAATTGGCGAATGCCAAGATGATCCATCAGCCCCAGCTGGTCATCGGCAAAGGCATCCCAGGGATCACCGGCGGGAATCGGGCCGGTGGATTCCCCCTCATTGGCATTGCGCTGATCCATCGTGATGCAGCGAAAATCTCCCCTGAACGCTTCCATGGCGTTGATGACCGCGTTCGGCCAATTCTTCATCCGCGAATTCAGGCCGCCGCCCGGCGTGACCAGCAGGGGAAATCCGGAACCGACCTCCTGGTAACGAATGCGAACGCCGCCTTTTTCGTAAAAGGAAAATCCCCCTTGGGCGGCCGGCTGGGCTTGTGCGCCCTGCGCCGCGGCCATCGCCGTTGCGGCGGCGCCCGTCGCCAATAGGTCCCGTCTTGTCTGGTCGATCATTGCCCCATCCCCTGATTAAAGTCTCCTGATCAAATGCGGTCTGTGTGCTTGATCCTCAAATGCCGTTCACCGCAAACTATAGCCCATGGCATTCACGGAATGAACCACGCCTGCTTGTCCCGTCGCCCGGCCAGGATATTATCGGAATCGGACAGCGGGGCAGGGGTCATGAAAAGACGTAACTTTGTTTTGGGCGGTTTGGCGGCGCCCCTGATTGCAGGCTGCGCGTCCACATCCCTGCGGGATTTGCCGAGCCTTCAAACCGACCTGGAAGGCGAATTGTTGCTTCCGGACTCGCCCGGTTTCGAAACCGGCCGCAAGATTTTCAACACCCGTTTCGACACTATTCGCCCCCGCGCCGTGGCGCGTTGCAAGACCGCCCGGGATGTCCGCGCCTGTGTTGCCTTTGCCCGCCGCGGCAATATCCCCATTCATGTCCGCTCCGGCGGTCACAGCTATGCCGGCTGGTCCACCGGGCCCGGTCTGGTGATCGATGTCAGTGCCATGAACCAGGTGAGCATGAATGCCGGTTCCACCATCGCCACCATCGGGGCCGGGGCAAAACTGATCGATATCTATGATGGGCTGGCGGCGCATGGGCGGACCTTGCCGGGCGGCTCCTGCCCAACCGTTGGCATAGCCGGCTTCGCTTTGGGCGGCGGCATCAGCATGCTGGGGCGGGCCTATGGGATGGCCTGCGATAATCTGCGGCAAGTCGAAATCGTCACGGCGTCGGGAGACATACTGACCTGCGATGCGCGGCGTCATCCCGATCTTTTCTGGGCCTGCCGCGGCGGCGGCGGCGGGAATTTCGGCATCGCCACGTCGTTTCAGTTTCAAACCCAGCCGCAAAGAAACATCACCATACTGAGCTTGGACTGGAGCTGGGCCGTGGCCGGGAAAGTGATGAAGTCCTGGCAAAAATGGGGGCCCAATGCCCCGGACGAGGCCTGGTCCAATTGCCGCTTTCACACCAACCCGAACGGGCGGGAGCCCGGCGTCAGGATCACCATCATATTCCTGGGTGACGCGGCGGGTCTGGAGCCCCTGCTGGCGGACTTGATCGGGCCAGTCGGCGCCGA
>CADECX010000047.1 GCA_902825865.1 uncultured Alphaproteobacteria bacterium
GCTCGGTCTTGTCGGCGCCGCTGCGCACATAACCGAGCAACGCTTTCAAGTCGCCGGCCAAAATACCGCGAAAAGCCGGCATGCGGCCGCGGCCCGACCACATCAGCTCCGTCATTTCGGCTTCCGTCAACTTGCTGCCGGCCAGAGACGGAAAAGCGGGCGGCGATCCTTGGCGGTCGGCGCCATGGCAGGAAGCGCAATTGTCGAGATAAAGCCCTTCGCCCAGGCTGGCGGCCTTGCGGTTTTCCACCAACCCGCCGGTCCAGGCGACATCATTGGAATTGAGATAAAGGATGCCGCGCCGGGCATCGGCGGCTTGCCCGCCCCATTCCGCGCCGCCGTCGAATCCCGGAAAGGCCAGGCTCTGCTGTCCCAGCCGCATATGGGGGAACGGCCCGTCATTGGCAAAGCCGCGAAATTGCTCCAGCGCCCATTGATGCGCCTGCGGCGTGCGGTTGGTGAGCAGCGACTCGTCGAGATGCTGGCGCGCATACGGCTCAGGCAGCGCCGGCACCGGCTGGGTGGCGGGCTGTTTTTCGCCCGGCACGTTGCTGGGCGGCACGGCCACTTCCGAAACCGGAAACAGCGGCTTGCCGGTCATGCGGTCCAGCACAAACAGATAGCCCTGCTTGCTGGCCTGAGCGACGGCATCGACGGTCTTGCCGTCACGCTTGATGGTCAACAATACCGGCGGTGAGGGAAAATCGCGGTCGGCGATATCGTGGCGTACGCCCTGGAAATGCCAGATCAGCTTTCCGGTGTTGGCATCCAGCGCCAACAGCGAATTGGCATAGAGATTGTCGCCGAGCCGGTCTGCGCCATAAAAATCGCTGACCGCCGAACCGGTGGGTGCGAAGACCATGCCGCGCTTTTCATCCAGCACCATGCCGGGCCAGTTGTTGGCCCCGCCGCCGGTCTTCCAATAATCCGCGGGCCAGCTTTCATGACCCGGCTCGCCTGGATGGGGGATGGTATGAAAGCTCCAGCGCAGCTTGCCGCTGCGTACATCAAAGGCGCGGATATCGCCCGGCGCCGCCGGCGCGGTCTCGGCGGTGCGAAAACCCATAATAATCGTGTCGCGCCAGATGGTGCCCGGCGCGGTCAGCGCCACACTGATCTTTTCCGGATCGCGTCCCAGCCCGGCGCGCAAATCGATGCGGCCGCCCTCGCCGAAGCTCGCAATCGGCTTTCCGGTTTCCGGATCCAAGGCGTAGAGATAGCTGCCGGCATTGGCGAACAGGCGCCGCTCTTTACCCTGGCGCCAATAGGCCAGGCCGCGCTGCGGCCCGCCCGCTTTCACCCCGGAATGAAAGCGCCATTTGAGTTTTCCGTTTGCGCCGTCCAGCGCGATCGTGTCCAGCGATGGGGTATAGGCGTAAATCACGCCGCCGATCGCCAGAGGATGGGTTTGCGGATCGCCCGCCTCCGCCATATCGAAACGCCAGGCCAGTTTCAGGTCCGCGACATTGGCGCGGGTGATCTGGGTCAGGCTGGAAAAGCGGCTTCCGCCTTCCCCGCCATAAAGCGGCCAGTCCTCACCGGCCGCCAAAACCGAAGGCGCCGCCAACAGGACCGGCGCGGCGAACAACAAAAATCGCAATTTCATGCCGTCACCGTACCCAGCCCGTTCCGTTTGGGAAGGGGGTCGCTAGGTGCCGCCAAAAAGGTATAGCCTCACCGCGCGGGCAGGTGCCCGGATGGGGGCTAACCTGTGAAGACGCCGCTGAACCGCCAGCAGAAACTTGGCTTCTGGGCCGCCTGGTCCGGCTGGGTGCTGGACGGCATGGACTCGGTGATCTACGCCCTGGTCCTGGCCCCGGCGATGCGGGAATTGTTGCCCAAGTCCGGCATCGACCCCACGCCGGCCAACATCGCATTCACCGGTTCGATTCTGTTCGCGATGTTCCTGATCGGGTGGGGAATGTCCTTTATTTGGGGGCCCCTCGCCGACCGTTTCGGCCGCGCCAGATGCCTTGCCGCGACCATCGTGATGTTCTCCGTTTTCACCGGCGCGGCGGCTTTTTCTGAAAACGTATGGCAATTGGCCCTCTTCCGTTTCCTGGCCGGCATCGGCATCGGCGGGGAATGGGCCATGGCGGGCACCTATGTCGCCGAATCCTGGCCGGAGGATCGCCGCAAGCAAGGCGCCGGCTATCTGCAGACAGGTTACTATGTCGGCTTCTTCCTCGCCGCGGCGCTGAACTTCACCATCGGCGCCGAATATGGCTGGCGGGCGATGTTTTTGTGCGGCGCCGCCCCGTTGCTGGTGAGCATTTTCACCCTGGCGCGCGTCCGCGAACCGGCGCGCTGGAAAGAAGCCAAGGCGCGGCCCGCCATCAATCCGCTGGCCGCGATTTTCTCGCCCGCCTATCTGCGCCGGACCGTGGTGAACACCGCGCTGGTGTCGATCGCCATTATCGGCCTGTGGGCGGGAACGGTTTATGAGCCCACCGCCATCCTCTCGCTGGCGGCCAAGGCCGGATATACGGCGCTGCAAGGCACCCAGCTTGCCTCACTGGGCACCGCCATATTGTCGATCGGCACGATCATCGGCTGCCTGCTGCTGCCGGGGCTGGCGGAACGCTGGGGCCGCCGCAAGACCCTGGCGCTCTATTTCTGCGGCATGGCGCTTTGCATCGTGCTTGCCTTCGGTTGGGCCTTTCATCTGCCGCAAGGCTTACAGCCATTCCTGATCGTCCTGTTTTTCTTAGGGTTGGCGGGCGGCAATTTCGCCATGTACAGCCTTTGGCTGCCCGAACAGTATCCCACCGAAATCCGCGCCAGCGCTTTTGCCTTCTGCACCTCGTTCGGCCGCTTTCTGGGCGCGGGCGCGAACTTCGCCATCGCCGGATTGATTCAATGGACCGGATCGCTGGGTTCGGTGATCGCGCTGACCGCCATTCCCTTTGTGATCGGACTGGCGATCCTGCCCTTTGCCCTGGAAACCAAGGGCAAGCCGCTGCCTTAAGCTTGATACAGCCCGGCATATTCCTGGCGCAAAGCGCTTTTCTGCACCTTGCCCATGCTGTTGCGCGGCAATTGGTCGACAAAAAACACCCGCTTGGGAAGTTTGAAGCGCGCCAGCCTGTCGCTCAGACTCTCCAGCACGCTTTCCTGGGTCAAGCGGGCGCCCGGCTTGAGCACCAGAAAGGCGGTGACGCCTTCGCCGAAATCGTCATGCGGCAGGCCGACCACGGCGGATTCCTCGACTCCGGGCAATTCGTCCAGCAGGCTTTCGATTTCGCGCGGATAGACATTCAGTCCGCCGGTGATGATCAGGTCCTTGCCCCGGCCGACAATGCTGAGATAGCCGTTGGCGCCGATCGTGCCCAGATCGCCGGTGACGAAAAACCCGTCGGGGCGAAATTCCGCGGCGGTTTTTTCCGGCATTTTCCAATAGCCCTTGAAGACATTGGGGCCGCGCACTTCGATCATGCCGATCTCGCCTTGTGGCACGGGGCGGCCATCGCCATCGGCGATGCGGATCTCCACGCCGGGAAGCGGCAAGCCGACCGAACCGGGAATGCGATCCCCGTGATAGGGATTGGACGTGTTCATGTTGGTTTCGGTCATGCCATAGCGTTCCAGGATCGCGTGGCCGGTGCGCGCCTGCCATTGATTGTGGGTTTCCGCCAGAAGCGGGGCCGAACCGGAAATGAACAGCCGCATATGACGCGTGCGGTCCTTGTCCAGCCGCTCGTCCTTCAACAACCGCGTATAGAAAGTGGGAACCCCCATCATCACGCTTGCCTGCGGCAGCGCCTGGAACACCGCGTCCGGCTCGAACTTGGGCAGAAACAGCATGGAGGCGCCCGACAGCAAACTCACATTGGTGGCGACGAAAAGCCCATGAATGTGAAATATCGGCAGGGCATGGAGCAGCACGTCATTTTGCGAAAATTCCCATGCCTGGCGCAGGCTCATCGCATTGGAGGTGAGATTGCCATGGGTGAGCATGGCGCCTTTTGAGCGGCCGGTGGTGCCGGATGTATACAGAATGGAGGCCAGATCGCCCATGCCGGTTTCGGCATCGGCAAAAACCTCCGGCGCATCGGCTGCCTGGCGGATCAGCGATCCGTCCCGGCCGTCATCGCTCAAGGTCAGGAACACCATTCCAGCCAGACAAGCCGCGATTTTTTCCCTGTTTTTATCGGAGCAAACAAACAGGCAAGGCTCGGAATCCAGCGCGAAATAGGCGAGCTCGGCTGGAGTGTATCCTGTATTCAGCGGCAGATAGACCAGGCCCGCCCTCAGGCAAGCCAGATAGAGAAGCAGCGCGGTGGGACTTTTCTCGACCTGCACCGCCACGCGATCGCCGGGCTTGGCGCCATGGCGGACCAGGGCATGCGCAAGGCGTGCCGAGATGGCGAATGCCTCCCGATAACGCAGCGCGGGACCATCGATCGGACGCAGAAAGTCGCGGCCAAGGTCCGACACCGCCAAAACACGCGCAAACAGATTGTCGGGCAAGGGCTTGAACCGGCTGTCTCTTCGGGAGGGCCGGACTATACGGCACTATGGATGACGCACAAGCCGCAGGCCTAGGAGACGCGGCGCACCCAGCTGGCCTGCTTTCCCTTGGGACTATCGCTGACCACGACCTGCAGCTTGTCGCCTTCTTCCAAGGTATGGATGCCGCCGCGCCGCAAGGTCTCCATATGCACGAAAGCTTCCACCGCATTGCCCAGGCAGATGAAGCCATATCCCTTGGCGCGGTCGAACCATTTCACCGTTCCTTCCCGAATGACGGCGTCGGGTATGCCGCTGTCAACCGGCGGCGCCACCTGCCGGTCTTTGGAAGGGACGCTGGAATTGTCGACGGAAAGTATACGGACCGCCTGCAGACCGCTGGGCCCCTTCACGGCCTCGCAGCGAACCGTCGCGCCTTCCGCGACATGCGAGAAACCGGAGCGCCGAAGGCATTTGTGATGCAACAACACATCGACCATTCCCAGCGTGCTGATAAAGCCATAGCCTTTGGTGAAGTCGAACCATTTGACCTGGCCGACGACCGAAAAGGATTCGGGACCACCATTCTGGACGGTCTCGAAATTTCGGTTAAACGCCTGTTCTGTATGAACAATATCACGGCGTTCCATAGCAAAGGCCCCCAGGAATGTTGACGCTGATAGCAGCGCCTGACGCAGCTCCAGCGTCTCGCAAAGATTGGCCTTCAGGCCGGACCTCGGGTAGCGGCTTTGTTTGCAACCGCTATCCATTTCTGAACAACATCAGACGGCCTGTTCCAAATTGGAATTCGATCGTCAGCGTTTCACAAAGATGCGAACCCGGTCGTTTCGACTTTGTGACGAAGCTCACTCGCCATCGCGCCTGACGGCGCCGTTTTGTCGCCCGAACAAAATGCGTGAAAAAATCGCCGCGCGTCTTTCGGCCAGATGGCATGTGCGCATTGAAACACATTCAAGCCAGTCCTTGAACGAAGGACGCTTTCGGGGAATGCGCCTCTTGGCTATGTTGAGATGCTGCCGGCGCCTTAGCCTGTCTGGCTATCAAGGGGCGCTCAGTATAGCTTCCCAAACCACGTGACGTTGGGACGTCCTTATTTCCAAGGTATAGCGACCATGTCTCAGCCTTTCGATCAATCGAACCGCAGCCTCAATCGCACGCCCCTGGACGATCCCAGGATTCTGAGCGGGCCTTTCTGGGCTGAACTGCGCGTCTTCCTTGCCGTGGCAAAGTCAAAATCCTTCAACAGGGCAGCCGAGGAGCTTGGTATAAGCCAGCCGACGGTGAGCCGTCACGTCCACCGGCTGCAGGACCTGATGGGTTGCCAACTGATCAGCTCGTCCAACAGCGGCATCATCCTCACCGAAAGAGGCAGCGAGCTTGCCAAAACCCTGATGGAACTGGACGACCGCCTGTTCAAATTGTCGCGCCAACTCCGCGCTGAAACCCGGGCGGCGAAGGGATTGGTTCACGTCAGCTCAACCGAAGCGCTGGCCGGCCTGTTCATCGTCCCCAACATCGCGGTTTTCAACGAACAGTTTCCCAATATCAGGCTGCACCTGAAAAACCCGATCAACCTGGTCAAATTCCGGGAGAACCAGGTGGACATAGCCCTGCGCTTTACCCAGCCTGTGGAAAAGGGCGTGGAATGCCTTTCGGTCGGCTATGCGCACCTTATTCCGATGGCAAGCCACAGCTACCTGGCCCGCTACGGCGTGCCGACCAAGGAGAATCTAGAAAATCATTGTTTCATCGACACGGATTATTATGCCGCCCGGACCGAAACATGGAGTGCCTGGCGCGAAGCGTTGGACCGCGGCCATGTCGCGCATTTTTCCGACAATTCCTATGCCTATGCCTTCATGGTGAAGAGCGGTCTTGGCATAGGCCTTTTGGGCAACTACACGCTGAACGATGCTGCCTTGGTCCCGCTCGACATCGGCGTGCACATCAGGCTGCCGCTATATTTGCATGCTGATAGCGAGCGACTGAATTCCAAGCCGGTCCGGGCGGCCTATGACTGGCTTTCGGACCTTTTCAACACGCGCAATCCCTGGTTCGGCCCAGAACTCAGTTTGGGCACATCCCAGAAAATTTCCGGTGCGCTGGCGCAAATCTATTCCGGAACGCCATTCTCCGGAGAAACCGAGCAGGATTAGCCGCCTCAATGCGCCTCGTATTTGGCTGGCGTATCCCATTCTCCCTCGGTGCGGAATAGAACCGCCACGTCGGTCGCGGGTGTTATGGCGTTGTCGGGAATATCCAACTGGCGGATCAGCTCGAAGTATTTTTCGCCGTGATACTCTACCGGCGGCTTCCCAGCATCGCGAAAACCGAAATGCATGCGCCAAAGACGGGCGAAGAGTGGCGACGCGTGGGTCATCGCCACCGGATAACCCTTCCGCGCAATGTGCGTGAAGGTGAAATTTGCCACCAATTTGATGTTGGGAATGCTGCGGTGGGATTTGCGGAACGCGGTGCGCTCGATCTTGGCAAAATCCTTGAACCAGCGGACGCGCATGGTTCCGACCGGCTCGGTCCCGTCATAGCCCACAATATGCGTCGCTTGCAGGTCATTGCCGTCGAAGGCATGGTCGTAGGGAAGGCCGGTATCCTCCATGAAACAGATCGCGCGCAGGGCGAATATCTGAATCAACTGATCCATGCTCTTAACAACTTCGACACGAAACGAATTGTGTCCCACATCTGCCACGGCCGAATCACGAATCATGTTGTGCGTCCTCAGAAACTGAGATAGTGACGCTCACGTCGCGTTCGTTCAGCTAGCTGATTCTATCTTCAACCGCTGTTCAATTCTGAAGATCAGGAAATGACCTCGTCTAGCCTGATTGCCATGCTTGATGGTTGGGTGCGCGAAGCGGTCGCGCGTCACGGCGACAATTGGCCCGCGATCACGGCGGCGCTGCAGGAGAATCTGGACGGGCTTGGGAAGGATCAGCGCACCGAACTTTCAAGCCGGATCGCCTTGCTGCTGGCAACCAGTTCCGATGCCGTCAATTCAGAACTTCATTGAAGCGTGAACGGACGTTAAGCCGGTTCCTTCGCCGCAGATTTTGATTGCGTCCGCTTGCCGGTTGCGGCGCCGGGCCAATTGGCCAATGCAATGGCGGCCACATCGCGCAATTCTCCGACGGTCGCGCCGGCGGCGGCCTGAACCGCGAGGCCATTGGCCATCACCGCGAGATAGCGCGCCAGCGCGGCGGGATCGCTGTCCTTCGCCAGATCGCCGCTTTTCTTGGCTTGCTCGAAGCGGGCCCGCAGCATGGCTTCCTTCTCGGCCCGGCTCTTCATCAGCATGTCGGGGATGGTGTTGTCGCCGCAGCTGAGCCCGCCCTGCAGCATCAGACAACCGGGCGGATTCTTGCCGCCGGTCTCGGCGACGAATTCCGCCACGCCCGTCAAAAACGCTTCCGCCACCGCGGCGGCGGTGGGCGCGGCGGCAACGGATGTCATAAAAGCGACACGGCGTTGGTCGTAACGCTCGACCACGGCCTTGAAGAGGCCTTCCTTGCTGCCAAAGCAGGCATAGAGGCTGGGCGAATTGATCCCCATGGCCTCTGTCAGACAGGAAAGAGAAGCCCCTTCATAGCCTTGGCGCCAAAACACCGCCATGGCCCGATCCAGCGCTTCTTCCTTGCAAAAGGAACGGGGACGGCCCGTCCGCATTTGGGGTTTCCTTTTTTTGTACGGATCGGTATATAATTCTCTTGACCTGGGAAGTCCAGGAGAATATCTGTGCCGAACGTTACAGATATCTCCGGGGACTATCCCATGACACATATTGATCTCGCCCAGGCCCAAACCCTCCTCCGCCAGCAAGCCAACCAGCCGGCGCGCAAGCTGCGCCGCCAGTTGACCGGCGCGGCCTTGTTTCTGCTGCTGGCCGGCGGCTACGGGATTTACCATGCCAGCGCCAAGTCGGCGCCACAGCCGCCAGCCCCGGCGGCCAGTCCGGTGACGGTCCAGACCGTCAAGCCCCAGACGGTCAAACCCTTCGCCGAATTCTCCGGCCGAGTTCAGGCCGTGGATTATGCCGAAATCCGCCCCCAGGTCGCCGGCCGTATCGCCGAGATCCGTTTCAAGGACGGGCAGGACGTAAAGGCGGGCGACATCCTGTTTGTGATCGATCCGCGCCCCTATCAAGCCGCCGCCGCCAAGGCCGCAGGCGATCTGGCCAGCGCGGTCAACAATGCCCGGCTTGCCAAAATCGAGCACGACCGTGGCGAGCGGCTGATCAAAGCCCAGGCGCTGGCGCAAGAATCCTACGATCAGCGGGTCACCGCCGACAGCGTCGCCCAGGCGGCGGTGAAATCGGCCGAGGCCGCGCTGGCCGCGGCGCAGGTGGATGTGGACCGCGCCTTCGTCAAGGCGCCGATTTCGGGCCGCATCAGCCGCGCCGAGATCACGGTGGGCAATCTGGTGGGTTCGCCCACCGCCGCGCCGCAGCTTCTGGCCTCCATTGTTTCGGGCAATGGCGTCTATGCCGATTTTGAGGTCGACGAGCAGACCTATCTGGGCAGCGTGCGCGGCCAGGCCAAGGATCAACCGATTCCGATTGAATTGACGGTGCGGGGCGACAGCCAGGCCCAGGCCTATCAAGGCGTCATCCAGAGCTTCGACAACCACATCAATGCCGGCTCGGGCACCATCCGCGCCCGCGCCCGCTTCGCCAACCAGGACGGCTCGCTGGTGCCCGGCATGTTCGTCTCGGTCAGGATGGGCGGCGGGACCCAGGCCAATGCGCTGCTGGTGCCGGAAACCGCGATCGGCAACGACCAAAGCAAGCGCTTTGTTTTCGTGGTCGGCCAGGGCGACAGAGCGGAGTATCGCGAAGTGGCTTTGGGCTCCGCGGTTGACGGCAGCCGTGTCGTGACTTCCGGCCTCAAATCCGGCGACCGCGTGATCCTGGATGGACTTCAAAAACTGGCGCCCGGCGCACCGGTGGCGCCGCACGGCGTGCAAGCGGCGCGCAACTAACCAAACGCCGCCGAGGGGCGCACAATGAACCTGTCCAAATTCTTCATCGACCGGCCGATCTTTGCCGGGGTGATCTCGGTCATCATCTTCCTGGCCGGCTTGATCGCCATGCCTCAGTTGCCGATTTCGGAATATCCCGAGGTCGTGCCGCCGTCGGTGGTGGTGACGGCGCGCTTCCCCGGCGCCAATCCCCAGACCATCGCCGATACCGTGGCGACGCCGCTGGAGGAACAGATCAACGGCACCGAGAACATGCTCTATATGGGCTCCTCGGCGGCCAGCGACGGCACCCTCACCCTCACCGTCACCTTCAAGCTGGGCAGCGATCCCGACCTCGCCACCCAATTGGTGCAGAACCGCGTCAACCAGGCGCTGCCCCGCCTGCCCGAAGTCACCCGCGCTTTGGGCGTCACCACGGTCAAAAGCTCGCCCGACCTGACCATGGTGGTGCACCTCAAATCGCCCAGCGGGCGCTACAACATGCTGTATCTGCGCAATTACGCGGTGCTGAACGTCAAGGACCAATTGGCCAAGATCGAAGGCGTCGGCAATGTGCAACTGTTCGGCAGCGGCGATTATGCCATGCGGTTGTGGCTTGATCCGCAAAAGATCGCCGAACTGGGCCTGACCGCCAATGAGGTGGTGGCGGCGGTGCGCAAGCAGAATGTCCAAGTCGCGGCCGGTGTGATCAACGGCCCGCCCTATGGCACCAAAAGCCAGCTGCAGCTGCCGATCAATGTCGAAGGCCGCCTCAGCGATCCCGAGCAGTTCCGCCAGATCGTGATCAAGAATGAAGGCGGCGTGGTGACGCGGCTGGGCGATGTGGCGCGGGTGGAAATCGACGCCTCGCAGTATGGCCTGAGGTCCCTGCTCAACAATGGCGACGCCGTCGCCATTCCCATCTTTCAATCGCCCGGCTCCAACGCCATCCAGATCAGCGACAATGTGCGCGCCACCATGGAGGAGCTGAAGAAGAATTTCCCGCAAGGGCTGGACTATTCCATCGTCTACGACCCCACGGTTTTTGTGCGGGATTCGATCAAGGCGGTGGTTCACACCCTGCTGGAAGCGGTCCTGCTGGTGGTGCTGGTGGTAATCCTGTTCCTGCAGACCTGGCGGGCCTCGATCATTCCGCTTCTGGCGGTGCCGGTCTCCATCGTCGGCACCTTTGCCGCCATGCTGGCGGTCGGCTTCTCGATCAACAATCTGTCGCTGTTCGGCCTGGTGCTGGCGATCGGCATCGTGGTCGATGACGCCATCGTGGTGGTGGAGAATGTCGAGCGCAATATCGAGGCGGGCCTTTCACCCCGCGACGCCACCTTGAAAGCAATGTCGGAAGTCACCGGACCGATCATCGCCATCGCCCTGGTGCTGTGCGCGGTGTTCGTGCCCATCGCCTTCATCAGCGGCCTGACCGGTGAGTTCTACCGCCAATTCGCTTTGACCATCGCCTTCTCGACGCTTATTTCGGCTTTCAACTCCCTGACCTTGTCGCCGGCGCTGGCTGCCTTGCTGCTGAAGAGCCATGATGCGCCCAAGGACCGCCTCGCCAGGATCATGGACCGGACGCTGGGCGGCTTCTTCAAGGCGTTCAACCGTCTTTTCCACACCGGATCGGAGAAATACGGCAACCGGCTGGGCGGCATTCTGGTCCGCAAGTCCGGCGCGCTGGCCCTTTACGGCGCGCTGCTGCTGGCCACCTTCTTCCTGTTCCGCCTGGTGCCGCCCGGCTTCGTGCCGATCCAGGACAAGCAATATCTGGTGAGCTTCGCGCAATTGCCGCAAGGCGCCACCCTGGACCGGACCGAGACGGTGATCCGCCAGATGACCGAGATCGCGCTCAAGGACCCGGCCGTCGAAGGCGCCGTCGCCTTTCCCGGCCTTTCGATCAACGGCTTCATCAACAGCCCGTCCGCCGGGATCGTGTTCGCCACCCTGAAACCGTTCGACCAGCGCGGAGCTGCGGATTCCGGCATGGCGGTGGCCCAGCGGCTGCAAGGTCAATTCTCCGGCATCAACAGCGCCATCATCGCCATCTTCCCGCCCCCGCCGGTACAGGGCCTTGGCACCATCGGCGGCTTCAAGCTGCAGGTCGAGGACCGCACCGATCAGGGCGACGCCGCACTGGCCAAGGTGATGCAGCAGATCCAAATGAAGGCCGCGAAGGAGCCGGCGCTGCAAGGCGTGTTTTCCAACTTCTCCATCGGCGTGCCGCAGCTCTTCGCCCATCTCGACCGCACCAAGGCGCAACAATTGGGTGTGGATGTGCAAGGCGTGTTCGACACTATGCAGACCTATCTGGGCTCTATCTATGTCAACGACTTCAACCGTTTCGGCCGCACCTATCAGGTGATCGCCCAGGCCGACACGCGGTTTCGCTCAAGCCCGCAAGACATCGCCCAGCTCAAGCTGCGCAACAGTGCCGGCGAGATGGTGCCGTTGGGCGCCGTGGTGAATGTCAGCGAGACCACCGGCCCCGACGCCGCCATGCGCTATAACGGCTTTCGCGCCGCCGACCTCAATGGCGGGCCGGCCCCCGGTTATTCCACCGGCCAGGCGCAGGCCGCGATCACCAAGATCCTGGACGAAACCCTGCCTCAGGGCATGCGCTATGAATGGACCGATCTGACCTATCAGCAGATCCTGGCGGGCAACACCGCGCTGCTGGTGTTTCCGCTTTGCGTCTTGCTGGTTTTCCTGGTGCTGGCGGCCCAGTATGAAAGCCTGTTCCTGCCGCTGGCGATCATCCTGATCGTGCCGATGTGCCTGTTCAGCGCCATCACCGGCGTCTGGCTGACCGGCGGCGACAACAATATCTTCACCCAGATCGGCCTGTTTGTGCTGATCGGGCTGGCCTGCAAAAACGCCATCCTGATCGTGGAATTCGCCCGTGAATTGGAATTGGGCGGCGAAACCACGCTGAAGGCCGCTATCCAGGCCGCCCGGCTGCGGCTGCGTCCCATCCTGATGACCAGCTTCGCCTTCATCATGGGCGTGGTGCCGCTGGTCTTGTCGTCCGGGGCGGGCGCGGAAATGCGTCACGCCATGGGCATCGCGGTGTTCTTCGGCATGTTGGGCGTCACCTTCTTCGGCCTGTTCCTCACCCCGGTCTTTTACGTCCTGCTGCGCGCGGTGGAAAAGCGCGTGACCCGTACCGAGAAAGTGCATCACCATGTCTGAGATTGCCAACACTCTGGCTCTGACCTTGGCTGCCATGTTCGGCTTGGCGGCGGCATTGAACCTGATGGCACCGGACTTCCTGCGCCGGGCCTATGCCCGCTGGGAATTCCCGCGCGGCTTCTTCTATGTCGCCGGAACCGCGCAAGGCTTCGCCGCCCTGTTCCTGTTTCTCCCGCAAACCCGCATCTGGGGCGGCGTGCTGGGCGCGATGATCCTGTTCGTCACCGTGGTTCTGCTGCTCAATCGCGGCAAATATGTCTATGCCGTGCCCGCCATGCTTTTGATGGTGGCGCTGGCGCCGGCGATGGCCTGATCAAGGCGGCAATGTCTTGGGCGGAAAATTCTTCGCCAGATAATCGATGACGGCGGAGACCTGTTCCGGCGGGATCTGAGCCCCCGCATTCATCATCTTGCGCACGACAGCGTCCCAGTCCTCGGGACTGTGGCCCGCTCCCGTCACCTGGGTGAGCGCATGGCAGGTCGCGCAGACCGTCTCCACGGTCTGTTTGGCGGGGCCATCGGGCAGCGATGGCGTCTGCGCCAACGCCGGCGAAACCGCAAAAAGACCGGCAAGAGCCAACAACTTTCGCATGGGGGACAAACCCTGTCGCGTCGCGTCAAAACTAGCAGCGTTGCGGCAGGAAATGCACGGACTATGATGCCGCGATGCCGACCTTGCTGGTAACCCATCCCGATTGCATCGCGCACGATCCCGGCCGGGGCCATCCCGAAGCACCCGCCCGCCTGTCCGCCATATTGGATATTTTCCGCGAGCCGGAATTCGCCGCTGTCATCCAGCAGGACGCGCCTTTGGGCCGCGAGGCCGACATCGCCCGAGTACACGATGCCGGTTTTGCCGGCGCCATCTTGGCCGCGGTGCCCGCGACAGGACATGCGGCGCTGGACGCCGACACCATCCTTTCGCCCGGCTCGGGCAATGCGGCGCTCAGGGCGGTCGGCGCGGTCACAGCGGCTGTCGATGCCGTGATGGCGGGAACGGCCGACAATGCTTTTTGCGCTGTGCGGCCGCCGGGCCATCACGCCGAACCCACCCATGCGATGGGTTTCTGCCTGTTCAATTCCATCGCCATCGCGGCGCGGCATGCCCAAGCTATTCATGGTGCGAAACGCGTGGCGATCGTGGATTTCGATGTCCATCACGGCAATGGCACCCAGACGGTGGCAGAGAGCGATCCGAGCCTGTTTTTCGCCTCCAGCCATCAATATCCGCTCTATCCCGGCACCGGAGCCGCCAGCGAGACCGGTTTGGGCAATGTGGTCAATGCGCCGCTGGCCGCCGGTTCGGATGGCCGCGTGTTTCGCCGCGCCTTTGAGACGCGCATTCTTCCCGCATTGGATGCTTTCGCGCCCGAACTGCTGCTGGTCTCGGCGGGTTTCGACGCCCACCGCGCCGATCCGCTGGCCGGATTGGAATTGGAAGAAGCGGACTTTGCCTGGGTCACGGCGCGGCTGATGGAATGCGCCGCACGCCACTGTGGCGGCAAGCTCGTCTCGGTGCTGGAAGGCGGTTACGACTTGAAGGCGCTGGCGGGCTCGGCCGCCGCGCACCTTCGCACACTGATGAAACAGAACTGAAGCTCGTCTATTTCTGAGTCAGTTCTGCGACCACCGCGTTATTGTCATAGATTTTGCGCAAGGCTTCGGTAATCGCCGCGGTGGAAACCGAAACCGTGCGGTTCACCTTGGGGTCGAAGCCGAAGGACCCGCCCAAACTGTCGATATTGCCGTCAAAGGCCGCGCCGACCACCTGGCCGCGTGCGTTGATCACCGGTGAGCCGGAATTGCCGCCGACAATGTCATTGTCGCTGACGAAATCGAAAACCGTATTGGGATCGACCTTGCCCTGTGCCTGCTCCCAGCGCGGAGCAAGATTGTAGGGGAACTGGCCGGTGGCGCGTTCCCACAGGCCGCCGAAACGGGTGAAAGCGCCGACCGTGGCGCCATTGTCGCTCCAGCCGCCGACCTTTCCGTAGGACAGCCTGAGCGAGAAAGTCGCGTCGGGATAGGTATTGGCGCCATAGATGGCAAAGCGCGCCTTGGCCAGTTTCTGCGCCGCCTGGTCGATCGGTCCGCTGACGCGGCTCTCATAGTCCTTGCGCACGGCGCGGCTGGCGGCATCGGTGGCCAGCACAAAGCGGATCATCGGATCGTCCGACGCCTTGATGGCGGCCATCCCGCCTTCCCACAGCTTGCGGCGCAGCGCCGGATCTGAAAGCTTGGACTGGGCCAGGCGCGCCGACAGGGTTTCGGGCGAATCCTTGCCCAGGAATGTCTTGGTCCCCGGCGCGTCGGCGGTGAGATATTCGCGCAGCTTGGACAGCCAGAATTCCAGCATCAACTGTTCCAGCTCCGGATAGACCGGCGCCGCATCCAGCAGGCGCTTTCCCAAAAGGGGCAACCGGCTGTCGGTATATTCCGGCAGGCGATCGCCATTGGGCTTGGCTTTTTCTTCGGCGGCGCGCACCAGCGCGCGGGCATAGCCAAACAGGTCCGAACCGAACCCACCGCG
Organism: uncultured Alphaproteobacteria bacterium; assembly: GCA_902825865.1. GTDB lineage: Bacteria > Pseudomonadota > Alphaproteobacteria > Micropepsales > Micropepsaceae > Rhizomicrobium. The sequence goes on from CADECX010000047.1 coordinate 15,176, forward strand.
CGTCTCCTGGAAACTATAGGCGCTGTACAAGGCCTTCAAAGATAACTGCGCCCGCGCAATATCGCCCCAGGGATCGCCGATCTCCTGGGCCAGCGCGGAATTCTTGGCCACCGCATCGCGCAATTGCCGGTCGCTCTGGCGCTTGGCGGAAATCAGCGCCGGATCGACCAAGGCCTTCCACTGGCCGCTGAAGGCCTTGAAACTGTTTTCGATGCCGAACAGCCGGTCGTCGCCGATGCGGGCATGCTCGGCGCTTTCGGCGCTGAAGCGGATCAGGCGCCCGCGTATTTCCGAAAAAAGCAGCAAGGTGCGCGGCAGGGAAAGGTCGCGCAGAGTCTCCAGCTGCTCCGCGGTCAACAGCCGCTGGGTGCTGCCGGGATTGCCGGCGACAAAAACCGGTTCGCCGTCCTTGGGCGCATCGACACTCCATTGCAGGTGATCGGGACTGGCGATGGGCGCGCCCTTCTCATAGAGACGCACAAAGGAAAAATCCAAGTCGTAGCGGGGAAAGTTGAAATTGTCGGGATCGCCGCCGAAGAAGGCGGTTTGCAGTTCCGGCGCCACCACAAGCCGCACGTCGGAATATTTGCGGAAGACATAAAGCTTGTACTGGCCGCCCTGGTAGAGCGTGATCACCTGGCAGCGGTACAGATCCTGGCGGCCGGTGCAGCCTTCCTTCTCCACTGCCGCGATCTCGGCGTCGCGGGCCCGGACGAAATCCTGGCCGGTCTTGCCGGCAGCCGCGTTTGTGATCTTGGCGGTGACGTCCGAAATGGTGGTGAGGATTTCGGCCTGCATGCCCGGACACAGCTTTTCATCCTCGCGGCGCGGCGCCGAAAAACCGTCCTTGACGTAATCCGTCTGGGGAGTCGAAAGATTCTGGGCGCAGTCGCGCACGCAGTGATGATTGGTGAGAACCAGTCCGCGGCCCGAGACCAGTGATGCCGAACAGCCCGAGGAAAGCCGCACCGCCGCGCCGCGCACCCGCGTCAACCAAGCCTGGTCGATCGCCGTGCCATATTTCGCGTTCACCGCCGCGACAGGAAAATTGTCGAAGGTCCACATGCCTTCATCGGCCTTGGCCGCGGTGGCAAAAACAGCGGCCATTCCGGCCAGGACCATAATCGGAAATTTCATAAGAACCTCTCGGCGCATCTTTTGGATAAGCATGAGCATGGCGGAAGCGGTTTGCAAAGTCGTCAGGTTATTGCCAGGTGATTGTCAGCTTGTTGTCAGGTTGGGAAAATCAAGCCGGGCCAGCCCATTACCGGCGGGCCTTTTCCGAGGCGTTGGCGCCGCAGATAGCCTATCTCCGATTGTGCCCCCATGCGCCACCGCTATAGTCGCAAGCGACGGTTTGAACACGGGCGGACTTGGTGGCTGGATTGCGTCAACTGAAGCGGAGCAAAACAGGCAGCCCCTTGCGCCTGCATGGCACCATCGCACGAGACATCGGCATCGGCATTGTTTCGGGGCGGCTCAAGCCGGGCCAGATTCTGACGGGGGAAATCGATTCCAGCGCGAAGCTGGCGGTTTCGCGCACAGCCTACCGTGAAGCATTGCGGATATTGGCGGCGAAAGGCCTTGTCGAATCCCGGCCCAAGGTCGGAACCAAGGTCAGCGAAGAGAAGAATTGGCATCTGCTGGATCCCGACGTGGTGGGATGGACTTTTGCCAACGAACCCGACTGGGTGATGCTCAAGAACCTGTTCGAGCTTCGCGACATCGTGGAGTCCCATGCCGCCGCGCTCGCCGCCATCCGGCGCAGCGAGACGCAGCTGAGGCGCATGCGCCAAGCGCTGGACGCGATGGCGCGCCACACATTGGCGACGGAGGCGGGCCGCGACGCGGACAAGGAGTTTCACAGCACCCTGCTGGAGGCGGGCCACAACCCTTACATCATTTCCCTGACGACCGGGATGAACGCCGCCGTCGTGGTCACCACGATTTTCAAGCAGCGCCTGCGCCCGCTGCGGCGCGATCCGATCCCGGATCATGCAAAGGTGCTGGACGCGATCGCCGCCAAGGATCCGCAGCGCGCCCGCAAACGCATGAGCGAGTTGATCCAACTCGCGCTGGAAGATACGCCGGCGGTGAATGCGCCGAGGCTGGCGAAATCCAAAAAGCCGTAAGGCTGATTCGCGCCGGCGCCGCGCCAGCGCCTCAGAGATGACGTTTTCAGGCGCATTTACGCCCCAATTCATCCGCATTGCCGCTCGATAAAAGTTCCATCATTCAACGACAGGTCGAATGATGAGACAGTGCATGCGAGATTGGTTGTATTTGGAACTCTTCTCCGTCTTCGGCTGCGGTTCCATTGGCCAAAAAAACGGCGGGAAGACCAGCATTTCATCGCATCGCGCGCACGCGCGCGCATGTCATGAAAAATTTCAGGTGGTTGGTAAAAATCCTAATAGCCATGCGGGTCTTATCCATGCCACATGCTCGCATTAACCAGTGTGTTCTACGTCCGCGTTTAGCGCTTCCAATGGAGTGGGGAACATTTTCGGCACCGGTTTGTTGCGCACCACGTCCCTGATCCGGCGCACAGATGGCCCAGCCAGGTTTCATCTTCTAGCTGCGCGGCGCAGCACCAGACGCAAACGTGCGCTTCTGCTCACGCCCTTGGTGATCGGAGCGCTTGTCTTGGCGGTGGGACAGGGGCGCGAAGCCGTCAGCAGAGTAAGCCGAGAAAAAATCATCGCTGCATTGAAGGACCCGCTTTCGCTTTTTGGCGACCGCTCGCCTGGCGAACGCCGTCCCGGCGCGCTGCTTGCGAGCAAAAAAGGCGGACCGCATGAACGCGTGCTGTCCACCATACGGGATCGGCCGCAAGCCGGTGATCTGCCGCCGGCGGCGGACAATCCCGATTTCACCGCCGCACCGCCGCTGTTTGAATCAAGCTCAGGCGCGCCGCCGGTCGGCGTCACGCCCGCCTCCGGACCGCCTTTTTCCGGCACGCCTTTCCTGTTTCCGGGCCCGCCTCCGGGCGCACCGCCCCGTGGCATGCCGCCGGGAGGAACTCCGCCGGAAGGAACGCCACCGGGCGGCACACCGCCAGGCGGAACGCCCCCAGGTGGACCGCCCCCGGGTGATCCCCCTCCAGGCGGGCCGCCGGAAACGCCGCCTCTGCCCATTCCCGAACCCGCGACCTGGACAATGATGCTTCTGGGCCTACTCACCATGGGCGCAGCGAAGCGTCTGCGCGCGGCGCGCCGGCCGCGATAATGGCCTCATACTTCCGGCATCTTCTGCTTGCGGTGTGCCTTGCCGCTGCGCCGGGCGCCCTGGCGGCGCCCGCGCACAAAACACCTGCGGGAGCCCGTATCTGGTATTCGCCGAACGACTATCCGCGGCTCGCCTTGCCTGATGGCCGGTCGGAAATCGTACGGAGCGTTCTCAACATAACCAAACGCATGCGGTTCGGCGACTTCGTCTGGAACGAGGATCGCATTCCCAATGGTCCGCTATGGGTCCGCGTCGATCTCGCCAGGCAATTGCTTTCGGTGTTCCGCGGCGGCCATGAAATCGGTTCCGCCGTTATTCTGTATGGCAGCGACGGCAAGGCGACGCCCACCGGAAGCTTCGCCATTCTGGAAAAAAATCAAGACTACCATTCGCGAACTTACGACGCACCGATGCCGTACATGCTGCGCTTGACCAGCGACGGCGTGGCAATCCATGGCAGCAACGTCCGCGAAGGTTGGGCCACCCATGGCTGCATCGGAGTTCCAACACAGTTCGCGCGCCTGCTGTTCGGCGCGGCAAAAAAAGGCGATCCGGTCTTGATCGTTCCGGTGCTGCCGGGAGCCAAAAAAGCCTAGAAATTCAGGGCTTTTCCGCATTCCATAAAATTCGAATGATGTCGTTGCACATCCTCTAACCAGATCTCTCCACCCCATCTAAACCCCGGCAAAACAAGACTTCTGCGGCAATGCAGAAGCTTCTTGCCCCATGATACCGGGCCGCTGGAAAAAGCGGATGATGGCGTGCGCGGTGATTTTCACCGCGCCTTTTGTCATGGGCACAATGCCGCTCATGAGTTTCGATGACCGAGTCCTGGCGGCCCACAATCAGGAACGCTTGGCGCTGGGCCTAGAGCCGCTGCTTTGGAATCAGGCGCTCGCCCAATCGGCGCAGCAATGGGCCGACCATCTGGCGGCGACGGGGCGCTTCGAACACGCTCCGGAAAATCGCTCCGCGCCCGAAGGCGAAAATCTGTGGGCCGGCTCAAAAGGCTATTTCGCCCCCGAAGCCATGGTCGATGCCTGGATCCGGGAGAAGAAATACTTCCGTCCCGGCCTGTTTCCCGACAACAGCATCACCGGCAAAGTCGAAGATATCGGCCATTACACGCAGATAGTCTGGCGCGCCACCAGGCAAGTGGGTTGCGCGCAAGCCGCCGGCGCCAGCGAGGACGTCCTCGTCTGCCGCTATGCCGAGGCCGGAAATTATCGGGGCGAACAGCCCTTCTAGAGAACACGCGATTGCCAATGTGCCATAGCCATGCCTGAATGGCGCCGCCTGGGCTGGGGACCTGCGTGGCTGAGCCTGACAAAATATTCGCGAAATGCGCCTGGCGGCTGATCCCGTTCGTCATGCTGCTCTATGTCGTGGGCTTCATCGACCGGTCGAATGTCGGCTTTGCCGCCCTCACCATGAATCGCGATATGGGCTTCTCGCCCGCCATCTACGGATTTGGCGCGGGCATATTCTTCCTGGGCTTTCTCACTTTCCAGATTCCCACCGCCATCCTTCTGGCGCGGGTCGGCGCGCGGCGGGTGATTTTCTGCGTCATGCTGGCCTGGGGCCTGATTTCCGCCGGCAATGCCTTCATGCAAGGGCCCACCAGCTTCTATCTGCTGCGTTTTGCACTGGGCGTGGCCGAGGGCGGCTTCACCCCCAGCATGATCTTCTATTTGACCTTGTGGTTTCCCCCGGCCTATCGCGGCCGCTTCATCGCCATCTTCTGCAGCGCCATTCCCATTGCCGGGATCGTCAGCGGACCGCTCTCCGGCTTGCTTCTCGGCATGGACGGAATTGCCGGTCTGCATGGCTGGCAGTGGCTGTTCCTGATCCAGGGACTGCCCGCCGCCCTGCTGGCTTTTGTCGTCTTCGCCATCCTGCCGGACAATCCTTCTCAGGCGCGGTGGCTGAACGAGGCGGAGAAAAACACCATCGCCGCGAGCCTGACCATCGAGGCGCCGCCGGATCGCAGCGTGCACCAGGTGCTGCTGGATCCGCGCTTGATATTATTTGGCCTTGCCGGCCTGTGCTCGGCCATTGCGCTGTATGGAATCAATCTGTGGCTGCCGCAGATCATTCAGGCGATGGGATTCTCCAACCGCGCCACCGGTTTTGTCGCTGCCCTGCCCTATGTGGTGAGCATGATCGCGATGATCGCCTGGGGCCGCTTGAGCGATGCGCGGAACAAACGGGTCTGGGATACCGCCCTCACCATGCTGGCGGCAGCGGCGGCGCTGGCCGTTGCCGGCTTCAGCACCAATTATCTGGTGGTTCTGGCCGCTCTCTCGCTCGGGATGGCGTTCGGCCTGGCCGGAATCGGCCCGTCCCAAAGCCTGCTTTCCTCCTTCGCGCGCGGCGCTGCCGGCGCCAGCGGGCTGGCGCTGGTCAATACCATCGGCACATTGGGCGGATTTTTCGGCCCCAATATTGTCGCAGCGCTGAAAAGCTGGACGGGCGGCTTTGGCCTCGCATTCGTGGCGCTGGCCGGCGCGCAGCTAATGGCCGCGATGATCGTGCTGGCCGTCGGGCGAATGCTCAGCGCATCTCCTGGATCGCCCCGGACGCCATCTCGGTGACCCGCGCCAGGGCGTCCGGTTTGTAAAAGGCGATCCGCGCCTGATACACGTCGCGCCCGAAGCTTTCGGGTTTGGGCAGATAGGTCGTGGTGCCATCCGACAGATTGAGAACCGCGACGGTGGTGTCGGGAAATTGACGCCTCAGATCGATCTGGAACTGGCTGTAGCATTCCGCCGGAGTCGAGACCAGAAAGGCTTCTCCCAAGCGCCACACGGTGAAATGAAAATCGCTGTTTGGCCCGTCGCCGACCTGGGCGCGGCGCGCCAGGCTGCGCTCCAGCCGCTCGATGGCAAAGCGTTCGGTGGCGCTGGCCAACTGTGCTTCCAATTCCTCCCGCGAGGGGAAAGGCAGCAGCGGGAATTGCGTGGTCAAAAACCGGCCCGACAATTGGGTGCTGACATCGGCGCGGGGCGTAAGCCGCCAGATTCCCAGCGGCGTGCCGGATTCCTCGATGCCCTGATAGGCGAGCTCCTGGCCGGGCGGAAACATGCCGCTCAAAACCGAAAGCGCGGCATAGCCCAGCTCCCGCCCATTCTGGTCGGCGACTTCGGTTTTGGCCTCATAACTGCGCCGCGGGGTGAGATCGCCGGACGCGCCATGCATAAAGACGCACATCGCCCCGCCCGTATCGCGCTCCACCACTTCGCGCATCGCCCCGATATAGTCGGGCGACAGCAGCCGGTTGCCGCCGCCCATGGAGACGGGATGGCAGGCATAATTGACGATGGTGGCCCTGATCTTGCCGTTCTGATCGGTGATCCGCCCCACCAGGACCGTGTCGTCGGCCTTTTCGGTGAGGTTCAAGCCGCAAATATCGCGCCCGCTTGCCGGATCCACCGCATCGCGGTTGAAGGCCAGGCCGCAGCGGCCATAGGCCCAGCTCACCACGCCTTCCGCCAGGTTTGCGCGCGCCTGTTCGACAAGCTCGATACAGATGGGCGCAAGCCCATCCAGATAGGCGGTGAGCAGCTCCCCGCCGGGGCGGTCGCCGGTGCGCCGGGTCAGGACCGGCAGGCTGTGGGAATGGGACGGATGCAGCATCAGCTGTTCGGGCTTCAGCCCAAAGCGCTTCAGGATCGCGGCCCGGATGGCGGCGACCTCGCCATCATCGGCGCAGCAGGAATCCATGGTGATGAAGACCAGTTCGCTGCCGCCGCTCTGAAACACCAGGCAACTCGCCACCGCCGGGCGATGCACCCCTTCCGCCACATCATGCTTGGCGCTGCCCCAGGTGCGCGAATAGATGCCGATGGGGGGCGTGACCGTGGTTCTCGCGGTACCGATACGCCCGCGGAATTCGGCATGTTTCAGCTTGGGCGGCATTGTTGTCTCCGGCAATTTGGCGGGCCAAATTATCGCATAATGGATGCGGCCAAAAGCCCGCGACGGCAGCCGCCTTGTCTGTTATGACTCGGAAGGCATGGACGGGGCGGGCTGATGGATCGTCGGCATCTGTTGAAAAACTCCCTAGCACTGGGCGGCGTTCTGGGCCTGGGAAATGGTCTGGGCGGCTGTGCCGCCACGCCGCCTGCCCCTGCTCCGGCCCCCATCAAACCGCCCTCGACACAATGGATGGACCGGCCACCGTTGCTGGCGCCGATCCGCGCCCATACCGACCGGATTTTCGACATCAAGGTCTGCCTCAGGCCGTTCCGCACCAAGGGCCCCAATCTGGATGTCGAGCATATCGGCGATGCGATGATCGTCCACAATTACGGCCATGGCGGCAGCGGCTGGTCGCTGTCCTGGGGCTCGGCCGATATGGCGGTGCAAAAAGCCATGTCCACCAGCCCGCGCCAGATCGCCGTGGTCGGCAGCGGCATTATCGGCCTCACCTCCGCCATCACCGCGCAGCGGGCGGGCGCCCAGGTCACCATCTATACCCGCGAGCTCCTGCCGCGCACCCGTTCGGTGCGCGCCAATGGCGCCTGGACGCCGAGTTCGCGCATCGCCTTGGAATCGGAAGCACCCACCAATTTCGGCGAGACCTGGGAACAGATGGCGCGCATGTCGTGGAAAAACCTGCGTCCCTATGTCGGCATGCGGGGCAATCCGATCACCTTTTTTGATCACTATTATTTGTCCGATCTGCCCGAGGGACAGGCCGCGCCACCCAATCCCGATCTGCCACCCTTGCCGCCGCCGACTTGGACCGGCGCCCCCGTCAGAAATGCCGACTTTGCCCATTACGATGAACGCATCCGGGATCTGACGCCACGCACCCAGCCCTTGCCGGATGACGTCAATCCGTTTCCCGCCAAATATGTGCGGCGCGCCACCAGCCTGCTCTTCAATTTCACGGAATACGGCCACATCCTGACCAGCCAGTTTTTCGCCGCCGGCGGCAAGATCGTGATGCGCGACTTTCATTCTCCGTCCGAATTGGCGCATCTTCCGGAGAAGGTGGTGATCAATTGCCCCGGCTTTGCCGCGCGCGACTGGTGGAAGGACAAAGCCATGATGCCGGTGCGGGGCCAGACCGGATGGCTGATTCCGCAGCCGGAAGTCCAATACGGCCTGACCTATCGCAGCGTCCAGGTCCTGTCCAAGAGCGACGGCGTCATGGTGATCGCGCTCGAACATGGCGACATGAAGGGCTACAACAATAGCGATGAATCCCCCAACCGCGCCGAATCCGAACGGGCGGTCCGGGTGATCGAAGAGCTTTATTCCCGTTTTCCCGCGGGCCCCGTGTAAAGGCGACAAAAAGATGCGATACAGAATCGTTCCGGCTTTGATGATTTTTATGGCGATGGCGCTGGGCGCCCAGGCACAGCCGCGCCAATCGGTTTGGGATGGCGCCTATACCGAAGAGCAGGCCAGCCGCGGTCAGACCTTCTATCAGCAGAGCTGCGGCCGCTGCCATGGCGCCAATTTGGCCGGCACCTTCGAGACGCCGCCGCTGATCGGCCGCTTCATTCCCTATTGGGCGGGCACGACCATGGATGTGATGTTCGACTATGTCAGCACTTCCATGCCGCTGGACCGGCCCGGCTCGCTGGGGCCGACCGCCAATGCCGCCATTGTCGCCTATCTTCTCAAGGCCAATGGCTTTCCCGCCGGGACAAAGGAATTCGGCACAACGGCGGACGTGCAGAAGACGATCAGCTTCGATGCCGCCCCACCCAAGACAAAAAAGAGAGCCCGGTAAGTCTCACGCCGATCCCATTGCCGGATCGCTGACGCCGTTTTGCTTTCTGCCGGCGGCTAGGCCAAATCGATCGCGTATTTTTTCAGATCAGCCAGGGAGCAGTAATCCAGCGCGCCCATATGGGTGGCGCGCAAGATAACCCGGGGCGCGCAATTGGCTTCCAAGGCTTCCTGCCAGCGCGGCGCGCAAAGGCACCAGCGGTCTTTGGGCTTCAGGCCCGGAAAACCGTAATCGGGCAAGGGCGTCGACAGGTCGTTTCCCCGCATTTTCGAAAACTGCAGGAACTCCTCCGTCACCTCGACGCATACGGTGTGACTGCCGACATCTTGCGCGGAGGTGTCGCAACATCCGTTGCGAAAGAAACCGGTTCGAGGCGCCATGGAGCATGCCTGGAGCGGTTCCCCAAAGACATTGCGGGACGGACGGGGACCACGGCCAAAATCTTTCGGTTCTATCGACATGGAAGCGCCTGCAAATCTATCCTGCCAATCAACCCGGCCCCTGCCCTGGCAGTGCCAATTAAGCTAGGATTGCGTCTGCCCGGCAAGGGCCAAAAGGGCGCGCCAGAACGTGCTGAAACAAAAAACCAAGCTGTTTGCAGTCGTCTTGATGGCCGCTTGCGCCGGTAACGCGGTCGCCCAGAGCCCAGACAAGAACACCCCGCACTATAAGAATGATCCCTCCTGGCCCAAACCGTTTCCCAATCGCTGGGTCATCGGCCAGATCGGCGGACTGTTCGTCGATCCCAATGATCACATCTGGGTGCTGCAGCGGCCCCTGCCCTATACGCTGGAGGAAGGCGGCGCCAAGCGAGAGCTTGCTCCCGCCGAGCAGATGCCATCGGTTCTGGAATTCGATACCGAGGGCAATATCCTCCGGTCCTGGGGCGGACAGGGTTATGTGCCGGACTGGCCGAGATCCGAACATGCGCTTTGGCGCGACGCGGGCGGCAATGTGTGGATCGGCGGCAATGCCCCCGGCGACCGCCAGATACTCAAATTCTCCTCCGACGGAAAATTGCTGCTTGAGATCGGCCATCCCACCAAGGCGCCGCGCAACAATCAGGATACCGGCATGCTGGGACAACCTGCCGGCATTGCCGTGGATGATGCGGCGCACGAGGTCTATATCGCCGACGGCTATCTGAACAACCGGATCGTGGTTTATGATTCCGACAGCGGAACATTCAAGCGCGGCTGGGGCGCCTATGGCATACCGCTGGACAAGATCGTCAACGCGCCGGAGCCGCCGCCCACTCCCAACTATGTGCCTGAAGGACCCGCTTATGTTCCCGGCGAACCGCCGGCGGACCATTTCCGCACGCCGGTTCATTGCGTGCGGATTTCGGTGGATGGTTATGTCTATGTCTGCGACCGGCGCAATGACAGGATTCAGATTTTCACCAAGCAAGTCAAGTTTGTGAAGGAATTCCTGGTGCACCGGGAAACGCGCGGCTATGGCTCGGTATGGATCGTCAATTTTTCGCGCGATCCGCAGCAGAAATATTTGCTGGTCGGCGATGGCGTCAACCAGCGTGTCTGGGTTCTCGATCGCCAGACCGGACGCGAGATATCGCACTTCGCCGAGGGTTACCTGCACACCGTGCACCAGGCGGGCCTGGATTCACGCGGCAATTACTATACGGGCGATGTCGGCTTCCCGCAGCCCGGCACTCCCGTGCTGGGCAACGGCAAGACGCTTCAGAAATTTGTTCTGGAATAGGCTAGCCGAACAGCCAGCCTGTCAACCGGGCAGAAAGCGAACGGTCGGCGAGGATCTGATGCGCCGCATTGTGACCGGGCGCACCCGTGACGCCGCCGCCGGGATGGGTTCCGGCGCCGCACATATAGAGGCCCTTGAGCGGCCCGCGATAGGCGCCATAGCCCAGGAGTGGCCGTGCCGACCACAGTTGGTCGAGCGACATGGCGCCATGCATGATATCGCCGCCGATCAAGCCGAACTTGCGCTCCAAATCGAGCGGCGAATGAATCTCCCGGGCGATGATCGAGGCTTTGAAATTCGGCGCATAGCCATCGACGGTATCGATAATGCGATCGGCCGCGGCTTCACGCAGATCATCCCAGGTCCTGCCGTCCGGCAATTGCGGGGCAAATTGCTGGCAAAAGAGGCTGGCGACGTGCCGGCCCGGCGGCGCCAAACTGCCGTCCACCGTCGAGGGGATCAGGATTTCCACAATCGGCTTTTGCGACATTCCGTACTGTTTGGCATCGGCGAAGGCCCGGTCCATGTAGTCGAACGTCGGCGCGATGATGATGCCGCTCTGGTGATGTTCTCCCGGCTCGGGCAAACAGGTAAAACGCGGCAGTTCCGACAGCGCGACATTCATGCGGAAGGTGCCCGACCCCACTTTAAAGCCGCGCATGCGGCGGCGGAATTCGGGCGAAAGGTCGGACGGCGCGATCAAGCGGTCACAGAGCAGCCGGGGGCCGACATTGGACACAATCAGGCCGCAGGCGATTTCCTCGCCGGACTCCAGCCGCACGCCGGCAGCCCTGCCGCCATCGGCCAGAACCTGCGCCACCGGCGCTTCCAGGCTGATCTCCACCCCAAGCCCCTCGCAAGCGGCGCGCATCGCCTGGGTGATCGCCCCCATCCCGCCCAAGGCATGACCCCAGGCGCCCTTCTTGCCATTCACCTCGCCAAAGCAATGATGCAGCAGCACATAAGCCGATCCCGGCGTATCGGGGCTGGCATAATTGCCGACCACGCTGTCAAAGCCGAATGCCGCCTTCACCGCCTCGCTTTCGAACCAGGCATCGAGGAACGCGCGGGCGCTTTTGGTGAAGAGATCGAGCGCATCGCGCTGATGGGATAGGGAGAGCTTGGAAAGCTTGCGGCTCTGTTTTGCCGCCGCAATCAGGGCGGAAATCCCGTCGCCGGCATTGGGCGGTGTTTTCAGCGCAAGATCGCGCAACACATCCGCCACCACCTCCAGCATGTTGTAATAGTCCGGCAGGCTCTCGGCGTCGCGATCGGAGAATTTGCGGAATTCGGACCTGGTGCGTTCCAGCCCGCCGCCGAGCTTGAGATAACGCCCATCCTCCTGGGGCAGAAAATTGGAGACCGGCCGCTCCACCACCCGCAAGCCGTGGTGCGCCAACTTCATGTCGGCGATCACCTTGGGATTGAGCAGGCTGACGGTATAACTCGCCACCGAATTGCGGAAACCGGGATGGAATTCCTCGGTGACCGCGGCGCCGCCGACGATGAAGCGGCGTTCCAGGATGCGGACTTTCAGGCCGGCGCGCGCCAGATAGAAGGCGCAGACCAGCCCATTGTGCCCGCCGCCGATAATGACCGCATCAGGATTGGTTGTGGCCACAGAGTTCCTTCATGGAAGCGCGGATCAGAACGCGAAAAAGCTTTTCATCCCGACTTTGCAACATAGCACCGTGCAGGGCAAAGAGAGCTGGAGGGCTAGGAAGTGAACCCTCCGGCAAGCCTTGACTTGGAGCATTGCGGGAAGATCCAGCGCACCCCGGCCAAAAGATTCGGCCTTCACAACAGTGTTATGCCGGCTCGGAATTTTTTCTGCGCCTCCGCGCGACGACAACCCCTGCGAGACCAACTGCCATGATCGATATCGAAACCGGCTCGGGAATGGGTGTTACGAAGGTCGCAAACGCCGCGTCGAAATCGTTGCGAACAAGTATGGTACGATCCGCAAGCGTGGAGACCTGTATTGGCGTCCCTCCCAAATAGCCTCCCGGCACGCCGCCATACCAATTTATCTGCTTATATTCCGGGCCACCCGTTTCTGCAAAAGTGATTGGAGAATGGAATATCAGGGCAAACTGGTCACCCACATCGACTCTGATATCGAATGGCGAAAAATCCAGGTTTAGCCAATCGGCAAAAACGGGCCCTTTGTTTATTCCTTTCCCGACTATGTCAGAACTTAAAATATCCAACTGAGTGGATTGGGAAAACAGAGCCACCCCGTTGATGATGGGCGCGAGGTAAAAATTCACTATGACAGGCGGGACATTGAGGGTTCCGACATCAACAAGAATGCTGGAAAGCTGTCCCGCCATTCCGACCGTGAATGATTGCCCCCAATAGTCGATGTCGCGTGCTTGAAAAACAACATTGATGGGCGGATTATTCAGCTGATCCAGAATAGGAGCGGCATGGGCTTGCCCCGCAAAAGAAAGGCCGCAGCATACCGCGGCGAATTTCA
>CADECX010000048.1 GCA_902825865.1 uncultured Alphaproteobacteria bacterium
CGTGGCTATGCAGTAGTATCAATCACGCTGGTACAAAATATCCGTCAGGCCAAAATCCAGGCAAAAAAGAAGCAAGAGAATAGCCGCAAGTACAATCTGCACCCTACGTGTCATGACCCGCCTCGGCTAGCCCAGATCAGGGGTTCGCATGCCGACAATGTGTCCTCCCAGCATGTCATTCGGGCACCCAATGTTTATTTTTGTGATGTTCAAAGGAGGCTGGCAGAACGGCTCCGTTAAAACCAATTCTAAAATGAAAGTTCACGGCTCGCCCCTCACCGTTCCCACATGGAGGCCGACGGCATCGGTTTTCTTGGTGGAGCCCCGAGCTAGGAACTGAACGGCGGCAATTGCGGCGATCGCAACCAGCGCACCCCCTAAAATATCAATGACATGGTGACCGCCGATAACAGGCGCGGCAATAATCGAAAGAATGTTCATAATTGCGATAACTGCAAACACGACGCTCCGGCGAGCCGCGAACCAAGTCAAAATGACAGAACCTGCGGCATGATAAGAGGGGAACCCGATGACGCCGGTGATCGACCCGGGGGAAATCTTGCCCGGTCCATGGACGAAAAGGTCCATCAAATTCCGTGCGTAAGCTCCGTCAACGGCCGGGCGAAGTATCTCCAACTGGTGCTGAGGTATGCTGTATATCGCCACAGCCCCCGCAGACGGAAAAGGCAGCCAAAGAACCAGAGTTAGATAAAATGAAATCGCCAAAGCAAGGCAGAGACAGACCATCGCCTGGGGGGAGCCGCGCCACCCCATCCAGATCAGCAATGGAATTACTTCAAGGACCGCGCCAACGTAAGAAAGCCGCAACAGTTGCGCCAGCCAGGGATGACTTGCGACAAACGAAACCAAGGCTGGCCAATCAATCAACAAGAACCGGTCTATCTGGGCCAGCTCGCGGTCAATATTTGGTCCCACTACGCTCAGGGAAAAATAGGTGAGCAGGGAGGCCGCCGGTGAAAAAGTAAGAATAAACGCCATACACCAGAACATTGTTGCGATCCGCTCATCCTTTCGGAAAAACGTATAAAAAAGCCCGCCGAGCACAGGAACCGGCAGCGTGGCCGCCAACGCCAAAAATCCGCGCCAATCCAGGTCAAAACGCGCAACAACCTGCCAGACCAAATCTAAGCAGATGGTCGCGGCAACAATGCCTAGCAACCCAAGACGCAAATTGGCGGTCATGCAGCAGCCCTTTCGACGGCAATTAACAGTGATTCCGCACAGGCCACGAATATTGTTCCGAACTATGGTCTATGAGGCAAGTAACCCACCCCCTTCGTCACCGTGCGGCGTCCACGATATAGTCGTTCCGTCAACTGATTCGGGCGCGCACATGATTGGGGATTGCGCCGAAGCGGCTTTTCATCGCGAACAGCGGGCCTCGGTCACAGGCACAACAGCGAAGAGGATCGCGCTGGTCGGTTTGTTGGCCTTCGCCGCGGTGCTGCGCCTTTGGGTGGCGCACTTCCAGCCCAACCTGATTTGGGCGGATGAGATTTATCAAGTCGTGGAACCGGCCCATCACCTTGTCTACGGCAATGGGTTGACCGCCTGGGAATATGTCTTGGGCATGCGCTCCTGGATATTCCCCGGTGTTATCGCCTGTGTGCTTTGGCTTGGAAGCCTGTTCGGGTCGGACCCCGCCTTCAAGCTGATCCCGGTGCAAGCCTTCATGGTGCTGGCTTCGCTGCTTCCGGTTGCGGTTGGATATCGCTGGGGCGAACGGCTGGACGGGATACGCGGCGGACTTGTTGTTGGCGGGTTCTTGGCCGTTTGGGTTGACTTGATTTACATGGCCTCGCATCCGTTGTCCGATGTGATAGCCGCCGACGTTCTGATGCTGGCGCTTTACACCGCACTTCCCCTGACTACTCAACCTGGACCGCGCCGCCTGATGCTGGCTGGTGCGCTATTCGGTTTGACTTTCGTGCTGCGCATGCAATTGGGTCCGGCGCTTTTTGTTGCCGCAGCCTTCGCCTGCAGGCGAAACCTGCAAGCATGGGGGGCGCTGGCCGCCGGCGGCGCGATTATCGTCTTGGCCAGCGGAATACTCGATTGGGTTACGCTGGGAACACCGTTTCAGTCCATATGGCTCAATATTTGGCTGAATATCGCCAAAGGCATAAGCAGCGACTACGGCACCGCGCCGCCGGGATATTTTTTAATAGCGCCCGTGCTTTTCTGGGGGCTGCCGGTCGCCATTCTGGTATTCGCCCAATCCGTCATTGGCGGTCGGCGCTTTCCGGCCTTGTTTGCGGTGGCCATCACCATCTTTCTCACCCAATCGGCCATCGCCCACAAGGAATGGCGCTTCACCTTCCCTGCCTTGCCATTGCTGATCACGCTGTGCGGGATAGCGGTTATTCGCGAGATGAACGATTTCACCGGGCAGCGGTCGAGTTCGACACCGCGGAATATTTTTGCTGCCGGCGCACTGCTGATTTGGGCTTCCGCCTCTGCCACGGCCGCCGCTATTCCCAGCTATCGGCAGCATTGGACGTTGCGAAGCGAACTTGTAGAAGCATTCGCTCTGGCCTCGCGCCAGCCGGGAATCTGCGCCCTAAATCTTGTCGATGTTGAGTGGGTCGAAACGCCTGGCAGCGCGGCGCTTCCTATGCGTACCCCTATTTATTCCGACTTGCCCCCCAATACGCACCACGATCCCAGCGCATACAATGTCGCGATTGGTACTCAGCAAGTCAGCTTGCCGAACTACCGCCGCGTTGCATGTTTTAAAGGTAGTGCCGACATGAAGGGAGAGCTTCAGAAAACCGCCTGCGTCTGGACCCGCGCCGGAAGTTGCGTGGCGGATACGGCAAAACAGCCCCCCATAAATTGGCCGCCCGACTTCGGCAATGAGCGGGGCCTCGCACGTCAAGACCGCCTTCAACTCTATCTACGTCTGCGGGGTTGTTCCCTGGCAAGAGCTGCCGATGCTCCGAAGGGCCAATCCTCGCGAGCCACCCGCAGTTTGGTCGCGGGTCGGATCGGATGGACGCTCGCCGCCTATGGCGTTTTTGTAATCGTTTCGGCGCTTAACACCCACAACCGCATCGGTTTGGGCGGCGCGCCGCTATTCTACGACTTCAGTGTCTTTCACCAAGCCGGCATCCTGGCCAATGAGGGTCACGCCGCCGACGCCTATGACGATGGCAAGATGATCGCCGCGCAGCACGCGGCCTTTCCCGGCAACAGTTTGCGCCTGCCCTGGAATTACCCGCCGACCTTTCAGCTTGTGATGATGCCGCTGGGCGCTTTGCCCTATGTTCCTGCCTGGCTGGTCTGGACGTGCCTGCTCTATGGCGGGTATGCGCTCCTGATCTGGCGCATGGTTGCCGATCCGCGCCACAGATGCTTCCTTCTTCTGGCGCCGGGTGTGGCGGTCAATCTCTTCTTTGGACAGAACGGTGTTCTCAGCATCGTCCTGATGGGCTGCGGGGTGTTGCTGCTCAAATCCCGTCCCGTCCTTGCCGGCATCCTGCTCGGGATGCTGGCCTACAAGCCCCAACTCGCGCTGTTGACGCCGTTGGCGCTGATTGCAGGGCGGGAATGGCGGGCGCTCACCGCTGCCATGGTCTCGCAGGCCGTGCTGGCGGGACTGTCCGTTGCCGTACTGGGCCCGGATCCCTGGATCGGATTCTTGCAGAAGATCACCCACCCGGCGGCCGTCTTGTCCAGCTCCTCGGACTGGCGCGCGGTGCCCAGCATGCTGACATTCGCCAAAACATTGGGCCTGAATGCGCAGGCCAGCGCCATCGTGCATTGGATCATCGCGGCCCTGGCCGCAGGCGCCGTCTTGTGGGTTTGGTGGAAGAGCAAGGATGGTTTCGTCCGCCTCGGCCTTCTTGCAACCGGTACCCTTCTAGTGTCGCCCTATCTGCGCGCCTATGACTTAGCGCTCATGATCTTGTCGATTGCCTTCCTGCTGGCCCGCGCGAACCTGGCGATTGCCGAAAAAGCGATTGTCTTTGCTGCCTGGCTGTTGCCGGCCTACCTGATGTTCGTGCCGCCGCAAGTCCAGTTTGGTCCCGTCATATCCGTCGCGCTGCTGGCGGCGAGCTTGTGGCTTTGTTTCAAGAACAAAAATGTACACGCTCCGATGCATTGAGGATGGTATTTTCGTTGTTACCGGGAAGAGCCAGCGCTGCGAAATTCGGGCCTCACTATGGTTGGGGTCTGTTGTGCTTGTTTTGGGCAGCCGGCGTCACCTATGCCGCTTTGTGCATGCAGCCATGGCTGCCGATCCCGATCGGGCATAAGCTTGTCTTCAACGAAATGATGGCCAACCTGCTGCAAGGCCGGTTCGACATCAGTCCCGCCACCATCGGCGCCGAAGCCGTTTCCTATAATGGACGCAGTTACGCCTATTTCGGAATCTTCTGCGCCTTTCTTCGGCTGCCGCTTCTGCTCACCGGCAACAATGACGTGGACATCACGGCGGCATCGATACTGATAGCGGCGGCGCTTTCACTTGCGTGCCGGCTTTACACCGCGGCACTGATCATAAACCGGCTTGCCGCTTCATCCGTGCATCCGATCCTGCGTTTGGCCGTGATTGTCGCGGTTTTGACCAACGGCGAAAGTATCCAATTCCTGATCCCCAGCGTCTATCAGGAGGTCACGTCCTGGGGCAGCGCCCTGGCAAGTCTGTTTGTCCTGCTGCTCGTGCGTATCGTGCTTGGTTTCGGAAAATCGGGCGCGGCCGGCTACGCCGCGTTGGCGCTCGTGGCGGGGCTGGCGCTGCTTTGCAGGGTGACATTCGGCCTCGGAGCCTATTGCGCAATTGTGGCGATGTTGGGCGTTCAACTGACGAGAACAGGCCGCGAGGAAGGCCAGTTGCGAATCCCGATCCGCCTGTGGATTCCAGCAGCCTCGATCCTGGCGCTGTTTGCCGTGCTGGCGATGAGTATCAATTATGCCCGCTGGGGCAACCCCCTGACATTTGTGCCCGTACAGCATCAGGAGATACTTGAACGGCTCTATCCGGACCGTGCGCCGCGCATGGAAAAATACGGCGCCCTGAATATCGAAAGGGTGCCCTTCAGCCTGCAATACTATTTTGCGCCGATATGGGCCGTGACGGACAAGGATGGCCGTTTCCTGTTGCAATCGCAGCAGGTCACATTGTTTGACGACGTCGAATTTCCGCCTAGCTCCCTGATCTTGAGCGATTCCTTGTTTTTCCTGCTTGCCGCGATTGGGTTGCGAGCGCTGATTTTCAGGCCGCAAGGGATAGACCGGCCTCAGTGCGCCAGGGCGGCTCTGGCCGGTCTTATGGCCCCGTGGCTTGTCATGCTCATGGCCATAAGCTTGACCCATCGCTATCGGATGGAATTCTACCCCGCTCTGGATTTCGCGGCATATATCGGTCTCTCCGATTTGGTACGGCGCGACAAGCCATTCTCAAAATTGGGACGGTTGATGCTGATGATCCTCCCGACCTCAGCAATGGCGGTGGCGTTCGTGACTTTGGTGACTTATGGGCTTCTAGGTTCGCGCCCGGCGACAGACTTTAATGTCAAGCGCGGATGGATCGGATTGCTTGAAGATCGCTTGGCGGGCCGCAACGTCTTGGAAACGGCGCCTGATTTCATCAGGCAGCGCCAAAAGTGAACCAGGCTTCCATAGCGATCGTCAGGTGATCCCCGCCCCCCCAGAAATAAAATTACCCCCGCCAGCGTATATGCTAGCGGGGGCAACAATGGGGTCGAGCGTGTAGGCTTTCGAAGGTCGCTCAACGGAGCGTGAGTGTGTTGATTTTCGCCCTTCCTGCAACAGCTCATTTCGTATGCGGGACATTTCTTGCTTCAATTGGGTCCCGCAGGCGTACAGCCCATGATGGGCGGCTTTGGCGGTTTACACGGCCGATTTCGTGGAATCCGGCCAACTCCGGGAATGCCGTCCGCCCGTGTAATTATGGAAGTGAAATTATGCGGGTTGGCCGGTCGCCAAATTCGGCTGAGCGCATCATGCCCGGCCGCAGCCGCCGCTACGGCCGGTCGGCAATGGAAGGTATAAGAGACGGTGTCCGATCGGGCGTGGCCGAGACGGGAGCTTTAGACGCCGGCTTCTCCGACTTTCTCTCCCGGTTCCGGACGCAATAACTGAACAAGCCAATCCAAAGGCCCATTGCGACAAGATAAGTCACGAATGTTTCGGAATTTGCGTGGAAATAAATATAGGCGGTAAGCACCGCGAACCATATTCCGACCGCCAGTATGGGCTTTAGGTTTCGCACCCTCTATGCCTTCCATCGATTGTGCGGGGCGCGCATAAAGTGCGAATTAGAGCAGGCAACAATGAGCCCCAATGACTGCCCGGTGATATGCTAACCATACACTAAGCAATCACCGCGGTTGCCTTCAAGACCAATTGGAATTCTCGGTTAATCCCGCTCTCCCGCGATGGGACGTTTCATCGTCCAAAAGCCTTGGTTTTTCCGCCGGCGGCATTGCCTTGCCCCGCCATTCCGGAGCGGTAACCAAGCCGAAATCGCCCCTTATTAATGCTACTTTGCCTTCGGCGCCCCCCCGGGATCGGGGTTACTCACAGCGACGCCACCACCTGCAGTAGCCCGATTGAGCATGACGTTCACAAACCTGTTGCGTTTCCTATGTTGCTAGAGCAAATTTTCCGGGATCAGGAGAGGCGCAGCGGGGGCCGATGACGGCGAACATTCTGCCGTGTGTTGAGGCGTATTGCCAATCGTCGGCGCATGCGTGTGCCGACGAGTATGCATCGCTCCGGATCTTGGTCGCCAATCAGTTGCGCCGCGGCTTGTTCGAAAGACTGGATAACGACTGCATTCCAGGCAGTATCGAGCCGACGCCTCAAATTACCGGCGCCATATTTCTTGCGCTGCAACCGAAGCAACTCAAATTCCTGATTGCGGACGCGCGGATATCCATTGTCCTGGCGCTTCAGCGTCACTTGACGAATGAAGAGTATAGAAGGCGCCTCACCGGCGAATTTCATTATCGCGCTTTTCGCCCGCATCTGGCCGAAAGCTTCCGGCTCTTGATGGTGCGGCCATCCAACTCCGACAAGTATCCTGTTCCTCAGAACCGGAAACCCAATCTCGCTCTGGTCTATCAAGCAGAGATAGAGCGGCTGGAGACAGATGCGTTGGGGCATGTCCGGCTGTTCGCGAACCAAATTCGCCGATAATTGCCTGGAAACGCGCAAAGTCTGGCGGACAGGGTGGGATTGCGGAAAACTGCCCTATGGCTGTTTTCCGTCCTCACTTCGTTCGGATCGCTCGCTTTGCTCGCGCCCAAATCGGCTGCCGCCGATTTGTCGAACATGGCTTCTTCATCCTCAGCCATGCGCGCCAGAAAAAAGGGGGCACAAGGCCCCCTTTTTTCTGGCGGACAGGGTGGGATTCGAACCCACGATACCCTTGCAGGTATGCCGCATTTCGAGTGCGGTGCCATCGACCACTCGACCACCTGTCCGCCGGCGGTGATAAGGGAGGCGGTGCGAAAGCGCAAGCCGTTCTATTGACTAGCGGAAAAGGCCTTTCCAGCCGCATCCTTGGCCCATGCGGACGCGCCTATTCCGCGCCCACAAGCCAAGCCGATGAAATTTCGCCTTCCAGGCGCGGCGCCAGCAGCCGTCCCGCCTGCTCCATCACATCGGCAAACCCAAAAGGCGGATTGATCACCAAAAGACCGGCGCGGGCGAGCTTTCCTTCCGGCGCGCTTATTCTTGTGTCGATAGTCATGGCTTTGGCCGCGCCGCCCGCCAGCACCTCGCCGGCGAACGCATCGGCATCGGCCTGGGATTTGACGGGATACCAAATCAGAAAAATGCCGGTGGCGAATTTGCGGTACGCGTCGCGCACCGTTTGCGCCAGGGCGGAAAACTCATCCGGGGCTTCAAAAGGCGGATCGATCAGCACCAGTCCGCGGCGCGATGGCGGCGGTAATAGCTTCAGGCTGCGCGCGTAACCGTCACCCTGTTCGGCGGCGCAATTTCGGTAGGGCGCCAGCAGCTTTTCCAGGGCGGAAAACTCCTCGGGATGCTTTTCGATCGCCGTCAACCGGTCCTGCGGCCTCAGCAGTTTGGCGGCGATCAAAGGCGAGCCGGGATAAGGCCCACTCTCCCTGACCAGCGACAAATAGGTCGAGAGCGCTTCGGGCATTTCGCCGGACAAGTCCGACAAACGCGCGATACCGCCCTGCGCCTCGCCGGTCTTGCCGGCTTCCGCGCCGCTTAAATCATAAGCGCCGCGTCCGGCATGGCTGTCCACCACCGAAAAAGCGGTGTCTTTCTTGCGCAGGTGCAAGAGGATCGCCACCAGCGCGAGATGCTTCACCACATCGGCGAAATTGCCCGCATGATAGCCGTGACGGTAGTTCATGGTTTTCAGACTCTCAGGCCGTCACCCGCCTGGCGCGACGGTGACACTGTAATTCTACTGATTTTTCAAGCACATGCTGAGAGAGGGCAAGCGCCATTTCGTTGAAACCCCCAAGAAAAATGAAAGTAACTCGCAAAATCAATTGCAAAAAGGCTTGGGAAAATCGATGTTGGCGCCCGGGGGCTGCCGCTGACCCAATGCAGCGAAGGCTTCCGGGGGCTCGCCTCGCTCACGCGGGGCGGGCCTTTTTATATGGTGCGCCGCGAGGCCCCGCCCCTACGATGTCGCTAGGGACCGCTCGTGTTCGCGGACGCTCTCTGTTTGGTCGCGCCGCGAGGCACTCGCTTCACTCGTGTTCGCGGCCGCTCCTAGCGCGAGATTTTTTCCAGCGCCAAGCCGTGCGTTCTCGGCCCGAAGATGCCAATCACCAGCGACACCATGGCCATACAACCGGCGATGAAAACAAACACGCCCGGCGCGCCGAACTCGCGCAGCAGGAAGGCGATGACAAAGGCGCTGAAGGTGGTGGAAATGCGGGAGAAGGAATAGACGAAGCCCACCGCCCGGGCGCGAATACGGGTGGGAAACAATTCCGGCTGATAGCCGTGATAGGCGAAGGACAGGATGTTGTTCAGCAATGTCAGCGCCACGCCGCAGGCGATGATGGCGAACATGCCGCGCGCAAGGGCGAAGGCCAAGCCAACCGCCGCAATGGCCAGCGCCGAACCGGCAATGATCCATTTGCGCTCGACTCGGTCGCTGAACAACAGGCCCAGCAGCGGCCCAAAGGGCGCGGCGATAGCGATCAGGAAGGTATAGCCCAGGCTCTTGGTGACCTCGACGCCGCTGGCGATCAGCAGGGCCGGCATCCAGCTGGCAAAGCCGTAATAGCCCGCCGCCCGGAACAGGTTGAAGGCGATCAGCATCAGGGTGCGTCCGCGATAGGCGGGCGTCCAGATTTCCCGGAAAGACCCCCTGCCCTGTTCCACCACATGTGGCGCCGGCTCCGCCAACTCGGCGCCGGACAGCCGCGCTTCAACCTCCCAGGATTCGACGATTGTCTCGGCTTCCTGCGAACGGCCGTGGCTGGCAAGCCAGCGCGGGCTCTCCGGCAAATTCCGCCGCACAAAAAAAGCCAGCAGCGCGCCCACCGAACCCAACACGATCACAAAGCGCCAGCCCTCGATCCCGAAAAAACTGTGCGGCACCAGCAGCCAGCCCAGCAAAGCCACCACCGGAATGGCGGCGAACTGGATGATGTTGGAATAAGCAAAGGCGCGGCCGCGCGTTTTGGGCGGTGAAAGCTCCGCGATATAGGTGTCGATGGTGACCAGCTCCACGCCGATGCCGATGCCGCAGATGAAGCGCCACAGATTGAGGCTGAAGGCGTCCTGCTGGAACGCCATGATCAGCGAAGCGCCCGCATACCAGAGAAGCGAAACCGTAAAGGTGGTGCGCCGCCCGAACCGGTCGGCGAAATAGCCGAACAAGGCGGTGCCGACAAACAGGCCCAGGAAGAAGGCCGCGACAAAACCCGCAATGCCGGTGTTGCCGAAAAAATCGGATGTGGTGCTGGTATAGATGCCGCTCTTCACCAGCCCCGGCGCGACATAGGCCGCCAGGAACAGGTCATAGAATTCAAAAAATCCGCCCAGCGACAGGAATGTGATCCGCCGCCAGAAGCCGCGCGTCGCGGGCAATCGCTCGAGCCGTCCGGCAATCGACGCGGCCGCATCAGCCAAGCTTAGCGGCCTTCATTTTCGCGGTGCACGTCATGGGTGACGACGCCGATATCCTTGGGCGGCATCTTGAGCCAGTCCTTGCGCTTCAAGGTGCTGAGCGTGTCCTCATGGCCGTTTTTCCAATGCTCGTGCATGGAATCGGCGCTGAACTCATAATCGCGCGCATTTCCTTCATAGGATTTCTGCTGATAGATCAGTTGCAGGATGGTCGCCTGCGGCAGAATCGAAAGCTTGTCGCGCATCGCCCGCTGTTCGTCGCTGAGATCGGCTTCCGGCACCTTGACCAGGGCTTCATAGGCGCGTGTCTTCCAGCGCTGCAACCGCGCGAAATTGTCGGTGACCTGCCGGGTGCGCGAGGAATACATGATGTCCTTGTGACGGCCCAGCACGTCGGACATGGTGCGGGGCAGATCGCCCCGGGCGCTGAACAGATCAACCTGGAACACCAGCGAATTGATGTCGTCATCCTGCGCCAAGAGGTGCTGCAGCGGCGTGTTGGAAACAATGCCGCCATCCCAGAAATAATCGGTGCCGATCCTGACCATGGGAAAGGCCGGCGGCAGCGCGCCGCTGGCCAGAATATGCTCCAAGCGGATTTCTTCCTTGCGGTTGTCGAAGAAGACGAAATTTCCGGTCATTACATTGACCGCGCCCACGGCGAAATGCGGATCGCCTTCATTGAGCAGCTTGAAATCCACCAGCTCTTCCAAGGTCTGCTTCAGGGGCGTGTTGTCGTAAAAACTGGTGGCGTCCTTGGCGCCGGGCGGCAGGAACCAGGGATTGAGCTTGCGGGGATTGAACAGGCCGGGCTGGCCGAACAGCGCCGTGGTCAGCGCCGAAAAGGTGTTGCGGGTCTGGCGGTAGATGTCGCCGTCGGGCGTATAGGGCCAGATGGTGCGGTTGGTGACGCGGTCCCAAAATTCGCACAGCGCCGCCAGACGCCGGTCCGGCGCATTGCCCGCGATCAAAGCGGCGTTGATGGCGCCGATGCTGACACCGGATACCCATTCCGGCTCCAGCCCCGCTTCATGCAGCGCCTGATAGACGCCGCCTTGATACGCGCCCAGCGCGCCGCCGCCCTGCAACACCAAGGCGATGCGGCCGCAATTGTCCGGCCTGGGGATCGGCGCGTAGCGATGCCCCGATGAATGCGGCGGATGTATCGGTTTTGCGTCCACGGCCCGAATCATAGCCGAATTCGTGACATTTTGCGCAAGGGTGCTGCGGCCTTATCGCCCATTCAGAACCGGAATGGCTGTGCCATGCTTTGGCCGTCGCCCCCCGTGGAGAAAATGTCATGTCCCTCAAAGGCAAAGCCGCCCTGGTCACCGGTTCAACCTCGGGCATTGGGCTGGCCATCGCCCGGGCCTTTGCCGGCCAGGGAGCCAATGTCTGCATCAATGGTTTCGGCGACGCAGCGGCCATCGAAAAAGAGCGCAGCGGAATCGAGGCCGAGTTCGGCGTCAAGGCGATTTATAGCGGCGCCGATATGAGCAAGGGACCGGAGACCGAGGCGATGGTCAGCGATGCCATCAAGCAGCTCGGCGCGGTGGACATATTGGTCAACAATGCCGGCATCCAGTTCGTCTCGCCGGTGGAGGATTTTCCGCCCGAGAAATGGGACCAGATCCTGGCGATCAACCTGTCATCCGCCTTCCATGCCACCCGCGCCGCCGTGCCCGGCATGAAGGCCAAGAAGTGGGGCCGCATCATCAATACGGCTTCCGCCCATGCCCTGGTCGCCTCGCCTTTCAAGTCGGCCTATGTCGCGGCCAAGCACGGCATCGCCGGTTTCACCAAAGCGATTGCGTTGGAGACCGCAACCTTCGGCATCACCTCCAATGCCATCTGCCCCGGCTATGTCTGGACGCCGCTGGTGGAAAAGCAGATTCCCGACACCATGGCGGCGCGCAAGATGACCCGCGAGCAGGTGATCAACGATGTTTTGCTGTTGGCCCAGCCCACCAAGCAATTTGTGACGGTGGAGGAAGTCGCCGCGCTGGCCGTCTATCTGGCGGGCGATATGGCGCGCTCGATCACGGGCAGCATTATTTCGATTGACGGTGGCTGGACCGCAGCCTGAAGAACCGCTCATTCGTCGCCGCCAATCCCAGCGCAATGATCGCCATGCCGGCCAAGGCCTGCAATGTCACGTCTTCGCCCAGAAACACCGCGCCCAAGAGCAGCGCGATCGGCGGAATCAAGAGCGTGACCAGCGACATATACGTCGCGCCGACATTCGCGATCATCCGGTAATAGAGGACATAGGCCAGCGCGGTATTAACCAGCGCAATCGCCAGCCAGGCCGCCCACACATCCAGTGGCGGCACGGCCAAGGTCCAAGGCCGGTCGATCAACAACGAAAACGGGATCAACAGGACCGTCGCCCCGGTCATTTGCCCGGTCGCGGCCTGCAGCGGCGACATATCCGTGAAGCGGCGGCTGTATACGCCGCCAAAACCATACGCACAGGAGGAACCGATTACCGCCAGTTGGGCCCAGAAAGCCCCACCGCCATTCAGCGCGCCGGGACCAACCAGCACGATCACGCCCAAAATGCCTAGCGCAATGCCGATCGCCTTGCCGGCCGACAGTTTCTCGTCGTCAGTGCCCCAATGCGCTACGGCCACCATGAAGATGGGCGTGGTCGCGCTTAGAATGGACGTCAGGCCGCTGGAGATGTGCAGTTCCGCCCAGGCGATCAAGACAAAGGGAAGCGAGCAATTGAGCGCGCCCACCAACATGAAGCGCAGCCAGTTGCCGGACATCGGCATGGATTGGCCATGTGCCAGCAACCACAGATGCATCGCGATGGCCGCCAAAGCGAGACGGCCAAGCACCACCGTCACCGGCGGCACCGCCGCGATCAGCACCTTGTAATAAAAGAAGGAGCTGCCCCACAGCAGCGCCAGCAACAGCAGCAATCCCCAATTGCGTGCGCTCATCCCGCCCCCGATTCCGCACGTGATGAGATCATATGTGTGATGCCCGCGCCTCCTGATTTGCCTGTTCGAATCGGTCGGTCTGCCCTGCGGAAACAGCATGCCGGAGCGGCGGTACACTTTGCGACAACCATATTAATTCCGCCGCAAATGGTTCAGTGGGGGTTCATGCGCAACTTTCTAGGCTTCCAGGCGTAATGAAGCACCACGAAAGGAATACACCATGAAACGCCTTCTTATCGCCACCACGGCCTTGTCGCTTCTGGTCGCGCCGCTGAGCCAGGCTTTCGCGCAAGGCTGGAACGACCGTCACGACAATGGCCGTTCGGGCGCCATGACGATGCAGCACCGCGACAATGACCGCCAGGACAACGACCGTCGTGACAATTATCGCAACGACAACGTTCGCGATAACTATCGCAACGACAATGTCCGCCACGATAATGGCCGGCGTCATAACTGGTACAAGGGCGGCCGCATCGACCGCCGTGACTGGAATCGCGGTTATCGCGTCAATGACTACAAGCGTTATCACTTGCAGCGCCCGCCGCGCGGCTATGAATGGCGCCGGGTCGACAACAACTATGTATTGGCTGCCGCCGCCACCGGCCTGATCATGGGCTTGGTGATCGCCAACCAAAGGTAGTTGCAATTAATTTGAAAAGGCGGCGCTCGCATGGAGCGCCGCCTTTTTCATTCAGAGCGTCAACCCCAGCCTCACCAGCCCTGGATAGGGATGACTGCCATAGGGCGGGATCGGCGCAAAACCATTGCGCCTATAAAGCGCGACGGCGCTTTCCATCCCGGCCAGCGTATCCAGTTTGATCTCGCCATAGCCCAGTTGCCGCGCCGCTGCGATAGCGGCGGCAACCAACGCCTGGCCCACGCCCGTCTTGCGCGCCTGCGGCCGCACAAACAGGCGCTTGATCTCCGCCACGCGAGGCGGCTCCAGCGCCTTGAGGGCGATGCAGCCCAGCACATGGTCGCCGCGCTTGGCCAGCAGCAGCTCTCCGCCGGGCGGGCCATAGACACCGGGCAGCGACTCCAATTCCTGCGAAAATCCCTGCGGCGCCAGGTCCACCGGCAAAGCGGCGGCGTAAGCGCGAAACAGCGCCGCGGCGGAAATCAGCTCCGTCGCCGAGCGCGCCGGCGAAATGGTGAAGCTGTTATCGGAGCTGGTCGGCCACAGCATCGATGCCGGCCTGGGAGCAGAGCTCGTCCTTGTCGCCGCCCACCGCGCCGGATGAGCCCACGCCGCCGATCACTTCGCCGCGAAATTTGATCGGCACGCCGCCCGCCACCCCGACCACGCCCTGAATATTGGTCATGGGCGAACCCAAGGTGGAATTGCGCGCGGTGGCGAAGGTGCCGGATGTGGCGAAACGGTTGGCCAAAGTGATGGCGGTATAGGCCTTGTCCCTGCTGAGGCTGATGGTGTGTGGACCCGTGCCATCGTCGCGCAAGAAAGATTTCAAGGCGCCGGAGGAATCCAGCACAGTGATGGTGGTGCGATAGCCCATCTTGCGGCAGGCATCCACCGCGCCATGTGCGATCCTGTCGGCCAACTCCATCGACAGAGCATGCGTGGTGACCACGCCTTTTTCGCCCGTCACCGGCGGATAGCTGGCCGGGGCCGGCAAAGGCTGCGCCAGGGCGGAGGTGGCAATGACGGAAGCGGTGGCTGCAAGGACGGCAAGGCGCATGAAACTCTCCCCGAATTATCGTTGTGCGAAGGCTAGGTCATCCCTTGAGAGCGCGCCAGATGGGCCAAACAAATCGACCGGGGCGGCGAGCGAAGCGAGCGGTGCCCCGGGCCCCGTCCGCCCGCAGCGCCCAACGGGCGCGAGGACGGACAATTAAATAGAATCCCTCACGGGGCGCCATGAGCGAAGCGAATGGTGCCCCGGGAGGGACTTGAACCCCCACGCCTCTCGGCAACGGATTTTGAGTCCGCCGCGTCTACCATTCCACCACCGGGGCAGAGGGGCGCTTGTTAGCGTTTTGGCCCCCTTCCGTCCACCCTAAACCGTGTCCCCATCCCGCCAAACCGCGGGCGGAGAACCATATTCGCGCCGAAAAGCCCGGCTGAACGCGGCCTCCGATTCATAGCCGACCTCATAGGCGATGCTGGCCACGCCGACGGTTCCGCTTTTGAGCAAGACACAGGCCTGGGCCAAACGGCGCCGCGCCAGATAGCGCATCGGCGGCTCACCCACCGAACGGGTGAAGCGGTCGGCAAAAGCCGAACGCGACAGGCCGATTTCGCCGGCCAGGTCATCGGTGGTCCAGCGCCGCGCGATCTGCCCATGCAGCAAGCCCAGCGCGCGGCCCACCGCATGATCCCTGATCCCCGCCGACCAGGCGCCGTCCTGCGGCTGCGCCGCGACGAATCTTCGTATCGCTTCCAGAAACAGCAACTCCGCCAGCTTGGCCAAGAAGATCGGCGAGCCGACCTTGCCGTCCGCCAGCTCGCGCGCCGCCTGGCGGAAACTACCTTCGATCCAGCTTCCCGACGCGCCTTCGGCGACATTCTGCTTCAACACCGCAGGCAGCATCGCCAGCACCGGATTGTAGGGCATGTCGTCACCCAGAAAACCGCAGAGAATCTTGGTGCGCGCGCCGCCGCCGCCCATTTCGAGGCGCACCAACCCGCCGGCCGGATCAAAATCCGCCAGATGATCGACATTGATCGGCGGAATGCTCAGCGAACTGCCCACGACATGCCGATCGTTGCGGGTGAGGACAACGATCTCGCCCTGCTCGACCGACATGGGCGCATGGCCTTGGACCTTCAGCAGCATGCTGCCTTCGGTGACATAGTGATAGCCGATGATCTGATGCGGCACGGGCGCAAAAGGCAGGCAATCCTCCGGCATGACCTGGGAATGGACGCACCAGGGGGCGGTAAATTCCGCTTCCAGGAAAACCCCGCCGCCAAAGCGCAAGCCGCGCAGCAGGTCTTGAATATCGTCCATCCCCAAATTGCCCTTCCGGCGGATCGGCCAAGTAATCCGGCGTTCCGCGCATTCAGCCCCTGGCCCGTCCCGGCTATTCAAGCCGGGTAACCCCCAAACGGACGCTAGGTCATGATCACCGACAAGCAAGGCAATATTCTGTCAGACGCGACGCCGGAAGCGGCGGATTTGCTGGATCAGGCCGTTACGGCCTTCAATGTCTTTCGCGGCGACCCCTTGGGCGTGCTGGACCGGGCCATGGCGGCGGCCCCCCGTTTTGCCGCCGCGCCCATCGCCCAGGCGCTGTTGTACGCCATGAATGCCGAGCCGGGCGCGGTGAAGGCCGCGGCCCTGCTTCTGGACAAGGCCAAGGCTTTGCGCCTGACCGAGCGTGATGCCTCGCAAATGGCGATTGTGGAGCGGATCATCGCCGGGGAATGGACCGCGGCTGCGAGGGCGACGGACCAGCACAATATCCGGTTTCCCCGCGACCTCTTGGCCATCCAGGCGGGCCATATGATCGATTTCTATCATGCCAATGCGCGTTCGCTGCGCGACCGGATCAGCCGGGTTCTGCCGCACTGGTCGGCGGATATTCCCGGCTATTCCTTTCTCCTGGGCATGCATGCGTTCGGGCTGGAAGAAACCGGCGACTATGGCCACGCCGAGGAGACGGGCCGCCGCGCGCTGGACATGAATCCGGCCGACAGTTGGGCGCATCATGCCGTCGCCCATGTGATGGAAATGCAGGGCCGCCCGCAGGACGGCATCGGCTGGATGATCGCGCGCGAAGAACACTGGTCGGGCGACGACAATTTCTTCCGGGTGCACAATTGGTGGCATCGCGCCCTGTTCCATCTGGACATGGGTCAGGCGGAAGAAGTGCTGGCCTTGTATGACGGACCGATCCGCGAAGACCGCAGCCTGATCGCATTGGACATGGTCGATGCTTCGGCGCTTTTGTGGCGGCTGCATGTGTCGGGCCATGATGTCGGAACGCGCTGGAATGAACTTGCCGCCGCATGGGACAATCACACCGACGGACACACCTATCCCTTCAATGATTGGCACGCGGTGATGGCCTATCTGGGCGCGGACCGGCATGGCGATGTCGAGCGCATTCTGCGGATGTGGCGTACGGACGGCGGCAGCGAAGCGGCAAGCTGGGGCCGGCGGTTTGCAGCGCCGCTGGTGGAAGGCTTTGCCGCCTTCTGGCGCCGCGACTATGACCGGGCGGCGGATCTGCTGCAGGGAGCCCGTTTCATTGCCTATGGCTTTGGCGGCAGCAACGCCCAGCGCGACATTATCGACTGGACTTTGACGGAAGCCGCGATCCGCTCCAAACGGTCCGTCTTGGCCCAGGCGTTGGCCCATGAGCGACTCGCTCTGAAGCCGCACAGCCCCATCAACCTCGGCTTTCAATCGCGGGCCTTTGCGTCAAAAGCGTTGAAAGCCGCCTGACTCCCGCCCCCGTCCCTCCGTCGTTTGAAACCCGGCGGCGGGACGGGTTATGGTCGGGGCATGAACGCCCCTGCCCGTGACCTGCACGCCTCACCCCGCTCCGACTGGACCCGGGAGGACATCGCCGCCCTGTTCGACCTGCCCTTTCCGGAGCTGATGTTCCGCGCCGCGACTGTGCACCGGGCCCATTTCGATCCCGCCCAGGTCCAAACCTCGACCCTGATTTCGATCAAGACCGGCGGCTGCCCCGAGGACTGTTCCTACTGCACCCAATCGGTCTCCAACCCGACCGGCCTGAAAGCCACCAAGCTGATGGAGGTGGAGGCCGTGCTGACGGAGGCCCGCGCCGCAAGGGACGCGGGCGCGTCGCGCTTCTGCATGGGCGCAGCCTGGCGGGGTCCCAAGGACAAGGATCTGGAAACGGTCTGCGCCATGGTGGAAGGCGTGAAAGCCTTGGGCATGGAGACCTGCGTCACCCTCGGCATGCTGACCGCGCCGCAAGCGGTGCGCCTGAAACAGTCCGGACTGGACTATTACAATCACAATCTCGACACCTCGCCGGAATTTTACCGCCACGTCATCACCACCCGCGCCTATCAGGACCGGCTGGACACGTTGGAGCATGTGCGCGACGCCGGTATCAGCGTGTGCTGCGGCGGCATTGTCGGCATGGGCGAAAGCCGTCAGGACCGTGTGGGACTGATCCATGCTTTGGCGACCCTTCCCGCTCATCCCGAAAGCGTGCCGGTCAATGCCCTGGTGGGTGAAGATACCCGCGCCGTGGAAAGTTCCGCGAAAATCGATCCGCTGGAATTCGTCCGCACCATCGCGGTGGCGCGCATCACCATGCCCAAATCCATGGTGCGCCTGTCGGCGGGACGCCAGGAGATGAGCGAGGAAACCCAGGCTTTGTGTTTCCTGGCCGGGGCCAATTCCATTTTCTGTGGGCCCAAGCTGCTCACCACGCCCAACCCGCTGGCCGATTCCGACCGGCAATTGTTTGAAAAACTGGGGCTTAGTCCGATGAAGCTGCCATGCACCGCATAGAAAAAACCGTCTTCCTGTTGCTGGTCCTGGTGGGAGGCGCGGTGTTTTTGGCCCCCATTGTGATGGCGTTCGAGCCGGCACGCATGCCCGGCGACTTCATCATGACCTATAACAAACAGCAGCTTGCCATCCCGGTCTTCTGGTCGCTGTGCGCAAGTGGGGGCCTTAGTCTTTTATATTTGTTTTACAGGCGCTAAGAGCGGCTGGCATTCCAGCCCGAGCCCGTCATGACACCCCGTAAGATTGCCCGCGCCCTGTTGTCCGTTTCCGACAAGACCGGACTGATCGAATTCGCCAAGGGGCTGGCGGTCCAGGGCGTGATGCTGATCTCCACCGGCGGCACCGCGAAGGCGCTGCGCGATGCGGGTCTTGCGGTGAGCGACGTTTCCGAAATCACCGGCTTTCCCGAAATGATGGACGGGCGGGTCAAGACCCTGCATCCGATGGTGCATGGCGGGCTTTTGTCCTTGCGCGACAAGGCGGACCATGCCGCCGCCATGACCGAGCACAATATCGTGGGCATAGATTTGTTGGTGTGCAACCTCTACCCCTTCGAGGCGACGGTGGCGCGCGGCGCCGATTTCGAAACCACCATCGAGAATATCGATATCGGCGGCCCCGCCATGACACGCTCGGCGGCCAAGAACCATGACTGGGTGACGGTGGTGGTGGATGTCGAAGATTACCAAGCCGTGCTGGACGAGATGAAAGCCCATGGCGGCGCCACCAGTTTTGCCTTGCGCAAGAAGCTGGCCCAGCGCGCCTTCGCCCGCACCGCCGCCTATGATTCCGCGGTTTCCAACTGGTTCGCGGGCGAATTGGCGAAAGACGGCGAGCAGGAACCGCCGCGCCGCCGCGCCTTTGGCGGCTTGCTGCGCCAGGGCCTGCGCTATGGCGAAAATCCGCATCAGGAAGCGGCCTTTTATGCCGACGGCTCCTCGCGTCCCGGTGTCGCCACCGCCCAGCAAATCCAGGGCAAGGAACTGAGCTACAACAATATCAACGACACCGACGCGGCTTACGAACTGGTGGCGGAGTTCGACCCCAAATCCGCCCCCGCCTGCGCCATCATCAAGCATGCCAATCCTTGCGGCGTGGCGCTGGGCAAGAGTTTGAAAGACGCCTATCTCGCGGCCCTGGCCTGCGATCCGGTCAGCGCCTTTGGCGGCGTGCTGGCATTCAACCAGACATTGGACGGCGCCACCGCCGAGGAAATTTCCAAGATCTTCACCGAAGTGATCATCGCGCCGGATGCCGACCAGGATGCGCGAAAAATCCTGGCCGCGAAAAAGAACCTGCGCTTGCTGACGGCGGGCGGCTTGCCCGATCCCTTGGCGCCCACCCTCACCTATCGCTCGGTGGCGGGCGGCTTCCTGGTCCAGACCCGCGACAATGGCAGGATCACCCGCGCGGAATTGAAAGTGGTGACCAAGCGCCAGCCCAGCGAACAGGAAATCACCGACATGCTGCTGGCCTTCACCATCGGCAAGCATGTGAAGTCCAATGCCATCATCTATGTGAAGGACGGTTCCACCGCCGGCATCGGCGCGGGCCAGATGTCACGCGTGGATTCCGCGCGCATCGCGGCGATCAAGGCCCAGGACGCCGCGCGCCTGGCGGGGTGGGACAAACCGCGTACCTTGGGTTCGGCGGCGGCGTCGGAAGCCTTCTTCCCCTTCCCCGACGGCTTGATGGTGGTGGCGGACGCCGGCGCCACGGCGGTGATCCAGCCCGGTGGTTCGGTCAATGATCAGAAAGTGATCGACGCTGCCGACGAAAAAGGCTTGGCGATGGTCTTCACCGGCATGCGCCACTTTAGGCACTAACCGAGATAATCAAGGCGCGAGGTATTTTGTGGCCTGAGCAGGAGCGCCGAGCGACGTGTACAAGACGTACACGAGCGATGGCGCGACGAACTCAGGACGCAAAAGACCCGCGCCTAATGCCGCCTCGGTAATTTGTCGAACACTTCGTTCGCGCTAACACCCCAAATACGGTCTTTGGAAATCCAGCCATCGACCCGTTCGCTTTTGACGCGGCAAGCTTCGCGGACACAGGAGCGCAAGTCGGCGATGGCGCCGGGATCGGCAAAGGCCACCACCTTGCCGCCTTCGGCGTCGGCGGTGATCTTGACGCGGCCCTTGCCGGTGACCAGCACGGTGCGCTTGTCGCTGAGCATGGAGGCGTTCATCCAGCCCAGAGTTCCGTCCACCGTCTGCACCCGCCGCCAGGTATCGAACTGGCCGATCACGGCGAAGGGATAACCGCGATGGCGATAGACCCACAGCACCTTGTGGGCATAGGTGGGACCTTCGCGCAGATAGGCTTTTTCAGGACGCTGACTGACAAAACGCAAAATTTTGGACGGCGCCGCCTCGGCGGCCACCATGGAGAGAATCCACAAAATTGCGGCAATTCGTGTCATCACGTCGCGGTATCGATATCGACTCACATTTAACGCAAGCTTGCGCTTCCGTCACCTCGTTCCATGGGCTTTAATAGCCGCACAGGAGCCCTGCAATGCCCGCAAAGAAACCGCTGGTCATCGTCACCCGCAAGCTGCCGGAAGCGGTGGAGACGCGGATGCGCGAGCTGTTCGACGCGCGGCTGAACCTGGACGACAAGCCGATGACACAGGCGGCGCTGGCCGAGGCGATCGCGAGTGCCGAGGTCCTGGTTCCCACCATCACCGACCGCATCGACGCCGCCTTGATCGCCAAGGCGGGCCCGAACCTCAAGCTGATCGCCAATTTCGGCGCCGGCGTCGACAATATCGACGTGGCGGCCGCCACCGACAAAGGCATCGCCGTCACCAACACCCCGGGGGTGCTGACCGAGGACACCGCCGACATGACCATGGCGCTGATCCTGGCGGTGCCGCGCCGGCTGGTGGAAGGCGTCTCGGCGATGCAGGAAGAGAAATTCACCGGCTGGGCGCCCAGCTGGATGCTGGGCAACCGGCTGCAGGGCAAGCGGCTGGGCATTGTCGGCATGGGCCGCATCGGCCAGGCGGTGGCGCGCCGCGCCAAGGCCTTCGGGCTGCAAATCCATTATCACAACCGCAAGCAGGTCGCCCCCGAGGTCGAGCAGGAACTGGAAGCGACCTATTGGGACAGTCTGGACCAGATGCTGGCCCGCATGGATATCGTGTCGGTGAACTGTCCGCACACGCCGGCGACGTTTCATCTTCTCTCGGCCCGGCGGCTGAAACTGATGAAACCGTCCGCCTATATCGTCAACACCGCGCGCGGCGAGGTGATCGACGAAAATTGCCTGGCGCTGATGCTGGAGAAGGGCGAGCTGTCGGGCGCGGGCCTGGACGTGTTCGAGAATGAGCCCGCGGTCAATCCCAAGCTGCTCAGGGCCAAGAATGTGGTGCTGCTGCCGCATATGGGCTCGGCCACCATCGAGGGCCGGGTCGATATGGGCGAGAAGGTGATCGTCAACATCAAGACGTTTGTCGATGGGCATGCGCCGCCCGATCGCGTCATCCCGGCAATGCTGTAGCGCGGTCTTTTTGCGTCCTGAGTTCGTCGCGTTCATACGCTGTCGCTATGAACTCGCTCATGTACTATTTGTACACATCGCTCGTTGCTACGCTGTCGCTAGCAACCCTGCTCAGCCCGCAAAAATCCTCGCGCTAATCTATTTGACTTGTCTCATTTGTTCTGGCGCTCATAAATCACGGTATTCCAGTAACGCGCCTCGTGGCTTCCAGTACGTTTGAAGCCGCGCCGCTTTAGTTCGCGGCCGATCATCCAGTTGAAATAGCCATGCGCCACCAGCGCGCTGACCCCTCGCTCGCGCGCCTTGGCAATCAGCATGTCCGCGGCTTGAACCGCGCGGCTGACGGCGGCGCGCGGCTTTTCGATTCCGGGATGGAAACCCAAATGCCATAACAGGCGCGACACCACAGCCCATTTCGTGACACGCATCGCCAGCCAGGGCAGCGGCGGGCTGGCCAGAGGCGCCTCGACAAACAGTGGATCGGCGATCAGTTCGGCATGCGGCGCCAGGACATGCGCGCTCTGATGGCTGCGCGGACGCCCGCTGGTGAAGACATGATCCAGCTCCCGCGCCAGATCCTTGAGTTCCTCCGGCGGGAGATTGGCGGGCGACAGACCCGCTTCTTCATAGGCGTGAATATAATCGGAAAATCCCGCATGGTTGGCGCGCGGGGAAAGCGCGATATGCGGCTGGCCGTGCCGGATCAGCAGGATACGCATGGCTATGACCGGGAAAATATCGGGTGCAAACTGAGTCTTTCGCGTAAAATCGGCAGAGATTAACCGGCCCCCGGCGATATTCAGAAACCCTTAACTCCCAGCTACTCTGCCTAGCGTTAAGGCCTTGCGCCTAATAATTAGGCAATCACCTGTTGCATCGCAACAACGCCTGCCCAAATCACGCCTTTTCTCGCCAAAACGGGGCCAAAAAGACAAGCCGCCATATTGAGATTGAGGAGCCGACACAGAACTGTGATCTCGATCCGGGGAGCCCCCTGACCCAGACGCGCTTTGCGCCTGGCAATCAAAGAGGACTGCAGATGAAAAATTTGACGAAACTGTTTTTGGGCGCTGTCAGCCTGGCGGGCGCCGTGAGCGTTACTGCCCCTGCCCTCGCTCAGGACGCCCCCCAATTCAGCTTGGCCGGCAGCATTGCCGTGACCAGTGACTATAAGTTTCGCGGCATCAGCCAGAATGATCGCGAACCGTCGCCGCAGGGTTCGCTGACCCTCACCGGTCCGGAAGGTTTCTATGTCAGCGCCTGGGCCTCGACGGTGGATTTCGATCCCACCAGCTCGAGCAATCCCCATGTCGAACTCGACATCTATGGCGGCAAGCACACCGACCTGTGGGGCGTGGACTGGAATTTCATGCCCTACTACTACGCCTACCCGTCGCAGAATTATGGCTCCGGTCCCAAGGCCGACTATTTCGAAATCATCAACCAGTTCACCAAGGCAGTTGGTCCGGCGACCTTCAGCGGCAGCTGGGCCTGGTCTGACAACCTGCCCTTCAACGGCGGCACCGGCAACGCGCTGTACGGCACTATCGCCTACACCGTGACGGACTGGCTGACGGTCAGCGGCCAGATCGGCCATCAGTGGGCGCAGAACGCCAAGTATGTCGGCTCCAGCGACTATACCTATGGCGACATCGGCGCCACCGCGACCTGGAAGGGCTTCGCGCTGGACCTGCGCTATAACGGCACCGACCTGAACACCGCCCAGTGCGCGTCGTTCTACATGGCGACGACGGATGCCTGCAAAGGCAACTTCGTTGCCACCCTGACCTACAATATCGCCCTGCTTCCCTGATCGCGCAGGTCTCTGAGTAAAAAAGCCCGCAAGGCTCACGCCTTGCGGGCTTTTTCTTTTTATCGACCCCTCCGGCCTTCGCAACTTTGCCGCGGCGCTCGGCGTTTGGCTGGCTTGGCCGCCAGCCTCACCCTGCGCGCACGGCGTTGCTACGGCCACCTCCCCTTCCTATGCGCTTACGCGCATGAAGGGGAGGCGGGTCCGTGTGTGCTGAACCTAGGCCTCCAGGGCGCGCTTGAGCCGCGCCAAATCAAAGGGCTTGGTAAGATGATGGGCCACGCCTGTCAGCTTTGCGTCCTCGGCGCGCACCGAATAGCCAGAGGCGATAATCACTTTCAGCGACGGCTTGAGGCGCAGCGCTTCCTCCACCAGCTGGCGGCCATCCATTCCCGGCAGGCCCAGATCGGTCAAAAGGATGTCGATATCGCCGTCCTGGCGCAGCAGGCTCAGCGCCTCGGGACCGTCGCCGGCCTCGCAGACCGGGAAATTCAACTGCTCCACCATGTCCACGGTTGTCATGCGGATCAGCGCCACATCCTCCACCACCAGCACCTTGCCGCGACGCGGCACGTCCGCCTCGGCGGCGACCGGCTTGGGCGCGGAAATCGCGCCGCGGGCGGTGCCGGCGAAAACACTGCGCAGTTTGCGCGCCAATTCGTCCTTGCGGTATGGCTTGGACAAGAGCAGTGCATCATCGTCCAGCTTGCCGTTATGGACGATGGCGTTCTGGGTATATCCCGAGGTGTAAAGGATATGCACTTGCGGGTGCATGTCTCGCGCCCGGCGGGTGAATTCGCGGGTGGAAAGGGCGCCCGGCATCACCACATCGGTGAAGATCAGATCGGGAGCCTCGCTTTTCAGCAAGTCCAAGGCATTTTCGGCATTGGTGGCACGTGAAACGCGGTAACCCAATTCGCTGAGCATATCGACCACGGCGGCACGGACGCCTTCATCATCCTCCACCACCAGGATGCGTTCGGAGCCGCCCTCCGCCGGCGCGCCGGCGCCGGCCACCGGCGCATCGGCCTCGCGCCTGGTGCGCGGCAAATAAAGCTTGATGGTCGTGCCGTGTCCCACTTCGGAGTAAATCTTGATATGGCCGCCGGTCTGTTTGATGAAGCCATAGGTTTGGGCCAGGCCAAGGCCGGTGCCCTGTCCTTCCGGCTTGGTGGTGAAGAAGGGTTCGAACACCCGTCCCAGCACCTCCGGCGTCATGCCGCTGCCGGTATCGGTGACCGCCAGCATGACATACTGGCCCGCCGCCACATCGGTGTGGGCGGCGGCATAGGCGTCATCGAGAAAGGCATTGGCCACTTCCAGGGTCAGCTTGCCGCCATCGGGCATGGCGTCGCGCCCATTGATGGCCAGGTTCAACACGGTATTCTCGAGCTGGTTGGGGTCGGCCAGGGTATTCCATAATCCGCCGGCAATGACGGTCTCGACTTGGATAGTCTCGCCCAGCGACCGGCGCAGCATATCGCTCATATCGCGCAGCACCCGCCCAAGGTCCAACGACCGAGGCTCCAACGCCTGGCGGCGGGCAAAAGCCAGCAATTGGCCGGTAAGCCGGGAACCGCGCGTCACCGCCTGGATCGCGTTTTGCAGACGCGCGGCAAGGCGCGGATCGGCCCTTACCGTCTCACCCGCCGCCGCCAGATCGAGATTGGCGCTGATGATCTGCAGCAGATTGTTGAAGTCATGCGCCACCCCGCCGGTGAGATGGCCGATGGCTTCCATCTTCTGGGTCTGGCGCACCATGCCTTCGGCCCGCTTGCGGTCGGTCTGGTCCGCCACGCCAACGATAAAGCCACCGGTCGAGACCGGCGCCTTGTAGATGTCGAGTTCGCGGCCGGCCCAGACGATAGGGGTGGTGTCGGAACCTTTTTCGACCGGGGTCGGCGGCTCGAAGATGTGGGCCGTGATGGAGCGCGACGCTTCGATCTTTTGGAAAGCAGTCAGATGGGTCTGAAACCGGGCCAGATCGACAGGCAGACTCAAAAGTTCAAAGAAGCGGGCGTTGAAAGCGCAAAGCAGCCCCTGAGACGTGAAATAGGCGATGCCTTCGCGCACCGTCTCCAGGGTTGCCTGCACAATGGCGGCCTCGTTGGCGCGGGCATGTTCCGCTGCCGCAAGACTGACATTGTTGCGCACCAAAAGCGCCGCCGCCATCAACATGATGCCCAGGCTCAAGACCCCGGCGCCGATGGCGAAACTGATTTCCAGATTCTCGGTGTCACGGCGCTGGCGGTCGCGCTTGGCCAACAGCTCGACTTCTTCGCGCAACGCATCGTTCGTCAGGCGGCGGATGGCATCCATTTGCGCCCGCCCCTGCTGCAAACCGTTAAACAGGGCCACTGGGTCCACCTTGGCCGTGGCCGCCAGCTTGATGTTGCTGGCCAGCAAGGCAAGGCGGGTCGTGACCAGTCCCTGCAACCGGTCGGCGCGCCTTTGCTGGGAGGGGTTGTCGCGGCTGATCTGCCGGAAAGCACGAAGGTCGCCCGGCACAAGGGCTGCCGCGTCCTTATAGGCCTGGAAATAGGCCTGATCGCCGTCGATGATGAAGCCGCGCTGACTGGATTCAGCGATCTGCAGATTGTTCTGCAGTTTGCGGGCGGCCTCCATCACCTCATAGGTGTGCCGGACCAGGCCCTGCGCGGTGCGCTCATTGATGGCGAATTGAATGGTGAGATAGGCGACCAGCGCCAAGACCAGAAAAAGCGGTACCGCGGCCAGCAGCACCAGACGATTGACGGCTACCAAGTTCCCCGGCCCCATGTTCCAGGGGCCAGAACGTTCATCGCCGGCATTGGTTTCAACCATGGCTGCGACGATAAGTGGAAGTCGGGGAAAAGATAGACCGGCAGCGGGCGGCGGCCCGATTTATTGGCCGCAAATTGCGTAAAAAACGCGCATCTCGAGTGGAAAAGATTGGTCGGAGAGAGAGGATTCGAACCTCCGGCCCCTACGTCCCGAACGTAGTGCTCTACCAGGCTGAGCTACTCTCCGAACCAGTGCGAGAAGGAGCCCCCTCGCCTCGGGAGGCGCCCTTATAACGATGCACCCCCGGGGCCGCAACCGGCCCCGAAATCCTTGTCCGGACGGTCATTTTACGGGTTTGCGGTGGAGCCCGGCTGGCTTTATACGGTCCGCGCCGGTCCTGCCGTCACCCTGCTGGGGCGTCGCCAAGTGGTAAGGCACTGGATTTTGATTCCAGCATTCGGAGGTTCGATCCCTCCCGCCCCAGCCAAACAGTCCGGTCTCTGACCGGCTGTCGGAGCCTTTCCCAATAGTCCCGACATTCCCGCCGGTTAGCGCACCGCATCTCAGCTAGAGACTGCAAACTCGAGTCTACAGGCGGCCTTTACGCGCGATTGCCGCCCCAGTCTCTGATCGGCCATTTTCAATTTCCCAAATTTGCGCGAACCAAGCGAGGAGACCGGTTTAGAAACAGCTGAGACCGGTTCGATAATTGTGGGCCTAAAGCAAAGCCCGGCCTTTAGGGCAAAGCAGGCGGCGACCGGCCCGCCCCGAAGCGGCGTTCCGCAAATACCTTGTTGCTAGTTCCAGGAAAGAGGGACGCGCTTCGCAAGCGCTGTCACGGTCATGACCTGCCCGGCTCTTTTTGTACCAAGCGAATTGATAGAAATTGGCTTGGAAA
>CADECX010000049.1 GCA_902825865.1 uncultured Alphaproteobacteria bacterium
CCGCAAAAGCCCTGGGCGCGGCGATTGCCGCTGTCGGCGATCTTCACATAGACGGACGGCTTGCCTTTGCGGAATTGGAGGTCCTCCGCCCTGGCCGGCACGCTGGCGCGGAACGGCGCGCCCGACAGGACCTGGCAATCGGTACAGTGGCAGATCGAGGCTTTTTGCGGATCGACCTCGGCTTCATAGGCTACGGCACCGCAATGGCACTGTCCCTCTATCCGCATCTGTTCCTCCCCGCCGCACCCTTTGACAAACCAGCCCCGGAGTAAAGGGCATGGCTGACCGGCCAAAGCCGGGCGTGATTTTGCCGGTCTAGCCCTTTATATGGGGTCCATGGCTGTGGTCATCGACAAATTGCGGCATCCGGAAAAGGCCCATCGCCCGGACAACGACATCCAGCGCAAGCCGGATTGGATCCGGGTCAAGGCGCCGGTGTCCAAGGAGTATCAACTCACCCGCGAGATCGTGCGCGCCAACAAGCTGCACACGGTCTGCGAGGAGGCGGCCTGTCCCAACATCGGCGAGTGCTGGACCAAGCGCCACGCCACCATGATGATCATGGGCG
Source organism: uncultured Alphaproteobacteria bacterium (assembly GCA_902825865.1). Lineage (GTDB taxonomy): Bacteria > Pseudomonadota > Alphaproteobacteria > Micropepsales > Micropepsaceae > Rhizomicrobium. The sequence goes on from CADECX010000049.1 coordinate 569, forward strand.
ACACCTGCACCCGCGCCTGCGCCTTCTGCAATGTGAAAACCGGCTTGCCCGGCGCACTGGATGCCGAAGAGCCCGCCAATGTCGCCCGCGCGGTCAAGACCTTGGGCCTGGCCCATGTCGTGGTCACGTCAGTCGACCGCGACGACCTGGCCGATGGCGGGGCGGAACATTTCGCAGCTGTGATCAACGCCATCCATGGCGAGAGCCCCGGCACGTCGGTGGAAGTTCTCACGCCGGATTTCCTGCGCAAGGACGGCGCCATCGAGACCGTGATGGCGGCCAAGCCGGAAGTCTTCAATCACAATCTGGAAACCGTGCCGCGGCTCTATCTCAACATCCGCCCCGGGGCGCGCTACTTCGCTTCGCTGCGCCTGCTGGAGCGCGCCAAGGAACTGGTTCCCACCGGCTTCACCAAATCCGGGCTCATGGTGGGACTTGGCGAAAGCCGGGAGGAAATCATGCAGGTGATGGACGATCTGCGCGCCGCACGCGTCGATTTCCTCACCATCGGTCAATATCTCCAGCCGACCAAGAAGCATGCCAAGCTGGAACGTTTCTGGACGCCGGAGGAATTTGCCGGCCTGGAAGCGGTGGCCCGGGCCAAGGGCTTCCTGATGGTGTCGGCATCGCCGCTGACCCGTTCCTCCTATCATGCCGACAGCGATTTCGCCGAGCTTCAGAAGGCTCGCGCCGCCAAAAACGGATGATCTCCCATCGCGAAACCCGCTTGGTGCCGTATCCGGCCGAGCTTATGTATGCGGTGGTTTCCGACGTCGAAAAATATCCCGAATTTCTGCCCTGGGTGCTGGCGCTGCGGGTCCTGTCGCGCCATGAAAGCGGCATGACGGCGGAAATGGCGGTGGGCTATGGCGCCTTGCGGGAGCGTTATACCAGCGACGTCAAGCTCACTCCCGCACTCCACCGCATTGACGTCGCCCAGATCAAGGGACCTTTCAAGACTTTGGAAAATCATTGGCAGTTCACGCCTCGGGAAGAGGGGTGCGAAGTCACCTTCTCCATCCTATTTGAATTCAAAAGCCGCTTGCTCCACAGCGTGGCAGGGGCCAAATTCGAGAAAGTGATGCTGAAAATGGCCGATGCCTTCGAGGCACGCGCTAAAAATATCCAATCGGCCTCAAGTAGCGAAGCGATAGGCCAATAAAAAGAGGGAAAGCGGCATGAAAAAGCTACTGATCGCGGCCTTGTTGCTGTTGCCGGTTACGGCGCAAGCGCAAGACCGAGCCAAAAGCATCGTCTTCATCGGCAACAGCTTCACCTTCGGCGCCGGATCGGCAGCGCATCGCTACCAATCCAACACCGTGACCGACCTCAATCCACCCGATGCCAAGGGCCGTACCGTGGGCGGCGTGCCGGCTTTCTTCAAGGCTTTCACCAGGCAGGCGGGTCTGAACTACACCGTCAGCGTCGAGACGGTGGGCGGCAAGGGCATGGATTTTCATTATGCCGAAAAGCGCGCGCTTCTCGACAAGTCCTGGGATGTGGTGGTGATGCACGGCTATTCCACCCTCGATATCGATCGTCCGGGCAATCCGGCGCTGCTGATCTCATCCGCCAAGCAGATGACCGACATGTTCCGCGCCAAAAATCCCAAAGCCGAAGTCTGGCTGGACGCCACTTGGAGCCGCGCCGACCAGACCTACACCGAAGGCAAGCCCTGGCACGGCAAGCCGATCCAGCAGATGGGGAACGATATTGCCGCCGCCTATGACATGGCGGCCAAGAATGCGCGCGCCACCGGTGTGGTGCCGGTAGGCCTGGCCTGGAACAGGGCCATGGCCAGCGGTGTGGCCGACGACAATCCCTATGACGGCATCGCGCCCGGCAAGGTCAACCTCTGGACCCATGACAGCTACCATGCCAGCGCCTTCGGCTATTATCTGGAAGCGCTGATGGTGTTCGGCAAATTGACGGGCAAGGACCCGCTGTCGCTGGGTGACAGCGAAACAGTGGCGGAGGATATGGGTTTCTCAAAGCCCCAGACCAAGGCGCTGCAGCAAGTGGCGCACGACCAGCTGGCGGCCTCACAATAGCGTCTGAAGCATTTCCAGCGCGGTCTCGACGCTCTTGAGCCGTATCTCGCCGCGGCCCATGTCGCCGAAGCGGCATTCGCGATGCATGGTGGGTTCGCCCGCGCGCGCGACGGCGATATGGACCAAACCAACCGGTTTTTCGTCGGTGCCGCCGCCCGGACCGGCGATGCCGGTCACCGCGACGGAGATTTGCGCGGTGGAATTGCGCACCGCCCCTTCCGCCATGAGGCGCGCCACCGCTTCCGACACCGCACCATGCTGGCGCAAACTCGCTGCCGGCACACCCAGCATGTCCTGCTTGGCCTGGTTAGAATAAGTGACAAAACCGCGCCCGAAGACATCGGAGGATCCCGGTATCTCGGTCAGCAAAGCCGCGATCAAGCCGCCGGTGCAGCTTTCGGCGGTGGCGATCCGCAAGCCCTGGGCGCGGGATGACTCCAGCAGCTTTTCGGCACGCACAAGAAGATCAGGCGGAAATATCATAGCAACCCAAAATAGCGCGTCAGACCGACCAGCACACCGGCCATCAGGCCGGCGATCATATCGTCGGCCATGACACCCAGGCCACCAGGAAGTTCGCGGTCGGCCCAGCCCACCGGCCAGGGCTTCCAGATATCGAACAGGCGGAACAGAAAAAAGGCCAGCGCCAAACCAGGCAGGGAGACGGGAGCAAAGGCGCAAGCCAGCCATTGCCCCGCCACTTCATCGATCACACATTCGGACGGGTCTTCGCGGCCGGTGGCGCGGACATGATCGCCACAGGCCCACACACCGATAGCGAAGGCGATCAGGCTGGCGGCTGCCAGTGCGATGCCGCTGCCGTGCAGAAGAATAAGCGCGGCAACCGGCATAGCCGCCAGGCTGGCGACCGTGCCGGAGGCAAAAGGGAAATAGCCGATGCCGAAAACGGACGCGATAACGGTTGAACCCCTCACAGCTTCACGGTGGCGATCGCCTGGGCGGCGATGCCTTCGCGGCGGCCGGTAAAGCCCAGCCCTTCGGTGGTGGTGGCCTTCACGCTGACCCGTGTGGTGTCGATTTTCAAAATCTCCGCGATTCTAGCGCGCATCGCCTCGCGATGCGGGCCGACCTTGGGCCGTTCGCAGATGATGGTGAGATCGACATGATTGATGATCCCGCCCTTGGCCGCCACCAACGCGGCGGCGTGATCGAGGAATTTCCACGATGCCGCGCCGCGCCAGCGTTCGTCGGTGGGCGGGAAATGCTGGCCGATATCGCCTTCGCCGATACAGCCCAGCAGCGCATCGGTGATGGCATGCAGGCCGACATCGGCGTCGCTATGACCTTCCAGCCCGTGCGTGTGCGCGATCTTGAGGCCGCAAAGCCAGATGTGGTCGCCGTCCTTGAATTTGTGCACATCATAGCCGGTGGCGGTGCGCACATCGCCTGATGACAACAGCTTTTCCGCCAAGGCGAAATCCTCCTTGCGGGTCACTTTGATGTTCTTTTCTTCGCCTTCGACCATCTGCACCTTCATGCCGGCCAGCTCGGCCAGGGCCACATCGTCCGTTACGTCTTCACGCGCATGTGTGCGGTGGGCCGCCGCGATCTTGGCATAGACAAAGCCTTGCGGCGTCTGGGCACGGTAAAGATTTTCGCGGGGAACCAGGCTCCAGCGCCCATCGCCATCCTTGCGGCGCAGCGTGTCGCTGGCCGCCACCATGGGCAGCGCGCCGTCCGCGCCCGCTTGCAACGCGGCGATCACCGCGCCGATGACAGCCGCTGAAATCAAAGGCCGCGCCGCGTCATGGATCAACACATAGTCGGGCGCATCCTTGGCCAAGGCTTCCAAGCCCAGCCGTACCGATTCCTGGCGGGTCGCGCCGCCGAGCACGGGCGAGGGCAGGTTCAATCCGCCCAATGCGCCGGCGGCAAGTTCCTGCTGCCCGGGTCCGATCACCACCTGAATGCGGCAGGTGGAATCAAAAGCGCGAAAGGCTTCCACCGTCCGGCGCAGCATCGGCTGGCCCGCCAGCCGTTCATACTGTTTTGGCAGGCCCAGCCCGGCGCGTTCACCCTTGCCGGCAGCGACGATCAGGATGGCGATCCGCGACATGAACTCCCTCTAACATTTTGGGGACAAAGCAGTGGACTGCCTAACATTAACGGGCCCGGTCCGCGATATTTTGTTGCTTTGCAGTATAATGCCTATAATATGACCTTGTAATGTTTATGCTCAAACAATAGGCAAATTTCGTTGGCCGTCCTGCAAACCCTAAGAAGCGCTGCCCAGGCTGAGTCGGGGGCTGGCACCATCGCCAACGCCTTGCCCATGCCCGTCATGCTGCTGGGCAGCAAGACCGAGGTCATTTACGCCAATCCCGCCGCCGAGCAGTTCTTCGATACCGGCCTGCCGCTTTTGCGCAAACAGACCCTGGCCGACCTGATCGCCGCCCATTCCCCTTTATTCCAACTGGTCGCCCAGGCGGCCGAGCGCAACGCCTCCGCCGCCGAACGCGATATCGACCTGTCGACTCCCAAGCATGGCGAACGGGTCGCGGACGTGACGGTTACGCCGGTCGCCGAGCCGGAAGGGGCCATGCTGCTGACCTTTCAGGAGCGCAGCCTGGCCCAGCGCATGGACCGTCAATTAATGGCGCGCGGGGCGGTGCGCTCCATGCACGGCATGGCGGCGGTCTTGGCGCATGAGATCAAAAATCCGCTGGCGGGCATCCGCGGTGCGGCGCAATTGTTGGAAGAAGGGCTGGCGCCGGAAGAGCGCGAGATGACACAGCTGATCGTCGCCGAAGCCGACCGTATCCGCGGCTTGATCGACCGGATGGAAAGTTTCGGCGATACCCGCAGCTTCCCCCGCAATGCCGTGAACATCCATGAAGTGCTGGACCGGGTGCGCAAGGTCGCGGAAACCAGCTTTGCGCGCGGCGTCACCATTCTGGAGAATTTCGATCCTTCCCTGCCGCCGGTATCGGGCGACCGCGATCAGTTGATTCAGGTCTTTCTCAATCTGGTGCGCAACGCCGCCGACGCCTTGCCGGAAAGCGGCGGTGAAATCACTTTGACCACCGGTTATCGCCCCGGCGTCAAATTCGGCGCGGGACTGGCGGGCGAACGTGTGTCGCTGCCGCTGGAAGTGACGGTGCGCGACAACGGTTCGGGCGTTCCCACCGATCTGCTGCCTTATATTTTCGATCCCTTCGTCACCACCAAGGTGCACGGCTCCGGCCTTGGCCTGGCGCTGGTGGCCAAGATCGTGGGCGACCATGGCGGGGTGATCGAATGTGATTCCGTGTCAGGGCGCACTATTTTTCGCGTGTTGCTGCCGCAATCGCGCACCGGGGAGAGTTGATCATGGCGGCGACCGTTCTTGTTTGCGACGACGACAGTGCCATCCGCACGGTGCTCAACCAGGCGCTGGGCCGTGCCGGATACGATGTGCGCACCACCGGCACCGCCGCCGGATTGTGGCGGCTGATCTCGGCGGGCGAGGGCAATCTGGTGATCACCGATGTGGTCTTGCCCGATGAATCCGGTTTCGACCTGATTCCCCGCATCAAGCGCATGCGCCCCGACCTGCCGATCGTGGTGATGAGCGCCCAGAACACGCTGCTCACCGCCATCACCGCCGCCGAACGCGGCGCCTTCGAATATCTGCCCAAGCCCTTCGACCTGAAGGAGCTGACCAATGTGGTCGGCCGCGCCCTGGTCAGCCCCCAGACCAAGCGCGATGTCACTGTCGAGGCCGCGGAAGAACGTCTGCCGCTGATCGGCCGTTCGCCGGCGATGCAGGAAATCTACCGCGTCATCGCGCGCCTGACCCAGACCGACCTCACGGTGATGATCATGGGCGAAAGCGGCACCGGCAAGGAGCTGGTGGCGCGGGCGCTGCACGATTACGGCAAGCGCCGTCATGGCACCTTCGTCGCCGTCAATATGGCGGCGATCCCAAAGGAACTGGTGGAAAGCGAATTGTTCGGCCATGAGCGCGGCGCCTTTACCGGCGCCACCAATCGCGGCGTGGGACGCTTTGAACAGGCCGAGGGCGGCACCTTGTTCCTGGACGAGATCGGCGACATGCCGCTGGAAGCACAGACCCGCTTGCTGCGGGTGTTGCAGCAGGGCGAGTACACCACCGTGGGCGGCCGCACCGCGATCAAGACCGATGTGCGCATCATCGCCGCCACCAATCGCGACCTGCGCCAGTTGATCAGCCAGGGCATGTTCCGCGAGGACCTTTATTACCGGCTCAATGTCGTGCCGCTGCGGCTGCCGCCCTTGCGCGAACGGGTCGAGGATATTCCCGACCTGGTGCGCCACTTCCTGCGCAAGGCGGAAGACGAGGGGTTGCCGCACAAGACTTTGGATAATGAAGCGCTCGACATGCTGCGGCGGCACCGCTGGCCGGGCAATGTGCGCGAGTTGGAGAATCTGATCCGCCGGCTGGCGGTGCTGCTGTCCGGCGACACGATTTCCGCCACCGCGGTCAGTGCCGAACTGAAAGAGCCGGCGAAGAGCTTCTCGGCGGATTCCGGCGACGAGCCGCAATCCCTGGGCGCGTCGGTCGAGCAATATCTGACGCAATATTTCCTAGCCCAGGGCGACCGGCTGCCGCCGCCCGGCGTCTATGACCGGATTGTGCAGGAGGTGGAGCGGCCGCTGATCTCCATCTGCCTGGCCGCCACCCGCGGCAACCAGATCAGGGCGGCGCAGCTGCTGGGCCTCAACCGCAATACCCTGCGCAAGAAGATTAGAGATTTAGGGTTGGAAGTGATCCGCGGTTTGCGCACGGAGTAAGCAAGCCGCGGATCACTTTCAACGGCGCAGCGCGGCGCGCGACAGCGCAGTGAGCCGCGCGAGCCTGGGACTGCCTGCAACCTCTCGTCCCGCAACGGCGCAGGACCGCGCGCGACAGCGACTTGAGCGGCCCGAGCCACGGACCGCCTGCAACCTAACTGGCCACAAAGGCGTAGCGCGGTGCACGACGGCACTGCTACCAGCCGCGTAAGGTAAAAATCCGCGCCGCTCTCTTCACCTTTTTTTCCTTGAAATCCCTAGGCTTTCCGCGGTCGTCAAGACCCGCACCCGATTCTGTGCCGATTTTGTAACGCAGCATTCTTGCAACAGTCCGTGCCTTGGCTACACTAGCTGCCTCAAGACTGGGCGGGGCGGGGCCAGTCGCAACGGAAGACATGGTTAGCGAAACGACGTTTCCAGAGCGGCGCGCCGGACTGCGCGCGGTATCCAGACCCTCGCAACTCGCCTTTGGCGTGGCGCTGGTGGCTGTGGTTATGGGCTGCCTGACCTATGCGGTTCTCACCGACCTGATCCAGTACAAGTTAAGCCGCGGCGCCCAGATCGGGCTGCTCTTGGTCAACCTGACCCTGGTTCTGTCGCTGGCCACCGCCATCGGCTGGCGCATCGCCCGCCTGATCGCCACCCGCCGCACGGGGCGCGCCGGCGCCAAGCTGCATGTGCGGCTGGTGACCTGGTTCTCGGCCATCGCCGTGGTGCCGGTGATCCTGGTTGCGATCTTTGCCGCCGTGACCTTGAACCTGGGCCTGGACCAGATGTTCTCGGGCCGGGTGAAGCAGGCCTTGGACAGCGCGGAGAATGTCGCCCACCGCTTCATCATAGCGGAGGCACGGGGCATTACTCTCAGCGCCGGTGAGATCGCCGAAAATCTCGCCCATGATCCGACCCTGATCGATGCGAACAAACAGCTCAATGTCGGGCTGATGATGACCAAGATCGCCTTCATGACCAAGGATCGCGGCCTGATCGGCTCGTTCCTGCTGGACAGCCAGGGCCATGAACTGGGCAAGAGCGCGGCGCTGGATTATTCGGCGGAGCTTAAGCCCAGTGCCGGCGACTTTGCCGACGCCAAGGCGGGCAAGATTCTGGTCGATGGCAGTCCCGATACCGGCCTGGTGCACGCGCTGGTCCGCTTGCCCTTCCTGAAGGACGCCTATTTGCTGGTGGTGGAACGGGTCGATCCGCAAGTGTTCGGCTATTACAACCGCACCAAGGCGGCGGTCAGCGAATATAACCGGCTGAATGCCCAACGCCTGGAGACCCAGCTTCAGTTCGCCGCCCTCTACGCCATGGTGGCGCTGGTGGTGCTGCTCGCCGCAATCTGGTCGGGCCTTTGGGCCGCCAACCGGCTGGTGCGCCCCGTTTCCGACCTGATCGATGCCTCGGGCCGGGTTTCGGAGGGCGATCTCACGGCGCAGGTGTGGGTGGAACGCGGCGATGATGAGCTGGGCATGCTGGGCCTGGCCTTCAACCGCATGACCCAACAGCTTTCCGCACAGCGCGGTGACCTGATCGCGGCCAACCGCCTGAACGAAATCCGCCGCCGCTTCACCGAAACCGTGCTCTCCGGCGTCAGCGCGGGCGTGATCGGCATCGATGGCGATGGCCGCATCACCATCATCAACCGCACCGCCGAGCGGCTGCTCAACGCCGTGCCGGAGGACATGGAAACCAGCCATTATTCCGAAGTCGTGCCGGAACTGGCGCCGCTGATCCTGCGCGCCATGTCCGAACCGGCGGGCAGGTCGGGCGGCGAGGTCACCATCAAACGGGGCGGAAAGCCGCGCAGTCTCAGCGTGCAAGTCACCTCGGAACGCGACTCCACCGAAGGCTATGTCGTGACATTCGACGACATTACCGACCTGGTCTCGGCCCAGCGCACCGCGGCTTGGGCCGATGTCGCGCGCCGCATCGCCCATGAGATCAAGAATCCGCTTACCCCGATCCAGCTTTCCGCCGAGCGCCTCAAGCGCAAATATTCCGACGAAATCGTCACCGATCCCGAAGTCTTCCAGCAATGCACCGACACGATCGTGCGCCAGGTCGGCGATATCGGTCGCATGGTGGATGAATTCTCCTCCTTTGCCCGCATGCCCGCCCCCGTGATGCGGCGCGAGAATGCCCAGGAACTGCTGCAGCAGGCCGTGTTCCTGCAGCGCGTCGCCAATCCCGCCATCACCTTCTCCACCGCCACGCCCAAGGATCCGGTGCATTTCGAGGGCGATGGAAGGCTGATCTCCCAGGCGCTGACCAATGTGCTCAAGAATGCCGGGGAAAGCATCGCCGCGCGCATCGCCAAGGGCGACGACGAGCCGGGCCGCATCAGCATCGCCCTGCAGCCGAATGGCGTCAATTTCGTCTATCGCGTCACCGACAATGGCGTCGGCCTGCCGCCGGAACACCGCCACCGCCTGACCGAGCCCTATGTCACCACCCGCGCCAAGGGCACCGGCCTGGGTTTGGCGATCGTGCGCAAGATCATGGAAGACCATGGCGGGGAAATCAGCCTCGCCGATGCCGAAAACGGGGAGGGCGCGGAAGTCACACTCACCCTGCCTTTCGCGCAAAGAAATCCCAAAACTGCGGAAAATGTAAAAGGACTGGAAGATGAGCAAAAACGGATCGTTGATCGCGTCTGAAATCCTCATTGTCGACGATGAGGAAGACATCCGCGACCTGATCGCGGGCATCCTGCATGACGAGGGTTATTCGACCCGCGTGGCGGGGGATTCCGAATCCGCCCTGGCAGCGATCCGCGCCCGCCGGCCGCAGCTGGTGGTGCTGGACATCTGGCTGCAAGGTTCCAAGCTGGACGGCATCGAAGTGCTGGACGCGATCAAGCGCGAGCATTCCGACCTGCCGGTGGTGATGATCAGCGGCCACGGCACCATCGAGACCGCCGTCGCCTCGATCAAGAAGGGTGCCTACGACTTTGTCGAAAAGCCGTTCAAGGCCGACCGCCTGTTGCATGTGGTGGAGCGGGCGCTGGAATCCGCCCGCCTCAAGCGCGAAATCCAGGAGCTGAAGCTCAAGGCCGGCGACGAGGGCGAGCTGGTGGGCAACTCTCCCACCATCACCCAGCTCAAGGTGCTGATCGACAAGATCGCGCCCACCAACAGCCGCGTCTTGATCGCGGGCCCCGCCGGCTCCGGCAAGGAAGTGGCGGCGCGCCTGATCCATGCCCGCTCGCGCCGCGCCGGCAATGCTTTCGTCGCCATCAATTGCGCCACCATGGAGCCGGACCGGCTGGAAGCCGAACTGTTCGGCGTCGAAGACGGTCCGCGCAAATCCGGCCTGTTCGAACTGGCCCATAACGGCACCCTCTATCTCGACGAAGTCGCCGACATGCCGCTGGAGACCCAGGGCAAAATTTTGCGCGTCCTGATCGACCAGACCTTCACCCGCGTCGGCGGCCAGGTCCGCGTCCAGGTCGATGCCCGCGTGATCTGTTCCACCACCCGCGACCTGCGCGCCGAGACCGAAGCCGGGCGCTTCCGCGAGGACCTCTATCACCGCCTGAATGTGGTGCCGGTGCGGGTGCCGTCGCTGGCCGAACGCCGCGACGATATTCCGGTGCTGGTCACCCATTTCATGAAGCGGCTGTCGGCCGCGGGCGGGCTTCCCATGCGCATCATCGGCGACGACGCCATGGCGATCCTGCAGACCCATGGTTGGCCGGGTAACGTCCGCCAGTTGCGCAATATCGTGGAGCGGCTGCTGATCCTGGCCAGCGATGACATCACCGAAGCGGTGACCGCCGATCTTCTGCCCACCGATCTGGGGGCGGGCATGGGCGGCGCCAAGGGCGGCGACCTGGTGATCTCGCTGCCGCTGCGCGAGGCGCGCGAAATCTTCGAGCGCGATTATCTGATGGCCCAGATCAACCGATTCGGCGGCAATATCTCGCGCACCGCCGCCTTTATCGGCATGGAGCGTTCGGCCCTGCATCGCAAGCTGAAATCGCTGGGCGTGGGATCGGCACAGGCCTTCCCGAACTAACTCGCTGTCATGGCCCACCGGAGTGTGGGCCATCCAGCTGGGACAAGCGGGTTAACGGGTAGCCAGGCTGAGATTATTCATGCACTCATTATGCAGGCATCAACTGGATGGCCCGCAGTCGCGGGCCAGGACACCGAGTGTGAAATGAAAAAATGGTCCGCCAGCCGCGCTCCTGCCGGGCGCGTCGCTTATGTCAACGGCCGCTACCTGCCGTTCGCGGCGGCGGGGGTGCATATCGAGGATCGCGGCCTGCAGTTCGGCGACAGCATCTACGAAGTTTTCAACATATTGGACGGCCAGCCGACCGACGAAGAACCGCATCTCGACCGCATGGAGCGCAGCTTACGCGAGCTGGGCATGACCATGCCGATAGGGCGCGCGGCGCTGAAGCTGGTGATCCGCGAGATGATCGCGCGCAACCGCATGGCGGATTGCTTCCTCTATCTGCAAGTGACGCGCGGCGCGGCCAAGCGCGACCATGTCCCGCCAGCGGATGGTCCGCGTCCCACCCTGATCATGACCATGCGGGGCCAGGACAAGGCCGGATTTGCGCAGCGCCTGGAAAAGGGCATCGCGGTCTCGACCCAGCCCGATATCCGCTGGGGCCGGCGCGACATCAAGACGGTGCAGCTTCTGCCCAATCTTCTGGCCAAACAGGCGGCGAAAAAAGCCGGCGCTTTCGAAGCCTGGCTGGTGGATGACGACGGCTTCATCACCGAAGGCTCCTCCACCACCGCCTGGATCGTCGATGACAGCGGCGCACTCGTCACCCGCGATCTTTCCAATGCCATCCTGCCCGGGGTGACGCGCCAGATCATGCTTGCCGCCGCACACGACACCCAGATGAAAGTCGTGGAGCGCAAATTCACCGTCGCCGAAGCGCTCAAGGCGCGCGAGGCCTTCCTGTCCTCCGCCACAGGCGCGGCGGTGCCGGTCGTAACAATTGATGGTCACAAAATAGGCGATGGTGCGCCGGGACCGCTCACCAAACGGATTCGCGACCTCTATGTCGAACGGTCGGCGCCAAAAAAGCGCTGATTCCCGCAAATTCCGGCGATTTTATCCCTTTCGCAAACGCAGCATTGCGCTAGAATGGTTCCAAGGTGTCGCGTGAACCCCCACGCGGCTGAAACAATGGGCGAACCCATGAGCGATAAACAACAGAACCTTCAGGACACGTTTTTAAATGCGGTCCGCAAAAGCAAATCCGCCGTCACCATCTTCCTGATCAACGGCGTCAAGCTCCAAGGCAACATCACCTGGTTCGACAATTTCTGCGTGCTGCTGCGCCGGGACGGCCAGTCCCAGCTGGTCTACAAGCACGCCATCTCCACGGTGATGCCGATGGGCCCGATCCAGCTCCAGGACGAGCCCGCGGACCACTGAGTTGGGCGATACCGCCTTTGTCATTCATGTCGAGCCCAAGAACCGCGCGGCCGCGGACAAGGCGCTGCGCGATGCGCGCGCGCGCCTGGACGAAGCCGTCGGCCTGACCGCCGCGATTCATTTGAAGGTGGTGGTGGCCGAGATCGCGCCGCTGGCCCGGCCCACGCCCGCAACCTTGCTGGGCGCCGGCAAGGTGGACGAGATCGCAGCGCTGGCCAAACAGCATGAGCCGCAAGTCATCATCGTCAATGCTCATTTGACGCCGGTGCAGCAGCGCAATCTGGAGAAGTCCTGGAACAGCAAGGTGCTGGACCGCACCGCCGTCATCCTGGAAATCTTCGGCGAACGCGCCGCCACCAAGGAAGGGCGGTTGCAGGTCGAGCTGGCGCATCTGAATTACCAACGCTCGCGTCTTGTCAGAAGCTGGACCCACTTGGAGCGCCAGCGCGGCGGCTTCGGCTTTCTCGGCGGTCCCGGCGAAAGCCAGATCGAAAGCGACCGCCGCCTGATCGCCGAGCGCATCGTGCGGATCAAGGCGGAACTGGAGAAGGTCAAGCGTACCCGCAGCCTGGGCCGCCAGGCGCGCAAGAAGGTGCCGTTCCCGGTGGTGGCGCTGGTCGGCTACACCAATGCCGGCAAATCCACGCTGTTCAACCGGCTGACCGAATCCACCGTGCTGGCCAAGGACCTGTTGTTCGCCACCCTGGATCCCACCATGCGCGGGGTGAAGCTGCCCCAGGGCACCAAGATCATCCTCTCCGACACGGTCGGTTTCATCGCCGACCTGCCGACCGAACTGGTGGCCGCCTTCCGCGCCACCCTGGAAGAGGTGCTGGAGGCCGAGATCATCGTCCATGTACGCGATGCGGCCCATGAGGAAAGCGCCGCCCAGAAGGCCGATGTGCAGAAGGTGCTGGAAGAGCTGGGGGTGCCGCCGGACCGGCCATTGTTGGAAGTGTTGAACAAGATCGACCTGCTGGAGCCGGAACAGCGGCGCGGGTTGCTCAGCCACAATGGCCGCCGCGAGGCCATCGCGGTTTCGGCCCTGACGGGAGACGGAATCCCCGCGCTTCTGGCCGGGCTGGAAAAGGCCGTGACGCGTGACAACATCACTTTGAGCCTGAAGCTGGACGCCGCCGACGGCAGCGCCTTGGCCTTTGTCTACCGCCATGCCCAGGTGCTGGAACGGCGGATGCGGGCCGGAAAGATCAGTCTCTCCTTGCGGATTCATCCCGACGATCTGGGCCGGTTCGAGAACCGATTCCCCAAGAAAGTGAGCGTCGGCGCGCGTAGCGCGTGAGCAAGTCCAGTGGACTTGCGAAAGGAGCGAACGCCGCGAGCTTGAGCGAGCGGCCGCGGCAATAAAACTACGATAGAGCAGGGGATTGGCGCAGAACGCTAATCTAATTTCTCAATTCTCCATGGCCGGCCTCCGAGCCGGCCATCCAGGGCCAGGAACTCGAACAGCGGACCGTTTGCCCTGGATGGGCGGGTCAAGCCCGCCCATGGAGAGGTGGAGCTAAAGCCCCTTCGCCTTGGCGTCCTGCCAAAGCGCTTCCATTTCCTCCAGGCTGGCGCTGCCCATCCGCCCACCCAGCACCGTCTCGATATGGCGGAAGCGGCGGGTGAACTTGGCATTGGCGTCGCGCAGGGCGGCCTCGGGATCGACCTTCAGGTGCCGCGCCAGATTGGCGACCACGAACAGCAGATCGCCGATCTCCTCGGCACGCTTGTCCTGGGTCGGCGCCTCCAGAACCTCCCGGGCTTCCTCGGCCAGCTTGTCCAGCACCAGCTCCGCATTGTTCCAATCGAAGCCGACGGTGGAAGCGCGGCGCTGAAGCTTTTCGGCCCGGGTCAAGGCGGGCAGGGCGCCGGCGACATCGTCCAGCAGCCCGGTTTGGCCGGATGCCGTGCGCTCGCTTTCCTTCAGCTTTTCCCAAAAGTCCTTCTGGCTGGCGGCGTCATGCCTGGCTTTCTCGTCGCCGAAGACATGGGGATGGCGGCGGATCATCTTGGCGGTCACCGCCTCGACCACTGCGCCGAAATCGAACAGGCCTTCTTCCTCGGCCATGCGGGCGTGAAACACCACCTGGAACAGAAGATCGCCCAACTCGCCGGGCAGGGACTTCATGTCCTTGTCGGCGATGGCCGAGGCGACCTCATAAGCTTCCTCGATGGTGTAGGGCGCGATGGTCTCGAAGGTCTGCACCTTGTCCCAGGGACAGCCCTCGCGCAGGCGTTTCATCACCTCCAGCAGCACGGCGATGTCGCGGGAGGGTTCTATGAGCGGATTCGTCATGCCGCATTGGACGGCGGCATGACGGGTCCGGCAAGCCCTAGAGTGCGGGCTCGGTCAGCTTTGCGAAGATTTGTCCCAGGAAAATCAAATCTTCCTTTGAATACGGCATTTGCTGCGCCGTGGTGGGGTCGGCGAAGGCGTCTTTCGCCATGTTCCGCAGCTTTGTCGTCAGGATCGGATCGCCCTTGGTGAAGCTTTCCGTCTGGGCAACCCAACGCCGCGCCAAATCGAACGAGGCGGGCGAGGCGGGATCGCCCAGCTTGGCGAGCGCTTTGAGATCGGCGATCAGCGCTTCCCATTGCGCGATATCGCGCTCCTGGTCAAAATCCTCGGCCGAGGCCAGCGCCTCGAGCTCTTCCGGACGGAAGTATTTGTGCTGATGCGGCACCATCGCGGGATGAAACAAAGTGGGACGGGTGAGCTTGGACGTCATCGAAGTCTCCTTGGACAGGGTTGCGAGATCGTCGATGGAAAGAGACTGGCCTGACTTGAGCTTGGCCCGCGCCGCACCAATCAGCGCCAACGCCTTGGCGATGCGTCGGCTTTCCTGCACCAGCGCCTGGTTCTGCATGGCCAGCACGCCGTCCAGCGTATCCGCCGACTCCAGCAACTGACCGATGCTGGCCAGGGACAGGCCCAGACGCTTGAGCGTCAGGATCTGATGCAGCCGCGCAATCTGATCGGGGCCATAGGTGCGCCAGCCGGCCTCCGACCGCAGCGGCGTCAGCAGACCGCGCTGCTCGTAAAGGCGCAGCGCCTTGATACTGACCCCGAAGCGGGCGGCGGTTTCGGTGGGACTGAGATGCATACCAGACTCATTCTATCGACTTGCCCGCTTTGCGGGGCGGCCCCAAGGGACGGCTCAAGAGAAATTTCGCGCCAATTGCCTGGTACCCCGGGCGGGGCATAAGCTCAGCTCCGGGGATGGGGGCTCAAGACATGGCATTCTCACGCCGCCAGGCCATGATCGGCGCGCTAGCCGCGCCTTTGCTTGGCGCACAAGCTGCCGCGCAGCCCAAGCTGAAACCCACCGGCCAGGAAACATTGGGCCCGTTTTATCCGGTGCGCGCGCCCACCTCGCACGACACCGATCTCACCCATTATCCCGGCCGCAAGAATGGCCGCGCGCTGGGGCAGGTGATCCAATTGACTGGCCGGGTGCTGGACACGGCGGGGCGGCCGTTGCCCAAAGCGGCGCTCACCGTCTGGCAGGCCAATGCCGCGGGTCGTTACACCAATCCGGTCGATCACAATTCAGCGCCGCTGGATGCCAATTTCCTGGGTGTGGTGTCGTTCAACACGGGCGCCGACGGCAGCTATCGGCTGCGCACGGTGAAGCCGGGCGCCAATCCCGAGCCCTCGGGCACGCTCAGGACGCCGCATATTCATTTCGATGTGGTCAATAGCGATTACCGGCTGGTCACCCAGATGTATTTCCCCGGCGAGACCCTGAACGCCAAGGACATCCTGCTGTCGACCTTGGCGGCGCGCCGCCGCGACCCGGGACTGGCCATCTGCAAGCCGGTGCCGGTCAGCGAGCCGGGTGTGCTGGGCTTCACCTTCGACATCGTGCTGCTGACCTGAGGCTTATTGCGGGTGAGGCGCGTCCCGCGTAGCGGGTGAGCAGGTCCAGTGGACCTGCGAAAGCGTCGAACGCCGCAGCGGCGCGCGACCAAGCGCGACGCGAGGCCGGGACCAGCTATTGTATCGCGGACTTAATTGTCCTTGAGGTTCGCTTCGTCCGTCGCGGCGCGGGTTTTCCGACGGATGATGTCCATGTCGCGATTGGCGTTGCCGACATACTCGTTCACGCAGGTCACATAGGCCTTGCCGGCCTTGTTGTAGTTGGCGATCAACACATTGTAGCGCTGGATCTCGGTGGCGACGGTGGTGACCGGCTGCTTGGGCAGGGGCTCGGGTTTGACGCAAGCCGCCGCCGGATAATCCTTGAGCGCGGGGAAATTGGTGCCGGCAGCGGCCGGGGCCGCGTCCTGGGCCGTGGCGGACGTGGACAGCAGCGCCAGAGCGGCGCCAAGGACAACAGAGATGATCTTCATGGGTCCTCCTTAGCAGCACAGGCTCAGGGGGCAAACCCGACGGGACGGGGCAGCGCAGGCCCAGGCTTTCCGGGCCCCACATCAGTTTTTCGTATAAGTAATATTATGGGAAATTATTTCGGGATGTTGCGCTCCGCATACCCAGCCACAAGAGGTATCCTGAGCGCGGAACCCCCTGGGAATCTGCCCTGATTGGCAGATCGTCACACTCTTGGAACTGTTGGAGTATCACGCAGAGCCGTTTTGCCGGCTCTCTAGCATTCTTGGGCAAGTCCTCGTCATCCTGCAATCTGGGCGAGCCAACACCGAAACTATGGCCCACTTCGCTGGCTCGCTGGGCGAGCTTCACAGACATACCGAAAGGCTTGGCCTAGGTTCGGTGGCCAAGCATCTTGCCCGGATCAAGGAGGACCTTTTTGACCGGAAGGTTTATCCAACCGAGCAAGCCGTTATGGAACTCTATAACCGGCTGAGAGACGCCTTAGAGGAACGCCTATTCTTGGCCGTGCCGCTGGACTCAGAAAATTATTACAGGCAGCCAGAACCGCTATTTGGCAAGGACGTTGAAATGCGCTTTCCGGTGGCCTCTGACGACATCAGCGAGGCCGGGAAATGCCTCGCCCTCTCCCGTGGGACGGCCGCCGTGTTTCACCTAATGCGCGTCATGGAAATTGGTGTCCAGAAACTGGGCGACCAGCTGGGCGTCACGCTTACTAATGAAAAGAACTGGCAAAACATCTTAGACGAAGTGAACAAGGCCACTAAAGCGCTGGATCACAAGCTTCCGCGCACCAAGGCCTTGGCGGAGGCGTCATCGCATCTCTATGCCGTCAAGGTGGCATGGCGGAACGAGGTAATGCACCCCAAGCAGACCTATACCCCTTCAGAGGCCACAGCCATCTTCAACAACGCCCGGACGTTTATGGGCGATCTAGCGGGCCTTGTTTGATGCAGGCGCTACAACACTCTTAGACGCCTTCTCAAATACCTTTAGATCTGTAGAGACTCCTACCTACTCGCCCCCAACCATTCACGCCAAAGGCCAAGAAGAAACCGAGTCCGGCCAAGGCCAAAGCGAAAGAAAAAGGCGCGACATGGCAGTCTATGACAAGCCCCCGAAGCGGTCGGTTAGTCCTTCTCGCGGCAAGCATCGCCGGGACCTGATAAACGAATACAACAAGAAGTTTGGCGATCAGCCTAAACAGGATGATGCCAAGCCTTCTTCCCCCAAAACGGACGACGGAAAGGGCTGATTTAACCCTTTTTTACACCCCTCTGACCGAATATGCTGGGACAGAGCATTAGAGGCTTCGCATGGACAGTTTCACATCCTGGGTGAGCGCCTTCTTCGGCTTCTGCTTTTTTTGGTCCCTGCTCGTCCCCTATATGCGCTAGCGCCACTGGCTCGAACGCAGCCGGATAGGACTTGAACGCAAGCTTGATCTCCCGGCAGGATGGGCGAAAGCCGAAGCGGCTTTCCAAGGAGTTTCATGCCCCCTCAATCCGACAATCCGCCGCCCAAGCCCTCAAAGGCGAAGAACAAGCCCAGCCCCCGGGCTCCCGCCACCAAGGCGGAACATGCGGCTTTGAAACGGATCGATAAAATGGTCATAAAGCGGATGCGCAAACGCTGAGCGCCCGCCCCAACAGGAGGTGTTTTCACCATGGCCGATAAACTGAGCGACAAGGAAATCGAGCGCCGCAAGAAGCAGGCGGAACTGAACGCCGCGGCGCCCAAGCCCCACGCCAACTTCATGCAAGACAAGGGCGGCAAGGGCGCTTCCAAACAGCCCAAGGCCCGGATCCAGCGCCACCAAGGGCGATGATGAAAGCGCCGTTGATTGACTTGTCCCTGCCTTAGGCAGAGTCTCCTGCCATGGCCGACAAGACAATCTCCCAGCGACAGGCGGAGTGGGCCGCCCATGGCACCATCGCCAAGATGCAGGCCCAGCTCAATGGAACGACCGACCCGCGCAAGCGCGCCGCGCTGGAGGAAGCGATCGCCGCGCAGCGCAAGCTGATCACCGGCGAATAGAGGCTTTTAAGGGAGCAAAAGCATGTCGCAGCTCGACATCCTTAAAACCGTCGCCATCGCCATCGTGCTGCTGTTCATCGCCGTCGCCGGCATCATCCATCTCAATCCCTTCGATCCTGTTTTCAAATTCGCCAGCACCGTCGCCCTGGGCGTGGTCGCCTCGGCATCGTCGCTGGTGTTTTTCTATGCGGCGGCAACGTCCAACGCCTGATCCTTGGCATTTTAGGCAAAGGCCGCGTGCCGCGATTCCGCTATGGCGCGAACCGCCCCGCTGTTTTAAAAACGCGTCAGCTGGGAAAGGAGGCGGCCATGGGCAAGTTGAAGGATTTCGCGCTGGGCCTGGTGCTGCTCGCCATCGGCGTGGTGGCCTTCTTCCAGGTCTTCCATGTCAGCGCCTTCTGGCGCTCGGTCAGTATCGGCGCCCTCTCCGGCCTTTCCATCCTGGCCGCGGCGGTGTTTTTCGTGGTCGCCTTCTCGCCGCGCCACGATCCGCCAAGCCGCTAGCCGCCCGACGTCGGCGGCCGGAACATGCCGCGCGGATAGCGGTTGGCCGATTCATGCCGGTAATAGTTGCGCATCTTGGCGGCGGTAAAGAGTCCCTGGCGCAACACCCCGATCATCTGCTCATAGGCGCGCGCCATCATGCCGGGATGGCCGTCATGATTGTCGCGGATGGGAAAGGTCATGGTGGCGATGATTTTTTCCTGGCCGTCGCGCCGCTGCACAAAGCGGAAAGTGAAATCGCCATTGGGGCTGCCGGAATGGGCCCGCATGCCGTCGAATTCCAGATGGATGTCGCTGAGCCCGTCCAGCGGCGTGAGATTTTCCACATCAAGATCTTCGTTTGAATGCCGCATGGCCCTCAAGTCCCCTATTCCCCCCGCCCCTTTTCACCCTTGCGGCAAAAGGACTCGGTCAATTCCTCATTTGTCCTTCGGCATCAGCGCGCGGATGCGTTCCCACAAGGCGACGCATTTTGTGTCCTCGACGCTGAAGGCGACGGAATCCGCGCCCCTGATATGCATGGTCGCGGCGGCGCGCTCGATGGCCAGCGCCAGCAGGTCATAGAGTTGCTTGAGTTCGGCAACCTCTTCAGTGTCGCGCACAGCCTTGCTCATGACGGCGACTATAGCACCCATATTTCCGGCAAATAGTGGGCGCGCAGCAAAAAGACCAGATGCTCAAGATGGCGTTCAAACCGGGCCTTCAAGACGCTTTGGCGGTATAGGGAGATACCGGCGCCCCCTCAGATTTATTCAGCCAGACCGGGTCCGCCACAGTCAATCCGCAAGTGCCGCAGTGGTTAAAACAGCGGTTGGTTAAGGCGGGCGCGGAACCGATCAGCTCGACTGTTTGACCGGGGTGCGGGTGACGGTGAAATCCTTCAGCCGCTCGCTGGCCAGTTTGAAATTGGGCTCGATCTCCAGGACCTTCTTATAGTCGTAATAGGCTTCCTTGTAGCGGCCCAATATCTGTTCGGCGACGGCGCGGTTGTAGTAACCGATATGGACAAAGGCCATGCCCAGATCGATGCCCTTGTTGATCTGGCCCAGCGCCTCTTCGTGGCGGCCCTGCTTGATCAGCATCGCGCCCAGATTGACATAGGCATCGCCAAGATTGGGATCCAGTTCGATCGCCTTGTTGAAATCGGCCCGCGCCTCTTCCGTGCGGCCCAGCATATTCAAGACCACACCGCGATTGTCATAGGTGCCCGCCCTGTTCTTCCGGTCCAGAGCGTCATAGGCCAGCGCCACATTGCAGACCGCCAGGCCTTGGCGCGGCTGGTCTCCGGTCTTGGCATGAACGAAACAGTCATGGGCGCGGCCGCTTCCCAGGGTCACGATCACTTGGGCTTGGGCGGTTGCGCCCAGGGCGACTACGCCCAGCAAGGCGCCGGCAAACAGGAAGGAAACCTTCATCGGCGACTCTCCTTAGAAGAAAAGCAGCCACGCAATACTACACCAGTTCGAGCTTTCGAGCGCGGTTGTGTTAGCGCTAATATTGAGACATTGTTTCGCCAAACAAAACATGGGCTTGGGAGGAACTTCTGATGAAATCTCGTAATCTTCTCCTCGGCTTGGCGGCGATTGCGCTGGGCCTGGTTCCAGCCGCTGCCCAGCAAGATTCAAAAGTTTTCTATGCCTGGGCGCCCAAGCCGGTGCCGCTGACGCAGTGGAAAGCACCCAACAAGCCGATCTGGCGCTTAAGCGAAATCATGGCGGCCCATAAGGGACAGTCCGACTGGGTCCAGCCCATTGTGCGCGATCAGGATTATGCCGCCGACTATATTTCCATGGGCGCGGGCCAGAAGACCCGGCCGCAACTGTGGGCCGACGATCCGGTGTTCTGGTACATCGCCTCCGGCCAGGTCCGCTTCCATATCGAGGGCCAGGAGCCCTTTGTCGCCGGCAAGGGCTTTTTGGTCCAGGCGCCCTATCGCAACGTCTATTGGATGGAAACGGTGGGCAATGAGCCCAGCGTGCGCTTCGAGGTCGTGCATGCGGGCCGCACCCCGCTCTATCCCGCGGCCAAGGGCGATACGGGTCCCGCGCCCAAGGTCAAAGGCAAAGAGTATATCTTGAGCAGCTATCGCACTCCGCCCCTGCCCTATACCGACAAAATCCTGCCTTAT
Source organism: uncultured Alphaproteobacteria bacterium (assembly GCA_902825865.1). Taxonomy (GTDB): domain Bacteria; phylum Pseudomonadota; class Alphaproteobacteria; order Micropepsales; family Micropepsaceae; genus Rhizomicrobium. The sequence continues at coordinate 21,819 of CADECX010000049.1, forward strand.
CTGGATTTCTGGGGCGATTTCGTGAAACGGCCGCCGGTGCGCGGCAACACCCGCTTCGTGGCCGACGACGACAACTTCATGAATGTGATCCGCGGCAAGGGAATGCCGACGCCGCCCGACAGCAACAAGGGCCACTTCCACATCGACTATAACGAGTTCTGGGTGATCGCCGAGGGCACCATGGACTATAAGATGGAAGGCATGAAGGTTTTCACCGCCGATGTCGGCGAAGTGCTGTTTGCCCCGCAAGTCCGTTGGCACCGCGCCAGCTGGGCGGGCAACGGCATGGCCACCCGCATCGCCATCAATCCCCGCCGCGAGGGCCTGCAAAGTTACGATCCGGAGGCCGCTCAATAAAATTCAGGATAGGTTTCAGGGCCGGTGCAAAACCGGCCCATTTTTCTGGGAGAAAAACATGAAGAAAATTCTGTTTGCTGCCGCCTTGTTTGTTCCCATTACTGTTTTTGGGCCCGCACTGTCACAGCCCGCCGCGCCGCCCACCAAGCTTTATGCCTCCGGCGCCGAGGTGCAGAGTTTGATCGCCCAGGCCAAGGCCGAACATAAGGGCGGCAATACCGCCAAGCTGGTGGTGAATGCCGAAGGCTATCCCTTCCAGCTGGAACATCGCACCGGCACCACGCCGCCCAGCATCCATCCCACCCAGGCGGAGCTGATCGAAGTGATCGAAGGCAGCTGCACCCTGATCACCGGCGGCAAGATGATCGGCCTGAAGCCAGCGGCGCCCGGCGCCATGACCCAGGGCGGCACCGCCATCGAAGGCGGCACGCCGCGCCGGATCAGCAAGGGCGATTACATCATGGTCCCGGCCAACACCCCGCACCAATATACCGAGGTGAACGGCCTGGTGATGATGACCCTGCACATGCCTGTGCCGGTCAAATAAATTTCTCACCATGGCCGGGCTCGACCCGGCCATCCAACTTTGTTGACCGAAGTTGGATGGGCGGCTCAAGGCCGCCCATGGAGAATTGGTTTAATCCGGCAGCGCGAACACGTAGAGGACATGACCGGTTGAAGGCCGGTGTATCTCGTTCAGCAGCATGGTCGGCTTCTGCTGCGGGCTGCCGCCGCCAAGGCCGCTGGCCACCGCGAGATACTGCTTGCCGTCAAGGCTGAAGGTCACCGGATAGCCCTGCACCGTATTGCCCAGCCGCGTCTGCCACACGATCTTGCCGGTCTTGGCGTCGATCGCCTTGAAGTTGCGGTCGAAGTCGCCCACGAAAGCCACGCCGCCCGCCGTCGACAGCACGGCCGACAGGAAGGGCGAGCGCTGCTGCCAGGACCACATCTCCTTCATGTCGGAGGTGCGATAGGCGGCCAGCTTGCCCAGTTGCTGCTTGGTGCCGGGCGCAAAGTAGAATTTCTGCGACGCCGCGGTGCCGCCGCCGCCCAGCTTCATTTCCACATCATGACCCTGGATCATCACGCAGCTCTGGCTGAGCGGAATGATCAACAGGTCGTCGGGCTGGTAATAGCTGGTGGCCTGCCAGTCATGACCGCCCTGCGGCCCGGGGCAAGACGAGAACCATTGATTGGTTTTCTGGTTCAGGATGTCTTTGCGATAGGTCACCGCCCCGGTTTTTTGATCGATCTTCTCAAAGACATTCTGGAAAACCGTCTCCTTGGCGCCCAGGAACTTGCCGGTGACGCGGTCCAGCTTCCACAGGATGCCGGGCTTGCCGATGGTCATCACCGTCTTCTGGTCGCCGTGATTGATCAGCACGCGCTCGAAGACTTCGTCCAGGTCCAAACTCTCGCCCGGGGCATGCTGGAAATACCATTTCAGCTTTCCGTCATCGGGATTGAGCGCAAGGGTGGACGACGAATAAAGCGTCGACGCATTGCCGGTCTTGCGGCTGGCGCGGAACCAGGGCTTGGTCTGGGCCACGCCCCAATAGGTCGTATTGAGGTCGGGATCGTAAGTGCCCGCGATCCAGGTGTCGGCGCCGCCGCGCAGCAGATTGGGCAGGCCGTTCCAGGTATCGCCGCCGGGCTGGCCTTCCAGCGCGGTGGTATGAAAGCGCCAGGACGGCTTGCCGGTATCGGCGTCGTAGGCCGAGATGTAGCAATTATTCTCGGAATAATTATCGCAGCCGGTGAGACCTGTCAGCACCTTGCCGCGCATCACCATCACGCCGCCGGTGTTGGAATTGTTGGGCGTGCCCAAAGCCTGTTCCCACACGATCTTGCCGGTGCGGGCATCCAGGGCATGGATCATGGCGTCGGTGGTCGCGACAAAGACCTTGTCGTGATAGACGGCCAGGCTGCGGGTGCCGCCATAGGCGATCCGCGATACCGGGCCGATGCGGTTCTCCCAGATCAACTCGCCGGTGCGGGCATCCAGCGCCTGCACCGTGTTGGAGGTGTTGGATAGGAACATCACTCCGGCATGGACGATGGGCGTCACCTGACTGGCGCCGCCCTCATTCATGTTCCAGGCCCATTTCAGGGTCAGGTTCTTTACATTCGCCGGCGTGATCTGCTTGAGCGGCGAAAAGCTCCAGCCCTGATAGTTGCGGCGGTACATCAGCCATTCGCCATCGGCCGGATGCAGCAGCATGTCGTCGGTGACATCGACATAATTCTTCACCGTGCCCTTGACGGTGAGGCCCTGCGGCGGCGGCCCTGCGGCGGCGCGGGCACGCGCCTCGGCTGCCGCCATCTTGCCCGGGCTGGGCGGCGCGATCGCCGCCGCCAGCACCTTGCCGTCGGCAATGGAGGAAATTTTGACGTCACTGTCCTTGCTGAAATTCGCCGAGCCCGGCCTGGCGCCATTGGCGTAAAGAAGATAGGCGGTGATGTTGGTATACTGTTCCTGGCTCAGGCTGCCGGGCGCGCCCACCGGCATAGACTTGGCGATGAAATTGTAAAGGTCCTTGGTGGAGCGGTTGCCGAAGGACGACATGAAGCCGGGGCCGCCCAAGGCCGGCGCGTCGCCGCCGCCCGCCAGATTGGCGCGATGGCAGCCGGCGCAGCTGGCGACATAGGCGCTATGGCCCTCGGTCGACTGTTCCATATTGTAAATGCCCGGCGCCTGCGCCGAGGCCAGCGGCATCAGCGCCGCCAGCGCGGCCAAGCCGGCGCCGCCGGCAAGAAATTTGAACTTACGAGACATTTTGTTTTCCCGAGTCTTCCAGCCAACCCTGCACATTGCCTTCGGGGGCTTTTTCACTGTCGATACGGATATAGAGCGCTTCCTTTTTCAGGGCGGCCAACTGGGCTGAACTCAGCCTAATGCTGCCGGAGAAAGAGCCCTGGCGGGCATGATCGACCGTCAAGGTGCCGATGGCATCGCCCAGCACGCCCTTGGCCAGGCCGATGCGGAAAGAACCGCCGGTGGCGGGCGAGGTGAAGTTCGAAAATGTGCCGCGAACCGTCAATATGCTGCCCTCAAGCGTCCCGGTGACCGTGCCGATGCTCTCGAGCACATCCGCCCTTGTGGTGGCGTCGAACGGGGCGGGATCGAGTTGGGCCTCGTAGCCGGCGGCGAAAGCCGGCGCCGCCAGCAGCAGCGCCGCGGCGGCGCAGACCAGAATGCGGGAACGTGACATGCCTGTTTCCTCTTACGTGGAATGGGGCGGCAGCTTCACGCCCAGTATGTTGCGCAGATAATTGATGTTGTGGGACAGGTAATCGTCCACCGCCAGCTCGCGGTTGCCGCCGATCGCGTCATAGCCGTCATCGCCCACGCGCGGACCGTCGACATCGAAGATCGCCCAGCCCTTGAAGTGCTTCTTGCGCAGCACATCGAACACCGCCACGAAATCCACGCCGCCGCCGCCCAGATTGTGATAGACGGATGCCTGCTTGTGCATCTCGGGTGTCGGGGTCTGCTTGTTGCCGCGATATTTCGCGTAGGTGTCCTTGAGATGGATTTCGGTGACGCGCGGGAAATAGTCGCTGATGATCTGGGCCGCATCGCCGCCGCCCAGCACCAGATGGCCGGTATCGGCGGTCAGATAGACATATTTGGGATCGGTCAGCTCCATCACCCGGCGCATTTCCTGTTCCCGTTCGATCGGGCCCCAGATATGCGGATG
>CADECX010000050.1 GCA_902825865.1 uncultured Alphaproteobacteria bacterium
CATGTGCCGGTCGGCGAGGACCAGAAGCAGCATCTGGAACTGGCGCGCGACATCGCGCAGAAATTCAACAACGACTTCGGCGTGCCGGATTTCTTTCCCCAGCCCGAGCCGGTGATCACGGGTACGGCGACCCGGGTGATGTCGCTGCGCGACGGCACCAAGAAAATGTCCAAGTCGGATGAGAGCGACATGAGCCGCATCAATCTGACCGACGATGCCGATGCCATCGCCAACAAGATCAAACGCGCCAAGACCGATCCGCACCCCCTGCCCGCCGGCAAGGACGAGCTCAAGGACCGGCCCGAAGCCGAGAATCTTCTCAACATCTATGCTGCCTTGGCCGACCAGGACCGCGACACGGTGATTGGCCAGTTCGCCGGTCAACAATTCTCCGGCTTCAAGACCGCCCTGGCCGATCTGACGGTGGCCAAATTGGAGCCCATCGCCCGGGAAATGCGCCGTCTTTTGGCCGATCCCGCCGAGATCGACCGGACCTTGAAGGATGGCGCCGCGCGCGCCCGCGCCATCGCCACCCCGGTGATGGACGAGGTCAAGAAGCGGGTCGGCTTCGTCTCCTAGCATTTCTGTTGGGCGGGTTTGCCACGCGCCTTGGCGTCGGAATTATCGTAGGCTGCGTCCATGACATTGGACCCGCTTGTCCTGTCGCGCTTGCAGTTCGCCTGGGTTGTGGCCTGGCACATTATCATGCCGGCCGTGACCATCGGGCTGGCCTCCTATATCGCCTTGCTTGAGGGCATTTATTTCACCACCGGCAAGGAAATCTATTTCCGCATCTCGAATTTCTGGATCCGCATCTTCGCCGTCTGTTTCGGCATGGGGGTGGTGTCGGGGGTGGTGATGCCGTTCCAGTTCGGCACCAATTGGAGCCGCTTCTCCGACGCCACCGCCAATATCATCTCGCCCATGCTGGCCTATGAAGGCCTCACCGCTTTCACCCTCGAGGCCGGTTTTCTGGGGGTGCTGCTGTTCGGGCGCAAGCTAGTGCCGCGCTGGGCGCATTTCGCCTCCGCCGTGCTGGTGGCGGTGGGTACCTTGCTCTCGACGTTCTGGATTCTGGTGACCAACAGCTGGATGCAGACCCCCGGCGGCTACAAACTGGTCGACGGCATCTTCTATCCCACCAGCTGGATGGAGATCATTTTCAACGCCTCCTTCCCCTATCGCTTCATGCACACTGTGACTGCTTTCTATGTCACCACCGGTTTTGTGGTGATGGGTGTGGCGGCGTATTTGCTGCACAGGGGCAAATCCCGCGACGAAGCCAGACATATGCTGTCGGTGACCCTATGGCTGCTGACCGTGCTGGTGCCGTTGCAGATATTCCTGGGCGACCTGCATGGTCTCAACACTTTGAAACACCAGCCCGCCAAGCTGGCCGCCATCGAAGCCCATTGGGAGAGCGAGGCGCGCGCGCCGCTGGCCTTGTTCGCCATTCCCGATCAGAAAGCCGAGAAAAACCACTACGTCGTCGAGGTGCCGCTGCTGGGCAGCCTGATCCTCACCCATGACGTCAATGGCGTTGTCCCGGGTCTCAAGGACTTCCCGCCCGAGGACCGGGCGCCCGCGATCATTCCCTTCTTTGCCTTTCGCATCATGGTCGGCGCGGGTTTGGTGATGCTGGGACTGGTGGCGGTGGGTCTGTGGCTGCGGATGCGCGGAAAGCTTTATGACTCCGGCTGGTTTCAGCGCACCCTAATATGGAGCATGCCGCTGGGCTTCATCGCGGTATTGGCGGGATGGACCACCACCGAAGTCGGGCGCCAGCCTTGGACCGTCTATGGCGTGATGCGCACGGCTCATTCGGTGACGCCGTCCTTGACCGGCATGGACGTGCTTATTTCTCTGATCGGTTACATGGTGGTTTACTTGATCATGTTCCCGGCCGGTCTTTGGATGGTGATGCGCATTGTGCGCGCCGGTGTCGTCAAGGATGGTCATGCGCCGGTGGAAGCCGGCCGTCCCGCCGCGCCCGTCAAACCGGTACCGGGAGGCGGATCATGATTTTCGATTTCGTCCCTCTCTGGACCTTGATCCTGGGGCTGGCGGTTTTCTTCTATGTGCTGCTGGATGGTTTCGATCTTGGTGTCGGCATTCTCTACAATTTCGCGCCCAACACACCGGCGCGCAATCTGCTGATGAATTCCATCGCGCCGATCTGGGACGGCAATGAAACCTGGCTGGTGCTGGGCGGCATCGGATTGCTGGCGGCTTTCCCACTCGCCTTTGCCATCATCCTGCCGGCGATTTATTTCCCGATTTTGGTGATGCTGCTGGCGCTGGTCTTCCGCGGCGTGGCGTTCGAGTTCCGCTTCCGCGATGCCGAGCACCGCACCTTCTGGGATCATGCTTTCGGTTATGGTTCGGCGCTGGCCACCTTCGCGCAAGGTGTGGTGCTGGGCGCCTTCATCCAGGGCTTTGAAGTGGAGGGGCGGCATTTCACCGGCGGCAGCTTCGATTGCATCACGCCCTTCTCGCTGTTCGTCGGTGTGGCCCTGTTGTTCGGTTATAGCCTGCTGGGGGCAGGCTGGCTGATCCTCAAGACCGAAGGAAATTTGCAGACCCAGGCGCGCAACCAGGCGCGCATCTGTTTCCTGGGCACCCTGGCGGCGGTCGGCATTGTCAGCATTTGGACTCCACTGGTGGATGGCGGCATCGCGCAGCGCTGGTTTTCCTGGCCCAATATCGCCTTCCTAAGCCCTGTACCGGTATTGACGGCGCTGTTCGGCATTCTGGAATGGCGGGCCATCGCTGACCGCAAATCGGAACTCGGCCCCTTCATCTATGCCGTGCTGCTGTTCTGCCTGTCCTATCTGGGTATCGCCATCAGCCTGTTCCCCATGATCGTGCCGCATCACTATGACCTGTGGCAGGCGGCGTCCTCACCCGACACCCAGATATTCCTGGGTGTCGGCACCTTGTTCCTGCTGCCGGTGATCCTTGTTTATACCGGCTGGTCTTATTGGGTGTTCCGGGGCAAGGTGCGCGCCGACACGGGATATCACTAGCTTATGATGAAAACTGTTCTTGTCACCGGCGCGGCCAAGCGGCTGGGGCGGGCCATCGCCCTGGACCTGGCGGCGCAAGGCTGGAATGTCGCCATCCACTACAACAGTTCGGAAGACGATGCCGACAGCGCGGCGCAAGCCGTGCGCGCCTTCGGCGCCGAAGCAGCCACTCTGAAGTGCGATCTGTCCAAGGAAGCCGAGACCGCCAAGCTGGTGGACCGCGCGGTCAAGGAACTGGGTCCCCTGACCGCGCTGATCAATTCGGCCTCGCTATTCGAGAATGACGATTGGCAAAGCGCCAGCCGCAAGAGCTGGGACGATCATATCGAAACCAATCTGCGCGCGCCGCTGCTGTTATCGCAACTGTTCGCAAAACAGTTGCCGGACGGCGCCAAGGGCAACATCATCAACATTATCGATCAGCGGGTGCTCAAACCCACGCCGCAATTTCTCTCCTACAGCGTCAGCAAGGCAGGACTTTACTGGCTGACCACCACCTTGGCGCAAGGCATGGGTCCGCGCATCCGGGTCAATGCCGTGGGTCCGGGCCCCACTTTGAAAAATCCGCGCCAGTCCGATGGTGATTTCAACCGCCAGCGCGACGCCACCATCCTGGGGCGCGGCACCGATCCCGCCGACATCTGCGCCGCCGTGCGCTATCTGCTGGAGGCCGAGGCCGTCACCGGCCAGATGCTGGCGGTGGATGGCGGCCAGCATCTGATCTGGCAGACGCCGGACGTACAGGGGGGCGAATGAGCAAGATTGAAACTCCGCGCTTTGCCAGCGCCGTCAGCGGCATCCGCCATGTCTTCATCCGCAACCTGGAACTGCCGGCCCATATCGGGGTCTACCGCCAGGAGGAAGGCCGCACCCAGCCCGTCCGCATCAATGTCGACCTGGCCACCGACGACTTTGCCGACGCCCAGGACATGCTGGAGAATGTGGTCGATTACCATGTAATCGAAAAGCGCATCCGCGCCATCATCGCCGAAGGCCATGTCCGGCTGGCGGAAACCCTGGCCGAACGCATCGCGGCAGCCTGTTTCGAGGACCAAAGGGTCCGCACAGTGCGGGTGCGGGTGGAAAAACTGGCTGCTTTGACCCATGCCGAAAGTGTGGGGATCGAAATTGAACGCACCCGCTAATATATTGGCGGCATGAGTTCTCCCGATGCGCCCCTGACCGGCGCGGACCGTATCAGCGCCTATCTCAAGACCCTGCCCGATGCGCCGGGCGTCTACCGCATGCTCAATGCGGCGGGCGATGTGCTCTATGTCGGCAAAGCCAAGAGCCTCAAGAAACGCGTCAGTTCCTATGCGCGCGGCGGCGTGCACAGTGAGCGCCTCACCCGCATGGTGGCGGAGACGGCGGAGATGCTGTTCGTCACCACCGCCAGCGAAACCGACGCGCTGCTGCTGGAATCCAATCTGATCAAGCGGCTGAAGCCGCGCTACAATGTTTCCTATCGCGACGACAAAAGCTTTCCCAATATCCTGCTGCGCGAGGATCACGCCTTTCCGCAGCTCTTGAAACATCGCGGCGCCAAGACCATCAAGGGCATCTATTTCGGACCCTTCGCCAGCGCGGGCGCAGTCAATCGCACCCTCAACACCTTGCAGCGCGCCTTCTTGCTGCGCTCCTGTTCGGACTCGGTCTTTGAAAGCCGCACCCGGCCCTGCCTGCTGTTCCAGATCAAGCGCTGCAGCGCGCCTTGTGTGAACCGCATCGATCTGGGCGGCTATCATGAACTGGTGGAGGAAGCCGAAGCCTTCCTGCAAGGCAAAAGCCAGACGGTGCAGGATCAGCTCAAAGCCGAGATGACCAAAGCTTCGGATGCGATGGATTTTGAGGCCGCCGCCAAGCTGCGCGACCGCCTGAAGGCCATGAGCCATATCCAATCATCGCAAGGTGTCAATCCTTCGACCTTTGACGAGGCCGATCTGTTCGCGGCTTACAGCGAAGGCGGACACACCTGCATCCAGGTCTTTTTCTTCCGCGCCGGGCAGAATTGGGGCAACCGCCCCTATTTTCCGCGCCATGACCGCGACCTGCCCTTGGCCGAAGTGCTGGAAAGCTTTGTCGGCCAATTCTATGACGAGCGCACGGCGCCCAAACTGATCCTGACTTCGGAAGACCTTTCGGGCCGTGCCCTGCTGGCCGAAGCCTTGGGCACCCGCGCCGAACAAAAAGTGGAAATCTCAAAACCCCAGCGCGGCGAAAAGCGCGAAATCATGGAACGCGCCTTGACCAATGCCCGCGAGCAGCTGGGCCGCCGCATGGCCGAGAACAGCGCCCAAACCCAATTGCTGGAAGGCGTCGCCGATCTGTTTGGATTGGATCAGCCGCCGCGCCGCATCGAGGTCTATGACAATTCTCACATTCAGGGCGCCCATGCCCTGGGCGCGTTCATTGTCGCGGGACCGGAGGGATTTGAAAAAGCGCAGTACCGCAAGTTCAATATCAAGACCGAAGACCTGGCGCCCGGCGACGATTACGCCATGATGCGCGAGGTGCTGACCCGCCGCTTCTCCCGCATGGTGAAGGAAGAGGCGGAGCAGCCCGACAACGCCAAATGGAAGCGACCCGATCTGGTGCTGATCGATGGCGGGCCGGGACAATTGTCGGTCGCCTGCCAGGTCTTTGCTGACCTGGGCGTGGAAGACGTGGCCCTGGCCTCCATTTCCAAAGGCCCCGACCGCGATGCCGGCCGCGAGCATTTCAACATGCCGGGAAAGGAACCCTTCCGCCTCGATCCCAAGAGTCCGGTTTTGTACTATTTGCAACGGTTGCGCGACGAGGCCCATCGCTTTGTGATCGGCGGCCATCGCAAAAAGCGCGGCGCCGCCATCGGCGCCAATCCCCTGGACGAGATCGCGGGCGTAGGGGCGGGCCGCAAGCGGGCCCTGTTGCAGCATTTCGGCTCCGCCCGCGCCGTGGCCGGGGCCAGCCTGACCGATCTGTCCTCGGTTTCCGGTGTCAGTGAGACACTGGCCAAGAAAATCTTCGATTTTTTCCACCCTGGCGGGTGACCTCACGATAGAGGGGTTCTAAACTGCCCCCATGTTTGCCCTGCCCAATGCCCTGACCATTTTGCGCATCGTGCTGGTGCCGGTCTTCGCCATCGCCTTTGTGATGCCTGGCGAAGTGGCGCGGCTGGTGGCGTTCGGCATCTTCGTCATCGCCGGGGTCAGCGACTGGCTGGACGGTTTCGCGGCCCGCAAGCTGAAGGCCGGGTCGGATTTCGGCCGCATGCTGGATCCCATCGCCGACAAGGTGTTGGTGGCGGTGGCGCTGATGATGCTGGTGGCCGAGGGCACCTTCACCCAGGTCAAGCCCAACGGCATGCTGAGCCTGCTCAAGCTGGTGCCGGCGCTGATCATCCTGGCTCGCGAGATCTTGGTGTCCGGCTTGCGCGAATTTCTGGCCGGCACGCGGGTCAGCGTGCCGGTCACCAATGTCGCCAAGTTCAAGACCGCGGTGCAGATGATCGCCATCGGCGCCATGATCCTCACCCCCCTGGCGGACGTTTTTGTCCCGGGCATTCCTTCGATCACTTATGCCGCCATTGCGTATCTGCTGCTGTGGGTGGCCGCGGCCCTGACGGTCTATACCGGCGTGATCTATTTCCGCAGCGGCATGGCGCATCTGCGCCCCGGCCCCACGCCGGAAGCGCGCGAGGCATCGGCGCGGCTGCGCGAAACCATCTAACGTGAGTTATCTCTGGGTTTTATTCACCCTGCTGGGCGCGGTGGGCCAGACCGCCCGCAATGCCATGCAGCGCGAACTGACTCCCAGCCTGGGCGCGCTGGGCGCCACGCTGGTGCGGTTCTTGTTCGGCTTTCCTTTCGCTTTGCTGTTTCTGGCAGCGGTGCTGGCTTGGACTCAAAGCCCCCTGCCTGCGATCAATCGCGACTTTGTGCTGTGGATTTTGCTGGGCGCGCTGACTCAGATCGGCGCCACCGCTTTGATGCTGATGACCATGGAACAGCGTTCCTTTGTCGTCACCATCGCCTATCTGAAAACCGAGCCGGTGCTGGTGGCGCTGATGGGCCTGGTCTTCCTCAGCGATCCGCTGACGGCGGCGATGGCCCTGGCGATCCTGACGGCGATGGCGGGGGTGGCGCTGATTTCGGTCAAGCCCGAAGCCCTCACCGGCGGTCGCTTTTCTATTTTAAGGGGGCCGGCACTGCTGGGCTTGTCGTCCGCCGCTTTGTTCGCCGCTTCGGCTATCGGCTATCGCGGCGCGATCCTGGCCCTGCACCAATCCAGCTTTGTCTTGGGCGCAACCTTTTCGCTGGCGGTGGGCCTCAGCCTGCAAACCCTGTTGCTGCTGACCTGGCTGCTGATTTTCAAGCGCCAGATACTTACGCCGTTGATGCGGTTATGGCGGCCCAGCCTGATGGCGGGATTCAGCGGCGCGGCGGCCTCGCAATGCTGGTTCCTGGCCTTCGCTTTGGCCAGCGCCGCCAGTGTGCGCACCCTGGCACTGGTGGAAATACTCTTCGCCCAAGGCGTAACGCATTTCCTGTTTCGCCAGAAAACCAGTTGGCGCGAAGCAAGCGGCATCGCCCTGCTTTTGGCAGGCGCTATCCTGATTGTCTGGGCAAATCCTAGAGGTTAAGCGGTAACCGTCGCTACACCGCGGACTTCATCCGCATAAGCGTTCATCAGCGATTCCGTCAGCTGACCCGGCTTGAAGCGCCAGGAACCGATCTCCGACACCGGCGTCACTTCGGCGGCCGAACCGGTGAGGAAACATTCGCTGAACCCGCCCAGCTCTTCCGGCTTGATGTGACGCTCCACCACCTTGATCTGGCGCGCCTTGGCGATGGCGATCACGGACTGACGCGTAAGACCGTTGAGGAAACAGTCCGGCGTCGGCGTGTGCAGTTCGCCATCCTTCACGAAAAAGACATTGGCGCCGGTGGCTTCCGCGACATAACCGCGATAGTCGAACATAAGCGCGTCGGCATAGCCCTTGGCTTCGGCCTCATGCTTGGAGATGGTGCAGATCATGTAGAGGCCCGCCGCCTTGGCATGCACCGGCTCGGTTTCCGCCGACGGGCGCTTCCAGCGCGAAATGTCCAAACGGATGCCCTTGAGCTTTTCCGCCGGGCTGAAATAGGACGGCCAGGGCCAGCAGGCGATGGCGACATGGATGGTGGTGTTCTGCGCCGACACCGCCATCATCTCGCTGCCGCGAAACGCCACGGGACGAAGGTAACCGTCCCTGATGTTTTGCGCCGCCGCGGCGTCAATGCAGGCCTGATTGATCTGATCCTGGGTGAAGGGAATTTTCATCCCCAGGGTTTCGGCGGAAAAGAACAGCCGCGCGGTATGTTCCTTCAGCTTGTAGATCTTGCCGTTATAGATGCGCTGACCCTCGAACACGCAGGAGCCGTAATGCAGACCATGAGTCAGCACATGGGTCTTGGCGTCCTTCCAGGGCACCAATTTGCCGTCATACCAAAGCGAGCCGTCGCGCTGGTCGAAAGGGATCACGTCTGCCATCGTCTTTTTCCTCGAAAGCCCGCCCCAGAAAACCAATAACCGGGCGGGCTTGCCCCCCCTGATGCGAGGGCCTAGATTTTCTGGCATGTATTGCAGCATGGCCGACGCGAAAACCGCAAGGGTCGCAAGGGCATTTTCGCCCCTGCCCCAGGCATGGCAGCCATGAGTTTGCCTAGCCCAAGTCTAGGTCCGGACGAACCGCATCTATTGGTGGTGGACGATGACGAACGGCTGCGCGCCCTGCTGCAGCGCTATCTGTCCACCAATGGTTACCGGGTCAGCGCCGCGCCGGGCGCCGCCGAGGCGCGCGCCCTGATGAAGGGCATGGCGTTCGATCTGTTAATTCTGGATGTGATGATGCCGGGGGAATCCGGCTTCGACCTCACCCGCAGCGTACGCCAGGAATCCGCCGTGCCCATCCTGATGCTGACGGCACGCGGCGACCCCGCCGACCGCATCGAAGGCCTGGAACTGGGCGCCGATGATTATCTGGCCAAACCGTTCGAGCCCCGCGAGCTGCTGCTGCGGGTCAATTCGCTGCTGCGCCGCGTCGCGCCGCTGGAGATGCCCGCTTTGGGACCGGTGCGCATGGGCGAGGCCCTGTTCGATCCCGGCACCTCGCGGCTGACCCGTGCCGGGCGCCCGGTGAAACTGACCGGCGCGGAAGCGGCGCTGCTCCAGCTCTTCGCCACCCATGCCGGGCGCCCCTTCAGCCGGACGGAATTGTGCAAGCGGCTGAATGTGGCGCTGGAACGCTCCATCGATGTGCAGGTGACGCGCCTGCGCCGCAAGATCGAGGAAGACCCCAAGCTGCCGCTCTATCTGCAAACGGTGCGTGGGGTTGGCTATATGTTGGTACCGGATCGTGGCTGAGGGTTTTTCCCTCAAGCGTTTTCTGCCGCGCGGGCTGTTCTGGCGCTCGTTTATCATCATCGTCGCCCCTATCGTGCTTTTGCAGGCGATCATCGCCTATGTATTCTTCGAGCGCGATCTGGACACCACCACAAGGCGCCTGGCCCGCGATGTCGCCGCCGACATCGCCCTGCTGGTCGCGCTGGAGGATGAGCATCAAGGCGAGCTGCGCTTGGCCCTGCGGACGCTTTCGGAGCGCCAGCTCGCCTATCGCATCCGTTTCCTGCCGGGCCAGGACCTGCCGCGTTTTCACGGCCAGCCCGTCAGCACCATCGACGTGGCGCTGGACGATATCTTGGAGCAGCGCATCGGCGCCGACCGCGATTTCCGCACCGAACGCATCGACAATGATTTCGAGATTCAAGTGGATGTGCATGACGGGGTGCTGTCGGTGCTGGTGCCGCGCGACCGCATCACGGTTTCCAAGCCCGACCTCTTCATCCTCTGGATGGTGGGATCGGCGCTGATCCTGGTGGGCATCGCCATCATCTTCCTGAAGAACCAGGTCAGGCCCATCGAGCGGCTGGCGCGCGCCGCCGACAGTTTCGGCAAGGGCCGGGCGGTGCCCGACTTCAAGCCCCATGGCGCCGCCGAGGTACGCCGCGCCGCCCAGGCCTTCATCACCATGCGCGAGCGCATCGAGCGCCATGTCAGCCAGCGCACCGAAATGCTGGCGGGGGTCAGCCACGATCTCAAAACACCGTTGACCCGGCTGAAGCTGACCTTGGCCATGATGCCCGAAGATGCCGATATCAGTTCGATGCGCACCGACATTGCCGAGATGGAGCATATGCTGGACGACTATCTCGCCTTCGCCCGGGGCGAAGGCGGCGAGGATGCCAGTCTCACCGATCTGGGCGAATTGGTGCGCGAGGTGGCCGCCGCCGCCGAACGGGCGCACCACAAGGCACAAATCCACATCGCTGTTCCCGATCATGTCCTGGTCAGCGTCCGGCGCGCGGGCCTCAGGCGTGTGCTGGCCAATTTGACCGACAATGCCCTCAAGCACGGCACCAAAGTGGCCGTTGGCTTGCGCCAGGACGAACATCTGGTGGAAATCACGGTGGAGGATGACGGGCCCGGCATTCCGGAGCCGCAGCGGGAGGAAGCCTTCCGGCCCTTTCACCGCCTGGATGAGGGCCGCAATCTGCAAAGCGGCGGCTCGGGCTTAGGGCTAGCCATCGCCCGCGACATCGCCCGCGCCCATGGCGGGGAAATCCTGCTGGATCAAAGCGCGATGGGCGGGCTGAAGGCGACAGTGCGGTTGCCGGTCTAGCGTAACTGTTCTGCTCGTTTTTTTGCCGCGCTAACTGTCCGCTCCATTAGTGTGGTCATTCCACGTCGAAGCTTCTTTAGTCCTGCCTCTGTCGTTCCGCCTGGACTCGTGACGTTCTCCCGCAAAATAGCCGCGGATTTCTTCTCAACTGCCAAGAGAGCCCCAGCACCGATGATGGTAGCGCGAGCAAACTTTTCTGCTTGTACTGGCGATAGTCCCTGTGAAATCCCCGACGTTGTTAGCGCTTCAACCATATGAAAAACATAAGCGGGACCAGAACCAGAGACGGCAGTAACACTATCTATTAAGCCCTCATTTTTTACTCGCACTGTTTCACCAAGCGCGGATAAGAGCTTTTTTGCCCTCCGCTCGTCGATTGGCCCTGCACTGTTCGAAATATAGATGCCCGTTATTCCTTGCCCGATAGATCCGGGTGTATTGGGCATTGCCCTAACAATACGCGCCTTAGGACCCCAAGCCGCTCTCAGACTTTTAGTGCTTGTGCCAGCCGCTATTGAAATGACGGTGGCGTTCATTGCTACGTATTTGAGAGAAGATACCTCAGCCTTCAAAACTTGAGGCTTGATAGCGACAACTACTGCATTAAATTTTTTTTTGTTGGGCAAATCGTTGATTGTTGCAGCCAAACTAACGTGATGTTCTTTAGCAAATTTTTTGAGGAAAGCAGTTTGCTTAGGCTCTACAACTGTAACATTGCGAATATGATTTCGTGCCCACCCTTGCAAAAGAGCGGTACCCATTCGGCCAGCTCCTATTAGGAGAATCGAGTCGGAGTTCTTCTTCCTAGTAGATTTTCTTTTTGCTTTTCTCTTCTGAACACTCATCTGTCTTCCAACAATCTTTCGACAACGACTCTATAGCCAGAGAGCAATAGGCTCTAAGGACGCCTCTACAACTATAGATTGTGCCTCAAAGTGGCTGGATCAAGCAATTATGCTTGAGTCGGCTTGAATATTCGTGCCTCACGCCTGGCCGGCGCACTCCAGCACCGCCGAGGCTATGGCGTCTTCCGCCGTCTTGCCGCCCCACAGCACGAACTGGAATGCCGGGTAGTAATGCTCGCAGGCTTCCAGGGCCAGATTCAGCAGCGCCTCGCATTGGGCGGCGCTGGTTTCCGCATCGGGGAAAATCATGGCATGGCGGAAGATTACCGTGCCGTCCTGCGGCCAAAGGTCGAAATGGCCGATCCACAGCTTGGCGTTCACATGCATCAGCAGGTCGGCGATGTTCTGGCGCCGTATGCCTTCGCTGATCCGCATGTCGAAGGCGCTGGACAGATGCAGCGACTGCAGGTCCTCGCGCCAGGAAAAGTTGAAATGGTGATCGGCCCATTTGCCCGCCACCGACAGGTTGAGCTCGTCCCGCCCCGCCCGTTCGAACGCCCAGCCATTGGCCTCCACCGCCCGCTCCAGCATGTCCAGCGGATGCAGGGTGTCGAGCGGCTCGTCGTCCAGGTGAGTTATGGTCATCGGCGCAACTCCAGCCACAAAACGAAGCAGTTGCGATCCAAACTGGCACAAGATTTAGAGAAAACAAGAGTCCGCGAGTCCTGATCCCCGCCCCTGGAAAAGATTCCACAGCTTTGAATCAGTTCACAGATTCGACGCCATGGAGTCGAAAAGACTCCCAGGATCGTCACTAAGTGTTTGATTTGGATTCCAAAGCCGCGATCCGGGCCGCCAGCGCCTCATTTTCGGCGCGCGCCTTGGCGGCCATCGCCTTGACCGCCTCGAATTCCTCGCGCGGGACAAAATCCATGTCGGCCACCAGCCGCTCCAGCCGTTGGCGAACAAATGTGTCGATCTCGGTCCGAACGCTTTGCGCCATGCCGGCGGCATCGGTGAAGGCCTTCGCCACGCCGTCCAGGAACGGATTGTCGGTCTGCGCCATGAAAGCCTCCACTTTAGTCCTTGCTGGTCGCGCCGGCGGGCCCTCGCTATGCTCGGGTCGCCGGCCGCTCCTGTATATGGCGGCCCGTGTAACTTGACACAAGCAGCGAAGCACGGCGTCTTCCCCCCATGGTTCAGGCCCTGCTCCCCTATCCCCGTATCGATCCGGTGCTGCTGCATCTGGGCGGTCCGTTCGAGATCCGCTGGTACGCCCTGGCCTATATCGTGGGCATTGTGCTGGCCTGGTGGGGCATCGCCCGGGCGCTGCGCAACAAGACCCTGTGGGCCTATCCACCCTTCAAGGGCCGTCCCCCAGCCACCGAGGACGAAATCGGCGATCTGGTGGTATGGGCCACCTTGGGCATCATTCTGGGCGGACGGCTGGGCTGGGTCCTGATCTACGGCACCGTCCTGTGCAGCGTCACGCCGGACTATGCCCAGTTCTGCGACGGCCTGCCGATGGGTTTTCTCACCGATCCCATCCGCATCATCGCCGCCTGGGAAGGCGGCATGTCCTTCCATGGCGGCTTACTGGGTACGGCGCTGGCGGTGTGGCTGTTCTGCCGCCGGCGCAAATTGTCGCTTCTGTCGGTGGCGGACCTGGCCTGCGCCTTCGCCCCCATCGGCCTGTTCTTCGGCCGGCTGGCCAACTTCATCAATGGGGAACTTTGGGGCCGGGCCGCCAATGTACCTTGGGCGATGATTTTTCCGCATGGCGGAGACACACCGCGCCATCCCAGCCAACTCTACGAAGCGGCACTGGAAGGCTTGTTGCTGTTTGTTTTGATGCAGATCGCGTTGCGCCTGCTGCGCGCCCATCAACGCCCCGGCCTGCTGTCGGCGCTGTTCCTAACCGGCTACGGCGCCTTCCGCTTCATCTGCGAATTCTATCGCGAGCCCGACACCCAGTTCATCGGTCCCATCAGCATGGGCATGGCGCTTTCCATTCCGGTCTGGCTGGCGGCGGCTGCCTTGTTCTGGGCCGCGTACCGCAAGCCGAAAGCCGCATGAGTCTGCTGCATGTCTCTTAGGGCGCGCATCGCCGCCTTGATCGAGGCCCAGGGCCCGATGTCGGTGGCTCAGTTCATGACCATCAGCCTGCTCGATCCCCAGGAAGGCTATTACGCCACCCGCGACCCATTGGGCGCGGGCGGAGATTTCACCACCGCGCCGGAAATCAGCCAGATGTTCGGCGAGATGATCGGTTTGTGGCTGGTGCAGGCCTGGGCCGATCAAGGCTGCCCGAAAAATCCGCGTCTGGTGGAACTGGGCCCCGGGCGCGGCACCTTGATGGCGGACATTCTGCGCACCGCCGCGGTCGCCCCGGAGTTCCTCGCCGATCTGGAAGTGGTTCTGATCGAGTCCAGCCCGGTCCTGCAACAAGCGCAGGCGGAAAAGCTGCGCGGCCCAAATGGAGTCATTGGCGCCGACATCTCCTGGCAAAACCAATTCGACGATAGTCTGGGCGACAGACCGCTGTTCCTGGTGGCGAATGAGTTCTTCGATGCCCTGCCGGTGCGCCAATATGTCAAAACCGAAAGAGGCTGGTGTGAGCGCATGGTCACCACGCTGAATGACGAGCTGGTCTTTGCCCTGGCGCCCGTGCCGGCGCCGCGCGCCGCCATTCCCACAAGCTTCGAAAAAGCTCCCGATGGCGGGGTCTATGAAACTTCGCCTGCCGCGACCGCGCTGGCCGAAGACATAGCCCGTATCGTCGCCAACAAAGGCGGCGCGGCGCTGATTATCGACTATGGCTATGGCGAGGCCGCCGGCTTTTCGGAAACGCTTCAGGCGGTCAGCGGCCACCGCTTCGCCGATGCGCTGGCGGCACCGGGCGAAGACGATATTTCCGCCCATGTCGATTTCGCGGCCCTGGCGCAAGCGGGCAAACGCGGCGGCTCTTCCGTGTTCGGGCCCATCACCCAAGGCATGTTCCTGGCCAATATCGGCATCGCCGAACGCGCCGAGCAATTGATGCAGACCAATCCCGCCAGCGCCCGGGATCTCTTGACCGCCACCGAAAGGCTGATCGGCAATGATCAGATGGGGACCCTGTTCAAGGCCCTGGCCTTTGTCCCGCCGGTTGTCGATGGGGTCGCGGGATTTGCGCCATGAAAAGACTGACGGCCCCCAAGCTCAACGCCCCGGGTTTCACGCACGGCTTTTTCGGACGCCAAGGGGGCGTATCCACCGGGCTCTATGAATCCCTTAATTGTGGCCCCGGCTCCAAAGACAGTGCCGAAGCCGTGGCGGAAAACCGCCGCCTGGTTTCGGCCGCCTTGGCGCCGCAAAGTGCCCTGGTCAGTCTTTCGCAAATTCACAGCCCGATCGTCCACACGCTGAACCAGGCTCCGGCCCAGCGTCCGGAAGGCGATGCCATGGTGACGGCAACACAAGGTTTGGCGCTTGGCATTCTCACCGCAGACTGCGCGCCGGTGCTTTTGGCCGACCACAGCGCAAAAGTGATCGGCGCCGCCCATGCCGGCTGGAAGGGCGCCTTGGGCGGGGTGTTGGAAGCGGCATTGGATGCCATGGAAAGACTGGGCGCGTCGCGGACACGCATTGTCGCCGCCATCGGCCCCTGCATTTCCCAGGACAATTACGAAGTGAACTGGGAATTTCGCGACCGTTTTCTGGAATTGGGGCTCAAGCACCGCCGCTTTTTCGTCCCATCCGGCAAGGAGGGCCATTACCGTTTCGATCTCCCCGTCTATGCCATGCATCGCCTGACGGCGGCCGGCGTGACCCAAGTGGAAAGTTTGGGGATTTGCACATATCCGCCCGAAAACGGCTTTTTCAGCTTCCGCCGCACCACCCATGCCGGCGAATCCGACTATGGACGGCAGGTTTCGGCCATTCTGCTCACCAAATAACCATGACCAAAAGCGGCCTTGGCGGGCCGAAAACGCGCGGGTTGCGGTAGCAGGGCTCAACCGCTAAAAGCCCGTCATCAAAGCTTCACGGGGTTCGAGGGCGCGATGACGGATCTGAATGGATCGCGAGGCATGCGCCTCATCACGGGCAACTCCAACAAGCCCCTGGTGGACGCCATCGGCGCCTATCTGGGGCTGACGCCGGTCAAGGCGGACGTACGCCGCTTTTCCGACGACGAAATATTCGTCGAGGTTCACGAGAATGTCCGCGGCGAGGACATGTTCCTGATCCAATCCACCAGCGCCCCGGCCAACGACAATCTGATGGAATTGCTGATCATGATCGACGCGCTGCGCCGCGCCTCGGCCAGGCGCATCACCGCCGTGATCCCCTATTTCGGCTATGCCCGCCAGGACCGCAAAGTGGGGCCCCGCACACCGATCTCGGCCAAGCTGGTGGCCAATCTGATCACCCAGGCCGGCGCCAATCGCGTGCTGACGGTCGATCTGCATGCCGGCCAGATCCAGGGCTTTTTCGACATTCCCACCGACAATCTTTTTGCCCAGCCGGTGATCGTGAAAGACATCCAGGACCATCTGGGTTCCAAGTCGCCGATGGTGGTGTCACCCGACGTGGGCGGCGTGGTGCGCGCCCGCAGTCTGGCGCGCCGCCTCAACACCGACCTGGCCATCGTCGACAAGCGCCGTGAGAAAGCCGGTCAGTCCGAGGTCATGAACATCATCGGCGATGTCGAGGGACGCGCCTGTATCCTGATCGATGACATCGTCGACAGCGGCGGCACCCTGTGCAACGCCGCCGATGCGCTGATCAAGAACGGCGCCACCGAAGTCTATGCCTATTGCACCCATGGCGTGCTGTCGGGCAAGGCGGTGGAGCGGATCCAGAATTCCAGCCTCAAATCCATGGTGGTGACGGATTCCATCGCCCCCACTCCGGCCCAGCAGGCTTGCGCCAATATCCGCACCATCACCATCGCGCCGCTGCTCGGCGAAGCGATGCGGCGGATTAACAATGAAGCCTCGGTTTCGAGTCTTTTCGACTAGTTTATTTTTGAACCCCCATCCGTCGCAGCTCAGGTCTGCTCCGCAGACACTTCGCTGCGACACCTTCCCCCTTCCTGGCGCTTCGCGCCGAAGTGGGAAGGGAGCTGTCGGATGCGGCGGGTCGCTCGGCGGAATGCCTCGCTCGAGATTGTTAGGCGAGCAACGCTATCACGGCGGACTCGATCACCAGCGCCAACGCCCAGTGCCCACCGTCGATTAGGGTGAGGGTGAAACTGCGCTGCTGGAACATATTGTTGACCAAGGTCGAGGTCAGCATCAGCCCCACACCCAAAGTCAGGCCCGCGATCATCGAGTCCACCAACCCGAGCACCCCCAAATTGCCCAGCAGCTGGTAGAGCACCGCCGACATCACCACGGCCACCAGGAAGGCGGTGACCATGGGGGCCATGGGCATCTTCTTGTCCTTGCAATCGTGGGGATTGAGGCCAAGCGCCCGCTGCCAGGGCTTGCCCAGGGCGGTGTACCAGACGGCGCCGAAGATCCAGCCGGCCAGGCCCGCGCCCAGAATTGCGATGATCGCTCCGCCCATGCCGCCTCCTTCGATTTTGGTCTGCTTTTGCTTCAGGCTAGCACGGCTTTTCGGCCCGCAAAGGCCGCCAAGGACCTGTATGCCTCCCCGGTTGCGCGTTCGCCGCCCTTCGGTTACAAGCCTCGACTTTCCGGGGGCCAAAGGCCTTTTGCCGGGCACTGAAGGATCAGGAAAATGGCGCAAATTCAAGAGCTTAAGGTGGAAACGCGTGACGGCACGGGCAAGGGCCCGGCCTTCCAGGCCCGCCTGAAGGGGCTGATCCCCGCCGTCGTTTATGGCGGCAGCGGCAAGCCCGAGAATGTGGCCGTGGACTTCCGTACCCTGGAGCGCCAGATCGAAAAGGGCCATTTCCTCACCACCCTGGTGACGCTGGATGTGGGCGGCAAGAAGATGCGCGCCATCCCGCGCGAAGTGCAGCTCGATCCCGTCAGCGACCGTCCGGTGCATGTCGATTTCATGCGCCTGACCGAAGGCTCCACCGTGCGTCTGGAAATTCCGGTGCATTTCAACGGCCAGGATGTTTCGCCCGGCATCAAGAAGGGCGGCGTGCTCAACATCGTACGTCACTCCATCGGCCTGATCTGCCCGGCCGACAAGATTCCCCACACCATCGAAGTCGATGTCTCCAAGCTGGACATCAATGAGACCATCCACATCAAGGCTCTCACCCTGCCCGATGGCGTCAAGCCGATCATCCGTGGCCGCGACTTCACCGTCTGCTCCATCGTCGCGCCGACCAGCGTGATCGAAGAGCAGAAGGCTGCCGCTGCCGCCGCCGCCGCGCCCGTCGTCGAAGCCGCGCCTGTCGAAGGCGCCGCCCCGGCTGCCGGCGCTCCCGGTGCTGCTCCCGCCGCCGGCACCGCGCCTGCCGCTGGTGCCAAGCCTGCCGCTGCCGGCGCCAAGCCGGCTGCCGCTCCGGCCAAGAAGTAATCCAGCGCCGAAGGGGGCGGCATGGAGACGCCGCTTCTTATCGCTGGGTTGGGAAACCCTGGCTCGCAATATGCGAAGAACCGGCACAATGCCGGCTTCATTGTCGCGGACGAATTGCACGCCCATTACAAATTCGGCCCCTGGAAAGCCAAGTTCGACGGACTGTTGTCGGAAGGCTCGCTGGGCGGCCGCAAGACCTATCTGATCAAGCCACAGACCTTCATGAATCTCAGCGGCGATTGCGTCGGCCCGGCCTTGCGCTTCTTCAAGCTGCCGCTGGAAGCGCTGGTGGTGGTGCATGACGAGATCGATCTGGCGGCGGGTAAGCTCAAGGTAAAGACCGGCGGCGGCGATGCCGGACAGAACGGCCTGCGTTCCATCACCGCCACCTTGGGGCCGGATTATCGCCGGGTGCGCCTGGGCATCGGTCATCCCGGCGAGAAACACAGGGTCAGCGGCCATGTGTTGGACAATTTCAGCAAGGACGACATCCTCTGGCTTAAGCCGCTGGTGATGGCGATGGTGGATGCCGCGCCGCTGCTGGCCAAGGATGACGATTCCGGTTTCATGAGCAAGGTGGCGTTGCTGCTGAAACCGCCGCCAACACCGAATAAGCCAGATACAAAGCCAAGTACAAAGAAAGACAGCGAGTAATGGGTTTCAAATGCGGAATCGTGGGCCTGCCCAATGTCGGCAAGTCCACTCTGTTCAACGCCCTCACCCAGACGGCGGCGGCCCAGGCGGCCAACTATCCCTTCTGCACCATCGAGCCCAATGTCGGCGATGTGGCCGTGCCCGATCCGCGTTTGGAAATCCTGGCCAAGATCGCGGGTTCGCAGGAGATCATTCCCACCCGCATCACCTTTGTCGACATTGCCGGCCTGGTGCGTGGCGCGTCCAAGGGCGAAGGGCTGGGCAACCAGTTCCTGGCCAATATCCGAGAAGTGGATGCGGTGGTGCATGTGCTGCGCTGTTTCGAGGATGACGACATCACCCATGTCGAGGGCAAGATCGATCCGATCTCCGACGCCGAGACCGTCGAGACCGAATTGATGCTGGCCGATTTGGAAAGCCTGGAAAAGCGCCTGACGCCGCTGGAAAAGAAAGCCAAGGGCGGCGAGAAGGAAGCCAAGGAAGCTTTGGCCCTGATGATGAAGGCCATCACCTTGCTGCGCGAAGGCAAGCCGGCGCGGGTGGCTGATCTGACGCCGGAAGAGCGCGGGCCCTACAGCCAGCTGGGACTTATGACCGCCAAGCCGGTTCTCTATGTCTGCAATGTCGAGGAAGCTTCAGCCGCTAGCGGCAACGCGATTTCCGCCAGGGCGGAAGCCATGGCCAAATCGCAAGGCGCCAAAAGCGTGGTGATCTCGGCCAAGATCGAGGAAGAAATCGCGCAGATGCCGGCCGGGGACCGTCCCGATTTTCTGGATTCACTGGGGCTGGAAGAACCGGGCCTCAATCGCCTGATCCGTGCCGGTTACGACCTGTTGGGCCTGCTGACCTTCTTCACCGTCGGCCCCAAGGAAGCACGCGCCTGGACCGTGACCAAGGGCTCCAGAGGGCCGCAGGCCGCCGGCGTCATTCATACCGATTTCGAGCAGGGCTATATCCGCGCCGAAACCATCGCCTATCCCGACTATGTCGCGGGCAAGGGCGAAGCAGGCGCGCGCGAAGCGGGCAAATTCCGCCTGGAAGGCAAGGACTATGTCGTCGCCGATGGCGACGTGATGCATTTCCGGTTTAACAATTGAAATGAGCGGCGCGAAGAAATCGCCCTTCGCAATCCGGATGGATGACATCCAAAAAATCATCGATCCTGATCTAAAGCGGCTTGGCTTTCGGAAATCCGCTCGGACTTACAATCGCTCCCCTGAAGAAGGGTTGGTTCAGGTCATCAATTTTCAGATGGGACCATACGAGCCGCCGCTTCCTTATGTGTCTCCTGTGCCTCAATGGCTCAAGTCAGATGTGTACGGAAAATTCGCCGTAAACTTAGGTATTTATGTTGATGAAGTTTCGCGTGCCGAGGGTTATCCAAAGCCGGGAACGTTTGTTTCTGAATTTCGGTGTCGATTGCGCATTCGGCTCGGCCACCTCATAAATCTTGAAGGCGAGGAGTTTTGGTGGCGACTTGATATGCCGGCAGATGAAATCGCCAAGGAGGTTGCAACTCATCTTCTTTCGGACGGAATTGCTTTTCTGGATCGCTTTGGTAGCCGTTCAGCAATCATTCGCGACTGGATCAAATTCAACGACACGGAGATAGAAACAACCGTGCGAGCAATGCTCGATGTTGGAATCATGTTGGCAGCCAAAGGAGACAGGGCACAAGCGGCAGCGTTGTTCAGGCAACATTTGGCACTGCCGGGCACCAATCAAGTTCACAAAGACTATGTTCTGGGACTCGCTAAAAAATTCAATTTGGACGTGGCCCCCTGATAGCCGCGAGAAAGCCCTTTTGTCATGCCCGCGCACGCGGGCATCCACGGCGCCGGTGGTGAAAATGGATTCCCGCTTTCGCGGGAATGACAAAAGAGCCTAGGTGATGACGGCCGCTCGCTCGTGCTCGCGGCGTTCGTCGCTCGAAATGGTCCACTGGACCATTTCGTTCGCCTACGGCGAACCGCTCCTCACCTTCGCGAACTTCCGGAAGTTCGGCACATTGGTGAAGCCGGCATAGATATTGCCCGCATCATCCACCGTCACCGCCTCGATGGCGTTATATTCGCCCCAAGGGATGAATCCGATCACCTTGCCGTCGCTGATATGGCCCCAGCGGATGCCGTTCTTGAAACCGGGATTGTTGGTCGCGCTGGACAGCGAATCCGCGACATAGATGATGTCGCCCTTGATGAAGACCCCGCTGGGCCGCCCGAACTGCCGCCATTCCGCCAGGAACTTGCCCTGCTGGTCGAAAATCTGGATGCGGTTGTTGGAGCGGTCGGCGACATAGAGCCGGCCATGGGCATCCATCGCCAAGCCGTGCGGAGAATTGAATTCGCCCGGCCCTTTTCCGTATTGACCCCAACTCAGCAGAAGCTTGCCGTTGCGATCGTATTTCAGCATGCGGTTGTTGGTCTTGTCGCTGTGACCGTCGGCGACAAAGATGCTGCCATCCGGCGCCACCAACACATCCGAAACGCCATTATAGAGTTCGGGGGTCATACCCGATGTGCCACGCTTGCCCATGGTGCGCAGCAGCTTTCCGTCGGCGCTATATTCATGGATCACATTGGAAATGACGTTGCTCTGGGAAATGCCTTCCACCAGCCAGATATGCCGGTCGCGGCTGACGAAGATGCCGTGGGGATAGAGGATCTCGCCCTTGCCCCAGCTTCTGACCAGCTTGCCGGTGGAGTCGAATTCCAGAACCGGATCGAGCGTCTTGTCCTTGGCGCAGCCGTCATCCGCCAATCCGCAACGCTCGAACACCCAGACGTTTTTCCCGTTGGGGTCGATGTCGATGGCCGAGATGCCGCCGAATTTGCGGCCCAGCTTCGCCCAGCCTTCCTCGACATGATAACCGTTGGGATAATCGTTGGGATCGTGCGGCGGCGGCATGGCCACCGGCGGCACCCCGCCCGCGCAGGCGCTGACTGCCAGCACACACACAGCCAACAAAGCATGATGCAGACGCATGACGCCCTCCCCTTTTGGCCCGTTTTTCGGCCTTGGGGACGAGCCTAGCGCAGCCGCGGCTTAACGCAAGCTAGCCTCGATATTGCCGCCGTCGACGGTGACCACAGCCGCCGTGGTCTTGGTAGCGGTCGCCAGATAGACAAAGGCATCGGCCACGTCTTCCGCCGTCACTTCCCGCTTGAGCAGATTGCCCGCCATGTAATCGGCTTCCGACACGCCGCGCGCCTTGGAACGTGCCGCCACCATGTCATCGGTCAAAAGACCCGAACGGATACGGTCGGCATTGACCGCATTGGCGCGGATGCCGTCCTTGCCGTGATCCAGGGCATATTGCTTGACCAGGAACAGGGTCGCCGCCTTGGGCAGGCCATAGGGCCCGAAATCCTTGCCCGGATTGACTGCCTGTTTGGAGGTGTTGAACAGCAGGCAGCCGAAGGTCCCCTGGGCCTGCATGATGCGGGTGGCCTGTTGCGACACCGCCTGATGCGCCCAGAAATTCAGTTCAAAACTCTTGCGCAAGATCTCGTCATCCACCTTGCCGATGGCACCTTGCCAAGCCGCGCCCGCGTTCGACACAACGATATCCACGCCGCCAAAGGCCGACACTATGGCGTCGAACGCCGCGCGCACGCTTTGCGGATTGGTGACGTCGCATTCCACCGCCAGCGCCTTGCCGCCGATCTTTTTCGCCACCGCCTTGGCGGCTTCCAAGTCGCGGTCCAGGATGGCGACTTCCGCGCCTTCCTTCGCCATGGCCCGCGCCGTCGCCGCCCCGATGCCCGAGCCACCGCCGGTGATCGCCGCCACCTGGCGGGCCAGCGACTTTTCGTTCGACTTGCCCAGCTTGGCCTGTTCCAGCGACCAATATTCCACTTCGAACATGTCGAAGTCGCTAATGCTGCGATATTCTCCCATCGCCTCGGCATCGGTGATCACGGCGATGGCGTTCTCGGCGATGTCGGCGGCAATGGCCGCATCCTTGGCGCTGCCGCCCACCCCGAACATGCCGACGCCGGGCACCAGGATCACGCGCGGCAAAGGATCGAGTTCTTTCTTCTTCACCGCGCTCTTGGCATTGTTGTCCTCGAAATAGCGGTGATAGCGCGCGACATAGGCGGCGACCGCCTCGTGCACGTCTTTGGCCCACTGCTCCAGCTTGCCGGCTTCCGGCGCCGGCACGATCACCGGCCAGTTCTTGGTGCGGATGGTATGATCGGGCGTGACCACGCCGACCTGACTGTAGCGCGCCAATTCCGCGCCGTTCACATAGTTCAAGATCTGCGCATTGGTGCGGAAATCCAGCAACTGGCGCTTGGCGGTTCCGGCATTGGCATTCTTCTCGATCGCCACCGCGCCGCGCAGGATGGGCGCGATTTCCGGCACGCTGGCCAAGTTTGCGGGCAGCTTGGCCTGAGCCAGCGACTTGCGCTGGCGGGTGAGCCGCTCCTCGGCCATGGTGACGAATTCGATCATCCGGCCATAGGCCTGTTGAGCCGTATCGCCCACGGTGAAAATGCCGTGCTGCAGCAGCACCAGGCCTTCGACCTTGGGGTTCTTGTCGAACACATCGGCCACCGACTTGGCCAAGGCGAAGCCGGGAATGGTGTAGGGCACATAGGCGACGCGGTCGCCATAGACCTCCTGCACCAACGCCTTGTTGTCGGGCTGGTCGGTCAGGGCCAGCACGGCGGTGGAATGGACATGGTCGATGAATTTGTGCGGCAGGAAAGCGTGCAGCAGAGTTTCCACCGACGGATTGGGCGCGGAGGAGTCCAGCAGATTGATGCGCTGGTAGTTGACCATGTCCTCGTCGGACAATTTGTCGAGTTTGCGCAATTTGCGCAGCGGTGCCAGCCTCACCGCCGGAAGGCCGGCGGGCTCGATCACGCCCATGTCCCAGCCCGAGCCCTTGATGCAGATCACGTCCACATCCTCGCCCAACTGGTCCTTGACCGTGGTTTTTACCGAGGTATTGCCGCCGCCATGCAGCACCATCTTGGGATCGCTGCCCAGCAAACGCGTGGTGTAGGTGCGCACCGCCAAGTCTTCATTGACGCCCTTGGGGGCGTAACGGGCGGCAAAATCCTTCGCTTCAGCGTCAGACCATTTGGACTGCATGGAAGAACCTTACTTGGGAAAAAGGCTGCGTAAGCCTTCGGGGGTGGCGGCGCAAGTGCCGCGTTCGGTGATAAAGCCGGTCACCAGCCGCGCCGGGGTGACGTCAAAGCCGGGATTGGCGGCGCCCGAGCCGGGGGCGGCGATTTCCACCACTGTCACGGAACCGTCAGGAAGGCGGCCAGGCATTTTCAGCACTTCGTCCGAGGAGCGTTCCTCGATGGGAATGTCGGCGCCGCTGTCCAAGGTCCAGTCAATGGTGGAACTGGGCAGCGCCACATAAAAGGGCACATTGTTGTCCTTGGCCGCCAGCGCCTTCAGGTACGTGCCGATCTTGTTGGCGACATCGCCATTGGCGGTGACCCGATCGGTGCCCACGATCACCATGTCGACCTGCCCGGCCTGCATGTAGTGGCCGCCGGCATTGTCGGCCAGGATGGTGTGATCCACGCCATGGCTGCCCAGCTCAAAGGCGGTCAGCGAAGCACCCTG
>CADECX010000051.1 GCA_902825865.1 uncultured Alphaproteobacteria bacterium
CATCCGAGGAATGGCGGGTGATCAGATCGGTCGCATTGTCGGCCAGAAAACGGTACATCGCCGCCCCTTCCGCGGCGGCGGCGTCGGCGGCGCGCTGCCGGTCCTGAGCGGCGGCGGCGACCAGAACCGCCTGCACCAAGGCCGCCAGCATCGAGCAGCCATAGACCAGCCACAAAGGCGGCGCGCCCGGGAACACCAGCCGCGAGGCGGGCAACAGCCCCAACGCCTCGACCCCGGCCACCGCCAGCAGGGCCGCGCCCGCCGCCAGGCCGGCGCGCAGCACGGCGGGCCGTCCGCCCGTCAGGGCCGCCTCGGCCGGGACCAGCGCGAACCAGACCAGCAGGGGAGAGACCACCCCGCCGGTCAGAACCGCGAGATAGGCGATCAAAGCGGCGAAACTGGCCAGCCCCACCTGCTCGAGGGCCGATAATGAAACCCGTGTGAAAGCCAGAAGCGCCAAAAGCCCGGGAACCAGCAACCCCAGGAAAGCCGCGAGTTCCGCCGTATCGGGAGCCCCCATCATGGCGAAAAAGGCCAGCCCCAGCACCAGCCCGACACCCGCCTTGCCCGCCTGCACCTGCGCAAACCGGCGGCGCTGTGCCTTGAGGTCGGAAAGGCTGTTGCTTTTGACGGTCATCGCCACACCGCAATGAGATGATGGGTCAATCTCACTTGTCAGGCTTAACAAAAGCTGAAGCGCGCACCGTTCCGTTCACTTTTCCACAAGCATTGGGCGGCGCGGGTTGCAGGTTTCTTGGCAAAGATGGCGCGATTCGGGCTTTGGCGCGACCGGCCGTATTTTTCCCTACACAGTGATTGCCGGTTCCCTAACCAATCCGCAACGCAACCTGACGCAGTATCCCGCCGCAATCAGGCATAGAGCAACAATAATGGCCGTGGCCAATCCGGCGCCTGTTGACTGCGTCCAAGACCGGGAAGATCCGGCGGCGCTGCTGCGCTCACTGGATTCCCTGCGCACCGCCATCACAATTTTCGACCGGCAAGGCCGCCTGCTGTATGCCAATGCGCATCTCAATTACCTGTTCCGTTCCTTTCCGCCGCACGATTCCCTGATCGGGCGTCCTTACGAGGAACTGATCCGGCTGGAAATCGAGGGCGGCGAGATCGCGCCCAGCGCCTTGTCGGGCGGCGTCAAATCCTTCATCGCTCAGCGCCTCACCCAGTTGCGCGACGACGAATTCGCCCCGCGCGACGTAGCCTTGCGCGACCATCGGGTGGTGGAAATCAAGGCGCGGCGGGGCCAGAACGGCCACACCGTCTTGCTGTGGAGCGACGTCACCACGGCGCGCGCGCAAATGACCCGGCTGCAGGAAGCCGTGGCGCTTTCCGCCGAAGCCTTCGCTTTTTACGACGCCAATGACCGGTTGATCCTGGCCAACGATCTTTACGCCAGCCTGTGCGGCGTGAAAACGCTGGACGAATTGATCGGCCGCACCTTTCCCGAGATCTGCGCCACGGTCGCCTATGCCGGCCGCATGGTGCTCGACGAGACACCGGAGAAATGGCTGGAGCGCCGCCTGCAGACCCATCGCTCCAGCGCCGGCGCGGTGACCTTGCGCACCAACACCGGCGAAGCCTATCTGGTGCGCGATCGCGCCGGGCACGATGGCGGCCGCGTCATGGTCTTCACCGATATCACCGACAAGGTTCGCGCCGAAACCGCGCTGGCCGAACAGGAACACTCCCTGGCCCATAGCCGCGCCCAGGCGGAAGAACAGACCAGCTATCTTGCCGATCTGACGGCGCGGCTGGATGAAGCCAATGCCAGCGAGAAGAGCGCCAAGACAACCCTGCTGCGCACCATGGGGCATGAGCTGAAGACCCCGCTGAACGCCATTCTGGGCTTTTCCGATCTGATGGCGACCTTGGCGGACAATCTGACCCCCGCGCAGGTCCGCGAATATGCCGGCCTGGTGCATCAGGGCGGCAACAACCTGCTCAAGATCATCAACCAGATCATGGACCTCACCAAGATCTCGGCCGGCCGCTATGACCTTCGCCGCATGCCTGTGGATGCCGGCAGCGTGCTGTGGCTGACCCGGGACTCCTTCCTGTCGCGTGCCGCCGCGCGCAACATCGAGATCGACGCCGACCAATGCCCGGTGGGCCTCATGGCCGACGCCGACGAGAGCGTCTTCACCGCCATGGTTCACAGCCTGATGGACAATGCCGTCACTTTCACAAACGGCGGCAAGATCACCCTTTCGGCCAATGTCACGGAAGCCGGTATCGCCGTGATGGTGGCCGATGACGGCGGCGGCGTTGCGCGCCAGGATCTGGCTCGCATCCTGGAGCCGTTCGAGCATGCCGGCCATTGCGAAGGCTCCCAGCATGCCAAAGGCGCGGGCCTGGGCCTGACCTTGGTCAAGGCTTTCGCCGAACTGCATGGCGGCTGGCTGGAGCTGGACAGCGATCTGGGCGAAGGTTTCCGCGCCACGATCACCCTGCCCGCGGCCGCGGCCCCCAGCGCTTCTTAACAAGTTCCCCAACACCCGCGAGAGAACTCGAGCGCCGCATTCCGCGGCGCGACCATCAACATCCGACATCTCCCTTCCCCCTTCGGTGCAATGCACCAAGAAGGGGGAAGGTGTCGCAGCGAGGGTGAGGAGCGGTTTGCGAAGCAAACGAAATGGTCCGGTGGACCATTTCGAGCGACGAACGCCGCGAGCTTGGGCGAGCGGCCGGGCGCAGCAAACCTGAGCTGCGACGGATGGGGGTAATTAAAATTTTAAAAGTATCTGTCTCAATCAAGCCGCTTGTTTAAGTCGAAGCGGAACGAACGCATCAGCACAGCGTTTGCGCTGACGTGGAGAAGCGGCAACTCGTTCCAATTTTATGAAAGCGACTAAGCGCCCGGGAACAGGCCCCGCGCCATGCTGTCCGCGTGGAACACAGAAGGGCATGAAATGATTTTCCGGGCTGTATTCTGGATCGGTCTGGTGTCGCTGTTGATGCCATATGAGCCCGATCTTGGCCTGGGACGTCCGGGCGCCGGCACATCGAACCTGACCCCCGCTACAATCCAGTCTGCTGCTAACGGTCTCTCGCGGATAGACCATGATTGCAGTTCAGGATGTGCCGGCGGCCTCGGCCTGCTCTCTGTGTTCCACCTCAATTCCGCCAAGCTGACCGCGGGCCTTGCGGATGTGAAGGCCCAGATCGAACAGGATCAGCGGGACCGCGCCCGGCGCGCCAAATCCATCTAGCCCCGTTAAATTTCCGAAATACGCACGCAAAAACACGCGCCATTGCCCGCAAAGCAGGGTAGAAGGGCCTGATCAGGCCCGGGCGAATATGCGCGCATTTCTTGTTTTTCTGCTTGTTCTGCCGTTGGCGGGTTGCGGCCTGTTCACCAACAAGGAAATCCGCGCCCTGCGCAAATCGCCGGACTATCGCGCCGGCTATCAGGACGGGTGCAACAGCGCCTATGGCCCCGGCGCCAACAAGCGCAACGACGACACCATCGTACGCGACGATCAGATGTATCAGAAAAATCGTGCCTATCATGTCGGCTGGGATCGGGGCATACGGGCCTGCCGCTCTTCCGGCTATACCGGTGGCGCCCTGCCGGGGGTTATACCCAGCGGGCCGATCCCCGATCAGAACCCCGGCAATGGCGGATTGCCCCGCGGACTGGGTCAGTAACACCCCTTGCCAAGGGGATCAGCTACAGAGCTTGGCGATTTCCAAAGTCTGCTGGGTGCGCAGATCGAGATCGGAGGCATTGGCGCAAAGCGGCGCGACAATCGCTTTGGCCTCGTCGCCGCGTCTCTGGACCCGCACCGTGAAGGCCAGCAAAGCCCGGTTCCAATCCAGAAATTCCCGCGACATCACCGGACTGGTCTCGCCCAACCGGTCCGCGTCGCGGAAATAAGGTTCGGCATCCGACGGCCGATGCTGTTCCAATAGATACAGGCCGCGAAACAAATGGGCGCGCGGATCCTTGGGATATTTGTCGACCAAGGCGATACTGTCGGGCTTCAATTTGTCGAGATCCTCCGGCATTTGGCTGGGCGGGATATAGTCCAGGCCAGGCCGCGCATAATCCACAAAGGTCTTGCCGGAGGCCGCGAAAGCCCAACCCGTCATCGCCAGCCAGACGCCCGCAACGGTCGCCGCGGCCGAGCGCAGCGGCGGCTTTTCCTGTTCATCGTTCCAGGCAATCAGCATGATGAAGGCGACACCGGCACCCGCCAGGCAGCCGCCGAGATGGGCATTGATATCGGTGATCGCGCCGCCACTCGCCACGGTGGGAATCAAAGCGGGAAACAGCGATCCGGCCGCCACCCTGCGCATCAGGCTGGGACGCGGCGCCCCGGCATGAAAACTCAAGGTGAAAAGCGCGGCGAGGGTCGCCATGATCGCGCCGGAGGCGCCGACCGACAGCATCTCGGGATCATTCAGCAGCATCGACAGCATGGCGCCGGCAAAGCCGCCGGTGAAATAGATCGCCGAAAACCAGCCGATGCCGATCATCGGCTCCAGCAAAAATCCCACCACCAGGAACGTTACGACATTGCCGATCAGATGCGCCGGCGATCCGTGCAACACCGCGGCGGTGAACAGCCGCCACCATTCGCCATGCTGCAGCACCTGGACGCCGCCGGACGCGCCCGCCGCCAGCAGGGAAAAATGCCCCGGCGTATAGGGCGCCATAAAATCAGTCGCCGAGCGCAGCTCGGTCAGAAAGCGCGTTATCAGCACACCGCTCAGGGTGAGAGTGAACCAGGGAATGCGGGCGGCCAGGCGCGCGGCGAAGCCCGGCGGGACCTCCGGTTTGGCGGATTGCAATGCGGCGGGCGCAGGCGCGGGGCGCGTCGGCGCGGTCCGTTTTCCGAATGTTTTGCTGACGGACAAATTATTCCCGCGGCCGATCCACGCCGCGAAGATAGCCCTACCCGGCTTTCCGCCGGGTTAAGAAATTGGCAACGCTATTCCGCGGCCGCGCGCACCGCTTGGTCTTCCTTGGTGAGATTCTGCGAGGCAAAATCCCAATTCAGCAACTTGCCCAGCACGGCTTCGAGATATTTGGGCCGCGCATTCTGGTAATCCAGATAATAGGCGTGTTCCCACACATCCACGGTCAAAAGGCAGTTCACGCCCTTGGCCATGGGGTTTTCGGCGTTGGGCGTCTTTTCGATGGCGAGCTTGCCGCCCTTGCTGACCAGCCAGGCCCAGCCCGAGCCAAACTGGGTCTTCCCGGCTTCGGCCAATTGGGCGATCAGTTCGTCCCTTCCGCCAAAGGCCGCCGCGATCGCACTGTCCAGTTGCGCGCTCGGCTGGGTTTTGGACGGGGTCAAGCTGCGCCAATAGAAATCGTGGTTCCACACCTGACCAGCATTGTTGAATATTTGCTTTTCCTTGGCATCGCCGGCGCCCGTCGTCTTTTGCACGATCTGTTCCAGCTTCATATCGGCGTAAGGCGTACCCGCCACCAGCTTGTTGAGCGTGTCTACATAGGTCTGGTGATGCTTGTGGTAGTGAAAGGAGATTGTGTTCGCGGAAATTGTGGGCGCGAGGGCGTCCTCGTCCCAGGGCAAGGGCGCGAGTTTAAAAGGGCCGGACATGGCAACTCCTGTGATGATGGTATGGCGGGCTTCGGCTGTAACGCATATGGGGACGCAATCGCTCCCGGCAAGCGGCTATAAAATTTTCCCAGCGGCCCAACAATTTGTGATGGGTGTAACCCAAATGTCATTCGACATTCGCGCTCCAGTCGCGCAATAAGAGCAACAAGCGGGCCGGGTAGATACGATAGCTTTTCGGAGCCGACCATGCCTGCATATGAAATCTGCTATCTCGATGAGGGTGGCGCCCTCACTTACAAATTCTCCGCCGATTGCGACGACGATCAGCGCGCCAAGATTTTGGCGCATGCCATGAAATCGCCCAGTGTCAAAGCGCTGGAAGTGTGGAGCGGCGAATCGCTGATCTATTCGCGGCCGCCGCCGGAATCGCAGATTATAAGGGCTGGGTAGAACAGCGGGTTAGAACGGGAGCGGCCGGAAACCCGGAGTGGACGCGAAGCGGCCGCGGAGGGCCTTCCGGCGCGACCTTTTCAAAAAATTCCCTCGCGCCGCGCCCAATCCAGCGTCCGGTTCAAGCCGCGCTCAAGGCGATCGAACATTTCATTGATTTCCGCCTCGGTTATCACCAGGGGCGGACACAGCGCGATGCGGTCATTGATCAACGCCCGCACGATAATGCCTTCGTCCTGGCAGAATTGACCGCAGCGCGTACCCACGCCTTTGGCGGCTTCGAAATTGCGCTTGCTCGCCTTGTCGGCCACCATCTCGACGGCGCCGATCAAGCCGACGCCATCGGCCTCACCCACCAGCGGATGCGCCTCCAGGGCCTTCAACCGCCCCTGGAATACCGGCGCCACCTTGCGGACATGGCCGAAGATATCGCGCCGCTGATAGATCTCCAGCGTCTTGACCGCCACCGCGGCCGCCACCGGATGAGCGCTGTAGGTGAAAGCGTGCCACAGCCCGCCGATGCGCACCGCCTCTTCCTCGATGATCTCCACCAGCTCAGGCGACAGCAACACCGCCGAGATCGGCAGATAGGCCGAGGACAGCGCCTTGGCGATGGACATGGAGTCCGGCTGGAAATTGTAGGTCTGACAGCCGAAGGCGTTGCCGGTGCGGCCAAAGCCGCAGATCACTTCATCGTCCACCAGGAAAATGCCGTATTTTTTCAGCACCGGCGTGATCGCTTCGAAATAGCCGCGCGGCGGCACCATGGCGCCGCCCGCGCCCATCACCGCCTCCACGAACATGGCCGCGATGGTGTCTGGTCCTTCGCGCTGGATCGTGGCTTCAAGACTGGCCGCCAGCCGCGCCGAATATTGCTCCTGGCTCTCGCCCGGCTGGGCGCCGCGGTAATAGTGGGGATAATCCACCCGCACGGTGAAATCGAACGGCAGGTCGAAGCTTTTGTGGAACGCATCCAGGCCGGTCAGGCTGGCGCTGGCAAGCGTCACGCCGTGATAGGCGCGGTTGCGGGCGATGATCTTCTTGCGCTGCTTCTGGCCGCGCGCATTGGCGGCATACCACATCAGCTTGATCTGGCTGTCATTGGCCTCGGAGCCGGAATTGGCGAAGAACACCTTGCCCACCGGAAAGGGCGCCATCTCCTTGAGCTTTTCTGCCAAAGCGATCGCCGGTTCATGACTCTTGCCGCCGAAAATGTGGGAGAAGGAAAGCTTGCGCATCTGTTCGGCGGCGGTCTCCACCAGCTCTTCCTCGCCCCAGCCCAGCGCCGTGCACCACAATCCGCCCATCGCCTCGACATAATCCTTGCCGTCGGCGCCGTAGACGAAAACACCCTTGCCGCGATCGATCACCAAGGGACCGGTCTGGCGCAAAGTGGTGAGATTGGTGAAGGGGTGCAGCAGGCTCGCCATGTCGCGCGCCCGCAATTCGGACAAATCACTGGTGGTGAAATTCGAGACCGGGGGCATATTGGCTCTCACTATCGCGGCGCGGGAAAATCTATCCTATGGTATGCGGAATAAAACGGCCAATCCCGGATTGCACCCATGCGTTTTCAACTTTTCGCCTCGCGGACGGCGTTCGCCGCCCTGTTGCTTGCCGTCCTGGCGGGCGCGGGCGCGGTCACTTGTGTCCGGCTGGGCCTGCTGACCGACAAGGGCGGCAGCACCCTGATGATTCCCGCTACGGGGCTGGGCTTGGCGGCGCTGGCAATGGCGTTTCTGTGGCTGCGCTCGGCGCTCGCCCGCAATGCCGGGGAAGGCAAACAGCTGGGACTGATCGCGCTTCTGGGCTCCCTCGTCTTTCTCTATTCCCCGGTCTCCTACCTCTATTACGGCTACAAGCTGCTGCCCATTCACGACATCACCACCGATCCCCAGGACCCGCCGCAATTCGTGGCCCTGGCCAAAATTCATCCCGCCAATGACCGGACCTTCGATGGTGCGCGCAAGATTTCCTATAAAGGCAAACAGGTCACCGTCGCCTATGCCATACAAGAAGAATACGGCTACCAGGCCGGCGAATTCCTCACCAAGCCCCATGCCGCGCTTCTGGTTTCGCCCCAGAAAACCTACTGGCGCAGTTTTGAAGTGGTGAAAAAACTGGGATGGACCATCGTCGATGCCAGCGAGAAGGATTTGCGCATCGAAGCCACCGACCGCAGTTTTTGGTTTGGACGCATCAGCGACATTGTGATCCGGGTGCGGCCGGCGGGGACCACCGGCAGCCGGATCGATCTGCGGGCCCAAAGCCGCGACGGCGAATTGGATCACGGGCGCAACGCGGCGCGGCTCAAAGCTTTTTTCCGCCTGTTCAAATTTTAAGGCGCCAGCCCCCGCCCTCCGGCGCCACCCGGTCGCGGCTGCGCAGATGGTCCAAATGCGCCACGATCTGCTGGGCGGCGGCTGAACGCAGCGCCGGCGCGATGCCGGGATAAAGCCGCTCGGCCAACTCTCTGACGGTCAATGCCCCGCCCGCCAGGGCGTCCACGATCTGGCTTTCGCGCATCCGGCGATGGTCTATCAACTGGCCCAGCCATTCCCGGGGACCCACGATCGGCGAACCATGTGTGGGATAGAAAATCCTGTCATCCCGCGCCTTCAGCTTTTCCAGGCTGGCGAGATAGGCCCCCATGTCGCCGTCGGGCGGCGCGATCACACTGGTCGACCAGCCCATCACATGGTCGCCGCTGAACAACGCCCCTTCCGGCGCCAGCGCATAACAGATGTGATTGGCGGTATGGCCGGGAGTGGCCACGCATTCCAGCGCAAAGCCGTCGCCTTGGATCCGCATGCCGTCCTGCACAAGGATATCGGGCACAAAGCCGTGATCATGCGCTTCGTCCACCATGCCTTCCTCCGAATTGGCTGCGGTCGGCGATTGAAGCGGCAATCCATAGATCGGCGCGCCGCTCCAGCTTTTCAGAAGCGCAGCTGCTGGCGAATGATCGCGATGGGTATGCGTGACCAGGATGTGACTGATCCGGCGCCCGTCCAGCACGCGTTTCAAATTGTCGATATGACCGGGAAGCGCCGGCCCCGGATCGATCACCGCCACGCTTTGATTGCCGACGATATAGACACCGGTTCCCTTGAAGGTGAATGGGCCGGGATTGGGCGCCAGCACGCGCGACACCAACGGTGACAACCGCACTTCGAGTCCGGCCGGGATGTCCAGGGAACGATCGAAATTCATGGCTTATTAACCTGCGAAAGCGGCCAGCGCCTGAAATCCCCACGGTAAAGCAATCTTAAGGAGAAATCCTTCAATCTATACGCAGGTTTGGCGCATTTTCGGCGCCTGGGGATTGCTGTGGCAAATGATCGTTCCGTTCGCTTCCTGAGCGCTTTGGGAGGCGCCTCCACCAGCCGGGTGCTCAACCTCGCCCGCATCGCGGCCGACAATGCCGGCAATCCAGAGCATAGCGAAAAACCGCTTTTCGTCTCGCCGGCCATCAATCGCTGCTTTCTGCTCAAGCACCGGACCCGCGCGGATGACGCCTATCTGTTCAGCAGCCCCCGTTCGGTGGCGACCAAGATCATCATTCCCTTCGATCCCGCCGACCTGCGCGCCGGCGGCCGCTCGCTGTTCG
This sequence comes from uncultured Alphaproteobacteria bacterium, assembly GCA_902825865.1. GTDB lineage: Bacteria > Pseudomonadota > Alphaproteobacteria > Micropepsales > Micropepsaceae > Rhizomicrobium. Next base: position 9,610 of record CADECX010000051.1, read on the forward strand.
TGGACCAGCGCGGCTATGCCGAAATCCTGCGCGACGCGGGCAGCTACAGCACCGAAAGCCTGGAACGCGACATTTCCGTTTTGCGCTTGCTGAATGCGGTGCCCTCGCTCGACCCATTCCTGCTGCGCGAGCATCTGCGCAACAACAAAATCGAAGTCGCGCCCAGCTATTTCACCATTTCCGACGGCGACCAGGAACGCATGCATGCCTTCGTCAGCCAGGAAATGTCGCAGCTGGTGATGCTGGCGGGCGGCGGCGGCGATTCCAGCAACCGGCTGGTCACCGCCATGCTGTCCAACCAGATCGATGAAAAGCTGGAGCCGCTGCGCCTTACCCTGGGCCTGACCGGCAACGATTTCCGCGAAGGCGTTTTCAGCTGGCGCGGCTTTCTCTATTACAAATGGTCGATGGGCAAATTCTGGCCCGACGTGATCGGCGTGCTGCGCGAGATCAACAAGATCCAGCCGTTCGGCGGACAGACGCCGGAGCAGAAAGTGTTCCTCGCCAATGCCCGCCGCAGCATCATCGAGATGGTGCGCGACAATGGCAGCCACGTGAACAAGGCGCTGGCGATCTATGATTCCTCTTTCGGCGAACTGGTGAACCACCAGACGCCCAAGGCCTTCCGCGACTTTCTGCTCAGCGCGCCTTACATGTTCCTGGAGCTGGGTGAGAAGCTGGGCGCCATTTCGCATATCGTCAGTTTCTGGCGCTATCGTTTTGGCCCGGGCTCCCCGCCCCATATCGACAGCGAAGAACTGGCCGCCATCTTCCAGGATTTCTCCAGCGGCTTCGGCGAAAAGATCAAGGGCGAAAGCTCGGTGATCAAGAAGCCGGTGGTGATTGACACCACCGCCGCATAGAGCAAGCTTCCTCCCTCGCGGAGGATTGCTTGAAAAGCTTTGAAATCATCGCCGCGCTGCTTTTGGCCGCGGTCCTGTTCATCATTCTCAAAGTCATCGGCTTTGTGCTGAAGTTCGCAGTTATCGCCGCCCTGGTGGGCTTTGTGGCGGGATGGCTGTTGGCGCGCGCCTTTCGCCGCTAACCTATGGAACTTTCGGTTCCGGAGTGCGTTAATGGGGCATACGAATTTGGAAGGACGCCCCCATGTTTAAATCCCTGATAAAGCTGGCTTCGGCTGCGGCCCTGGCCTCCGTCTGTTTTGTTCTGCCCGCCCAGGCTGATGCCGACGACCAGAACGCCCTGCTGCGCGACGCCAACCGCGTCGTGAACCATCTGCGCAGCGATCCCGCTTTCGCCACCGCGCGCAACATGTTGCAGGGCGCCGAGGCTGTATACATCGTGCCGCATTTGGTCAAAGGCGGCTTCATCTTCGGCGCCGAGGGCGGCGAAGGCGTGTTGCTGCACCGCACCGGCAAGGGCTGGAGCACACCGCGCTTCTATGACATGGGCTCGGCCTCTTTCGGCCTGCAGATCGGACTGGAAAAGGCCGAACTGGTGTTCATCATCAACAGCAAGCGGGCCCTGCGCGGCATCGAAAAGGGCGAAGTCAAGCTGGGCGCCGGCGCCGGCATCACCGTCGTCAACCTGTCCAGCGCCGCCGAAGGCGCCACCACCGCCCATGGCGGCGACATCGTGGTCTGGGCCTCGGGCACCGGCGCTTATGGCGGCCTGACCTTCAACGGGAGCGTGATCAAGCAGGACAAGGACGCCAACGCCGTGCCCGCCACCGGACCGGCGGCCCAGGCGTTGCGCACCAATCTGGCCAGCATCTGGTAGGGCGCCCCCCGGGCGCGGGCTGGCAACAGCCCGCAATTGGAGTAAGCTTCGGGGCGTCCGGCCGGTCCTTGTGGACAGAGCCGGGCGCCCCAATTCTCATAGAGGAAGCCCCATGAAAAAAATCGCCCTGCTCGCCGCCAGCGCCATGCTGATGGCCACGCCCGCCTTCGCGGACCTGGCCGGTGCGCTTTCCACCGCCCAGACCCATGCCGGCATGGCGTCGACCCAGACCGACATCGCCATGGTCCATCGTCATCTGCAGCATGCCGTCAATTGCCTGGTCGGCCCGGGCGGCACCGGTTTTGACGAAGCCGCCGGCAATCCTTGCGCCAAGGCCGGTCCCGGCGCGATTCCAGATGCCACCGACGCCGCGCTGAAGGCCAAGCTGACCACCATCGCCGCCTCAGCCAAGGCCGGTGTGGGCAATGCCGATCTGGCTGCCTCGCAAAAGGCCGCCAAGGACACCGCCGACGCGATCGCCGGCGCCAAGTAACCCCCTCCGGCCTACGCATCGCAAGCGATGCTACGGCCACCTCCCCCAATGCAAGCGCGCTGTCGCGCGCGCGGGGGAGGTAGCTGGTGCGGGAATTAAAAAAGGCCGCCCCAAGGGGCGGCCTTTTTGTTTTCCAAAATGCCCCCGCGTAGCGGCGACGGCTTAATGCTCTTTCGGCTTTTCGGCTCTGTTGCCGATCCAATCCATCGCCGCGAACAACAGACCCGAAACCACAAAAGCCATATGCAGGATCAGCATCCAGCGCAGGCGCGGCTCGTCCAACACCGCATCATGCTCGGTCAAGGTCATGAAGGCGCGCAGCAGCGAGATGGCCGAGATCGCCACGATGCTGCCAATCAATTTCATCTTCAGGCCGGAGAAATCCAAGGTGCCCATCCAGCTGGGACGGTCCTCGGCATTCTCGGTATTGATCTTGGAAACGAAATTCTCGTAGCCGGAAAAGATCACGATCACGACCAGATTGCCGGCCAGCGACAGGTCGATCATCCCCAGCACCGCCAGGATCACCTGCTCGGGATCGACATGCGACAGGTTCATTGCGGCCGGGAAGGCATGGATCAGCTCGGCGACAAAGGCGGCCAGGAGCATGATCAGGGAGGCGACCATGCCCAGATAGAAAGGCGCCAACAGCCAGCGCGACTTGAACAAAGTCTGTTCCAGCACCTTTTCGAACAGGTTGCGTTGATGCATTCAGGCCTCTCGCACGTCAAAAAACGCCATAATTAAGGCGAATCCCGCCGCCCCGCGCGAAGTTTCGCAAGCCCACCCGGCTTTCGCAAGCGCCGCACTGACGCTAGGCTCCGCCCATAACAACAACATGTCGGGCCAAAAAAGGCGGGGCGGGATGCTGGATCGTATTCTGGCGCTGGTGGTCGAAGTCAAGCCGGGCGAGCGCCGCGCGCTGTTCTGGTCCTTTGCCTATTTCTTCCTGATCCTGTCGGCCTATTACGTGCTGCGGCCGCTGCGCGACAATGCCGGCATCACCGGCGGTACCCGCGCTTTGCCCTGGCTGGTCACCGCCACTTTCTTTGTGATGCTGGTCGCCGCCCCGCTCTATGGCTGGCTGGTGGCACGGCTGCCGCGCAAGACGCTGATTCCCTTGGTCTATCATTTCTTCGCCGCCAACATCCTGATCTTCTGGCTGCTGCTGAAATTCGCCGTCGCGCCGCAAGTCGTCTCCCAGGTGTTTTTCGTCTGGATCACGGTCTTCTCCATTTTCGCGGTGCCGGTGTTCTGGTCCTATCTCGCCGACCTCTATCGCAGCGACCAGGGCAAGCGGCTCTACGGCTTCATCGCGGCAGGCGGCTCACTGGGCGCGCTGGCAGGACCTACCGTGACGCGTACGCTGGTCGAACCGCTGGGGCCGGTGAACCTTTTGCTGCTGCCGGTGGTGCTGATCGAATTGTCGGTGCTCTGCGCAGCAAGGCTGGGCCCTGCCGCGGCCGGCTTCAACCAGACGCCGCAAAATCCGCGCCCCATCGGCGGCAATGCCTTTGAAGGCTTCGCCGCGATTTTGAAATCGCCCTATCTGGGCGGCATCGCCATGTGGGTGGTTCTGCTCTCGCTGGGCAACAGCATGCTGTACATGTCCCAAGCCGAGTTGGTGAGCGCCGCCACACAGGACGCGGTGGAACGCACCCGCATCTTCGCCACCATCGAGCAATGGACCGGTACCTTGCAGATTATTCTGCAGCTGGCGCTGACCGGGCGGCTGATCAAGCATTTCGGCACCGGCATCGCCGCCGCCTTCCTGCCGGTGGTGTTCGCGATGGGCTATGGCGCCATGTTCTTCGCGCCGGTGCTGGCGGTGGTGATGGCGTTCCAGGCGGCGCAGCGCACCGCCAATTTCGCCATCTCCAATCCGGCGCGTGAAGTGCTGTTCACCGTCGCGGACCGCGAAGACAAGTACAAGGCCAAGAATGTGGTCGACGGGGTGCTGTTCCGGGGCGCCGATGTCGGCTGGGCCTGGGTCTTCACCCTGATGTTCAAGAAGTTCGCCATGAGCATTCCCGCCATCGCGGCCGTGACCGTGCCTGCCATGCTGGGCTGGGCCGGCCTTAGTTTTGCCCTCGGACGCATGCAAGAAAAGCGCGCGCGTCTTCTGCAATCCCAATCAAACTAAAAGGAGGCACCCCCATGTCTGACCTTTCCCGCCGCACCGTCCTTGCCACCGCCGCCGCCGCCAGCCTCTTGCCCCATGCCGCGCTGGCCCAAGATTCAAAGGGGGCCGGCACGCCGATCCTCAAACGCCGTGTGCCGCAGACCGGCTTCATGCTGCCGGTGATCGGCATCGGCACCTCGCAGGTGTTCGAATTCGACGACAATTCCCCCGCCCTGGAAGAACGCAAGGAAGTGGTGCGCAATCTGGTGGCAGGCGGCGGCAGCCTGATCGACACCGCCGCCGGCTATGGCAGCGCGGAAATGAATGTCGGGCTGGTGGTGAAGGATACGGGCCTGAGATCCAAATTGTTCCTGGCCACCAAGTTCAGCAGCCGCGACAGCTTTGAAGAGGCCGAGACCGAACTCCGCCAATCCATGGGGCGGCTGAACACCAACTATATCGACCTGCAGCAGGCCTGGAACGTCAACAATCCCAGTTTCTCCACCGCCCAGATGAAGGCGTGGAAGGCGGCCGGCAAGTGCAAGCATTACGGCATCACCTCCAGTTTCGACGGCGCTTATGAAGCGCTGGCCGCGGTGGTGCGACGCGAGAAGCCGGAATTCTTCCAGATCAACTATTCCCTCGGCGACCGCGACGCGGAGAAAGTCTTGCTGCCGCTGGCCCAGGACAGCGGCTGCGCCGTGCTGACCAACCTGCCCTTCGGCCGCAATTCCATGTTCCGCCGGGTGCAAGGCAAGCCGATGCCCGATTTCGCCAAGGAGATCGACTGCACCAGCTGGGCGCAACTGTTCCTGAAGTACAACCTGTCCCATCCGGCGGTGACGGCCGTGATCCCCGGCACCGACAAGCCGCAATATATGCTGGACAATCTCAATGCCGGGCGCGGCCGGATGCCTGACGCCGCCTTCCGCCGCCGCATCGAAGCCTGGTGGGACACCGTCTGAAGCCAAATTTGCAGGTAAATCCGCCCTGCAAAAACCGGGCGGGACGTCCTATATTGGCCTCATGGCCCACAATAACGGCATGGTTCCCCGCGCCAAGAAACCGCGTGCCGCGAAAGGCATGTCGGATAACGCCGCCAGGTTCCAGGCGGCGGTGGAGGCGGTCGCGCTGATTCCGGAGGCCGACCCCGCCATCGACCCGGCCTATCAGACCGTACCGATCAGCGAATTCGTGCCCCACCGCCCGGCGCGCCCCGAGAAATCCGAAGGCGGCAAGACGTTCAAGCTGGTGTCGGACTACACCCCCGCCGGCGACCAGCGCACCGCCATCCCCGAACTTGTGGCGGGGGTGCAGGCCAATGAGCGCGACCAGGTGCTGCTAGGTGTCACCGGCTCGGGCAAGACCTTCACCATGGCCAAGATCATCGAAGCCACCCAACGGCCCGCTCTGATCCTGGCCCCCAACAAGACCCTGGCGGCGCAGCTTTACAGCGAGTTCAAGACCTTCTTCCCGGAAAACGCGGTGGAGTATTTCGTCAGCTATTACGATTACTACCAGCCGGAAGCCTATATCCCGCGCACCGACACCTATATCGAAAAAGACTCTTCGGTGAATGAAGAGATTGACCGCATGCGCCATTCGGCGACGCGGGCGATTCTAGAGCGCGACGATGTGATCATCGTGGCGTCTGTGTCCTGCATTTACGGTATCGGCTCGGTGGAGACCTATTCCGGCACCGCCGTAGGGATTCAGCGCGGCGACAGAATAGACCGCCAGGCGGCGATCCAGAATCTGGTGGCGCTGCAATACCGCCGCAATGACGACAATTTCGTGCGCGGCGCCTTCCGCGTGCGCGGCGACACCATCGACATTTTCCCCGCCCACTATGAAGACCGCGCCTGGCGGGTGGAGCTGTTCGGCGATGTGGTGGACAGCATCACCGAATTTGACCCGCTTACCGGTCACAAGGCGGGCGCCCTGGACGCGATCAAGGTCTATGCCAACAGCCACTATGTGACGCCGCGTCCGACCTTGCAGCAGGCGATGAAAGGCATCAAAGCCGAGCTGATCCAGCGGCTGGCGGAATTCCGCGCCAATGGCAAACTGCTGGAAGCCCAGCGGTTGGAACAGCGCTGCACATTCGACCTGGAGATGATCGAGGCCACCGGCAGTTGCGCGGGGATCGAGAATTATTCGCGCTGGCTGACGGGGCGCAAAACCGGCGAGCCGCCGCCGACCTTGTTCGAATATCTGCCCGACAATGCGCTGGTGTTCTGCGACGAGAGCCATGTCAGCGTGCCGCAGATCGGGGCGATGTACAAAGGCGACTATCGCCGCAAATTCACCCTGGCCGAATATGGCTTCCGCCTGCCTTCCTGCATCGACAACCGCCCGCTGAAATTCGAGGAATGGGACGCGATGCGGCCGCAGTCGGTCTATGTCAGCGCCACCCCGGGCAACTGGGAGATGGAGCGCACCGGCGGCATCTTCACCGAACAGGTGATCCGGCCGACAGGGCTGATCGATCCACCCGTTGAAATAAGGGCGGTCGAAACCCAGGTCGACGACCTGATCGCCGAATGCCATCTGATCGCCAAGCGCGGCTATCGCGCCCTGGTCACCACCCTGACCAAGAAAATGGCGGAAGACCTCACCGAATATATGCACGAACAGGGCATCCGCGTGCGCTACATGCATAGCGATGTGGAAACCCTGGAGCGGATCGAGATCATCCGCGATCTGCGCCTGGGCGCCTTTGACGTGTTGATCGGCATCAACCTGCTGCGCGAGGGCCTGGATATTCCCGAATGCGGGCTGGTGGCTATCCTGGACGCCGACAAGGAAGGCTTTCTGCGCAGCGAAACCTCGCTGGTCCAGACCATCGGACGCGCCGCGCGCAATGTCGACGGCAAGGTGATCCTCTATGCCGACAAGATCACCGGCTCGATGGAACGGGCGATGGCGGAAACCAATCGCCGCCGCACCAAGCAGGAAGCCTATAACAAGGAACACGGCATCACGCCGGCCTCGGTCAAGCGCAACATCGCCGACATCATGGGTTCGATGTATGAGCGTGATCACGTCACGGTGGATGGCGGTCAGCTGGCCGAAGGCGGGCGCGAGTTTGTCGGCCATAACATCAAGGCGGTGATCGCGGAGATCGAGAAGAAGATGCGCGCCGCCGCCGCCGACCTGGAATTCGAGGAGGCGGCGCGGCTGCGCGACGAACTCAAGCGGCTGCAATCCACCGCCCTGGCGATTGCCGACGATCCTTTCGCGCGCCAGTCCGACGTCGCGCGCGCCAATCTGGACGCGGAGATCACCTATTCCAGCGAAGACAGCCCTTCCAAGCCGATCCCGTCGAAAGGCGGACGCAAGCGCTTGCAGCGCGCGGGCCGGCCGAATGTTCCCAAGACCTTCGGTTCCCGTGCCCGATAGGCGCGCCACCCGCTATCGCGGCGGCTTTACGCGCTCATACGCTGACGCTATTCGCCTAACCGCCTTCGGCAGCCGTGCCAGATAAGCCGGCAACCCTCCCCCCTCCTGCCGCGCATCACGACCTGGAAGATGTGATCGACCACATCATCGCTTGTTGTGTCCGCAATGAAGCGGCGCTGAACAGCCATGGCCGGGTATCGGTCGGCGACCTGATGGACGCTATCGGTGAACGCTCCTTCGGGCCGCTGCTGCTGGTCCCCAGCCTGATCGCGGTGTCGCCGGTGGGCGCCATTCCCTTTCTGCCCGCCGTCACCTCGGCGGTGATCGTGCTGATCGCCGCCCAGATCCTGCTGCGCCATGAGCATTTATGGATTCCCGGCTGGCTGTCGCGCCGCTCGATGGACGCGCGCAAGCTGGAGCAGGGACTGGAAAAGTTCCGTCCCGTGGCGCGCTTCATCGACCATTTTCTGTGGCCGCGCTGGTGCTGGCTGACCGGCGGGGTTTTCTTCTACGTCATCGCCGCCATGTGCCTGCTGATCGGGTTGGTGACGCCGGTACTGGAAATTGTTCCGCTGGCCGGCATTCCCCCCAATGCGGCGGTGGTGGCTTTTTCGCTGGCGATCACGGCGCGCGACGGGTTGTGGGCGCTGCTGGCCTTTTGTTTCACTGGGGGCACAATCGCCTGGCTGGTGTCGCTGGCGCTCTAGGGTAAGCCGCTGTTCGGGTAGGATAAAAGCCGGAACATTGTAACTTGGGCCCATAACGCCTATATCAGGTGCCACGTGGTTCTTGTGTCCCTGTCAGACGAAGCGCTTCTGTCTTTCTGACTGCCCTTCTGATTTCAGAAGGCGCGCCGGACGAACCGAAAAACTTCCACCGACCTGATCTCTTGTTTCCACGGCCGTTCCCGCATTTTGCGTGAGCGGAACCCGATGATTTAAAGGAACAATCATGACCATCGGCACCGTGAAGTTTTTCAATTCCGCCAAAGGCTTTGGTTTCATTTCGCCCGAAGGCGGCGGCAAGGACGTGTTTGTGCACGTCTCCGCCGTCGAAGCGGCCGGCATGCGTACCCTGAATGAAGGCCAGAAGGTGAACTTCGACATCCAGCCGGATGCGCGTGGCGCCAAGGCCGCCAACCTCTCGGCTGTTTAATTTGAAATCGGGCGGCGTGGCCTGAACGGCCGTGCCGCCCGGCATTTTTTTGGAGGAGTCCATGGCAAAGCCCACTCGCAAACGCGGTTCCGGCACCGCCCAAGGCGTGTTGGAAGTCTGGGAGAAGCGCACCGAATTGGTGCGGCTGCAGACCAATGCCGAAAGCGCCGCCAATGACGCCAAGACCGCGCGCCTCAAGGCGCTGCGCCTGGAAAAAGAAAAGCAGGACGCGATTGAGGCCGCCGCGAATCCGCCGCCGCCCGTGAAGAAACGCGCCGCACCCGTTAAGCGAATAATCGCAGGGTGAGCCGCGACCCGCGCAGCGGGTCAAATCGATCCTGCGGATCGATTTGAGCGGCGAACGCGCCGAGCACGAGCGAGGCGCAGGGAGCTAAGTTGCCACTTTTCCGCATTCATCATCACACCGCCTATCGCTACAGCCAGCCCGTCCGCCTGGGGCCGCACCGCCTGGTGCTGCGCCCGCGCGAGAGCCTGGAGCTGCGGCTGACCGCGATGGACATTCGCACCAAGCCGGACTGCCGCCTGACCTGGGCTAGTGACGTGTTCGGCAATGCCATCGCCACCGCCGAGTTCGACAACGTCTCCGACACGCTTGAGATCGAGAGCAGCGCCGAATTGGAACTGACCAGCGCGCCCTGGCCGGTCTTTCCCATCGCCGCCGGCGCCACCACCTATCCCTTTGCCTATTCGCCGGAGGAGCGCACCGACCTGGGCGCGCTGCTCAGCCTGCAATATCCCGATTCCATGGGGCGGGTGTCGTCCTGGGCCGCCGGTTTTGTCCGCAGCAATCCCACCGACACATTGGCGCTGCTCAAGGACCTCAATGCCGGGGTCTCGGCCACCGCCAGCTATCAGGCGCGCGAAGAGGAAGGCACCCAGCCGCCCGCCCGCACCTTGGATCTGGGCCGGGGCTCCTGCCGCGATTTCGCCGTCCTGTTCGCGGAAGCGGCGCGCGCCTTGGGTTTCGGGGCGCGCATCGTCTCCGGCTATATCTTCAATCCCAGCCAGCCTTCCGGCGCGGGCACCACCCATGCCTGGGCGGAAGTGTTCGTGCCCGGCGCGGGCTGGATCACCTTCGATCCCACCAACCGACAGATGGGCGGGCACAATCTGATCCCCGTGGCGGTGGCACGCGACCTCAATCAGGCGATGCCGGTCAGCGGCACCTTTACCGGCGGCAGCGGCGATCAGATGAGTCTGACCGTCGCTGTACGCGTTACCCAACAAGGAGCACAACATGAAGCCCAAGAATGATGTCCAGAAATTCGTTACCGGTTGGGTGGCGCAGAATGTGCGCGAAGTAAAAGGCCTTTCCAATGTTCCGACCGAGGTGAACCGGCTGGCGGCCGGGATGACCGGCGACGCCAGGGAGTTGGGCATCAGCGGCGGCGACCTCCACAAGGCCGTGGGCGATATCGACGACTATCTGACCGAGCAGTACGAACAGGCCTGCACAGCGGCGGCGTAGAGCCAGCGGGAGACATCCTTCCGTCTGGTGCGCTAGACTGCGGTCATGTCCCGCGCTTTTGTAAAAGAAACCGCCGAGTCCGCCCCGCCACCCGAAAGGATGGTGGACGAAGGCCCCAACCTGGTCACCCAGGAAGGCCTGGCCCAGATCGAAGGCCACATCGCCCGCATCGAAGCGGCGATGAAAATCGAAGCCAATGTGTTGCTGCGCGAGACCCTGGCCCGCGATCTGCGCTATTGGGAAATCCGCAAATCCACCGCTGAAGTCGCACCGCCACCCACAACTGACACGGTGTCATTCGGCTCGACCGTCACCATCCAGCGCAAAAATCGCACCCAGGTCTTCAAAATTGTAGGAGTGGACGAGGCCGACGCCTCCAAAGGCCTGATCAGCTTCCGCAGCCCGATGGCTCAGGCGATTCTAGGCGCGCGACCCGGCGATGTCATTGAGGCAGGCGAACCGTTGGGGGAGATTGAGATAGCCAAAATTGGGGGCCAATAAACGTCAATTGACGTTCCAATTTCAGCTGCAAAAGTAAAATTCGGGGGAAATTGAAATGGACACTTCGAAGATCTTCGGGCAGGCCAGGCACAAAACCAAAACTCAGGAAGACTGGCTCGCCGAACAATTTGATGCCGTCCCCATGCATGATTTTGAACAATGGATTCGGGAAAATCGCGGCAAAAATGCCAATGACTATGTCGATGCGTGGGTCAAGCAATGTACTGAGAAACCCACTACAATTCAGGTCGTCCACGCCAACAATATCAGTAATTCACTTATCGAACGCCTCCCCAAGGCGAATCGATTTGGAATCATAATCGCCATCAACAAATTTGATCTAAAGCTGGCTGATAAACTAATCGATCTTCTTAGAACACATGGTACCGGAAAAATCGTCCTAGAGAACTGCGCAATCAGAGAACTCGACCTCCGCACGACTTCTCGAAAGGTTATCTTAAAAAATTGTCGAGTAGGACTTCTAAGGCTCGACACGGAATCGCTCAGCACGTTTGAGATGATCGGCGGAAGCGTTAGAAGAACTATTGCTCCCGCCCCATACGACAAGTCGCCATTCACTGGCTCCGCCGAAATTCGGGACGTCAAACTTGCGCCCGCATTCTCAAATGCACAAGCCTATAGAAATTTGAGGCAACACCTTACAGCCCTGCACAATCACGAAGCTGCGTCCGTTTTTCATGCAGCTGAAATGGAGGCTGAGGTGGGAAGACAAAGCGTTGTCGACAAAGCAATAAGCTTTTTCTATCGATCGCTTTCTAACTACGGTGGCTCATCAGCAAGACCGCTGGCAATCTGCGCAGCTCTCGTGATGATCAACTTCTTGTTGTTACTCGCGACCGACGGAGTAGCCACCTTAGGCGAAGCCAGAGAAGTCGATGGGTGGCACTACTATCTGTAAGGTTTTGAGGGTCATGCCAAAGCGCTGAGAGCTGCAGTCTTTTCTATCAGCCAAATGTTCAACCCTTTGGGCATTTTTGGAACCCGGCTACTTTTAACGGCTAAGACTCCTTGCCTCGCGCTTGCAAGCGCGATGCTCGGGTTAGCGTCAACAATTTCATTTACTCTTTTTATTCTGGCCGTAAGACGCCGATTTAAATTGGATCGAAGCTAGATTCCACGCCTAGGGCCGTTGGCCGCCCGCTCTCTCAACTCCACCAGCTCCGTCACATCCTCGGCGCGGTTGATGATCCACTGCACATAGCCGTCCGCGCCCAGGATCGGCGTGTTGGTGATCTGCCACCAGCGCGTCTGGAACGGCCCGCGCGCCGGCTGCACGTCATAGCGGATCAGCGGCATGGCATCGCTCTGGCGCGTCTTCAGCACCTTGAGCAGCGAGGCCCGCACATCCGACACGCCGTCGGCGGCGGAATGGTTGGGATTGTCGGGAAAGGCGGCGAACAGATTCTGCCCCACCACATTGCGGTCCACCGTCAGGGTGGCGCGGGCATGTTCTTCATTCTGCGCCAGGATGGTGAAGGCGGGGTCCAGCACAAGGCACATGCCGGGCAGCATGTGGAACACCAGTTCGAAATCAACTAGGCCAGTCAGCCGCGTGGTCGGATCGCTCGTCATCAAGTCTCCCCAGGCTGACTCACACTATCCCGCCAATCGCCTCGCCGCGCGACGAAAAATGACGGAAAGTCAGTGCGCTTTTGCACCGATCAGGAACCGCCGGAACCATCCCCCTGTTCCCGCCTTTCCTCTTGGCAACTTCAGCCGGAGTGGTTCCATGGCGGTTCAAACCCACGGGAATTCCAACACCATCTGGGCGCTGGGCGCACTGGCCTTCGCGGTCCTGCTGGCGGTGTTCCTGATCGGCGGCGGTCACAATAGCGGCCAGCCCTCGGCGCAAAGCGGCCCGGGCAACCCGATGCAGACCGATCAGGGACGGTAGCAAACGTTTCCCCTCTCCCCTTGAGGGAGAGGGCGCAAAATCTTGCGCTTAGTGAAGCGCATGCGAAGCTAAGCGCTTAGATTTTGCGGGTGAGGGGTACGCAACCAACTCACCCCTCACCTGAAAAATCAGCGGGTTGAGCGTCGCTGTGCGCCGCTAACCCGATGATTTTTCTTCCTCTCCCTCAAGGGGAGAGGAAGGTAATAGGGCCAGCAACGCTTATAACAATTCCTCCACCGTCTCACCCGGGCGGCAGAGCTTGGCGCCCTTATCGGTCACCACGATGGGCCGGTTGAGCAGAATCGGATGAGCGGCAATAGCTGCGAACAAGGTGTCGTCGTCCGCACCCTCCAGCTTCATTTCGTTATAAACGGCCTCCTGGGTGCGCATCACATCGCGCACCGGGAGTTTCAACTGCTCCTTGATCAGGTGCCACAGCTTTTGCGGCGTCAGCGGCGTCTTGAGATATTCGATCACCTTGGGCTCGATGCCGTGTGAACGGATGATCTCCAGCGCTTTGCGCGAATTCGAACAGGATGGGTTGTGATAGATCGTGACTGTCATCTTGTGACTCTGTCACAAGGGTCAGTACATAGCCACCTTGCCCTCGGGCGAAAGGCCCACCTGCCCGCGCTGCATCGCGAGTTCCGTGCGGTCTTCCGCCCGGATCAGAATCCACTGCACATAACCGTCCGGGCCCAACAGCGGAACATTGGTGACCGACCAGTAGCGCGTCATGAAAGGTCCCTTGGCCGGCTTCACGTCATAGCGCAGCATCGCCAGGTGATCGGGCTCGCGCGTCTTCAGCACCTTCAGCAGGGAATCGCGGATGCGCGACACGCCGGTCGCGGCGGAATGATCGGGATTGTCGGGAAAGGCGGCGAAGACATGCTGGCCGACAATTCTGCCGCCCTCGGTCTGGGTGGCGCGCGCATGCTCGTAATTTTGCGCCACGATAATAAAGGCCGGGTCCAGCACCAGGCACAGGCCCGGCATGGCGTTGAACACACTTTCGAAATTCGGCCGCAGGGTCGATGAGGGTAACGCGTCTGGGGCCATCAGGAATCTCCCGATTTAACCATCCACTCGCCGGAGGCGGCGAAACGCGGAAACCAAGAAACGATGCAAACCCGCGTTAAGCCTGACACATTGTAGGCCGCCGCTCAGCGCTTGATCCCCTAAATGTGGGGCGGACAACCAACGCGCGCAAGCCCTGGTGCGTTCCGTTTGCGGCCGCGAAGAGGAACCGGGCGAACTGCATACAGTTCCCCCCGCATTGCCATAAGGGGGCTGTTGGGCGTATTGTCGCGGCCACGTGGAGTTACGCCCCGTCACAGAGAAGCGCACCTAGACTTATCCTGCCCGCTCTTAGAGTGCGCCTGGACGACGGTTGAACTTCCTTCCCTGCGACAGTGTAAGGCCCGTCCGTACCGGCATTTCGCCATACGGCCATTACGCAGGAACTGTTACATGACTATCGGAACCGTGAAATTCTTTAATACCTCCAAGGGCTTTGGCTTCATCGCGCCGGAAGGCGGCGGCAAGGACGTGTTCGTGCACGCCACGGCCGTGGAAGCTGCCGGCATGCGTTCGCTGAGCGAAGGCCAGAAGGTCTCGTTCGACATCGTGCCCGACGCGCGCGGCGCCAAGGCGGCGAACCTCAAGGCCGTCTAAGCACGGTTGCGAAGTTTACGGAAAAGGCCGGCGG
>CADECX010000052.1 GCA_902825865.1 uncultured Alphaproteobacteria bacterium
AGCCGTGGCTATGCAGTAGTATCAATCACGCTGGTACAAAATATCCGTCAGGCCATGTGCGCTATTTCTTATCGACAGAGAACTACTAGGAAGCCTGCGCCTGCGAGCCGGTGTTCGCAAGGCACTTCGCGCGTTAACCAAGAATCCGCAATGCTAATAGGGCGACCGCTGCATTGCGGAGGAATGACTTTTTGTCAGGCTACGGCGATTGCCGTAGATGACGCCCTAGTGCGCATTATTCTCATCATAAATGAAAACGGCAACACCACCTGAGGCTCAGCATTTTGCCAACGTCCGCTTTGGCTTATAGCAGTCATTCACCCCGGGTCGACCCAATGTCTGCTTTGCGCCAAAAGCGAACATAAAATCGCGGCAGGCACGTCGCTCCCAACGATAGTTGCGGACGTCGGGCCAATGCTATTTCAGCGGGGGCGCCTTCGATGTGGCGTCATTACGGTTCACCTGGATGGTCGCACCCGAGCCTGTCGCAATCTGGCCGACCGGCATCGGCGGTTTGCGATAGCCCAACTGTGGGGCGCCCGAGCCTGTCACAATCTGGCCGACGGGCAGATCCGGCCGGCGGAAATTCTGAGCGCCATCGATCTGTCCCACTGGCATCGGCGGTTTGCGATAGCCCAACTGTGGGGCGCCCGAGCCTGTCACAATCTGGCCGACGGGCAGATCCGGCCGGCGGAAATTCTGAGCGCCATCGATCTGTCCCACTGGCATCGGCGGTTTGCGATAGCCCAACTGTGGGGCGCCCGAGCCTGTCGCAATCTGTCCCACTGGCATCGGCGGTTTGCGATAGCCCAACTGTGGGGCACCCGAACCTGTCGCAATCTGGCCGACGGGCAGATCCGGCCGGCGGAAATTCTGTGGGCCATCAATCTGTCCGACCGGCATCGGCGGTTTGCGATAGCCCAACTGTGGGGCGCCCGAGCCTGTCCCAATCTGGCCTACGGGCAGATCCGGCCGGCGGAAATTCTGCGGGCCATCGATCTGTCCCACTGGCATCGGCGGCTTACGATAATTCCCGGTTGCGGGTGGCGTTGGAGGAGTGCGCGGACGTTGCATGGGCAATGCTTCGAAATAAGGATCCGACTTGCTGACAACCGTCCTACTGCCGCTTTCGGTGCCATACCCATTGCACTCACTACTCCCGATCGGCTTTCTCTGGCCGGACGCGGCACCGTCTTGAAGCTTTGCCACAATCGCAATGCAGGCTGGCTGTCGTCGATTGCCAGCGCAGTAATTTGCCGCGCGATCGGATAGGCAGGAGGGCCAACCATTGAAGTTTCCTTTCTGCTCAAAGACCGTGCCACATGTGTCAACCAATGATGCATCATCCTGCCGGCGCAGGGCTGCCAGTTCCGGATCTGAAATGCCCTGGCCTGTCGTTCCACCGCGATTGGAGGACGGGTTCCTACCATATGATCCGCCGTTGTTTGATCCGGCAGGTGATCCTCCACTCGCCGAGGCGGCGAAATACTCATTCGTCACATTGTCTACTGCGGCAATCTTGCCAGCACCGATAAACATCACCAGCGAGTTGGGCCTGGCCAGGCAAACACCCGTCTGCTCGACAAAGCCCCTGTCTTGCAGCATGCCGCCAAGGTGACCACTCTTGGAGCCCGACGCTCTGAGATCGAATACCCGCGCGGTTGTCCCGGTTTCCTGCTCTATCCTTGCAATCTGGGGGTCATTGCATATTGCCGCATTGGTTTGGGCAGGCGCCGTTCCGGATGAACTCGGGTTGGCGCTGAAGATGTCACCTCCATTTCGTGGCTGCGCGCTGATGTCGACCGAGGAGGACAGCAGAATGATGGTCGCGAAAAGGATCGCGGTGGCCTTGAGTACGGAACGATCGTCTCGTTTCTCGTTAGTCATTGATCCCATCTTGCTTGTGATATGAATGGAATTCAGGACGTCTGTACCGCAATGTCGTCCTTTTGACAATTATATTGTTAATTCGTTCTGCTTAGCAGCCCCCACGGAGTGGTCCGCAGTGTTCATTTGGGCGAGGCTCATGATCAACATGGGTTCCGGCTATGAGCCAGGAGAAAGTGTTACGATGCTGGTCGAAGTCATAAAGAAAGTCAGTACCAGATTAAGAAGACCAAAAACCAATGTGAAGCGGCGCGCATCACGCATGATTGGCAATAGGACGATTGGTAACAACGCGGCTAAAGCCAACAGGCCATACTGAAACGGGATCATCCAATCTGCAATCGTAGGCATTTCACCGTATATGAATTGCCATACAAGCGGTCCGCCAAAAAACGAGGCAATCCAAGGCAATACAAGCACGGCCGTTATCGGCAGGCGTCGCCGGGCGGGCAACCCTTCGCGCGGCAGGAAGCGTATCGCGCTCAAGAGCATCAAGCAGACGAAAGCAATAAGCGCTGGGAGCACTGGCAAATCAATAGACTGAAATAATGCAGCTATCAGAAGGAGGGCGAGAACAACAAAGCCCCATGTCAGCCAATGGTACCGTGGTTGCCTGGCGCGGGGCAAAATAGGTTCCCCATCTTTTGACGGCAACGCTGGTTCTGGAGCCGACGGTGTATTGTATTCAAACGGCGGCAGGGCAACCGGTATTTGCGGCTCACGTCCGAAGTCGATTGATTCCATTTCCGCCAATGCCAATTTGCGCAGCATCGGGATTTCGTCGGAAAGTTCACCTTCCGGGCCGATAAATGCAAGGCTAGTTTGGCGACTCAATACATTCGCCATCAAACGAACCGCTGCCGGATTCTGAGGCCTGGCCGATTCAACAAGTCCCGCGGCGGCGAACGCTCTCAAAGCGCGCGCATTGGGTGCTATCCCCTCGGTTGGCAACGGGGCCGTTACGCGGATTTCGCCCGCGACCGTTTGCATAACACCGAAGATCCAATCATTTCGGTCGCTGCTGACACTGCCTGTGGGATTCATGGGGTGGCGGAATGTTTCAATTCCGCGTTTCGAAGTCACCTCCCAACCACCTGGCTCGCCGACTTGCCATTCGCACCGATCAAGGGTTCTACCATTGATCGGAATGAAGTGCAGGAAGATCGGTGTGGAACATTCGACACCCTTGTCCTCGTTCGAGGTAAGTTGCTGGTCCGGATACGGCTGACCCGTCAACATAACCTGTAGTGTGGATGGCTCCGCGCTCACAGACAGGCTCGCGGCGTGACGCTCCGCTGTGGTGACTAGTGCATCAGCGTCGGGGAGGCTAAAGATAGCGGCATGTCGATGGGCGCTAAGCGGTATTAACAGCGTCGCCCTATTTTCTTCTGGTCGATCAAGTGGTCGAATACTCCAAATCTGAATCTCCACCCTGGCTCCGGGCTCGATCCCGGCAATCGATATCATCTGGATGCCGCCATCAAGAAGCTCATATAGGATGGCACTACGCCCCTCTGCGACGGCTGCATCGTGCGCCGGCCGGGCTCGTTTGCTGGATTGCGGATTGGCTTGATAATCGACTCCGCCAATGTTGACGATCAGACGATAAACAACTTCCTGTGGCGCGAGTGGCGGCAAGGTCAGGACCGCTTCCACGAGCTGGTTGCTCGAATTCGTGAATTTCCGGACGACGACGATATGCGCCAGCGGCGGCAAAGGCATGACTTCGACGTGGGTCGTGTCTAACACTAGCGGCGGCAACCCCTTCAATTCTGGACGAAAAAGGGCAGCAAGCGGATCAACGATCAGCGCGCTTTCGGGCATCAGGCGCATCCTTCGACAAGAGGTCTTTTATTTTCTGGGCAGCTTTGGCTGCAATGCTGGGTACATCCCCGCCAGCGCCGATCAATTCAGGCGCAATCACCAGCGTGACACCAGCGGCAACCGGCACTGGAATGCCTTCCCGAGCATCGAGCAGCAGCCGTATAGCGGCTGGCGGAAACCCGAGACTCCGGAGTTTCTCATAACGACTTATTGCAGTAATATGGGGTTGGCCATAGGTCGCATAGGTTTTACCGCCCGTCGGCGGCGGCACGAACCCTTCGGCGATCAAATAGCGGATCTGCCTTGGGGTAGTTCCAGTGACGTTTACCAACTCATCAAATTTCATACTGGACTACTCGGGTTTACAATTCGTCTCGCAGCCGGTCGCGAATCCGCATCCAGATGTCCGCCATGATGACCCCGGGGATTGTGCGGCTGTCCCTGCGAACCTTGTGCGTTAGCCAGCGCTCACCTGTTGCAAGCAACGCCGCGCGCGCGTCGCAATCTTGCGTGAACTTGGCTTCGCAGGCTTTGCGCATGAGTGCCCAATGCTCGGGCGATCCGGTGACGATACTGGCGCCGCCATAGTCGAACGTAGGCGGCTGGTTGATATCGCCTCCCCGGTCTTTTGCTTCAGCGCCCGACAGCCTGGCCAATGACTGGCGCTGTGCGGGATCGGCCGTCTTCAAGCCCTGCCAGAACCCTTCGATGCTGGCATAGTGCTCGCCATCCAGATCGAACGGCGTAAACGCCAGGTTCGATATCGGTGCAAAGCGTGGCTCAATGCTGCGGACAATGTTGAGCGGCGCGCGGCGGGCATCCTCTTCCGGGCCAATTTCGCTGAATGCCATGCCCCGCTCCGACGCGGCATGCAGCTGGAACACATAGCCGTCGGCCGCAGACAGCATTGCACAAATCTCCAGCTCAGCGGGCGTTTCCGCCGACAGGCCAATCACATTATTCTGGAAGCTCAGTTTCACGTTTTTCCTAACGGCATTTACAATCAATGTGATTTTCCGGCTCGCGCCTTTGAAACGGTAACAACCTCACTATTACCTGGAGCTACTCCGAGCAGAGCGAATCTACAGTTTACCTGCCATCAAGCTCTTCTCTGTTGCTTGGCAATGCGCCTGTCATTTGATTTTCAAACCTCGATGCTCGTTTCGCACCGCGACGGCGAAGAATGCGGTAGGAGATGCCAACAACCAACAAGGGGAGAATGCCAAAGAAAAGAATGTAGAAGCCAATTGGCCGCTTTACCTTAGTTTCTGAACCAGATCCGTCAAAAACGGCAGCAGTCTGAAGGGCGCTAACTTCCCCTTCCTCCATGACGCGCTCGACCACGAAATGGACGTTGTCACTCAGTTTAACGGTTTCTCCTGGAGCAAAAAAAACAAATTTGCCATTTTGGATCTGAAAGACCGCCCCCAAACTGCTCACTCCCACCTTCATCTCATCTTTAGCGGTAGCCGGAAGAAACCCGGCGCTGAACCCCGCGTTGCCGACTTCTTGGGCAAAGTCGACTACGGTCCATCCGGTGGACTGTCCGTACAAAATATAGTTTTTGCCGCGAACGGTTCGCGCGACACCGGGTTTGAGCGCGGTGACACTGTCACACAAATCATCCGGCGCTTCGCCAATCAGGCTCACTTGGGTCGCCGGATTTTCGCCCCTGCCGCATTGAATGAAGGACAGTGCGGATATGACCCGTCCGTCCTCCAATCTTCCGCGCACTACGATATTGCCCCAGCGTGATGTGCGGTACGGTCCGGCTTCGGTCAGACCTCCGTCCGGTGCCTCAGACGCTTTGTCCCAAAGGGCTTCCATCGGAAAGCCTGTTGGCGATTTCGGCAGGCTAGGTTCGGATTCGGAACCCGGGTTCTGGGCCATCGCTGGCAAGCTGGAAACCGCCACGCCGATGGCAACGAAACGAGCCGACCGCGCAATGAACTTTATCATCCCTAGCCCTCCAATGCTAAAATCAGGCCGTAGAAAGCGGCCGCGACCCCGAGAATTTTCCTTATAACAATATAATTGTAAAAAGCAAGCCCGGACGGAACTTCCCAGGGCAACGGCTATCGCGTCCCAGGGGAACTTTGGTTGAGCAGCAATGACGACCGCGACAAAGGCGGTGCACATTTAAAGTTGAGCGCCTTTGGTCAAACGAGGAATGTGCGGCTGCGTTCAGTCCTGGACCACCGACGCCGGACATAAACGTAGTAGTATTGGTAGTATATTGAGTCATCTATCCAGAGGCGCTCATGAACCGCCCGATCAGCTTGCTCGCTATAGTATTCGCTATCTTTTTTCCCACCGCAGTTTTGGCGGATCCTTGCAAGGGCCCCGCGCCTGCATCAGGGACCGCTATTGCGGGCACAGTTCGGTACATAAGTGATGGCAATCGTATTTGCGTAGGCGCGTCAGGCAACCCCGCGTCATGGACCGAGGTTCGCGTTGCAGATTTTAACGCTCCTGAACTTCGCGAACCAGAGGGCGAGGCGGCCAAACGCACATTGGAAACGATAGCACTTGGCAAGGAGGTTCAGTGCATTGCGGGTAAGCGCTCTTATGACAGAGTGGTCGCGCGATGTACCATAGGCGGGACTTCGATAGGCGATCTCATGAAGCATGCAGGTGTTCAAGGAAAGGGGCGCAGAATATGCGGTCGTGGCTGCTAGTGCTGCAGCAACTGCGCGAACACGTGGCTCATGGATTGTCAAATGGGTATGTAACTCGCAATCCAGGGGGATGACATTTCCAACCTTGATGGTTCTGTAACGGCTGTCGTGCAGCGTGCCGATAGCGCTCAGGAGCCGCAATGAGTGTGGTAACTTTCCCAAATCAGCTTGCCAGAGACGAGGCGGAAAAAATACCGTCGGTGCGAGCTTAGTCGATCGAGCCTTTTGTCTCCATGTCCGCTACTGTTCAGCAGCGGTCATCGGGTCGGTTTGATTTTGACTCTGCGCGCCGATCAACTATCGGTAAAAAGACCGGGGCCTGGGACGTAAAGGGCTCAGGGGTACGTCTAATGGGGCGTTGCTGGCTCATTATAGGCGCGATAAGCGAGGAATTTGAGCTAGCCTTGCTCATCTCATTGCGGTTTCTATCCAGTACAAAAAGAGACGGCCGCCTTGCAGTTGGCGCCACCATCCTTCCGGCACGCCGCCGTGGCTTTTCGCCGGGATACCCAACCATCGTCAGACCAAGCATAGCCCCAGATGTTCCCACCCCCATTGCTTGCCTGGCTTGTTGACAGGGCAAGGCAGCTATTATGGCCCCAGACGGCGATCTTGCATCCCGAAGCTGATCCCCCGTTACGGCGGCACATCGCTATGGCACGGCGCTCCGCATCGGCGCGGGAGGAATAGCCTTTGGCATATCCAGTGATGAGCGTTTTGGTCTCGACCGCGATGGCCCCGTAGAGAGTTGGTATGGCCGCTTGGGGTATCGTCTTGTTCGGGCCATGGAGTTCAGACACACATTGTTGCACGCAGCCGTGTTCGCTCAGACCATAGGACGTGCAAAGCTGCCTGATGCAATCTTGATATTCCAATTCTCCAGCGCGAGCGGATTTTGGAATCGTCGAATATGCCAGCATCAATCCGATCAGCGAGAGTACAGTTCGTGCGGACAACGACCGCCACGTATTTCGTACACTGCCCGTTTCGGTTGAAGACATGTAATCCCCCCTCCAATGAAATACCTTGCAGGCAAGTGCGGGCAAGAATCGTCTGTTAGACATGGCAGCCTTGCAATGGACTGGCCGCTCTTTCACGACGAACAGGGCGCACCGCGCATTTTAAGGCCCCCAAAAGCACTGCCAGAACTTTTTATGTTTACTGGCATTAACTTGATTGCCATGACCCACCAGCAGCCAATTAGGCTGATCCTGCAGGGCTGTGGGCCTTGCTAACCGGCACACCCATTACTTCTTTACAAAAAGCCGCACCAGACCAAACAACAGCAGTACAATGCCAACGAACCATGCCGCGCGAAAGCTCAGCACATAATCCAAGCTGTGCGCTTTCCAAGACGCTTTCAATCCCTCCCAAACACCAGCGTCCCCGCGCAGAGCGGCACGCATCCTGTCTTCCTCGTTCTTCTTGTCCAACACCATCTGCGCTCGTCGATGATTTTCAACGGCGACATCCGCAGGAACGCCGCACGCCATCTTCACGACAAGATCACTTGTCGGCTCTCCGTTCCAGGATCGGGTGCTACCATCGGGGCAGCGGAGCTTTCCATCGGAAGGGGGATGGCGAAGCGACGGCAAGTCATCGGATATTATCGGCTTGGGTGTCGCAGCAGAAGCGCCGGACGCGCTGGTCCTGCACGCCAGACGCAGAACAAGTGTGTCCGGTACACCAAGCGTATACTCGTGTGTACTGCCATCGGGACAATGAATCTGGCCGTCGGCATAAGTAGGTGCCAAGCCGGATGATTGGGCCGCGACTGGCGAAGCCAGGCAGGCTAGGATCGCAAGCCCAAGGCATGCTGCGATGAAGCCTTGTCCATCAAATCGCGGGGCCACTATTTTTTCACCTCGGGCAATTGCACGTCGAGACCAAGCCTTTGCAGCCGCTCATCGACTAGCCGCATAAGCTTGGCCTGCGCGTCAGTCTTTGCAAATGTGCGCTCAATACCGGCCATTGAATTGTTATTGGCCCCAACCGGCGCCCCCCGCTTCCAATCGGCCTCGATCGGCAACCGCACTATGACGATCACCGGTAAACCGGAAGGGATGGAACCACAGGAATACTGATGCTCGCGCTGGGCGCAATGGAATTCCTTCTCGATCTTGTTGTCGACCCGGCCCTTGGAAAAACTGTCATATACCGTCGTGCCCTCCTGGGGCTCAACCAGCATCGAACGCCTGCCGTCGGCCTTGAACAGTTTGAATGCCGTGGTGGCATTGGCCACGGTATCGAATGTCGCAAAATCGACCTGGACGCCATCGTTTCCAGGCAGCCAGCGGAAATTGGTCTGGAACCCTGGCGACGACGGCGCTGCTGCCGGCTTCGTTTCTGCGATTGTCCCCGTGAAGCCCGCCTTAGTCGCGAGTACCGGGTCGCCTGCTGCCTTGCGCAGCACCGAAGTGACATCGTTGGTGCCCGACTTGCCCGCCAGAAAGCCGATAACCATGAGAAGCACGAACAGCCCGACAATCGCGAGGCCCAAATACATGATGAAACGCAGCCATATCGGGCGCTTTTTGTGATCTGTTCCAGGTTTTACATGGACAGGGTCTAACATCGCCGAATTGGCGGGCCGCCGTTCTTGAGACTGAGTCGGGAGGATGTCGTTAGCCATAACTTATACCAGCTGATGTAATCGTGTATTCTTTGATTGGATTGCTTTGTTGAGGACTGTTTCGAAAGATCTAGCATACTCTGTGCACCGGCTCTAGATCAGCAGCTGATGGCTCGTAAATGGCGTTTTGACGGCCACCTGCGGGGCAATTTTGACGAGCATGTTTGCCTCGTTTCATGGGCGGACAAACACTAAATAGCGGTCTAAAATCGCGCAGCGAGAATGTCCGCTTTGGGCCAACAGCGGTCATTCGACCCCTGTCGCCCAATGTCTGCTTTGCGCCATAAGCAGACATTAGGCTGAGTGGGGTCCAACGATCGCTTTGCATAGCGAGAACGCGTCGCACCGTCGCCAGAGGCATGCTTGCCAGGCACCTGAAACCTCCACAATTTATGACTGAGTTTCTAGGCAATGCGATTGAACTTTTCTGCCAGCGTAATGGCTCAACGCCCGTGATCTTCGGCGTACGAGCGCGGGCCTTCTTGGCTAGCAAGGTCTATGAGTGACAACGAAGCGCGCATCCGCCTCAGAAGTGCGTTCCGACATCGCCTTGTAGCCCCAATCCCGCCGCAGCTTGCACCTTCGCAAGTGCGATATGCGAATGCTTCGCGATTTTTGCCCATAGCGAAACTTGTCACGTCTCACATCGCGGAATAACGTTCCAGCAATAGAAATAGTCAACGCCATCAGGGGAAAATAGTCATGAAAATCCGTGCCGTACTTGCAATGGCTTCGTCTTGCGCCGTGCTCGCGCTGTTTGCTGTTCATCAGGCGAATGCACAGAACAAGGCCAAGCTGGATGCCAATGGCATGCCTTGCGACGGCATTCTTGATGGCTCGCTCCAGTGTTTTAAGTCGGAAGCAACCATCAACACCCTAGATCGTCCCTATCGTAGGTCCGCGGGATCTGACCCCCGGCTCCGTGATGGTCCAGGACGCGGCTTCACCCTGGGCGAAAAAGAACTGATTTATGCCGCGGTGCCCGGCAGCATCGTCGTGCTGGACGCCAAAAAGAACTACACCTTTGTCAAGCGGATCACGTTCGAGCACAAGCCCGCGCCGCTGCCGCTGGAATCGATTGCCGGCATGGCGGCCAGCCCCGCCACCAACATGATCTATGTTTCCACCCGCGGGCATCTCTACGCCATAGACCTGCTGACCGAGAAGGTGGTGTGGGCCAACGCTTATGAACCCGGCACCTGCTGCGAGCGCGCCCAAGTCACGCCGGACGGCCTGACCCTGGATGTAGGATCCGACCTTAAGAATTTTCACCGCGTAATCGACGCACGGACCGGCGCGGTCAATGGCATCATTCCCACGCCGCAAAGCATGTTCAATCACAATGTGAACATGAGTCCGGACGGCAAGACAATCTTCGCTGCGCCGAACGGCAACACCATGACCATCGCCGATATGGCCTCGATGAAACCAACCGGTACCATCACCTTCTCCGACCATGTCCGCGTCTTCGTCATCAATCACGATGCCAGCCGCGTCTATGCCAATCTCAACAATCTGCTGGGCTTCGAGATTGCCGACGTCAAGACCCGCAAGGTCATCAAGCGGGTCGAGGTGCCGGGAGAGATGTGGAAGGCCAAGTGGGCCGACCCCAACCTGCATTTCTACGGTCATGGCGCGCCGATGCACGGCATCGCTATGACGCCGGATGAAAGCGAAATCTGGATTCCCGACGCCATCAACAATCAGGTCCTAGTCTACGACAATACCGGCGAATGGCCGAAGCTGGACCTGACCAAGTCGATCAAGACGGAAGCCCCCAATGGCTGGATCACCATGGGGCTGGACGGCAAGCTGGCCTATATGGCTTCCGGAGATGTCGTGGACGTGAAGACGCACAAGATCGTGGGCCAGCTGCGTGACGAGTATGGCCGGAACATGGACAGCGAAAAGGTTCTGGATATGGCGTTCAATCTAGAGGGCAAGCTGGTGCGCACGGTGAACGAGTTCGCGATTGGCGACCCTAAGGCCTATGAGGCCCGCATTGCCGCCCAGAAGCGGGTCAAGGAAGCCAGTCGATAGGATGATCTCATGGCGCATCATGGCCCGGCTGCCGAAATGCGGCCGGGCGATTTTTTCGCTGGGGCTATTCGCGCTTGTCGGCGGTCCGGTAGCGGCGCAATTGCCGGCGAGACAGTTCTTGGACCCCGTTCAGGAATTGGCGGCCATCAAGGCAGCGTCAACACTCGATGACGATCCGGCGGACGCCGAAGCCGTGCAACAAGTCTGCACGGCGTGCCATTCCTCCAGCCAGTTTCTCGGAACGCCGCGTTCATCAAGCCGCTGGGAACAGGTGTTCGGCCGGATGGCGCAGCAGGGCGCGCGGCCCAGCGATGAGCAGGTCGACCGCATCGTGCGTTATTTCCAGCGCAATCTGATGGTGGTCAACGTCAATACCTCGCCGGATGAGGAACTGGGACCCACCTTGCAGACCAGCCCGGAAACCACCGCCGCCATCACACTGCGGCGGGTTCAGCGCAAATTTACCGGTATCGCCGATCTCGCCGCTGTCCCGGGCGTGAACCGCTCGGTGCTGGAAGGCCTGAAGGATCGTATACAGTTCTAGGCCGCGCCCGCCTTCAGGATTAGAATGCCCGCGATGCCTTACTCTGTCGAAAGCAAGCTGAAGCAGGCGATCGCACAGCACGGACGCGGCGACGCCCTGGCCGCCGAACCGCTTTACCGGGCGGTTCTGGCGGAGCAGCCGGCGCATGGCCAGGCCAATCACGATCTTGGCTTGTTGCTGGCGCAGCAGGGCCAGGACGCCCAAAGCCTGCCCCTGTTCCAGGCGGCATTGAAATCCCAACCCGGCATCGGCCAATACTGGCTTTCCTATGCCGGCGCGCTGTTGACCACGGGGCATCCCCGAGAGGCGCAGCTGGTTCTGTCTCGCGGACAACAACGCGGACTTGCCGGACCGGCGGTGGACGCTCTGCTCCAGAAGGTCCAGGCCGCGATGACTCCGAGCAAGGCGGAACTTCTGATAGAGCAAGGCACCGCTCAAGCCACGCAGGGCCGCATGACGGAAGCTATCGCTGCCTATCGCGAAGCGATCGCCGTTGCGCCCGATAACGCTGGAGCACATTTCCGCTTGGGCTCGATCCTCTCCGAAACCGGCCAAATCGCCGAGGGATTTGCCCACTATATGCGTCGCGCCGCCCTGGTGCATGGCGAGTTGCCGCGGGCGCAGGGCGGACCGGTTCATAGAGCCAAGCACGACCGCGAACAGTCGGAATATCTCGCATCAACGCTGGGCCTGGATACGCCTTCAACGGCCCTGCCCTATCACCTGGAAGACGGCGCACGGATTCCGGGGCCCGCGGTCGATCCGGCCAACGCCACGACGGAGCTGGTGCAACGATGGCAGGACAGCCATCCGCAAATGGTGGTAATCGATAACTTTCTCACGCCGCCGGCACTGGACAAATTGCGCCAATACTGCGCGGGGTCGACAATTTGGCGCCGCAACTATGATGCCGGCTATATCGGTGCAACCCCGGAGGACGGACTGGCTTGCCCCTTGATGGCACAGATCGCAGAGGAGATCCGCGCGACGTTTCCGCAAGTGATCGGCAAGCACGGCTTCCGCTACCTGGGCGCCTTCAAATATGACAGCACCCTGTCCACCGGCACGAATACGCACGCGGACAATTCGGCCGTGAACGTCAATCTCTATATCGCGCCCGACGAGGCGAATCTGGATCCCGAAAGCGGCGGCATGGACATTTGGGACGTCCGTGCCCCTGCCGGAGAGGAAATGCGCCGCTACAACGGTAACGAGGCACTGGCGCGCGATTTCCTGGAACGTTCCAGAGCGCAAATGACGCGGGTGCCGCACCGCGCCAACCGTGCTATAATTTTTAAATCGGACTTCTTCCATAAAACCAGCGAGTGCCGGTTCCGCGAGGGGTACCTCAACAAACGGATTAATGTTTCGCTGCTTTTTGGCGACCGGAGCGTCCTCTAGGAGTACCGATTTTCGTGCGCAGAGCCCGCGCCCTCTCTGCAATTTAGAAGCGGCCCGAACTGCGCTCGCAGCCCAGCCAGCGGGATCCAGCGGCAGCCCCGTTATCATCCTGTACCGCAGACCGCGCTGCATCCGGGGGTTGGCTGGCCTGGGATGGTGGACTTTTCGGCCTTCGTACAGGACCGAGCAATGTCCGCTTTGGGTCAGAAGCAGCCATTGGGGAGCTCAGGGGCGAATGACCGCTTTTGACCCAAAGCGGACGTTCGCTGGTGCAGATCCGTGCCATCCAATTGGCCATCGGTGGTCGAAAATAGGCGCCCGGTCCAGACCTAGGTCACCGGGATTACCATCACCCTCCGTAGGCGCGGGGAATCACTTCCACTAGTCCGTCAGCACCTTGACCAGATATTCGGCGAGCTCGGGATTGTGTGACTTGAGCAACCGTAAGTGATCTGGACGCATGGGGCGCGGCTTGCTGCACTCGCGAAAAAAGCAGGCGTTAACGATCCTATCGTACAATTCTTGCCTTGCCATTTATGGTCTCCAAATTCTGGATGATTCCCGTGTGGTTTTCGGGGATAGCGGGCTGGGGGGCTCCGTATGAAAATTGCGTTGGGCAAAGGCAGCAGGCCTACGTTGCCTGGAGGTCGGAGCGCGGCTCCCCAAATTGAGATTCAACACAATAGGGGATCCGCAACGCATTTCTGGCAGGAATTGGAGCGGTTTGGCCACAGTATCGCATTCCGCGACGATCGCGGGGCCGAGCTCTCGTATCACGAACTCATAATTGGCGCCGGGCTTTTCGCCGACGTTCCCGTCGGAAAGCCGGTGTTACTTGCGCTCGACAATAGCTTACCGGCCATGTCTGCCTATGTGGGCGCGCTTCGCGCTGGATTGCCCGCAATCATAGTCAATGCCGGCGACCCCAACACCACCGCGAAACTGATCGAGACTTTCCAACCCTCCGCCGCCTGGTCGCCGGGACGCGGGCTGGAGAGACTCGAAGCCAATCCCCCCGATTGCCATCCGGATCTAGCGATTATGCTATCGACTTCGGGTAGTACAGGTGCGACCAAGCTGGTGCGCCTGTCTGGCTCTGCAGTTGACGCCAATGCCCGCTCCATAGCCAGCTATCTTGGCATCGACGGCGGCGAGCGGCCGATCACCACCCTTCCGCCGGGCTATTCCTATGGTCTATCGGTCATCAATTCGCACCTCGCCAGCGGCGCGACCATCATCCTCAATCAACATTCGGTGATCAATCCGGCCTTTCGCGCCCTGATCGACCGCGAGCAGGCGACCAGTCTGGCGGGCGTCCCCTACACCTACGAACTGCTCGACCGTGCTGGCATATTGAATGACATGCCGGCCAGCCTGCGCACGCTGACCCAGGCGGGCGGGAAATTGGCGGCTGACCGGGTATCCGCGATCGCCGCCGCGACCCGCGCCAGCGGGCGCAGATTCTTCGTGATGTATGGTCAGACCGAGGCGACTGCTCGTATGGCCTATCTGGCACCCGAACGGCTGGCCGATCATAACGACTGTATTGGCCAGCCTATCCCCGGCGGCGCCTTCACGCTGATCGATCCCGAAACCGGTGTCGAGACTGAGACCGCGGGTGAGCTGGTATATCGCGGTCCGAACGTGATGATGGGCTATGCCGAGACGGCTGCCGATCTGGCACGCGGACGAGAAATCCAGGCGCTGCATACTGGCGATTTAGTCGAGAAGGTCGCCCCGGATTTATATCGTGTAACGGGCCGCAAGAGCCGGTTCCTCAAATTGTTCGGCCTGCGCATTGCACTAGACCAGGTCGAGGCGATCCTGCGGAAAGAAGGCTATACCGGGTTTGCCACCGGCGATGACCAGCTCCTTGTCATAGCGCTCTTGGAAGGTGATGCCGCCACGGCAGAAGCGGTGATAACCACGCGGCTTGAGCTGCCCTCTGACAGTTGCATAGTGGTCCCGATGGGCGACGTGCCACGCCTACCATCTGGGAAGATCGACTTCGTATCGCTGCTGGGGACCGGTCGCGTCGCCTGGGCGCGCCAAAATTCAGCCGCGAACCAGGACGGACTCCGGGCGGCCTTCCGCCAGGCCTTGAATCTCAAAACCGTGACCGCGGACGATAGTTTCAATAGCCTCGAGGGCGACTCCCTGGCCTATGTGAACGTTTCGATGGCGATCGAGGAGGAGCTGGGCCATCTGCCCGACCGTTGGGAGCATCTGACAATCGGCGAGATCGAGGCGCGTGCAGCCGAAAGCTCCCAGGTCACGGAACGCCGTTGCCGCTGGGTTTCCACCGAGATGCTGATCCGCCCGCTCGCGATTGCGCTGATCGTTAGCTCGCACGCTATGAAGCACGAGATCGGGATGGGCATCGAGGGCGGTGCGCTGGTGTTGCTTATGGCTGCCGGCTACAATTCCAATCGCTTTCAGCGCGACCGCATGTTTGCGCCAAGCCGCTGGCAGATAGCAGGTCAGTTTCTCGCCCGCCTGATCGTACCCTATTTCCTGATTGTGGGCGTATATTGGGCGTTCTCCAACAACCATATCGGGTGGCGCAGTTTCACGCTGATGACAAATTACTGGCGCGACCCTGGTGTCGGCGCCGGTTCAATGATGCAATTCTGGTTCATCCAAGCCTTGTTTCACTGCATCCTGATCTTGCTGATACTCTTTCATATCCCCATCGTTAGGCGCTACGCCGCGCAATTTCCTTGGCGCTTCGCACTTGCTCTGGTCGCTGGAGCGACGGCCGTAAAGTTCGGCGCAACCCTCCTGTTGGGAGATATGGCTAGGACCTACCAATTTATGACGCACGACTGGGCCTATGTGTTTGCGCTCGGCTGGATGGTCAGCGAAGCAAACAGTCCGCGCAGAAAGTGGTTCGCCGTTCTGGCCGCATATTTTCTAGCCGCACTTCACTGGGGCTTTATCGAATCCCACAGCTTGTTCCTGCTGGCTGCGGCGCTGGCGATATTGTTTGCGCCCCGCATAAAACTCTGGACACCGCTCGCAAAGGCGGCCGCCTTCCTGGCCGGCGCGACCTACTTCATCTATTTGACGCAGGGCATTGGGATCAAATTGAGTAGAGTGCTGAACATCCACGCGGTACCGCTTACAGTGATCCTCGCACTGCTACTGGGCAGCACGGCCTATCTTGGTTGGCAAATGGTATTGCGAGCGCTTGGGCCGGGGTTCTTCAGCCTCACTTTCCGCCGCCCCAATAACGAACAAATCGTCGAGGATAGGTAGGCTCTGGATGTTCAATGCGCCCAGAGTATCTCGAACGCCCTGCCCGCAGTTTGGCGGACAGGTCTGGTACGTTCCAACATTCATGAACTGGTGGACCGGACTCTTTCGTCGGGTATGCCAGGGATGTGGATATGCCGATCCAAAAAGGGTTCGCTTTACGAATTCGCGCTAAAGGCCGCATGTCCGCTATTGGCGCAAAGCGGACATTGATGATCGAGATTTGAATCGATGAGGACGAATTGATGGAAATCCACAAGCCCAAGCCGGTTCACAGCTGGCGTGAATTTCTGAAGAAGGGCGCCATCACCATGGTCAGCGCGCAGATCGCATCGATCACCAGCCTAGTGATTGGTTTAGGGACATTTGGCGTACTGCCGTCTCTCAGCCGCGAAGCCACAGTGGTTCCTCGTGCAATTACTGTGCCCCAAGCTCCGGCAGGCTGCGCAGCACTTACGGCGAAAAGTATCGCAGCGTCGATGATTGGAGAGCCTACAAACGGCGCGGTGATTATTTCTGCCACCTATAAAGCGGCGATTGCAGACCGAGTCGGGGTGCCTCAGGCGCCTGTGCCTGGCGGCCCTGCAGCTGGAAGCGAAGTGTTGATTCAAGGCACTCCCGACTACTGCCAAGTTCTGATTGACATAAAGCCTGTTGACCCCACCGCACCGGTGATCAAGGCGCAAGTCAATCTGCCGACCAACTGGAATGGACGATCATTGCAGTTTGGAGGGGGCGGCTATAACGGAACGCTGGTCACGGGCGTTCAATCGAGTCGCAGCGCGGGCCCGCAGACTCCTTTTCCACTGACGCAGGGCTATATCACTGCGGGCACCGACTCTGGCCATCAGGCAGAGCCTGGCGATGGTCTATTCAGGTTCGCGCTCAATTCTGAAGCCCTGACAAATTTTGCGTACGCCTCGTACAAGAAAACACACGACGTGGTGCGAGAGCTCAGCCAGCTTTACTACGGTAGGTTGCCCGCCCGCAGCTACTATATGGGCGCCTCTGAGGGCGGTCGGGAAGCGATGACAATGGCACAGCGATATCCCAAAGATTATGACGGTATCGTGGCGATTGATCCTGTGATGAATTGGACTGGCCTACAGGCTTTTGGAAATAATGTTGCTGGCATTCTTCCAAGCAAACCGAATGCCTGGCTCATCAACAAATGGCAGTTGGTTCACGACACGGTTAGCAGTGCCTGTGACGCCATGGATGGTATCGCCGACGGCGTCGTGAGCAACTACAAAAACTGCAAGCCTGCTGCGGATTCTGCTCTGGCCACGAAGCGTTGCGCCTCGGGCGGAGATGAAGGTTCTTCCTGCTTCTCGGATGCACAATTGGCGGTTATTCGGGCAGCAAAGGACGGGTACAAATTCAACTTTCCACTCGCCAATGGCATCACGGCGTATGCAGGGCACGGCTACGGCGGAGAAGGATTGCCGGGCAACGGGTCACGATGGGTAGTGGGAACCGTCAACCCGGCGGGGGGGGCCACCCAGAATGGCAATAGCCGGGCGTACACATATGGAAATGGAGGGGTGCGATACTTCTTTGCACAAAATCCCAGTTTTGATCCGCTGACCTACAGCCCCGACAATTTCAAGAATCGAGTCCTTGAGATATCTGCGATTATGGATGCCACCAATCCGAACCTCAGCGCATTTTTTGCTCGGGGCGGAAAACTAATTCTACGTGAGAACATGAGTGACTCCGCTCAGAGCCCTTGGACAGGTTTGAATTATTGGGACGCCGTGGCCGCAAAGATGGGCAAGAGAACCGTGGATAAATTCTTTGTTGCTTACGTTGCGACTGGCCTTCCGCATACATCGCTGGGTGTTGACGCGGGGTCGGCCAACGCGCCGCCATATGGCATTCCTGGCCGCGTGGATTTGCTCGAACCCTTGGTTAAGTGGGTCGAAAAGGGAGAGGCACCGCCAACTCAGTTTACATTGACCAATCAGGAGGCGTTGCCGCCGCACAAAGTTATCGCTTCCAAGCCAATGTGTCGCTATGGAACGTACCCGAAATTCGTTGGTAGCTCGCCTGCCGGAGGTAGCGATGCAAAGAATTATTCCTGCGTGGCCAACTAGGATCGCTAGGCGCGGTTCTTTCGCAAAAGCATGTTTGCATACCGGGTTTTGTGCGTGAAAAGCGCAGCACCGCCGCCCACTTACAGATAAGCCCAGATGAGTTACGCGCCGGCCCTGTGGGACGACGCCATAAAGGCAAGGCCCCGCTTCACCACGGGCGTGTAACAACTCGCGCCCTGACGAATGTCCGCTATTGGCGCAAAGCGGACTTTGACGCTTCGATTGGAGTTGAGTGCTTCGATGGATCAGTCAAGGGCGGTGGTTGGATTTCCGGTATACACTCAGGAATTGCTGTAGTGCTTGGCATAGCGCTTCCGGTTTGTCCGCCTGACGCGACAAAGGTTTCAGACGCTGGCCGGCCAGAAAACCAGACGACCTGGAGTTGGCCATGCATGGCCTCGCGCCAATCCGTGATCCATCCGGCAGCGGCCACAACATCAAGTATTGCCTGCTGCTGCTTGCGGCGCTTGTCAAAGCACGATTGCACCGTCATGCTTCCCCGAAAAGGACCGCATTCTCACGGATGGCGGTTAGAGCAAATGGGGGAGGACGGCATGCGTCTGCATTTTCGGAATGCGTCGATCATCGATGCCAGTGGTGCGCTGCCATTCCGCGGCACTGTTACGGTCGAGGGCAACCGGATCATCGCGGTGACGCCATCTCCGGCGGTGGCGGCCAGCCAGCCCGATGACGAGGTGATCGACTGCACCGGTTTCACCTTGTTGCCTGGCATGACCGAGGCCCATTGTCATATCTCCTTCAACAATCTCACCTCCATCTATTCGGCGGTCGAGATCCAGCCCGAGGATCATTCCCTGATCGCCCTGGCCAATGCCCAGCTTCTGCTGCGGCGGGGCTGGACCAGCCTGTTCTCCGCCGCCTCGGCCAAGCCCCGCGTCGATGTCGCGGTGCGCGACGCCATCAACAAGGGCCTGTTCGAAGGCCCGCGCATGCGCGCCGCCGGTCAGGAGATGACGCCGACCGGAAATCTGGGCGACCTGGACACGACCTATATGACCTTCCCGCGCACCCTTCGTTTTAGTGTCGCATGCGATGGTGCCGACGAATTCACCAAAGCGGCGCGGTTGGCCGCCCGCGACGGAGTAGACACTCTGAAGGTCAATGTCTCGGGCGATCGAGATTGGGGCCATATGCATGCCGACGATACCGTGACGGTGATCACCGAACGCGAATTGGCGGCGGTGATGGAAGTGGCGAACGCGCGGCGGTTGACGGTGGCCACCCATTGTTCCAGTTCGGCTGGGGTGAAGATGTGCGTGCGCCAGGGCGTGCCAGTGATCTTCCACGCCCCGCATGCCGATAGCGAAGCGCGCGACATGCTGGAATCTGTAAAGGATAGGGTGTTCGTGGTACCGGGCGCGGGTTTTCCCATCGGCATGTTCCGCCGCCACAACGAGTTCCGCCTTGGCTGGACGAAAGAAAAGCTCAAATCCCTGGAACGCGAGATCGAGATTTTCTCCGATTGCATGACCGACCTGCACAAGCGCGGCGTGCGCGTGCTACCGGGCGGCGATTACGGAGCCTTTATCACGTCTCCCATGGGCGAGAATGCCAAGGACCTGGAATTGTTCGTCGATCTGTTCGGTTTCACCCCAATGGAGGTGATCGTTGCCGCCACCCGCCATGGCGCCGATCTGATGCAGCTGGGCGGGGAAACCGGCCAGATCAAACAGGGCTATCTCGCCGACATGATGCTGCTGGACGGCGATCCCCTGGCCGATATCCGCATCTTCCAGGACCCGGGGCGTATCCTGGCGGTAATGAAGGACGGCAAGTTCGCCAAGCGCAGCGGCGCGCTTTCCAGCGCCGCCCCGATCCGCAAGACAGGCTGAGTGACATGCATCTGACAGTCGGAAGTGCTCCGGACTCCTGGGGCGTGTGGTTTGGTGACGATCCAAGGCAGACGCCTTGGTATCGTTTCCTGGATGAGATTGCCGAGGCCGGTTATGAATGGACCGAGCTAGGGCCGTTCGGCTATCTGCCCACCGATCCCAAAATCCTCAAACAGGAAATCGACAAGCGCGGACTGAAAGTCACCGGCTCCTTTGTCGAAGGCGATCTGCCCAATCCCGATGTGTCCTGGCCCAGGATCGAGCGGCAATTGCGCGGCTGGGGCGAAGCCTTCAAGCTGTTCGACGCCAAATTCCTGGTGCTGATCCAGGATTGCTACACCAATCTGTTCAACGGCCAGCAGATCGCCCCGGCGCGGCTGGACGATGCCGCTTTTGCCCGGCTGGTCGACACCACCCATAAGGTCGCGCGCATCGCGCGCGAGGATTACGGCCTGACCTTGGTGTTTCACCCCCACGCCCAGACCCATATCGAGTATGAAGACCAGGTCGAGCAGTTCCTGGACGCCACCGACCCCAAGCTGGTTTCGATTGTGCTGGACACCGGGCATCATTCGTATTGCGGCGGCGATGTCGTGTCCTTCATGCGCAAGCATCATGCCCGCATTCCCTATCTGCATCTGAAAAGCGTGGACCGGGCGGTGCGCGAGAGGGTTGCCGCCGAGAATATTCCTTTCGCCGAAGCGGTGGGGCAGGGAATGTTCGTTGAACCGCCCAAGGGCGTGGTGGATTTCGCCGCCTTCCGCGACCTGCTGCGCGAGATCGATTACCGGGGCTTCGGCATTGTCGAGCAGGACATGTTCCCCGCGCCTTTCGACAAGCCTTTGCCCATCGCCAAGCGCACCCGCGCCTATTTGCGCGAAATGGGTTTGGGATAAGCCATCACACTCTTTCAGGGATCACGATATGTCCGAACGCAGCAGCAAGTTGAAAAGCCGTCTTCGCCTGGGCGAAACCACCTATGGCGGCTGGCTTACCATCGCCCATCCCATGGCGGCCGAGATCATGGCGCAAGCGGGCTTCGACTGGGTGCTGATCGATACCGAACATGGCGGCTTCAGCAATGAAGGCCTGCAGACCTGCCTGATGGCTTTCAACGGCTCACCCACCGTGCCGATGGTGCGGGTGGCGTGGAACGATCATGTTCTGATCAAGCAGGCGCTGGACATGGGCGCCGAAGGCATTTTGATTCCGATGGTGAGTTCGGCGGCGGAAGCCAAGATGGCGGTGTCGGCCTGCAAATATCCGCCGGAAGGAACCCGCGGTTTTGGGCCGCGCCGCGCCTCCAAATACAACACCAACACCGACGCCTATGTCGCCCAGGCCAATTCCTCGGTGATCGTGATCGTGCAGATCGAGCATGTGAACGGTGTGGCCGATATCGACGGCATTCTGGATACGCCGGGCATCGACGTCGCCTGTCTGGGTCCCACCGACCTGTCGGGCTCGGCGGGGGTGCTGCGCCAGTTCAACCATCCCACGGTCGCGAACGGCATGACCAAGGTGATCCAGGCGGCGCGGGCGCGCCAGATGCCCGCCAGCATCGGCATCACCTTTGCCGATACCGAGATGCAGAAGTGGCACGGGGTGGGCGCCAATTTTATTTTCTGTTGCGACGATGTCGGTTTGCTGACCGGCGGCGCCCGCAAGGTGCTGGCAAAAATGCGCGAGTTGACGTCGAAAAAATAACCAGGAACGACCGGCAACGCGAGCGTAGCGAGCGCCTGCCGGCGCGACCATAAAAAAAGGCTGGGGAGCCGCCGCGCATGATGAAGCATATGGTGCGCTATCAGCTGGTGCTGCTGATCTTCCTGGTCAGCATGGTGGTCAATCTCGACCGCACCAATATCGCCATCGCGGGCACCTATCTCGCCGACGATTATAACATCACCAAGATCCAGTTGGGCTGGGTTTTCAGCGCTTTCATGATCGGTTACGCGGTATTCCAGATTCCGGCGGGCTGGATCGTCAACAAGCTTGGGCCGCGCCTGACCACCACGTTCGGCCTGATCTGGTGGAGCGTGCTCAGCATCATCACCGCTTTGGTGCCACCGGGCATGGCGCATGCGCTTTTGGCATTGATCGCGGTGCGCTTCATCCTGGGGGTCGGCGAGGCGGTGGCCTATCCGTCCGCCAACCAGTTCGTCGCCGCCTGGTTTCCCAGCCATGAGCGCGGCAAGGCCAATGCCTGGGTGCAGGCGGGGGCGCAGCTGGGTTCGGGCACCGCACCGCCGCTGGTCGCCTTCATCATCTACAATTTCGGCTGGCATGCGGTGTTTTATGTCTCCG
>CADECX010000053.1 GCA_902825865.1 uncultured Alphaproteobacteria bacterium
CGATCACCCTTGCGACCAAGAACGAGGCCCCCGCAAAACGGGGGCCTTTTTCTTTGCGCCGTTGCGCCATTTTCTTTGCTTCCGGCCAAAAGCGCCGACTGGACAGCGCGGTGGCTGCGGCCGATGCTGCGCGCCTGGGGGATAAAATGAGCTCCATGGACATGACCGCAAAAATCTTGGGTTTTGTGCTGGGCGTATTGTGCGCCGTATCGCCCGCACAGGCGCAATCGTCGGGCGGCGCCTACAAGGTCATAAAAGTGGAAGGCCGTGGCGCCGGTCCGGTTTCCAGCTCCGGTTTGCTGGCGGGCAAGACGCTCTATATGGCCGCCCAGGATGGCCGCAATCCGGACGGCAGCCTGCCGGCATCCTTCGCGCAAGAGGTGACGCAATCCCTCGCGCATACGCGCGAGGTGTTGCAGGCATCTGGCATGGACATGGGCAATCTGGTCTGGGTCCAGGTTTACGTCACCCGTAGCCAGGACATCGCCGCGATGAACGAGGTCTATTGGAAATCCATCGGCGCCAATCCGCCGGCGCGCACCGTGCTGGTGGCGGCGAACCTTCCCGGCGGACAAAAAATCCAGATCAATGCCATCGCCGTGGCCGGCAGCGCCAAACGCCAGGTCATCACGCCCGCGGGATGGCCGCGCGGCGCCCGCATCGATCCGGCCGGCATTAAGGCAGACGATGTCTTGTATATCTCGGCGCAGAGCGGCGCCGATCCCAAGACCGGCAAGCTGCCGGCCGACTATGCCGATGAAGTGAAACAGAGCTTGGACAATGTCGGCGCTGTATTGAAAGCGGCCAACATGACCCACGCCAATGTGGTCTGGACCAATCCCTATATGGCCAGCCCCGATGCATCGGGTCCGCAAGGAACCACCAATGTGATCGCTCATAACGGCCAGCCGCAACAGGCGCGCGTCGGGGTGATGAACAAGATTTATGCGAGCTATTTCGAGTTCGGCAATACGCCGGGCCGCGGCACGATCGAAGTCGTCGCCTTGCCGAAAGGCGCGCACATCGTCTTCACCGCCATTGCGGGCGCCGATTTGTCCCAGCGCAAATCCATCCGGCCCAGGAACATGCCGCCCAGCCCCACCGCCAGCCCCGGCATCATCTATCGCGACACTTACTACATGTCGGGCAAGAGCGGATTCATTCCCGGCCAGGGCATCGTGACCCAGGATGTCGAGTTGCAGCTGCGCCAGACCATGCGAAACCTGCTGGACAATTTGGAGGAAGCCGACATGGACTTCCCCGAGGTCGTCCAATCCATCGTCTATGTCCGGGATATCAAGGATCTGGAAAAGGTGCAGACGCTCTACGGCACTTTCTTCAAGGACACATTCCCCACCCGCACCAGCTTGCAGAACAGTTTCGACCAGAAAACCGCGACCGGCGAGCAGATTTCCATCATCGCGGTGCGCCAACCCAAACGCTAGCATTCAGCGGAGAGCGACATGAATCACGCTGCCAAATTGATTGCATTGCTGTTGTCGGCTTCCATGCTGACACCGGCTTTCGCCGCGGCGCCGCCCGAAATGAAGCAGCAGGCGATCGCCCATATCGACGCCCAGGCCAAGCAGGTGCAGGTGATGGTGGACACGGTGTTCAGCTATGCCGAGCCCGGCTTTCAGGAATTCCGCACCAGCGATTATCTTACCGCCATCCTGGCCAGGAACGGTTTCAAGATCACCAAGGGCGTTGCGGGCATTCCCACCGCCTGGACCGCGACCTGGGGTGAGGGTGGTCCGCTGATCGCGCTGGGCAGCGACTTGGACGATTTGCGCAGTGTCTCGCAGATTCCCGGCAATCCCAAGATCGAGCCGCTGGTGCCCGGTGCGCCGGGCCATGGCGAGGGCCATAATTCCGGCATGCCTTTGATCATCGCCGCGGCGCTCGCGGCGAAAGCGCAGATGGAGAAAAACCATATTCCCGGCCGGCTGTTGATTTGGCCCGGGATCGCCGAGGAATTGCTGGGCAGCAAGGCCTTTTATGTGCGCGACGGTCTCTTCAAGGGCGTGGACGCCTGCATCTTCGCCCATGTCGCCAGCGAGTTTTCGACCGCCTATGGCCCCAGCAGCAATGGCATGGTGTCGGTGGAATATACCTTCCGCGGCAAGACCTCACATGCCGCCGGCGATCCCTGGGACGGACACAGCGCGCTGGACGCCGCCGAGATCATGGATATCGCCTGGCAATTCCGCCGCGAGCATCTGCGTCTTTCACAACGCTCGCACAATGTGATTTCCGATGGCGGCGGCCAGCCCAACATCGTGCCGGGCACCGCTTCGAACTGGTATTATTTCCGCGATCACGATTTCAAGTCTGTGCGCGAGCTTTGGAACATCGGCAACAAGATCGCCG
The DNA here is from genome assembly GCA_902825865.1 of uncultured Alphaproteobacteria bacterium. Taxonomy (GTDB): domain Bacteria; phylum Pseudomonadota; class Alphaproteobacteria; order Micropepsales; family Micropepsaceae; genus Rhizomicrobium. The sequence continues at coordinate 2,371 of CADECX010000053.1, forward strand.
ATGCGGCGGCCATGGCCACCGACACGACCGTCACGCGCAAAGTCATGGGCACCGCGGCGCCCAATTTCGGCAACAAGCCGCTCGCTGACGCTGCCTATGCCAATATCCAACTGGTCGGCATGCCCAAATGGAGCGCGGACGATCAGGCCTTCGCGCGGGCGGTCCAGGAAACCCAAGGCTTCAAGCTCCAGCCGCTGCGCGACAAGGTTTCGCCGCTCAGGGTCTGGCCGGCGGCGGAGGAGCGGATCCCCACCGGCGGCGGCTCGGACGATATCGGCGACATTATGTGGACGGTTCCCACCATCACCGTGCGCTATCCTTCCAACATTCCAAACACCACCGCGCACAATGTGACGGCGGCCATGGCGATGGCGACGCCCATCGCCCATAAAGGCGCCGTGGCCGGCGCCAAGGCAGTGGCCCTGACGGTGCTGGATTTGATGACCACGCCGGAGGTTCTGGCCGAGGCGAAGAAATATTTCGACACCGATCAGCAGAAATTCGATCAGTACGATCCGATGCTGACCGCCGGCGATGTCCCGGCCATTCATGTCAATGACGATCTGATGATCAAGATGCGGCCGCTGATGGAGCCCTATTATTACGACGCCAAGAAGTATGGCAGCTATCTCGACCAGCTCGGCATCAAGTATCCCAATGCGCCCACCGGCGGCATCAAGCGGCCTCCGGCCGCCGCGTCCGGGCCCAGATCCAGCTCGGGCGGTTGAATTGTGGCGTAACGCGGAAACGGCCTTGGACCAGGCCAGGTATCTGCTGGATCGCGGACAGGCCATCGATGCGCGCACTATCCTGAACCAGGCCCTTGCCGCGGGACAGGATGGCGCGCCGCTGCGCAGCCTGCTGGGCCTGGTGCTGCATCAACTTGGAGATCTCACCGGCTGCGAGCGTGAGCTGCGCCGGGCGGTGGAGCTGGCGCCCGGCGACGGCGCCGCGCAATTCGCCCTGGCCTCGATCTGCAACCGTCTGGGCAAGGACATGGAAGCCGAAGCCGCCGTGCGCAGCGCCATCGCCAAAGGCATGGACGATGCCCATTGTCATCTTTTGCTGGGACGGATTTTGAACCGGCAGAACCGCTTCACCGAGGCGGAAACGGCGTGGCGCGCGGCGGTAAAGCGCGATCCGGCCTCGCCGCAAGGTCATCGCGAACTGGCCGAGCTGGTCTGGATGCAAAGCGGCGATCTGGCGAAAGCGCGCGCCGCTCTGGATGCCGCGCCGCGGACGGCGGAGATCGTCACTATCACCGTGAATTTATTGCAGGGCGCGGGCGAGGAGAGGGCGGGTTATGAATTGGCCGCAGGCGCCGCCGCAGCCGATCCTTCGCTGCACATTCTGGCCGCGCGGGCGGCGCTCGCAATCGATCCGCAGGCCGCGGACCGGCATCTGGCGGCGGCCCCAGCCGGGGCCACACCGGCGGCCCGCGCCAAAACAGAAATCGAGGTCGATCTGGCGCTGGGGCGCGCGCAGCAGGCTGTGATGCGCGCGCAAGGCTTGCAGGCGGCGCGTCCGCGCGATCAGCATGCCACCGCCTTGCTGGCGGCGGCATGGCGTCTGGCGGGCGATCCGCGCTACCGCGCGCTGTATGACTATGGCCGGCTGGTCGGGACCTATCGCATCGATCCGCCCGAAGGCTGGGACAGTCTTGATGACTATCTCGATGATCTTGGCCGCGCGCTGGACGCACTCCACGGGCCGCTAACCCATCCGGTGGGCCAGTCCTTGCGACACGGCAGCCAAACCACGCGCAATCTCGCCGATTATCCCACGGGTCCGATCCGCGCTTTGTTCGGCGCGCTGGATGCGCCGATCCGCCGGCATATCGCCGCCATCGGTGGGGGCGAACAAAATTATGCGGTTGCCAGCGCCTGGTCGGTGCGCCTGAACAGGCACGGATTTCACATCAATCATGTCCATCCCGAAGGCTGGATTTCCTCGGCTTTCTATGTCCGCGTACCCAAGGATCTGCAGGACACACAGGGGTTTCTGAAATTCGGCGAACCCGGTCCGCCGACGGCGCCGCATCTGCCACCGGAGCATCTGGTAAAGCCCGAGCCGGGCCTGTTGGTTCTATTCCCGTCTTATATGTGGCACGGCACGGTGCCTTTCACCTCCGACGAGAAAAGGCTTTCCTGCGCCTTCGATATTGTCCCGCGCGCATGACCCGCAAACTGTATTTCGGCATTTCGCTATGGCATGCTGCGAAAAAATGGGCCCAAGAAAAACCCACGAAAAATCTAAGGGGAGAAAACACATGAAATCGGCGATTGTTTTGGCGCTGGCCGCTCTTTGCGTCACGCCGGCCGCGGCTGCCACCGGACCGAAATTCAAGGTCGATCCCAACTGGCCCCAACAAATGCCCAATGGCTATTTCTTCGGCCAGATCGCGGGCCTCACCGTCGACAGTCATGGCAATGTCTGGGTGCTGTCGCGCCCGCGCTCGATCGTCCCGCAACTGGATGAGCCGCCACAAGCTGAGTCCGGCGTTCCCGCTCCGTCGGTTCTGGAATTTGATGCCCAAGGCAAATTCATCCGGGCCTGGGGCGGTCCTTATGCCATGAGCGATGCCGAGCGCGCCCAATTCGACTGGCCTACCCAGGAGCACGGCATCGCCGTCGATGCCAAGGACAATGTCTGGATTTGCGGCAATGGCCGCGACGCCAAGAACGGCAAAGATGACAATCAGTGCCTGAAATTCACCACCGACGGCAAATTCATCATGCAGGTGGGAAAATCGGCGCAGAGCAAAGGCAGCCTTGATACGGTCAACATGAATCACCCGGCCCAGCCGGTCTATTACGCGCCCGCCAATGAATTGTTCGTGGCGGACGGTTATGTCAACCGCCGCGTCATTGTGCTGGATGCCGATACCGGCAAGTTCAAGCGCATGTGGGGCGCCTACGGCAAGGCGCCGGATGACAGCGTAACCCGCGAACGCGCCTATGAACCTGTGCCACAGCAATTCAACCTGGTGCATGGGCTGACGATCTCCAACGACGGCATCGTCTATGTCGCGGACCGCAACAACAATCGCGTCCAGGCCTTCACTGTCGACGGCAAATTCCTCAAGGAAGGCGTGGTGGCGCGCGAGATTCCCATGAAGGGATTCGGCACGGTGAACAGCGTGGCGCTGTCCGGCGACAAGGAGCAGCGTTTCGTCTATGTCTGCGAAGGACATCAAGGACGTGTTCGTGTCCTCGACCGCAGCACCTTGACGGAAATTCCGCAGGCCAAATTCGGCCGTGTCGGACAGTATCCGGGCATGTTTTTGGGCCTGCACGTCCTGACCACCGATGCCAAGGGCAATCTCTATACCGGCGATGGCCGCGACGGCCGGGTGCAGAAATTCAATTTTATCGGCTTGGATCGCTGAACCGGCGGGCCGAATCAGGCCCTGTCCCCGGGGTGACGCCAAAGGCGCCCACCCCGTGAGGCCGGTCCAAAATTGGGTTCCCGGCTGGGGTGGTATCGTTACCGGGTCCCCGACCCAGGACGGATTTCGAAAAAATCTGTGGTTGGTTAAGGCATGGTGGACGGTGCATGCGGTCAAGCTTGCTGGAGCGGTGTTTGAAATTTCCGGCCTTGTTGAGCAGGTTAGCAGGACCCTCGGCTATAAGGCGGCAAATTTTGTGCAATGCAGCAAGCCACTGCGTTTAATTGCGTATAGGCGCGGGCCCCGTGCCGACTCCCAAGCGAAACAATTCTGCTGTATACAGCCACTAAGCGCCGGGATTCATGTAAGGAATTTGTAAAAGCTTACCATTGGCAATCCTTCGCGACATCTTTGTGTAATGCTCGTCTTAGATAACCGCGGAATCCTCAGCATGCGAACTCTCGCCGTCTCCCTTTTGTCTGCCACTGTGTTGGCGTCTGTCGTCGGCATTAGCGCGGCCCAGGCCGCCGGCCAAGTGGCGAGCTTGAGGCGGCTGACCCAGGAAGAATATCGCCATTCCGTCGCCGATATTTTCGGCAAAGAGATCGAAATACGCGGCGCCTTCGAGCCGACCATCCGCATTGCAGGTTTGCAATCTACCAGCACCGGCATCCTGTCGGTCACCCCGGTCGGTTTTGAATCCTTCAGCGGCATGGCGGACAGTATTGCCATCCAGGTGACCTCGGAAAAACTCCGCGGCAAACTTCCCTGCAAGCCCAAGTCGGACAAAGCACCCGACGATGCCTGCGCCGCCCAAATCTTGAATCAATATGGCCGGCTGTTGTTCCGCCGTCCCTTGACCGCGGCGGAAACCAAAAGAGCCGTCAATCTGAGCCGCAATCTGGGCAAGAGTGATTTCTATAACGGCATGCGCTATGGCCTGGCGAGTTTGATCCAGGCGCCGGATTTCATCTTCCGCAGCGAATACGCGGTTCCGGCGGGCAACAAGCAGTATACGTTGGATCCCTACAGCCGGGCGACGCGCCTCAGCTATCTGATGTGGAATTCCGCGCCCGACGGCGAATTGCTGCGCGCGGCGGAAGCGGGGGAGTTGAGCACCCAAGCCGGCCTGTCCAAGCAGGTCGACCGCTTGATGGCTTCGAACCGGCTGGAAGTGGGCATGCGCGCCTTCTTCAACGACATGCTGGAGCTGGACACGTTCGACACCGTGTCCAAGGACAGCATCCTCTATCCCAAGTGGAGCTCGGGCATCGCGGCCTCGGCGCGCGAAGAGACCTTGCGCACCACGGTCGATCTGGCGCTGCACGCCAATGGCGACATGCGCGACCTGATGACCACGCGCAAGACGTTCCTCAACCGCAATCTGGCGGCGGCCTATCAGCTTCCCTACGCCTTCAAGGGCGACTGGATGGAATATGAGTTCAAGCCGGATGCCGGCCGCAGCGGCGTTCTCACCCAGGTGAGCATGTTGTCCATGTTCTCCCACCCCGGCCGCAGTTCGCCGACCAAGCGCGGCGTGGCGCTGATGGACATCTTCCTCTGCGAGCCCACCCCGGCGCCACCCGCCAATGTGGACTTCTCGGTGGTCAACGAGACTGACGGTGCGCTCAAGACGGTGCGCGAGCGCCTGATGGCGCATGCCGGCAACGCGACCTGCGCCTCTTGCCACACCCACAGCGATCCCATCGGCCTGTCGCTGGAACACTTCGACACCATCGGCGGCCAGCGCACCACGGAAAATGGCCAGATGATCGACGTTTCGGCCAGCCTTCAGGGCAAGACTTTTTCCGGCGCGATCGGGCTGGGCAAGTTCCTCTACGACAATCCGAAATATACCTCGTGCATCGCGCGCAAGGCTTATGCCTATTCGCGCGGTGAAAACAGCGAGGATGTTCCGGCCTCGGCTTTCAAGAATGCTTACAAGTCTTTCACCGATTCCGGTTTCCGCATGCGCGCTTTGTTGAAGGCCATGGTGGAAGACAAGGATTATTTCAACGCACCGGCACCCGAAACAGGCAGCGCCCCGACCAAGCTCGCGGCACAGTAGAAACAGGAGACAGTCATGAAGATGGATCGCAGATTTTTGCTCCGCGGCTCTTGCCAGGGCGCCCTGGCCGTCATGGGGATGCCTTTCCTGGATTGCTTCCTGGATAGCAAGGGCAAGGCTCTGGCTGCCACGGGCCGGCCGCTTCCCACCCGCTTCAACACATTCTTCTTCGGCTTGGGTCTGACCAAGCAGTTGTGGATCCCCAAGACGGGCGGCAAGGACTATGAGATGACCTCTCAGCTGAAGCCGCTGGAGGCCTTCCGCAGCAAGCTTAACGTGTTCAGCGGGTTGCGCGTGCCGTTGGACGACAATCCCAACTTCCAGCACTGGTCCGGCGTCGCCGCGGCCGCCACCGGCATCTCGCCCACCAAGCAGAGCGAGTTTGACTCCAAGACCATCGACCAGCAGATCGCCGACGTCATCTCGCACGGCACCCGCTACAAGTCGGTCTCGGCTTCGGCCGCCGGCGACCCCAAGCAAAGCTATTCCAGCCTCGGCCAGGCCAACGCGCTTCCGGCCGAAGCCTCGCCGCTCTCGCTTTATACCCGCCTGTTCGGGCCCGGCTTCCAGGACCCCACCAAGGGCGACTGGAAACCCGATCCGCAGATCATGGTCCAGCAAAGCGTGTTGTCGGCCGTGTCCGAGAACCGCAAGGACGTCATGAAGAATCTGGGCGCGTCGGACCGCGCCCGCATGGAGCAGTATTTCACTTCTGTGCGTGAAGCCGAACTGCAGATGGCGGCCCAGCTGCAGCGTCCGGAAATCCAGGCCAAGGTGGCCATCCCGGATGCCCCTTCCGAGGCGATTTGCAACAATGCCTTGCCCAACCTGCGCGCGGTCGTGCCGTCGATGGCGCGGCTCGGTGCGCTGGCGCTGGCGACCGACCAGACCCGGGTGTTCAATCTCAGCGTTTCGGAACCCGGCTCGCAGATCTTCATGCCGGGCGACAGCCTCGGCTATCACCAGTCCACCCACGAAGAGCCGATCGATCCGGTTCTCGGCTATCAGCCGCGCGTGGCGCAGTACAATGTCGACACGATGGAACTGTTCGCCATGCTCCTGAAGGAGCTGGACGGGATTCCGGAAGGCGACGGCACGATCCTGGATCACAGCCTTGTCTTTGCCTTTACCGACCAGAGCTTCGCGAAGATTCACGCGGTGGACGGCTTGCCGATCTTTGTGGCCGGCGGCGCCAGTGGCCGCATGAAGGCGGGCTTCCATGTCGCGGGCGATTCGAGCCCGGTGTCGCGCGTCGGCCTGACGATCCAGAAGGCCATGGGCGTGTCGCTTGATGTTTGGGGCAAGGGTTCGATGGAGATCAGGCAGCCTTACACCGATCTGCTGGCGTAAAACCGCCTGAATCGTCCGTCATTATTTTGGCCGTTGCGCCAGCTGGGAGTGTTTGTTCGCATGTCCGCGTTTGGGTTTCGCCGCGTTACCGCAGCGGCGTTCGTCGTGTTGGGTTTTGCCGCCTTGGAAGCCGCCGCCGGTCCTGCCGAGATCGCTCAGATCAAGCCGCGCCAGGATAAGCTGCGTGACATGGGCGGCGCGCTGAAGGCGATCAATGACGATATCAAGAGGGGACGAATCGATTGGGAGAATACGGTCATTCCCAACGCCCAGACCATCAAGGACCGCAGCGGCTATCTGCTGAACTGGTTCCCCAAGGGCAGTGGTCCCGAGACCGGGAAAAAGACCTATGCCTTGCCCGCCATCTGGCAGAAGAACGACCAGTTCCAGAAATTGGGCAAGGCCATGCAGGTCGAAGCCGCCAAGCTCAACGAAATCGTGCTCAAGAAGGACGAGGCGGGTTTGAAGGCCCAGGTGGTGGCCACCGGCAAGTCCTGCAAGGCCTGCCATGACGATTTCCGTTCGCCGGACTACGAAAAAGAAAATGAAGAATAGGTCGTTCCATGACCCCGCCTGAGGCGAGTCGCATGGAAACGGCGCTCGCCGATACGGCGGACCTCAGGGTATGGGACCTGCCGGTACGTGCGATGCATTGGTCGCTGGTTGTCGGGATCGGCGTGTGCTGGTGGAGCGGCGTCAACCGCGAGCTCGAATACCACGCCTATGCCGGCTATGCGGTGCTGTGGATCGTGTTGCTGCGCCTCTATTGGGGCATGGTCGGATCCTCGACCGCGCGCTTTGTCAATTTCGTGCGCGGGCCCAAGGCCATTCTGGACTATGCCGCCACCTTGCACCAGCGCGACACCCCCCACAGCCACGGTCACAACGCGCTGGGCGCGATCAGCATTGTCCTGATGCTGGGTCTGGTGCTGGCGGTGGTGAGTTTCGGCCTGTTCGCGGAAGATGTCGACGGACTCTATTCGGGGCCCATGGCCGTCTATCTCAACTTCAAGCAGGGCCGCCAGCTCGCGCACATGCATTACGACTGGTTCAACATCCTGCTTTGGGTGATCGGGCTGCATCTGGCAGCGGTGATTTTCTATTTTCTCTACAAGCGCCAGAACCTGGTCGGGCCGATGATTTCGGGCAAGCGCCGGGGCGGGGCAGGGGAAGCGGAGATGGCCGCGGTGCCGGTGTGGCGGCTGGCCGTCGGCGTGATCGGTGTGACGGCGATTGTGTATGTGGTGTCGGCCGGATTTTTTTATATTTTCTAAGAAAGAAAACAGGGTGGGCAGAATGAAACGCAGTATCGGTACCGGTCTTGTCCTCGCAGCGCTTTGCGTGGGGACCAGTTTTGCGCAGACACCGCCCGCCAAGCCGCCGGTTACGCCGCCGCCCTCCGACACGCTTCCCATGGTGCCGCCGGCCAAGCCCGGCATCTTCTCGGCGAAAAAGGTGGGCAACGGCTATCATCTGGTGGTGGTTGGCAAAAAATTCACCACCCGCGACGATGTCGAAAAATATCTCGCCTATCGCGCCGCGGAACTGACCATGGAGCAGAAGTCCAATTGGTTCACCTTTACGGAGAGCCGCGCCAAGACCGACACAGCGCCGGTTCCCAAGCGCGATCCCGCCGGGCTGCGCTACAGTTTCCGCATGGAATATTGGCGCCCGGTGTGGCGCTACAAGGTCAGCGGTAACCCGGCCTGGCAGAGCTGGAGCCCCTTTGCCGGGACGGAATTCCCCAAACTTGATCCCAAGAGCGTCACCGATTTCGAGCTCAGCGCCGATATCGTGCCGCGCCAGGGACCCATGGATGACGCCAATCCGCTGGCTTTTGAGGCCGGAGCGGTATCTGATCTTTTGATCAACCAGGTATCGCCGCCGGAATAATCGAGGAACATGCCATGAAAATTCACCGCCGCGCTTTCACGGAAATGGTCGCCAGCCTGGGTGTCGTCGCCGCCACCCCGGCGCTGGCCGCGGGCAAGACCGTCGAAGTCACCATGAAGAACAATCCCAAGGCGATATTTCAGCCCGCGACGGTCAATATTGCTGTCGGCGATACCGTGACCTGGACCAATCCCGGCATCATCACCCATTCCGTCACATTCGATCCGGCGCAGGCGGTTACCGCCGCCAATGTCGCGCTGCCGGCCGGCGTGGCGCCGATCGATTCCGGCACCATGGAACAGGACGCCACCTTCAGCCACACCTTCACGGTGAAGGGCACCTACAAATATATCTGCAAGATGCATGAAGCGATGGGAATGGTCGGCACGGTCATCGTGGCCTGAACCATCTGCCCGGACGGAGGATGTCATGACCCTGAAGAAGCATCTCATGGTTTGCTCGGCGGCGGTGGCGCTCACCGGCGGTATGGCTATGCCGGCCACGGCCGCGCCCTGGGTGAAGGGATATGTGGTCGGGACCTATGAATATGCCTTCCGCTATGGCGGGCGGGCGGATTTCAGCCGCGGCGCCGAGATCGAGCCGGGTATCGACTGTCCGCATGGCAGCTCCATCCATTTCGCCAACGACACCCAGACCAAGATCGCCGTGGCGCGCCAGAAATGGCGCTCGCAGCAGGAGATCGACTGGATCGCCAAGCCGCCGGGCCTGGATCAGGTGCGCGCGCCGGTGCTGACGCGCTTCCATATCTGGAACCGCGCCGTCGCCTATCGCGGCTACAACAAGACCATCGAAACCTACGTCAATCCCTGGGCGACCGACGATCCGGGCCAGCCGCAAGTGACCAGCCGCATCGGCGACGGATTCAACCTGGACGGCAAGATCAAGGCCAACGACTTTGTCAGCCCCGACGGCGAGAGGGGCATCGACAACAATTTGTACCGGGCCTGGGGCTGCGACGCGCCCTGGCGCGGCAATGGCAATGCGACCCTGGACCTGCGCGCCAACGACAAGATGCAGGATGGTCTCTACACCATGGTGATCCGGGTCTCCGGCAACCAGGACCCGATGAATGACAGCGACGCCACCGTCGAGATCGGCTATTCGCCGGACAAGATCGTCAAGGATGCGCGCGGGGGAATTTCCGTCGATTATTCCTACCGCATCCTGCAATCGGCCCAGTACACCAAGCTGAAAGCCAAGATCAAAAACGGCGTGGTGGAGACCGAGCAGGTCGAGCATATGCACACCCCGCGCATCGCCTGGTTCTACGACCAGACCGGCGACACCAACTTCACCAAGGGCAAGATCAAGCTGAATCTGTCCGCCGACGGCATGAGCGGCACCGGTTTGCTCGGCGGCTACCGCAACTGGCGCGAGCTCTATACCGAGAACACCTTCGCCCAGGACGGCGGCCAGCAGGGCATCCGCGAGCATGAGGATCATGTCGGGCTTTACTTCGCCCTGCGCCGCAACGCCGACGGCATGTACAACCAAAAGACCGGCAAGTATGACGGCATTTCCACCGTCTACCGCGTCAAGATGGCCAGCGCCTATGTGGTCGATCCCGACAAGCCGATGGACATTCCCAAGCTGATGGGCGACGAGCCGCGCATGCAGGCCTTCCTGGCGATCAAGGCCAATACCATCAAGGGCATCGAAACCCGCATTCCGCAACCGGTGCCGCCCGGCACCAGCGAGGCGGCCGTGCCTTCGATGGAATATACGATCGCCGACCTGCCCAGTAAGGATTACTTCCTCAAGACCCTGACGCGTCCGCACTATGATGGCGAAGACGCCAACGGCATCCCGCCATGGTCGCGCCGCCGCAACGGCACGCTGCCCGCGCCCGCGCCGCAGCAGGCGCCCGCCAAGCCGCAGCAACAGGTGCGCAACGACGTGCCCGTCACGACGGCGCAAAACGAATGACGGCCCGGGCCGCCGGGAAACTGGCATTGGCCGCCGCATTGACGGTCTGTGGTGCCGTGCCCGCTTGGGCGGCGTTTGACGCGACCTTGCCCTATCCTGCCGAGGTGGCTTTGTCGGAGGCCGGCGACAAGGGCTATGTCTATGTGCGCTTTCCCGGCGCCCAGCGGCTGTACACTTACGATCTGGATCCCACAGGCCGCTCCGCCTGCAACGAAGGCTGCATGAGCGCCCGCCCGCCCATTTTGGCCCCAGCCGGCTCCAAGCCTCTGGGAGAGTGGACCGTGATCCGGCGCGATAACGGCCTGTTGCAATGGGCCTATCGCGGCAAGCCGGTCTACAGCATGTTCCATGACGCGCCCAATGCACCCCGCGGCGATGGCGAGGGCGGGGTTTGGCATCTGGTGCCTTACGAAAAGTGACGCCGGGAAGAATGAAGCGCACACGCCGCTTTGTACTGGGTGCAAGCGCAGGGTTTTTGGCCGCTCCGCTCCATGCCGCCACCAACCGCATTGTCACGGTGGCCGGGACCGGCGCGCAAGGCTTTGCCGCCGACGGCGAATCCGTCAAAACCGCCAAGCTCGATCAGCCTTTCGGCGTGTTGTTCGGACCGGACGGCGCGCTTGTTTGGACCGAGTTCGGCAGCAACCGGATTCTGCGGCTGACGTCGGGCAAGATAACCGTTGTTGCCGGCACGGGCGCCAAAGGCCATGCCGGAGACGGAGCGGGCGCGCGGCAGGCCGAACTCAGCACGCCGCACGAGGTGCGCTTTGACAGCAAAGGCAACATGTATGTCGCCGAGCGCGATACCCATGTCATCCGCTTCGTCGACGGCAAATCAGGCGTGATCTCCACCTTGGCGGGCACTGGGGCGGCCGGTTTTTCCGGTGACGCCGGACCGTCGGCGCAGGCCCAGCTCAGACAACCGCACAGCATCGTGCTGGACAGAGCAGACAATCTTTATATTTGCGATATCGGCAACAACCGTGTCCGGCGCCGGGATGCGGCCAGCGGGATCATCACGACCTTCGCGGGAAACGGCGAGACAGCGGACACGCCGGATGAAGCGCCCCTGACAGCGCCGCTGCGTGGGCCGCGCTCCATCGATATCGGTCCCGACGGCACCATGTATCTGGTCCTGCGCGAAGGCAATAAAATCTACAGCATCGATCCGGCGCGCAAGATTCTGAAGCGCATCGCCGGCACCGGCGCCAAAGGCTATGGCGGCGATGGCGGCCCGGCGCTTGATTGCACCTGGAACGGGCCCAAAGGCATCGCCTATGCGCCGGACGGCAGCCTGTATGTTTCCGATACCGAGAGCCATGTGATCCGCCGGGTCTCGCTGTCGGACGGCACCGTATCCACGGTGGTGGGGACGGGATCGCGCGGCGACGGTCCGGACGGCGATCCGCTAAAGTGCGCGCTGGCGCGGCCGCATGGCGTCACTGTCCATGACGGGGTGCTTTATATCGGGGATTCGGAGAACCAGCGCATCCGCGCGCTCAAGCTCTAAGGCTAATAGTCCGCGCCGGGATTTTGCGGCTTCCCGCTGGTGGCGATCTGCTGATTGGGCTGTTCCGCCTCGCGCCTGCGCGGCACTTCGGGCTGAATGGCGCGGGTGTCGGTGGCTTTCAGAAAGCGCTCGCGTTCAGTCATCGCTCTCTCGCCGCCGGGATAGGGCGGCTGCTCCAAAGCCAGCGGAGTGGGCGGATCGAGCACAAAGGCCGGCTGTGCGGTGAAGCGGTAGGCGGCGGAGATGGCGGTATTGCGGCCCGTTTTGGGATCGGGCATGGCGTCGGCATTGCGCTTGAGGGCGTAATACATCGAGATCTGGTTCTGGTGATAATAGGTTTCCCGGGTCGCGCCGCCGGAAGGAACGTTGAACGTGTCCTTGTTATAGACGTCGCGCCAATCCCGGTAGCCGCCGACCAGGCCTGACAGCCCGCCATTCTGGTTCAAGATCAGGCGCACGCGCCCTTTCTGGAACAGGGTTTCACCGCGATTGGTCTCGCCCCAGGAAAAGGCCGGCATGCGCACATCGGCCTGCTCGGTTTCCAGCACGCCATTGCGGATACGGGCCTTCAGCTTGGTGTACTGCGCGCTTTTGACGACGCGGAATGAAACATCCTGGACCAGTTTGCCCAGCGGGTCCTTGACCACACGATCGGGAGAATAGGCGATCTCGAAGGTGACATTATCGTCGTTCATCGGATCGGCATTGCCCGACAGGCGGACGACCATGGTGTAAAGCCCGTCCAGCATCTTGTCGTTGGCGCGCTGGCTGAGATAGGCCTGATAGGGCGTGCCGCGATAGGACATGATGCAGCCCCAGGCGCGGTAAAAGGCATTGTCGATGCCGCGCTCGCCCTTCGGGCTGATGAAGCCGCCGCTGGCGGTGTTGCCGTCCAGGTCGAAGCCTTCCGAGATCGTGCCGGTAACTTGCAGCATGCCGGCATCGGGCGCGGCGAAGGGATTGATGTAAGTGTCGATATCCTTGCGGAAGCCGCGATGTTGCATGGCCGGCGATACCGCGCGCTCGCCTTCACCGCCGGCCGATACCGGCAGGGTGATCTTGTCGATCTCGGCCTGGGTACGCCAGCTGGTTTTCAGTTCCTTCTTATAGTCCAGGATCGGGATGGTGCCCTTGGGGCAATCGGTGCCGGGCTCTTCGGTGCCGCTGCGCCCGCCGTAATAGAAAGCCGGTTCATAATTATCCACGACAAAGCCGCGGACCCAGGGCGCCGCCATGGCGGGGCTGGCGGTCATGGCCAGCACGGTCGCGATCAGAAATTGCTTGTTCCAGGAACCCATTTCAGCGCCGAACTTGGGAAACAGCCGAATAATATCCGATCTCCCGCAGGGGTGCACCACTAGCGCCAAATTAATTTGTCTGACAATATAATGCCGCAGTTTGCGGGTATTTGTTGCGGTGCACAAACACTTTGTGACCACCGTTTTGGGGGCTGCGGATTTGTCCCGTGCGGGGGTTACAATAGACTCAAAGAGCGCCGGGGCCGGAACGCTACCGGGGCATAAGGGCGGACAGGACTATGAAACGCCGTGCAGGGCATTTGATCCTTCTGACGGGGCTGTATCTGATCGCCGCCCAAGGCGCGGCGTATGCCGCGGCACAAGGATCCTATCTGACCGGGCTGCGGCGCCTGACGGAAAGTCAGTATCGAAATTCCATCTCCGATATTTTCGGCCCCGCCATTGTGGTGCAGGGAAAGTTCGAAACCGACCGCCGCATTGGCGGCTTGCTTGCCGCCAGCAGCACCACGCTTTCGATCACCCCGTCAGGCTTTGAAGGTTACGCCAAGATCGCCGACGGCATCGCCAGGCAGGTGGTGGACGAAAAGAACCGCGCGAAATTGATTGTCTGCACGCCGAAATCCCCCACCGCCCCCGACCGCGCCTGCGCCCGCCAGGTCATCGAACGCTATGGCATGCTGCTGTTTCGCCGGCCGCTGGCTGCGGAGGAACTGAAGTCGCGGCTGGACGCGGCCGATACCGCAACCAAATTGTCGGGCAATTTCTACACCGGCATCCGCTACAGCCTGACCACGCTTTTGTCCGCGCCGGATTTCCTTTTCCGGCCTGAAATGGCGGTGGCCAAGGGCAAGGACTATACCCTTGACGGCTACAGCCGTGCCGCCCGGCTCAGCTATATGCTGTGGGACACGACCCCGGATCTGGAGCTGTTGAACGCCGCCAAGGCGGGCGCTTTGGATAGCGATGCCGGTGTTCAGACCCAGGCGGCCCGGCTGATGGCCTCGCCGCGGCTTGAAACCGGCATGCGGACATTCTTCGCCGATTTCCTGGAGCTGGATACGTTGGGCGTCACCACCAAGGACCCGACCATCTATCCAAAATACAATGAAGAGGTCGCCTCCGCTTCCCGCGAGGAGACCTTGCGCACCGTGGTCGATCTGACCCTGACCAGGAATGGCGACTTCCGCGATATTCTGACGACACGCAAGACCTTCATCAACCGTCCGCTGGCCTGGACCTATGGCGTGCCCTACAACCTCAATGGCGAATGGATGCCCTATGAGTTCGGCGAAGCCGACGGCCGCAGCGGGATCGTCACCCAGGCCTCCATGCTCAGCATGTTCTCCCATCCCGGGCGCGGCTCGCCCACCAGGCGCGGCGTGGCGTTCCTGGATATTTTCATGTGCGAGCCGACACCGGCGCCGCCCGCCAATGTCGACTTTTCCATCGTCAATGACACGACGAACCCCAATCTTCGCACCGTGCGCGATCGCTTGAACGCGCATGCCACCACGCCCGCCTGTGTGTCCTGCCACACCCATAGCGATCCGATGGGGCTGACCCTGGAACGGTTCGACAGTATCGGGGCGCGCCGGCTCAAGGAGGATGGCCAGGACATCGATGTTTCCGCCGTGATCGGCAATAAGCGCTTTTCCGACGGCACCGGCCTGGGCGAGTATTTGCACGGCAATCCCAAAGTGCCCGCCTGCTTCGCGCGCAAACTGTTCGCGTACGGCGTGGGCGCCAACAGCGAGGACTTGGAGAAACGCACCGTCCAGCCCTTTGTGGATGGCTTTGCCGCCGGCGGCTATCGCCTTCCCGCGCTGCTGAAATCCATCGTCACCAGCCGGCAATTCTTCAGCGCCCCGGCGCCGGAGGCTGCTCCGTCCAAACTTTCGATGAATGAGGCTCGTCCGTGAGGTCAATGCCATGATTCACACGCGCAGGTTTTTGTTACGCGGTCTGTTTCACGGCTCTGCCGCCGCCGTGTCGCTGCCTTTCCTGGACTGTTTCCTGGACGGCAACGGCCGGGCGCTGGCCGCCACGGGGGCGGCGATTCCCACCCGTTTCGGCACCTACTTCTGGGGCTGCGGCCTGACCAGAAGCCTGTTCCTGCCCAAGACCGTCGGCGCCAATTACGAGGACATGCCGCAGCTGGAGTCGCTGAAGCCTTACAAGAGCAAAGTCAATCTGCTCAGCGGCTTCCGCGCCTATATCGACGACAAGCCCAACATCCAGCATTGGACCGGCAATGCGGCGATCACCACCGGCATGGCGCCCGCCGAGGATTTCAAGTTCGACGCCAAGACCATCGATCAGACCATCGCCGACGCGATCGGCCAGGGATCGCGGTTCCGTTCCATCGAAGTGGCCTGTTCCGGCAACAAGCGCGAGAGCTATTCCAGCCTGGGCGGCAGCAACATCAATCCGCCGGAAGTTTCCCCGCTTGGTCTTTATACGCGCTTGTTCGGTACGGGATTCCAGGATCCGTCCAAAGCCGATTGGAAACCCAGCCTGGAAGCCATGTTGCAGAAAAGCGTGCTGTCGGTGGTGGCCGACGACCGCAAGCTGCTGGCCAAGGGCGTCGGCGCCGGCGACCGGGCGCGGCTGGACCAGTATTTCACCTCGGTGCGCGAGCTGGAAAACAGCCTGGAAGTGCAATTGCGGCGCCCGGAGATCACGGCCAAGGTCGAAATTCCCGCCGCGCCGGAAGAGTTGCCGATGAACAAGTCGGTGCCCAATCTTCGCAAAGTGACCCCGGTGATCGCCAAGCTGATCGCCATAGGCCTGGCGACCGATCAGACCCGCGTCTTCAACATGGCCTATTCCGAGCCGGCATCGACCATCTATATGCCGGGCGATTCCCGGCCCTTCCACCAGTCAACCCATGAAGAGCCGGTGGATGACGCCCTGGGCTATCAGCCGGTCACCTCCAAATTCAGCACCTACAGTATGGAAGCTTTCGCGGACCTGGTGGGCGCCTTGGACGGCATAAAGGAAGGCGATGGCACCTTGCTCGATCACAGTTTGGTGCTTGCCTATACCGACACCAGCAACGCCAAGCTGCATGCGGTGGACGGCATTCCGATGCTGCTGGCGGGCAGCGCCAGCGGACGGCTCAAGACCGGCATTCATTGCGCTGGTGTCAGTTCGACGGTGGCGCGGGTCGGGCTGACCATTCAGCAGGCGATGGGCCTGTCGATCGACCGCTGGGGCACCGAGTCCAATATGACCAACAAGCCGCTTTCAGAGATTGTGGCTTAAGGGTTCTGCGCCGAAGCCAAGGTAGCCGGCGTTTCGCTGCGCACCTGCTGCTGCGGGTTGATCGGCTTGCCGTTTTCGTCCAGCCGGTTGCCGTCCTTGTCGATGCGGTTGCCCTGGTCGTCGATCGGATTGCCGCGATTGTCCATGCCCACACCGTCGGGATAGTGGGGACGGTCCAGCACCCGGAGGAAGAAATCCTTGCTGGGCAGGTCCCGCACGCCGCGTTCCATGCCGGGATAAGCGGCCTCGCCGGTGCCGGGTGGCACCGGTTGCGGAATGCGGGTCTCGATACCTTTGATGGTGTTGAACTTGATCGACTCGAAGATGCGCTTGCGCGGCTCATCCAATGCCCGAATCGGAATGTCCATCGGCTTTTCGGGATCCACCACAAAGGCGGAGCTGAACTTGATGCGATAGACCGACGAAATGCCGTCATACTTGCCGGTTTTTTGGTTGAGCATGCCGTCGGCATTGCGGCGCAGGGCGTAATAGAGCGCGACATGGTCTTCATGCTCGCGAACACCCTGCTGGCCGCCATCCTGGGCGAAGGTGTTCTCGGCATAAAGGTCGCGCCAGTTGCGGTATCCGGCGATCAAGCCGGTGCCGCTGTGGCCGTCAGCCGCGATGTTGAGCCGGATCTTGCCCTTGGTGAAATTGGTGTCGCCGGTCTGGTCATAGAACCAGGCGATACGCGGCGAATGCAGGTGTTCGACCTGCTCGGTTTCGACCACGCCGTTTCTGATCTTGGCCTTGAGCTTGGTGTATTGGGCCGATTGCAGGATGCGGTAGGAATAGTCCATCGCGATGCCGGCGCGGGCATCCTTGACGATTTTGTCCGGCGAATAACCGATTTCGACGGTGGCATCATTGTCATTCATCGGGTCCGCATTGCCTGAAACCCTTATTACAATGGTGTAGAGGCCTTCCGTCATCTTGTCGTTGGCACGCAGGTCCAAGGTGGCGTTGCCATTGCCGCGCCAGGGCGCGTCACAGCCCCAGGCCCGGTAGAGATTGTTGTCGATGCCCTTTTCGCCGTCGGGGCTGACAAAGTCGTTGGCCTTGATCATGCCGTCCAGGTTGAAGCCATCGCCGATGCGGCTCGTCACTTGCGGCTGGCCGGGATCTTCGGCGGCGAAAGGATTGACATAGGTTTCGATGCCACGCTTGTAAGCCCGATAGGCGAGGGCGCGAACCCAGATGCCGAAGCGCGTTCCCAGGGGCGAACGAACCTTGTCGATGCCCGGCGGGTAGGCGACATATTCCGCTTCCTCCGGCAGGCGCCATTTCTGCTTGGCGACCGCTTTTTTGGTCTGCTCGGGATTGGCGAAATGCAGGGTGCTGCCATGCGGGCAGTCGACCCCCGGCTCGATTTCGCCCGGACGGCTGAAATCGGCTCGCCCGCCATAACGGAAGGCATATTCATGGGCGCTGACCACATAGCCCCGGACCC
>CADECX010000054.1:0-2032 GCA_902825865.1 uncultured Alphaproteobacteria bacterium
GGAACAGAAAACTGGGGCCCTGATTGCCGCGCGATTCCATATTGATCACCGCGCCTGTCCGGGCGCGCACCTGCGGATCCCTAAGATAGGCTGCGGCGCCCAAAAGGCCGTTCTCCTCGCCATCGCTGAACAGAGCGACAATCGGATGGCCAGGCGGCAAGTTGCGCGCCTTCAAGGCGCGAATGGTTTCCAGAATGGTGGCGACGCCGGAAGCGTCATCGCCCGCGCCGGGCCCGGCGGCGACAGAATCGCCATGCGCTATCAGCACGATTTCCTTGCCCTGCCCCGGGGCAACCGTCGCGATGATGTTGTTGACCGTGCCGCAAGTGATGAAACCCCAACGCCCTTCGCCGTAGCAGCTCATCTGACTTTGCATGCGGGCAGGCACACCCAGGTCGGCCAGCTCTTTCAGAATCCGCGCGCGCGCCGCAGCATTTTCCGCCGATCCCGCCGGACGCGGGCGTTGCGGGCCGAGAATCCGGCCCAGCACGGCATCGGCGCGACCGGCGGAGAATTGCGCGGCGGGCGCATCCAGGCCCAGCCCCACGGGCCGCGACTGGCCATAGGCGCTGAGCAACCAAATGCCGGCAGCCAGCGCCGCCAAAGCCCAAATCCGCTTCAAAATTTCCCCTCAAGTTCCGTGAAAGGCGGAAAATACAGGCATATCTTGCATTTTGGAGGAATATCCCTATTGTGCGCTGCGATAAGAGTCGCACTGCCATCCGGGCGTGCGGCCATGGGCGCCACACGTCGCGCCCCTTTCAGGAGCGTGCTACGACCAGTGTGACGACCTCCGGCGCGGAAGCCGGATTAATCGAAGTTATTGAAAATCCTCAATCTTCGACCCCAGACGCCTCAGATAATCCTGTGGTGAAAACCGGCTTTGATGCCTTGGGCCTCGACGCCCAAATCCTCAAGGCGGTGGCCGACAGCGGCTACACCATACCCACGCCCATCCAGGCACAGGGTATTCCAGTGGTGCTGCAGCGCCGGGACCTGATCGGTATCGCCCAGACCGGCACCGGCAAGACCGCCAGCTTCACCCTGCCGATGATCGAGATGCTAAGCCGCGGCCGCGCCAAGGCGCGCATGCCCCGCGCCCTGGTGCTGGAGCCGACCCGCGAACTGGCAGACCAGGTTTCGGAAAGCTTCGACAAATACAGCAAATATTCCAAGCTCAGCCATGCGCTGCTGATCGGCGGCACGGCGATGGACGAGCAGATCAAGAAGCTGGATCGCGGCGTCGACGTGCTGATCGCCACCCCCGGCCGGCTGATGGACCATTTCAACCGTGGCCGCCTGCTCTTGAGCCAGGTCAATATCCTGGTGATCGACGAAGCCGACCGCATGCTGGACATGGGCTTCATTCCCGACGTCGAGGAAATCTGCAAGAAGCTGCCGTTCACCCGCCAGACGCTGTTCTATTCCGCCACCATGCCGCCGGAAATCCAGCGCCTCACCGACCAGTTCCTGCACAATCCGGTGCGCATCGAAGTCTCGCGCCCCGCCACCACCGCCGCCAACATCACCCAGGAACTGGTGGAAATTCCCGCCAATGACTGGGCCAAGCGCGAAGCCCTGCGCCGCCTGATCCGCGAAGTCGACGCCACCCTCAACAACGCCATCGTCTTCTGCAACCGCAAGCGCGATGTCGATGTCGTCGCCAAGAGCCTGGCCAAGCACGGCTTTGATGCCGCGCCGATCCATGGCGATCTGGACCAGTCGGTGCGCACCAAGACCCTGGACAAATTCCGCGCCGGCGAACTCAAAATCCTCGTCGCCAGCGATGTCGCGGCACGCGGGCTGGACGTCCCCAGCGTCAGCCATGTGTTCAATTTCGATGTGCCGATCCATGCCGACGATTATGTCCATCGCATCGGCCGCACCGGGCGCGCCGGACGCAGCGGCCATGCCTATATGCTGGCCTCGCACCGCGACGAAAAATATATCGAAGCCATTGAAAAGATCACCGGACAAAAACTGGCGCGCCGCGAGATGATGGACATCGAGGTACGCGAGGAAAACCGCCCCC
>CADECX010000054.1:2132-20099 GCA_902825865.1 uncultured Alphaproteobacteria bacterium
AAACTGGCGCGCCGCGAGATGATGGACATCGAGGTACGCGAGGAAAACCGCCCCCGCCGCGACGGCGACCGTCATGGCCGTGGCGGCAAGGGCGGCCGCGACCGGGGTCGTGGCCAGGGTGGCAAGCATCACGATCGCCGTCCGCCGGGCGGAAAGTTCCACGATCAGGTCGCCAGCATGGAACCTGTGGAAGCTGCCGCAAGCCCGGCGCCGGCTCAGAGCGAGGCGCCGGTCCAGGAACAGCGCCCGCGTCCCGAGACCCCGCGCCCGGAAGGCCAGCGCCAGCAACACCAAGGCAAGCGGCACCAGGACAAGCCGCATCAGGAGAAGCCGCATCAGGACAAACACGAGAAGCGGCCGCGCCACGAGAATCGCGAGCGCGGCAGTCAGCGGCAACATAATGAGCAGGCTGCCCGCAGCGAGGCGGTCGATAAGAGCGATTTGCCCGCTTTCCTGTTCCGCCCGGTGCCAGTGAAAAAGCCGGAACCGCTCTAGGCGGGCTTCCTGCCCAGCTTCTAGCCTAAGTGACTGGAAAACCGGCGATAAATACCGGTGTATTTCGGCATTTGAGGCTTGAAAACCGCTGTTACTTAACGCTTTTTATACATAGGGACGTGCAGACTTGCGCCGTGGCAGGTGTTACCTGACGGGGATGGTGGACGTGTTTGGTCACAATCGCGAACAGAATGTTGCCAAGACGGCGCTCGCGCTGATGGGCGAGGTCGGCGTTGTCGCGACCCCGGACAATTTCGAATTGTTCTATGCCTATACCTCGGGCGAAAACCCCGCGCTGGCCCAGGTGATGGCGGCCTTCATAAAATCCAAGAAGCCCTTCACCGCCGAAATCCTCACCGATCTGCGTTTGCGTTGCCTTTCCGGCGCGCGCACCGCCATGGCGATGGAGTCGGTGGGCGGCAATATCGAAACCTTGATCGCCGACATGCTGAGCAAGCTGGAAACGTCGGCCCGCGATACCGCCGACTACAAGGACACGCTGTCCGCCGCCACCGGCGAATTGGGCGGCGAGCGCAGCCCCGCCGATGTGCGCAAACTGGTGGAAGGCTTGATCTCCGCCACCCGCGCCATGGAACATCGCGCCAAGAGCCTGGAAGGCGAATTGCAGGCTTCCTCGCAACAGGTCAGCGAATTGCGCGACAAGCTGGCGGACGTGCGCAAGGAAAGCCTGACCGATCCATTGACCTGCATCGCCAATCGCAAGGCCTTCGACGAAGCGGCGCGTTCGGCAGTCGCGGCGGTGATGGACGAAGAGGAAGAGGTGGCGCTGCTGTTGTGCGACATCGATCATTTCAAGAACTTCAACGACACTTGGGGCCACCAGACCGGCGATCAGGTGCTGCGCCTGGTCGCGGCCTGCCTGTCGGAGAACGTCAAGGGCCGCGACACCGCGGCGCGCTATGGCGGCGAGGAATTCGCCGTGCTGCTGCGCAGCACCAGTTTGGAAGCCGCCACCAGGGTCGCCAACCAGATCCGCACCACCGTCGAGCACAAGAAACTGGTGAAAAAGTCCACCGGCGACGTGCTGGGCACCATCACCATTTCCATCGGCGTGGCCCAGATCGGCCGCGGCGAGACTATTGACGCGGTCGTCCGCCGCGCCGATGCCTGCCTCTATGGCGCCAAGCACAATGGCCGCAACCTGGTGGTCAACCAGATCGATGCTCGTATGGCTGCACTCGAAACGAGTGCAGCCTAACTCGCTTTTTTATTCCCCCTCCGCCTTTCGCAGCTTACTTGGCGCTCCGCTAACGCTACGCGCGCAAGCGCTGCTACAGGCACCTCCCCCATAGGCGCTTCGCGCATGGGGGAGGACATGGCTGCGCTCGAGACCAGCGCCGCCTAACCAATTTTCCGCATTTGCCGTATGCTGTCGCAAAGCTTTTCGGGGGCCCACTTGCAGACATTCGACGGCGTCACAGTCAGCGCGGACGGCAAGGTGGCGACTCTCACCCTGAACCGGCCCGACAGCATCAATGCCTTGTCCGCCCCCATGATGGCGGATCTGAACGCGGCGCTGGATGCGGTCGAAGCGGGCCCGTTCCGCGCCTTGATCCTGACCGGCAGCGGCCGGGGCTTCTGTTCCGGCGCCGACATGAAAGAACTGCCCCGCCATAGAACCCAAGGCGCGGGCCATTTGCTGGAGCGTGTCTTTCACCCGGCCTTTCGCCGGTTGCGCGACCTCGACATGCCCATCGTGACGGCGGTGAACGGCCCGGCGGTGGGGATCGGCATGAGCCTGGCCCTGATGGGCGATCTGATCCTGGCGGCGCGGTCGGCCTACTTTCTTCTGTCTTTCTCCCGCATCGGGTTGGTGCCGGATGGCGGCATCACCTGGTTGTTGCCGCGCCTGATCGGCGCGGGCCGCGCGCGTGAGATGGCACTGCTGGCGGAAAAGCTTCCTTCCGAAAAGGCCCTGGAATGGGGTCTGGTCAACCGGGTGGTGGATGATGCGCGGCTGATGGAGGAAGTGCAGAGCCTGGCAAAGCGCCTGGCCGACGGTCCCGCCGCCCTGCCCTTGGCGCGCAAACTCTTCTGGGACCGCGAAAGTCACGAAGCGCAATTGGCGCGCGAGGCCGAAGCCCAGCAGAAAGCCGGGATGACGGAGGATTTCGCCGAAGGCCTGGCGGCGTTTCAGGAAAAACGCGAGCCGATCTTCCGCCAGAAGTAGATCAGCGTTTCTTGCGCGGCTTTGGCGCAAGCGCGGCAGCCTGCGCCTTGCGCGCCCATTGCGCGAACGCCTCAGGCTCATCCAACAGCCGCTCCGGCACGGCATAATAGGACGTGGCGGTGATCTTCTTGCCGCGCCGGAAGCTGAAGGGCTTGCAACCTTCGGCCAGATAATCGGCGCGGTTGCCTTCGGTGGTTTTCAGATAGAGCCGGTCGTCCACCACCAGCCCGATGATCTGCTCGCCGGCATAAATGCCTTCGCCGCCGAACATGCGACGAAGGGTAATCCGGCCGAATTCCTGAAAAAGATCGTCGAAGCGGGAAGGATCCCGCTTCATCCTTCCGCCGGCGTGATCTGCACGCTCTCGCCGCAGCCGCAGGCAGACGTCTGGTTGGGATTGTTGAAGACAAAGCGCGCGCCCAGCTTTTCCTGGACGAAATCCAGCTCGGTGCCGATCAGAAACAGGATCGCCTTGGGATCGATGAAGATCTTGACGCCCTTTTCTTCCATCACCTCCTCGAACGGCTTGGTGTCCGAGGCATATTCCATGGTGTAGCTCATGCCGGCGCAGCCGCCATTGGTGACGCCGACCCGCAGGCCGAGATACTTGCCGTCGGCATTGGCCATGATCTGGCCGAGGCGCGCGGCAGCGGCATCGGTCAGCTTGACCGGCTTGGGGCGCTCGCGGCGGGGCTTCTTCGTTTGCGTTTCCATCAGAACATGTTCAATTCGAGTTTGGCTTCTTCGCTCATCCGTTCCGGCGTCCAGGGCGGGTCAAAGGTCATGTTGACCGTAACCTCGCCGATCCCGTCGACCAGTTGCAGCGCCGCCTTGACATTTTCCGGCATCTCGCCGGCCACCGGGCAGTTTGGCGCGGTCAGGGTCATATCCACCGTGACGTCCTTGTTGTCGGCGACATCCACCTTATAGATAAGCCCGAGTTCATAGATATCAACCGGGATTTCCGGGTCGTAGACGGTCTTGAGCGCCGTCACCAGCTTGGTGGTGAAGTCGTCCAATTCCTGCTTGCTCAGGGCTGAAGCCGAAGAGGGCGTCTGGGTGGTGTCGCTCATGTCGCGCCCTCCTCCACCGCATTCCTGTACGTATGCCAGGCCAAGGTGGCGCATTTCACCCGCATGGGAAATTCCGAAATGCCGCCCATCACTTCCAGCCGCTCGCGATCGTCTTCCGGCAAATCGCTGGCGTCCTCGCCCTTCACCAGATGCAGGAAGCCCTTCATCAGCCGGTCGGCCTCGGCGGCGGTGCGGCCCTTCAGCATGTCGGTCATCATCGAGGCGCTAGCCTGGCTGATGGCGCAACCCTTGCCTTCGAACTTGATGTCGGCGACGCGATTGTCATCGCCCAGCTTGAGATAGACCGTCACCCGGTCGCCGCACAGCGGGTTATAGCCTTCCGCCTTATGGCTGGCCCCATCCAGCGCGCCGTAATGGCGCGGATGGCGCGAATGGTCGAGAATGACCTCCTGATACAGCTCGCGAAGTGCGCTATCCGTCATGTCAGTATCCCGCGGGCTTTGTGCAGGCCCGAAATCAACGCATCCACATCGGCGCGTATGTTGTACAAGGCAAAACTCGCCCGGCTGGTGGAGGTCACGCCAAACCGCTCCATCAGCACCTGGGCGCAGTGATGCCCGGCGCGAACCGCCACGCCTTCCCGGTCCAATATGGTGGCGAGGTCGTGGGCATGCATCCCCTCGGCCTCGAATGACAGGATTGCGCCCTTGCCGGGGGCATCGCCGATCACCCGGAGCCAGTTGAACTGCTTCACCTGCTCGCGGGCATAGGTCAGAAGATCGTGTTCGTGGGCCGCCGCCGCTTTGCGATCCAGCGCCATCAGGTAATCCAGCGCGGTGGCCAGGCCGACGGTTTCGATGATCGGCGGGGTTCCCGCCTCGAACCGTGCCGGCGCATCGGCATAGGTGATGCGATCCTTCATCACTTCCCGGATCATCTCGCCGCCGCCATTGAAGGGGCGCATGGCTTTGAGATGCGCCCGCTTGGCATAAAGCGCGCCAATGCCGGTGGGGCCGTAGAGCTTGTGGCCGGTGATGGCGTAGAAATCTATGTCCAGGGCCTGGACGTCGACAGTCTCATGCACCGCGCCCTGGCAGCCATCGGCCAGTACCGGCACGCCCTTGGCATGGGCGCGGGCGACGATCTCCTTCAGCGGCGTGATGGTGCCCAGCACATTGGACATGTGGGTGACGGCGACCAGCTTGGTCTTTGCGGTGATGGCTGCGTCCAGCGCTTCGATATCCAGGCTGCCATCGTCGCGCACATCGACCCATTTGAGCACCGCGCCCTGGCGTTCGCGCAGGAAATGCCAGGGGACAATGTTGGAATGATGCTCCATCACCGTCAGCACGATCTCATCGCCCGGCTGGATCAGCGGCGAAAGATAGCTGTAGGAGACCAGATTGATCGCCTCGGTGCCGCCCTTGGTGAAGACGATCTCATCCTCGCGGGCAGCATTGAGGAATTTCTGCACCGTGCGCCGCGCCGCTTCATAGCGGTCGGTGGCGGCGGCGGAGAGAAAATGCACCCCGCGATGGACATTGGCATATTCGCTTTGGGCGAAGTCGCGCATCGTGTCCAGCACCACACGCGGTTTTTGGGCGCTGGCGCCACTGTCCAAATAGACCAGCTTCTTGCCATAGACCTGGCGCGACAGAATCGCGAAATCGGCGCGAGCCGCTTCGGCGTCAAAAGAGGCAGAGATTTTGGCTTTTTGATTCAAGAGGGGCGCGGTCATGCCACCGCCTTCAGCGCCGTCAGCAACTCCGTCCGCACCAACTCGCGCTGATCGGTATGGACGATTTCCGCCACCGCATCTTCCAGAAAGGCTTGCAGCAACAGGCCCCGCGCCTGGCTTTCCGGAATGCCGCGCGCCCGCAGATAGAACAGGGATTCCGCGTCCAGGTCGCCCACCGCCGCGCCATGGGCGCATTTCACGTCGTCGGCAAATATTTCCAGTTCGGGCTTGAGGTCGGCCTCGGCGGCTTCACCCAACAGCAAGGCCTTGGCGGTCTGGCTGGAGTCGCTGCCATCGGCGCCCTTGGCCACCGTCACCTTGCCCTGATAGACGGCGCGCGCGCTGCCACCCGCGACATGCTTGAACAATTGGGTGCTGTTGGTATTGACGACCCGGTGAATGACATGGGTTGTGACGTCGCTGTGGCGCTTGCCGTCCAGCACCGACACACCGGACAAATGCGCCTGCGCGCCTTCGCCTTCCAACGATACTTCCAGTTCCATGCGCGACAGCTTGCTGCCGAAACCGGCGAAATGGCCGCGATAATGGGCCCGCGCCGCCAGATGCAGCAAGACTTCTTCCACCAGCACGGCATCGCCGGCTTCGGGGGAAATCCGCACATGCTCAAGGGCCGCGCCTTCGCCCAGCACGATCTCAAATCCGACATTGCGGAAGTCGGCGACACCGACACCTTCCGCCAATGTCAGCGAGGCGCCCTCTTCCAGCACCAACAACCCGCGCACATGGCCGGGGCCGTTGAAATCCAGCTTCAGCACATCAGCAATCTGTGCACCAGCAGGTACCCGCAACGCCACACCGCCCGCCGACAAGGCCAGGGACGCGGCGCGCATCACATTCTGGGTGGGACGGGCAAAATGGTTCATCACCCAGGCGGGCGGATTGGGCCAAGCGAGATCGAACATCTCAACTCCGCTGGGCAGATTGCCCACCAGCCATTCCGCCGTCACCGCGCCCAGGCCTTGATCGCCCAAGGCCGATTTGAGGTCGGAATATTTCCATTCCTCGATCCGGCGATGCGGCACGCCATGGCTGTGCACCACGGCGGCGGCCGCTGCCTTGCGATCAAGGTTGAGCGCAAGCGTCATGCCGCTTGCCCCACAATATGCTCATAGCCCTTGGCTTCCAGCTCCAGCGCCAATTCCTTGCCGCCTTCGGCCACGATGCGGCCCTTGGCCAAGACATGGATGCGGTCGGGCACGATATAATCCAGCAGGCGCTGGTAATGGGTGATCACCAGCATGGCGCGCGACGGATCGCGCAGGGCATTGACGCCTTCCGCCACCAGCCTGAGCGCATCGATGTCCAAACCGGAATCGGTTTCATCCAAAATCGCCAGCTTGGGCTCGAAGATCGCCATCTGCAGAATCTCCAGCCGCTTTTTCTCGCCGCCGGAGAAACCGACATTCAAGGCGCGCTTGAGCATCTCTTCCGAGACATTGAGAGTCTTGGCCTTGGCGCGCACCAGCTTGAGCACGCCGACGGCATCGATGTCGCTTTCACCCCGCGCGCGACGCTGGGAATTCAGCGCCGTCTTGAGAAAGGTCATGGTGGTGACACCGGGAATCTCCACCGGATACTGCATCGCCAGGAACACGCCCTTGGCGGCGCGCTCTTCCGGGGCCAAAGCCGCCAGGTCTTCGCCGTTATAGGCGATGCTACCCTGGGTGATGTCGTAACCGGCGCGACCCGCCAGCACATAAGACAGAGTCGATTTGCCTGAGCCATTCGGGCCCATGATGGCATGCACTTCGCCGGCGCCGATCGACAGGTTCAACCCCTTGAGGATTTCCTTGCCGTCCACCGCGACATGAAGATTCTTGATCTCAAGCATGACTAACCTACCGAACCTTCCAGACTGATGCCGACCAGCTTCTGCGCCTCGACCGCGAATTCCATCGGCAGTTGCTGCAACACTTCCCGGCAGAAGCCGTTGACGATCAACGACACCGCCTCGTCCTGCGGAATGCCGCGCGCCAGGCAATAGAACAGCTGGTCCTCGGCGATCTTGGACGTGGTCGCCTCATGCTCGATGCGCGCGGTTTTGTTGCGGCTTTCGATATAGGGCACGGTATGGGCGCCGCAGTCACCGCCGATCAGCAGCGAGTCGCATTGGGTATAGTTGCGCGCATTCTTGGCCTTGCCATAGACGCTGACCAGCCCGCGATAGGTGTTCTGCGCCTTGCCTGCGCTGATGCCCTTGGAAATGATGCGCGACCTGGTGTTGGCGCCCAGATGGATCATCTTGGTGCCGGTATCGGCCTGCTGATAGTGATTGGCGATGGCGATGGAATAGAATTCGCCCACCGACTCGTCGCCGCGCAGAATGCAGCTGGGATATTTCCAGGTGATGGCCGAACCGGTCTCAACCTGGGTCCAGCTGATCTTGGACTTCTTGCCCCGGCAATCGCCGCGCTTGGTGACGAAATTGAAAATGCCGCCCAGGCCATTCTCGTCGCCCGGATACCAGTTCTGCACCGTGGAATATTTGATCTCGGCATTGTCCAGCGCGATCAACTCGACCACCGCCGCATGCAACTGGTTCTCGTCGCGCTTGGGCGCGGTGCAGCCTTCCAGATAGCTCACATAGCTGTCTTCATCGGCAATGATCAGGGTGCGCTCGAACTGGCCGGTCTCACTGGCATTGATGCGGAAATAGGTCGACAGCTCCATCGGGCAGCGCACGCCCTTGGGCACATAGACAAAAGTGCCGTCGGAGAAGACCGCCGAATTCAAGGTGGCGAAATAATTGTCGGTCACCGGCACCACCGTGCCGAGATACTTTTTCACCAGATCGGGATAATCGCGGATCGCCTCGCTGATCGGGCAGAAGATCACGCCCGCCTCGTTGAGCTTTTCCTTGAAGGTGGTGGCGACCGAGACGCTGTCGAACACCGCGTCCACCGCGACCCCGGCCAGCGCCATCTGCTCATGCAGCGGAATGCCCAGCTTTTTGTAGGTCTCCAGCAGCTTGGGATCGACTTCGTCCAGCGACTGCTTCTTGGGCGTGTTCTTGGGCGCCGCGTAGTAATAAGCGTTCTGGTAGTCGATCTTGGGATAATGCACCCGCGCCCATTTGGGCTCGGTCATGGCCTGCCAGCGCTTGAAGGCGCCCAACCGCCATTCCAGCATCCAGTCAGGCTCGCCCTTCTTGGCCGAGATGTAACGCACCGTGTCTTCCGACAGGCCCTTGGGCGCCCGCTCCATCTCAATGTCGGTGACAAAGCCGTATTTGTACTTTTCGCCCAGTTCGGCGACCTGGCTCTTGGTTTCGGCGGCGATGCTCATGCGGCCACCTTTCCCTGTGCGCGTTCGCGCAGTTTCAGCAGCGACTGAATCGCCGCGTTGACATCGTCCATGGTCGAGGACCAGCCGAAGCTGGCGCGCAAGGCGCAAGAAGCGAGCTTCTCGTCCACACCCATGGCGGTGAGCACATGGCTGACCGAGACCTTGCCGGACGAGCAAGTCGAACCCGAACTCAACATCACGCCATCCAGGTCCAGGCCGATCATCGCACTTTCCGCCGTCAGGCCCGGAATAGCGAAAGCGGAGGTGCTGCACAGCCGCGCCGCCTTGCTGCCGAAGAAAACAGTTTCCGGCGCGGCAGTCTTCAGCGCCGTCTCGAAGTGAACGCGCAGATGGGCGATGCGGGCGCGCTCGCCCTCGCCATCGGCAAGGGCATGCGCCGCCGCGCCGAAACCGGCAATGCCGGAGAGATTTTCCGCGCCCGCGCGCGAGCCTTTTTGCTGACCGCCGCCCACCAACTGCGCCGCCAGCGGCGCGGCTTGCGCCACCAGCAATGCGCCGACGCCCATGGGCGCGCCCATTTTGTGTCCCGACAGGACCATGTAGTCGCAAAGCGAAAAATCCAGCGCCATTTTGCCGGCAGCGGGCACCGCATCCACCAGCAGCAAGCCGCCCGCGTCCCGCACCAGCCTGGAAACTTCGGCAATCGGCTGCACCACGCCGGTCTCATTGTTGGCGGCCATCACCGCCACCAGGGTGCGGCCCTTGCCTTCACGCAAGGCGACGCGCAGCCCTTCCAGATCGATCACGCCGTCCGCGGTTACCGCCAGGCGCGACACCCGCAGCCAGGGGAACCGCTCGGCCAGCCGGTCAGCGGTCGCCAGAACCGAGGCATGTTCGATGGCCGAAACAAAAATGCGGGTAATGCGCCCACTTCCATTTTTCAAGTCTTCGCCCTCCAACGAACCTTCGACCGCGCCGAACAAGGCCAGGGTGTTGGACTCGGTGGCGCCGCTGGTGAAGATCACGGAATCGGGTTTGGCCCCCGCCAGCGCCGCGACCTGCTCGCGCGCGGAATCGATAATCGCGCGCGCGGCGCGGCCATTGGCATGAATGGAGGACGGGTTTCCACCCACGGCCAAGGCATGGGTCACCGCCGAGAGAGACTCGGGGCGGAGCGGCGAAGTGGCGTTGTGATCCAGATAATGCATGGCTATGTGCTCAGGCGGCCGCAGTCTCGCTCTCGAGAGCCGCATTGATGTCATTGCAGGGCTTGGAACGGCCCAGCACCCGCCGCTCCACCACATCGGCCAGTGAAACCGACGACAGGAAGACATGGATCTGCTGGCCCAGCTCTTCCCACAGATCGTGGGTGACGCAACGCGCGCCGGTCTTGGTGCAGCCCTTGGTGCTGCCGGTCTTGCAGCGGGTGGCGGCGATGGGTTCGTCCACCGCCAGAATGATGTCGGCGATGCGCAGCTCGCCCGAGGGCCGCGACAGGCGGTAGCCGCCGCCAGGTCCGCGCACGCTGGTCACCAGCCCGCCGCGCCTCAGCTTGGCGAAAAGCTGTTCCAGATAGGACAGCGAAATGTCCTGGCGGGCGGCGATATCGGCCAGGGCCACGGGCCTGGGTTCGCCCGGCATCTGAGCATTTGTGGCATTCCCGGCCAGGTCGGCCATCGCCATCACCGCATAACGTCCCTTGGTGCTCAGCCGCATGACAGGTTCCCTTTGGTAAAGAGGCGTTTTTCCTTGCTTTTTGACCCCCTTCCCGGTGTAGAGAGAGCGCCAAGCCAGAAGGCACGCCTGATGGCCCGGGATATAGAGTTCCTGAGTAGTTTGGTCAAGTATTCGCGGTCTTTTGGTGGGTAGCCCTACAAGCATATGAAATAACTGAGTTTTTTAAGGGCGTAGAACCCGAAAAAGACCGAGTTTTTTGCTTGTGGAATAGCCTTTGGGGAATTCATGCCTGACATCATTCTGCCCGGCTCGGCGGGGCGTATTGAAGCGCGGTATCAGCGGCAGAAAAACCCCGGCGCCCCGATGGCGCTGGTGCTGCATCCCCACCCCCAATTCGGGGGCACCATGAACAACCCCCTGGTCTATGACCTCTTCCACATGTTCCACGGCCTGGGCTGCACCACGGTGCGGTTCAACTTCCGCGGCGTGGGCAGGAGCCAGGGCAGCTTCGACAACGGCGCGGGCGAATTGTCCGACGCCGCCGCCGTGCTGGACTGGATGAACACGCTGTACCCCAATCCCTCCAACGTCTGGGTCTGCGGCATCAGCTTCGGCGCCTGGATCGGCATGCAGCTTCTGATGCGCCGGCCGGAGATCACCGGCTTTGTCTCCATCGCTCCGCCCGCCAGCATGTACGACTTCGCCTTTCTGGCGCCCTGCCCGGCTTCCGGCCTGATCGTGCACGGCACGCGCGACAATGTGGTGCCCGAGCCCGATGTGCAGAAGCTGGTGGACCGCCTCACCGCCCAGAAGGGCATCAAGATCACCTACAACAAGATCGACGGCGCCAACCACTTCTTCGACAAGCGTGAAGCCGAAGTGGTGGAGACGGTCAAAGAATATGTTTCGAACATGATGTCGAAGCCAAGAGAGGGCCGATAGGCCCTCTCGCAGTCACCCGCTTTATGCGGGTGAGCCAGTTAAAAACCGCCGTTAAAGCTTCTTGAAAAAGAAGGTCGCGCCGTGCAGCCCCTTGCCATCGGGGTTGATGGCATAATCCGCTACTTCGCCGAACCTCTGCCATCCCATGCGCGCATAAAGCCGTTCGCCGGATTCGCCTGTCCGCGTATCGAGGGTAAGCAACGTCCGCCCGATGCGCCGGGCTTCTTCTTCCACCGCCGTGAGCAACGCCGCGCCGATGCCCTGCCGGCGGGCGGAACTCAATACCAGCATCTTGGCGACATCGGCCCGGAAGCGCTGATTTTCCTGCGGCGCCAGGACCAGCTGCACGGTGCCGACCATCTGGCCGCCGGACTCCGCCGCAAGTATTAGCCGTTCTCCGGCATCGTGGCTGGCCAGTGCGCCATCCCACCATGCGTCCGCCTTGGCCTGTGTCATCGGCCAGACAAAATTGACCGCGCCGCCGCTTTGCACGGAATCGACCAATAAATCAGCCAATTCCGCGCGGCGGGCGCGCGCCTCCTGGGGCGATAAAGATCGAACCGCGATCATGACCGTGCTTTCAGATGCAGCCGCCCCCCGGTTATGGCCTGCTTGACGCCCGTCGTGGTCGGCAGTGACAGCGGCAATCCGATTTTCGACCGCACCGCCAGATAGGCGAAGCCCTGGGCTTCCAGGGCATCGCCGTCCCAGCCCGCATCCTCGCCCCTGCAGACCTGGCCGTCCAATCGCGCCCGCAACTGATCCATCAGAAATTCATTGTGCCGGCCGCCGCCGCACACAATCCACATCGGCACATAGCGGGGGAAATGCTCGCGCGCCCGCGCGAAAGCCGCCGCCGTGAAAGCCGTCAGGGTCGCGGCGCCGTCGGCGGGCTTGAGCTTTTCCACCGCCTGGATGCCGAAATCCAAACGGTCCAGCGATTTGGGCGGCAGCCGGTCGAAATAGGGATTGGCCAGCATCTGCGCCAATACGGCTTCGTCGATGCGTCCGCTGCGCGCCAGGGCGCCGTTTGCGTCCACTGGCTTGCCGGTATGGCGATGCATCCAGTCATCGATCGGCGCGTTGCCGGGACCGGAATCAAATGCCAGCACCGTATCGCCGTCAATATAGGTGACATTGCCGACGCCGCCGATATTGACCACCACCAGCGGCCCGCGCAGATCCCTGCGCGCCAAAGCGGCATGATAGAGCGGCATCAAGGGCGCACCCTGCCCACCGGCGGCG
The DNA here is from genome assembly GCA_902825865.1 of uncultured Alphaproteobacteria bacterium. Classification (GTDB taxonomy): domain Bacteria; phylum Pseudomonadota; class Alphaproteobacteria; order Micropepsales; family Micropepsaceae; genus Rhizomicrobium. The sequence goes on from CADECX010000054.1 coordinate 14,722, forward strand.
ACATCGGCGCTGCGGAAATCATTGATCACATCAATGCCGGTCAGCCGCGCCAGCAAGGCGCCGTCGCCGATCTGCCAGGTCCAATGCTGGCTGGGGCGATGCAGAATGGTCTGCCCATGAAAACCGATCAGCGACACATCGCGGGCGCCCGTCTTTTGCAGCAGCGCCTTGACGGCATCGGCATGCGCCTCGGTCAGGACCCGCTCGGCCTCCAGAATGGACGCCGGCACAGGCGCGCCTTGGGTGAAATCGCGCGCCGTATCCAGGGCCGCGCGCAGCAAGGCGCGGGTCTCGGCGTCATAGGGCACGGTCAGGCTGGGGCCGGGCGAGACCTTTGCCTCGCCGTCGGTCTCCAGCAGGGCGGCATCGATCCCGTCCAGCGACGTGCCGCTCATCAGGCCGATGACTTTCAGGATTTTGGCCATTCGTGCTATGTCGCCAGCCTTGTTCGAACGAGTCCATACTATGCCCGCCGCTCCGCAATTCCAGTCCGAATTCCTCCGCACCTTCGCGGCGCGCGGGGCCTTTTACGCCTGTTCGGAGCCGAGGGAGGAGCTCGACGCCCTGTTCCAGAAGGAGCGCGTCACCGCCTATATCGGTTTCGATTGCACCGCCAAGTCCATGCATGTGGGTCATATGTTGCAGCTGATGACCTTGCGCCGGCTGCAGCAGGCCGGCCACCGCCCCATCCTGTTGATGGGCGGCGGCACCACCAAGGCGGGCGATCCCTCCGGCAAGGATGAGACCAGGCTGATCCTGACGCCGGAACAGATCGACGAAAACAAGCACAGCATGCTGAACGGCGTGCGGCATCTGCTGAAGTTCGGCGACGGCCCGTCGGACGCGATCATGGTCGACAATGCCGAATGGCTGGACCGCTGGGAATATATCCCCTTCCTGCGCGAGGTCGGCCGGCATTTCTCGGTCAACCGCATGCTGACGATGGACAGCGTCAAGCTCCGGCTGGAACGCGACCAGCCCTTGTCGTTCCTGGAATTCAATTACTCCATCATGCAGGCCTATGATTTTGTCGAGCTCAACAAGCGCTATGGCTGCAAGCTGCAATCCTCGGGCTCCGACCAATGGGGCAACATCATTTCCGGCATCGAGCTGGGACGGCGTATGGGGGGCCTGCAGCTCTTCGGCCTCACCACACCCCTGATCACCACGTCTTCCGGCGCCAAGATGGGCAAGACAGTGGCGGGCGCGGTTTGGCTGAACGCCGACATGCGCAGCCCCTATGACTATTGGCAATTCTGGCGCAACACCGAGGACGCCGATGTCGGCCGTTTCCTGCGCCTGTTCACCGATCTGCCGCTGGAGGAGATCGCGCGGCTGGAAAAGCTTCAAGGCGCGGAACTGAACGACGCCAAGAAGATATTGGCGACCGAGACCACTGCCCTGCTGCACGGACGCGAGGCGGCGGAGCATGCCGCCGGCACCGCGCGCCGCGCCTTCGAGGAAGGGGCGATGGCGGAAGGCCTGCCCACCATCAGCGCCAAGCTGCCGGACGGCATCCTCAATCTGGCTGTGGCGGCGGGACTTGCCGTGTCGAATTCGGAAGCGCGCAAACTGATCGCCAACAACGGCCTGAAACTCAACGATGCGGCCGTCAGCGATCCGCGATTGATGGTGGATGCCTCGGCGCTGAACAGCGACGGCGTGCTGAAGCTTTCCAGCGGCAAGAAAAAGCACGTCCTGGTGAAACCAGCCTAGTTTGCGGACGGCTTCGGAACCGGCTCTTGCGCTTGCGTCTGCGGTTTTGGCGCCGGCTCCTGGATCTGGGGCTTCAGCGTCGGAACCGAAGTCTGGGGCGCCACGGGTTGCGGCGCGTTCGGAGCGTCGCCGCGAGGCGGAGCGACCATATTAGAAGGCGCATTGGCGGCCGTCGGAATATGCCCCTCGAAAATTCGCCGCAAAATTCCCGGCGTCAGCATCGACAGGGGATTGGTGCTGATATTGGGCTGGTCGGCATTGCCGGTCATGGAATAGGTGACGCCGAAAATCCCTTCGCCCTTCTTGGACGCCAGAAGATCGCCCAACAGCGGGATATTGCTCAACACCGAATTCAATCCATAAGCGGGAACCAGCGTCCCCTTCAGCGCCAATTGATTGTGCGGCCGGTCGATATAACCGTCGGCGCTGGCGCCGATGCCGCGCCCCACCACGCGCGAACCATTGACGCTGATGACATTGTTCTTGGAACTGAACGGCATGTTCCATTCCTCGATGCCGATGCCGTCGCTGCCCATCAGATCGCCGAAGCCGGTCAGGCTCGCCGCCGAGAACAGGCGGCTGATCAGGGATTGATTGACCATCTGGAAATTCTTGATCGTCAGCGCGCCGGTGAAATCGGGCGCCGTGCCGCCGGGCGGCACCACATCGGCGGCCTGGCCCGGCAGATTCACCGTCGCGGACAAATCTCCGCCGCGCATGCTTTCAAAGGCGAAGACGCCCCGCGCCAACAGCCCGGCATCCTTGCTGGTCAATGTCACCTTGCGCCCGGTGCCGCTGGTTTCCAGATTGGCGGCGATGGGCGTGCTCTTATCGGCCATGGTGACATTGCCGCTCAGCGCCAGCGCCGAAGGCCGGTTGCCGATTCCCGCCAGGTCGAAGGAAAAGGGCATGATGGAAACGCCGTCGCGCATCGCCAGCCGGTCCAGCTTGACGTTGATGTGGAATTTGCCGGTGGGCGTGTCGTCCGGCGGCGGCCCGGCAGGGGCTCCGCCCGGCTGTTCGTCGGAGCCGGTACGCCCGATCTTGGAGCCGTCCATCGAGCGGCCGCGCACCAGATAGTCGTCGCCGTTGCTGCCGCGCGAGAGCACAAAGGACAGATCGTTGAGCGGTCCCATGCGGACGGATGGGAAATTCAGCACCCGCAAATCGCCGTTGCGGTCGAAATCGGCGGTGCCGTTCATATTCAGCACCGGACCGCTGATGCGTATGGTCTGGTCCTGCACGGTATTGCCGGGCGCGAAATTGACGCCGATGCGCCCCGAAGCCTGCTGGCCCGGCGTCTTTTCCAGATTGACGATCGGCACCGACAGGGTGGCGGGCGTGAAATCCACCGCCACGTCGGCATGCCGCAACATGCCGCGATGTCCCGTAATATCGGCATTGATCGGCACCGTGCCGCGGAAATAGCGCATCAAACCGATATTGAGCGCCAGCCGACCGCCCTCGGTCATCAGACCTTTGACCGCCAGCCTGGTGGTGATGTCCTCCTTGGTGCGGAAATCCTCCGTCCAATCCACATTCAGCCGCGCATCGGCCAGATTGATCATGCCGGTTTGATGCAAGCGGCTATTGTCGATCTCGAAATTCACGTCGCCGTCGGTCAGCCGCGTCTTGCCGCCCAAGGTCACGGCACAGTCGCTCACCGCCGCCTAGACCGAAATGCCGACATCGTCCACCGGCAAATCGGCCAGCATGGGAACGGTGAACATCAAATCCGCGCTGGCGCGCCCGCCGGTGGTCTTGGGATCGATGCCGAACTTGGTGGGATAGTTCAGCGGCTTCATGTCGATCAGGGTCATCACCTCGGGCATGGCGCCTTCGATATGGACGCCGAACTGGCCGGGGGTGCCGCGCTGGTGCAGATTGGGGATCAAGGCGGTGCCGCGGCTGGCGATCAGCGACCCGATCCGGCCACTGGTGAACGTGGCCTTGAAAGTATCCCCGGTCAGGATGGCCTCGCCGTTCACGCCGGTGGCGCGCGTCAGTCCGGTGACATAATTTCCTTCCAGCTCCTTCATCGCGAAGGTCATGGTCAGGGAGTCTTCCGGCAGAATGGCCTGATCGATCATGCCGGGGGTGAAATTGGTTTGCGCTTCCAGCGGCCCGATATCGCCGGCGAAGATATTCTCGTCGATCCATTCGCGCGCGCCTTCCGCGACGGGGATCGGCCAGTAGCGCAGCAAGGTGCGCACCGGAAGCGCCGGGATGCTTGCCTTGGCCACCAGCCCCGGCGCGCCATTGTCATTCAAGGTCACCGTGCCGGACCCATTCAGCGCGAAACCGTCGGCGCGCAGATCCAGTTTGGAAATGTTGAACTGGCGGGAGGCCGTCAAATATTCGCTTTCCACCGCCAGCGATCGGTAGGTCACGGCCTGGGCAAACACGCCAGGCATATTCAGAGCGATTTTCTCCCCCGAAAGCGTGGCCTTGACGCGCTCCAATGTGCCGTCCGCACCGCGGTAAAAATCGCCGCCGCCCTTCAGCCGCGCCTTGGCTTCCTGGGCATCCAGGTCGGCGGTGTTGAGGGCCAGATGGCTTGTAGCGCCGTCATAGCGTCCCACCAGCCTCAGGCTGTTGATATGCAGCGCCTTGCTCTTCATCGCGGCATAGGGAATCTCGCCGCGCGCGGTGATGTCGAAGTCCGCTTCCTCGATCCTGCCGGTGCTTTGCATGCGGAACTGGGTGGAAGCGCTCAGCACCACCGGCATGTTCTTCACGGCCGAGAACATCGCGGCATTGGCGCCCAAGCCGCGCAAATCCAATCCGGTAAAGGTCGCCTTGCCCCGCACCGGGCCATTGTCGGGCGGCAGGGTGAAGTCGGCGGTGACATGCGCGGTGCGGCCCGAAAAGGTGACATCGGCATCGAAGGTGGTGCCGATGGTCTTGCCTTGCGAACGCAGCACCATATTGGCGCGCGTCGACGTCACATGCAGGCCGGTGACCTCGTCATTGAGACCCATCTTGGCGTTGCGCACGGCGAAACTTTCCAAGGAGGAGTCGCCGCTGCTGCGCGCATTGATGACATCGCGGATGCGCCCGATCACATCGTCGTCGCCGATATCCTTCTGGTTGCCCAGCCGCAGGCGACCGTCCTTGAAATGGACCAAGGAGAATTCCACCCCCACCAAGGTGATGCGCTTGATGACAAATTCGCCATGCAGGAAGGGCGCCGCCGCCAGGCCGATCGCCGCCTTGGGGGCGCTGATCACCACATGTCCCTTGGCGTCCCGGATGCGGGCGCCCAGCACCACCAGATTCACCCGGCCCTGGTCTCGGGTCCACTCGATGGCGGCCTGGTCGTAATCCAGGTCGATGCCGGGCAAAGCCTCCTGAATCGCCCCGGCCAGGGTGCTTTTGAGCGGCCCCAGCGACACCGGCCCCCACAAAAGGCGCAAGCCGGCCCCGGCCACGAAAAACACAATGGCCGCCACCACCACCCCGGCACAAAGCGCGGCCCGGCTGATGTGATGGGCCTTGATGAAATTGGCAAAAGGCAGCTTCACGCGGTGTTTCTCAGGAATACTAGTGTCGTGGTTTCGACGTTCGCCATGCGTTCGATATCGGGTTATGAGCGAACGTCGAAACCAAAACGACACTAGGAATCAATAAGTTGCTAGCGTCCTTCGATTCCGAAATTCGCC
>CADECX010000055.1 GCA_902825865.1 uncultured Alphaproteobacteria bacterium
TTTGCGGCGGCGACGGCGCGTGCCTCGTCCTTGAAGGCGCCGTATTTGGCAGGCAGCGAGATGTGGGTGGTGCGCCACTCCACATCCGCCGGGGTCAGCGCCGAACGCGTCGTCGCGGTCCAGGCGCGGCGCATGGCGTCCTGCATCCGTCCGGCAAACTCCTGGCGGGCGCGTTCGGACCCGTCATTGTATTTTCCGATGGTGACATTGCCGCCCGCGCCGGTGAAATAGACCTGGAACGCGCCGGTCTCCTTCTGGCGCCGCTCGCGCGCCAGCCCGACGAATTCGGGGGTGGGAATGCCCTTGCCGAACGCCACCTGGGGATGTGAGGCGTAATAGGTGAGGGCGGCCAGCGGGCGGTCGCCGTTCCAGAAGCTGATCACGCGCACTGCCGGATCGACCAGACCCACGGGCGCGGCCCTGGCCACCTCCGGGTTGAGGATGCTCAGCTTGTGACCGTCCGCATCGGCATCCACCTTGATGGCCGCGGCGACTTCCGCCGGATATTCGTTGGTATAGGTCGATTGGCGGTGCATCGCCACGCGCCCATTGGCGCCCATGATGCGCCGGTTGGCGCCCAGCCGTTCCGCATCCGCCTTGCCCAGGCCGAGATGGGTGACCGGCTGGGCCAGGGGGAGGGCCTTGGCCAGCGCCGCCGCCGAACGCTGCATCACGCCGCGCACCCACGTGCCCTTGTCCGGCACGCCAACCACGGCAGGTTCCGGCAGGCCCAGTCTCACCCGTTCGTCGAACATGCCAAGATCGCCGCGCGGCGCGTCATGCTGATGCAGATGATGCACCGACACGCGGTCCGGCGTGGTGCCCGCCGTCTTGGCCAGCAGCGCATGCCATTCGTCGCGCGCCTTGCCGTCGATCGTGACCCAATCGACCGCCACCATGATGATCGGTCTGCCCGCGCCGGTGATCACCACGCCTTTGACCAGCAGCGGCTCGCCGAGTTTTTTGACCACCGAATAGCCCATATCGTAGCCGATCGGCGGCGTCGCATCGGTCTGGAAGGTGGCGATCCGCAAGCCTCCCGCTTGTTCGGCCGCCAAGGCGGGCGAAACGAGGGCGGCGCAGAGCAGCGACAGCCCGGTCATCAGCATGTTCAGCCGCCGGTTCTTCAGCAGAAAATCCATAAGTCCCCCTATACGCCACTATGGAGCGGTCAAAGCAGAAGTCAGATGTGCTTGAGGTCGGCCTTCAGCACGTCCAGCAGATATTTCTTGTGGCGGTTCATATCGTCCTGAACGGAGCCCTTAATCCCCAATTCTGCACTGAAGTCGAGCGTCGCCCAGCCGGTCCACTGTTTGGCGCGCAGGATCTTGAAGATGGCCGGGAAGTCGACGCCGCCCGCGCCCATGCGCTTGTAGAGATTAACGCGGCGATGTTCTTCCGGGCTGGGCGCCGGGCCCTTCCAGCCGGCCTTGCGGACATTGTACTTGGCTTCGGCGTCCTTCAGGTGGAGGGCGGCGACGCGCGAATAATAGATATCCATCACGCGCAGCGGATCGATGCCGCCCAGGGTGGCATGGCCCGGATCGAGGGTCAGCCAGACATAGCGGGGATCGGTGTTCTCCATCAGGTAATCCAGCTCGGCCGTGCGCTCGCACACCGTCCAGCAATGGGGATGGAAGGCGAAGCGGACGCCGACATCGGCCATCTGCTTGCCGATCTCATTGATATGCCCGGCGATGACCTTCAGCTCCGCCGGCGTCACGTCGCGGTCGTTGCTGGGACGGCGGCTGAGATTGACCTTGAGGTGATTGCAGCCGAACTGCTTTACGTATCTGGCATTGTCCAGATTGCTCTTCAGCGTGTCCTTGAACTTGGCGGTGTCCAGATACTCGCCGCCGCTGCCGATGGTGCAAAGTTGCAGGCCGACTGCGTCCAGCCTGTCCTTGAGCACCCTGTAGTCCTGGCCCTTGTCGCGGAATTTCCGCGTCTCGTCGTCAAAGGGTTCGATGCCGTGATAGCCGTAATAGGCCGTCATCTTGATGCCCTCTTCGGGATGCGGCAGCATCGGTATGAACTGATGGCCGCTGGTCGCGTATTTGATCTTGTCGCCCGGCAGCGCGAAAGCGTGCGGCGCGCAAGTCGCGACAGCGGCGGCGGCCAGGCCGGTGCCCATCAGGTTTCTGCGGCTAATCATTTCTCTCCCCTTCTTTTTATTGTTCGACAGCGCTTCCCGGGATTATGACATGAAAGCCGGTCCATGGGTATCTCGGAAGGTATAGACGCGGCGCGGTATCCGGCGCCCGGCCGGCCAATCCATCGCTGGATCGGGCTGTGGTGACGCGATAGGCTGGCGGGCAAAAGGGGATCGCCATGACACTGATACGCCGGCAATTGCTTCTTGGCCCCGTCGCCCTTGCTGTGGCGGGCGCTACCGCCCGGGCGCAGGTTCCGGTGATGGCAACGGAAGCCGCGAAAAGCCTGGCTCCCACCGGTGTCCTGCGGGTGGCCATCAATCACGGCAATGCTGTGCTGGCACAGCGCAACGCAAAAGGGGAATTGACGGGCGTATCCGTTTTTCTGGCGCGGGCGCTGGCGCAGAGACTCAAGTTGCCCATCGAGCTCATCCCCTTTGGGGGTGCGGGCGAAGTCTTCGAGGCGATGGATAAGGGGCGTTTGGACCTCGCCTTCCTCGCCATAGAGCCCGAGCGGGCGGTGAAGATCGATTTTTCGCCGCCTTATGTCCTGCTCGAAGGGACCTACCTGGTTCGTACCGGCGCGCCCTTTCGCAAGGCTGCCGATCTCGACCAGCCTGGGGTGCGCATCGTGGTTTCGCGCGGCGCGGCCTACGATTTGTTCCTCACCCGCGCACTCAAGCGGGCAGAGCTGCGGCGGGCGCCGGCCGGGACATCGGCGATTGACATGTTCCTCTCGGAGGGCTTGGAAGCTGTCGCGGGCGTGCGCCAGGCCCTTGTGGAAAATGCGCAGACACACCCGGGGTTGCGCGTGCTGGACGATCGCTTCACCGGGATCAGGCAGGCGATGGGCACGCCCAAGGGAAGGCCGGCCGCCGCCGCCTATGTCGGAACATTCATCGAGGAAATGAAAGCCTCCGGCGAGGTGCGCAAGGCTCTCGACGCGACTGGCCAGGCCAACGCTGTCGTGGCGCCGCCAGGCAACAAATAGCGGAACACTCAAATCCGGGGCATGGGGCTATGGATCGTCGAAATCTCCTGAAGACTTCGTTCGCTGGACTTGTGGGCCTGAGCGCCGGTGGAGGTCAAAGTGCGGCGGCACAAACCGTGCGCGTTCCCCTGATAGAGCGATTGCCGGCCTTGGCGCCAATCCGGGCGCATGTGGACCGGATCTATGACATCAAGTCCTGCATCCGGCCCTTTCGCACCAAAGGTCCCAACCTGAACGTCGAACAAATCGGCGATGCCACGGTGTTGCACAATTACGGCCATGCCGGGGATGGCTGGACCTTGTCCTGGGGTTCCGCCGACATGCAGGTGCAGAAGGCGATGTCCTTCAGTCCCAAGAAGGTCGCGGTGATCGGCTGTGGCATCATCGGTCTTACCACCGCCCTGACGGCCCAGAGGGCCGGGGCCGAGGTTACGATTTACACGCGGGAGATGTTGTGGCGCACGCGTTCGATGCGCGCCAACGGCGTGTGGGGACCGAGCATCGGGGCGCTGGCATCGGAAGCCCCCGCCAACCTGGCCGACATATGCGAACAGATGTGCCGCACCTCCTTGAAGACCTATCGTTTCTATACGGGCCTGGCCGGAAATCCCATTGCCTGGTGCGATCATTACGATCTTTCCGACACGCCATTCGATGCACCGCCACCGCCGCCGGCGCGCTTGCCCTCCGGCGAGCCTGTTCCCCCAACCTTCAGGATGCCCGAAGGCCGTCTTGCGGATCTTTCGCCCAAGTCGGAAATGCTGGCCTCGAACGTCAATCCATGGCCGGTGAAATACGCCTCCCGCTCCAGCAAGATGTATTTCAATTTCAGCGAGTATGGTCACTTGCTGGTCAGCCAGTTCTTTGCCGCGGGCGGCAAGGTCGTGATGCGCGACTTTCATGCGCCGGGTGAATTGGCCCATCTGCCCGAAAAACTGATCATCAATTGTCCCGGCTATGCGGCAAGCGACTGGTGGAAGGATAAGGCGATGATCCCGGTGCGCGGCCAGACCGAATGGCTGATCCCGCAGCCGGAGGTCAATTACAGCGTGACTTACCGTAACGTGCAGGCCCGCTCCAAAAGCGACGGCATCATGGTGATCGCGGTGGGCGACGCGCAGCGCGCGAAAAGCTGGAACAACAGCAACGAAAGGCCCGACCGCGCCGAGGCCGAAGCAGCCGTGCGCGTGATGGAAGAGTTGTTCTCGCGCTTCACGGGCGTTCCGGCCTGAGGGATGTACATGCGTAGAATTATCATGGGGCTCTCGCTCCTTCATTCATGAGAGCTGCGACCAGAGCGAAATTGGGTGACATCCAAGGACGTAAATTGGACGCTGACGCGGCAAAAGCTCGGACTCATCCATAGCTATCCTGTATCAAAGCCATGGAATGTCGCTTTAGCATTCTACAACGTCACCGCTGCCTTGAACCTTCTTGCATTTCCCCCGGCACTTCGCAGGTGAAGGTCATGGTATTGGACGCAAAATCATTGCGTAGTTTCCGCGCATAGCGGCCATAACCCGAACAATGCTCCTTCGCCGCTTCCATGGCGGTATCCTCACCATAGCGCGTGGCGACGTAGTTCACGGTGCCGCCATTCTCACTCCCACCTGTAATCGGCGGAACGAAGGAGCAGGCGCCTAGCGGAATAAGCAATGCGAGCCAAATTGATTTCATATTTGTTCAGCGCTTTCGGGCAGGGTTTCGATTGGCCGGAAACAGGCAAACACGTCATTGCCTGGACACTATACCGGTCAAATCCGAACGAAATCCTACGCCGAAATGTCCGCTTTTGGCGCAAAGCGGACATCCCGTTACCGCCCCGGCTCCGGCTGGCCCAACTTCGGTCTTGCCTGCGCGGCCAGGACCGGCGCCCTGTCGGTCAGCAGCAGCCGCGCCTGTGTGCCCCAGGCGCCGACCAGCAGGTCGTCGCGCTTGTCGCCGTCCAGATCGCCCACCGCCATGCTCCAATTGCGCCCGATCACCGAATTGGGCATCGCCGCAAGCGTCACATCGGTAAAGCGGCCCTGGCCGTCGTTGCGCCAGGCGCGCAGCTGCATGGGCACGAAGCCGGGCACCTGAACGGCGCCGATCACGATGTCGGTCGCGCCGTCCTGGTCGAAATCGATGACCTGACCGCCCCAGGCGGAGAAGCTGTGCTGGGGCTGCCGCACCTTGGTCTCGTCGCGGAAGCGGCCATCGGCCTGCTGGATCAGAAGGCGGGCCTGCGGATCCCTGTCATAGGCCCCGGCATTGCTGGTGATGTTGAAGAACAGGATATCAAGCCGGCCATCGCGGTTGGCATCCAGGATCTGAACCTCGCGCGTCTGGGTCGGAACGCTTCTCTCCAGCCGGGCGGTGGCATCGCTGAAGCGGCCCTTGCCGTCATTCAGCAACAGGCGGTTGGTGGGGCTCTGGTTGGCGATCACCATGTCGAGATCGCCATCCTTGTCGAAATCCGCCAGCGCGATGCTCTGTGCTTCGTCGCCCGCCGGGGTCGGCAGGTTCGCACTCGCATCGAGAAAAAAGCCCCGCCTGGCGGGATCGTTGAGCCACAGGAAGTTGCGCGCCACGCCGCCATTCTCGGCCGAGTTGCCGACGACAATGTCGGGCAGCTTGTCGCCATTGACGTCGCCGACCGCCAGGGCGTTGCCTTCGCTGTTTGCGGGCAGGCGGTCGCTGACCTCCTCGAAGCGCCCGCCGGCGCGGCCCAGAAACAGCTGATGGTTCGCGCCATCCTCGGCGACGAAGACCAGGTCGAGCAGGCCGTCGCCGTCGAAATCGGCGGTGCGGACATGCTCGCTGTCATGAACGGTGCGGCCCAGCGCGCCTTCCACCCAGCGCAGCTTGCCCTTGCCGTCGTTCAGGTAAAGCCGGTTGGCGCCATACTCGACCGCCAGCGCGGCGTCGAGGTCGCCATCACGGTCGAAGTCGCCGAACACCGCATCCAGCGCGTGCAGATCGGGCGCGGCGGGGATATGGGTGGCGGTCGCGTCGGCGAAGACGGGACCGGGGCGCGGCTGCGCAAAAGCCGTGCCGGCGAAGAGGGCGGCGGCGAGAACGACACATAGGCGCATGGCTTTTTCTCCGGTCATCGTACGTTTTTATACCGGAAATGACGCCTTGGCGGAATAAAAGCGGCATTGGCGCCGAGCACCTTTATTCATCGGCGTCCGGTTTGTCGGCCGCGTCCCGAGCGATTGTAGAAGCCAAGGCTGTTGCCGGGGCCCGTGACCGGCTCACGCGGATAGGTTCCGATGAGGGCGGGTGCTTTTGCGCCACGGCTGCCGTTGCTCTGCTGATAGTCGATCATCGCTTCCAAGGCATCGATTTGCGCGGGGATCAGATCGTCGAATTCCTTGCCGCCATGCGCCATGCCGGGAATGTAATAGACCGCAAGCAGCTTCTCCGCTTCGTCCGGCCCAATGGTCTTGGCAACCAGCTCCTTATACCCTTCCGCTTCGCTCGCGCTCACGATGGTGTCGGTCGTCCCGTGCATGATGATCAGCGGGCGGGCCAGATGGCCATGACAATCCTGCCGCCGCATGTCGATCTGCACATAGGCCGGGCTTTTCAACGGATTCCACTGCTTGGCTTCTTCCTCGGTCGGCCGGCCACCGCTCGGACGGAACGTCTCATCCCACCGGGGTACGGAATCGCGAAGATAGCCCTTCAGGCCGTCGTAACTCTTCTTCCAATCCGCCTCCGAGCCGAACCAGCGGCCACCATTGTACTGGAAGCCGTTGGTGAGCTGCACCGGGATGTCATAGATATTGCGCAATGCCGTCAGTTGATCCTTTGTCAGAGGCGGCGACAGAGACTGTCGGAAGGGGTCCCATCGCGGGTCTTTGGCGCGCTGCGCGATGATGTCGTCGATGCGCGGCGCGATCACGTCGTAATTCCGCACCAGCTCGGCCGCGCTGCCCCATTGGGTCAGTTGCGAATTGTAGCCGTAGCCGGAAATGCCGCCGTCGAACATCAGCGGATAGGCCTCGACCATCCATCGTGTATGATGGCCGCCGTTGGAACCTCCGACCAGCAAGGTGCGCGACGCGGCCCGTCCGTAATGCGCCTGAACAAGCGCCTTGGTATGTACCGTCAACTCCACCAGGCTCTGCCGCGATTCGTAATAGTCGTCCTGGAGACGGCTGGCGATGGTCGAACGGGACCATCCCTCGTCGCATGAGGCGAAGGCATAGCCCTTGGTGACGGCAGCCGCCGGGAACGCTCCGGTACTCAGTTCCGTCCCTGAAAAGCCGCGCGTGAGAATGGCGATTTTTCCATTCCATGCCACGGGGAGAAGGACCTGGAATTTAACGTCGGAGCGCATCAAGCCGTGGATGTAGCGGTGCGGAACGGGCGTGTTGCGGACTTCATCGGTAACGGAAAGCGTCGGGACACCGGACGCGCTTTGCTGCGAGAATGCCTCTATTCCGGCGAACGGTACGGTTGCGGCCCCAAGCAGCACGCTTCTGCGATTTACAGTCAAAGTCATGACCCCCGTGGTGAGTTGTTCTTATTAATTCTGCCCGGCGGCTTTCAAACGCTCCGCCTCTCTCCGGTAGAAGGCCTGGCAGTCCCGCTTGACGTCTTCGTAGACATTCTCCGCCGGCCCGACACCATGCGCATAGGCATCCATTGCGCTTCCCGTGGCAATGGTCTTGCAGTCTGCCCCACGCCGGGCAGCCTGCATCCCGAAGCTGCTGTCTTCCGGGCGTGCGCAGCCGCCCAACAGCATCGCAGCGATCATGAGACATGCCGTTATCTTCATTGGCTCTCGCGTGCTTTAAAGCTCCATCCGAAGCTGCAAGGCGAGGGCATTGGAGCTGCGCCGGAATGTCCCTGCCAAAGTCCCCGCGCCGAACAAGGAAAGGTTGACGGGCGCGGCCTCATAGCTGCCGTAGGAATAAGAGATGATGGTGGAGAAATGGTCGTTGAGGCGGTAGCTGAATCCCGCCGATCCCATGATCTCGTCCGCATCCGGAAGCTCCGCACTGCGGTAGGTGTTCGAAGTCGGTGTCTGGTCCCAGGATATGCCCGCGCGCAAGGCGATCCTGTCCGTGAGGTTGTAGATGCCGCCCAGGGCAAAACGGATCGTATCGCTCCAGTTCAGCAACAGAGTCTGGTCGGGCTGGGCCGGATTGGCAAAATCGAGATGAAACTGCCCCAGCCTGTGCCATCCCGTCCAATCCAGGTCGGCCAGGAGGGTCAAGCGGTCGTTGACCTTGTGGGAAATTCCGGCCGCGATGACGTCCGGAAGCGTCATCGGCGAATGCAAGGCGGTATTCTGGAACAGGCCGCCGGCGGTCAGCGGCGTGGCGGCGGCGGGCACCTGATAGACCGCCGTCCCCGAGAAATTGTGCCGGACCGCGGAACGGTAGTTCAGGCCGATTTGTGTGTCCTCGCCCAAGGTATAAAGCAGGCCGACATTGAAGCCGAAGCCCCAATTGGCCGCGGTGACGCGCTGGCGCCCGTCCGCGCCTTGCGGGCTGAGGCCAAGCCCCGAACAGGGCACCGGCCCGGCGGTGGCAATGCAAAAGGCGCCCAGGTCGAGCGCGTTGTTCCGCACGATGTGCGCATATTGAATGTCGAGCCCGCCGCCGACCGAAAGATTGTCGGTCAACCGATAGGCAATGGCGGGATCGATATCGACCGTCTTCAACGAGATTTTCTGGAGCTGATAGCGCCCCACCCAATTGTCGGGATAGGTGTTGGCCTGTCCGAAGGGGACAAAGATTCCCAGTCCCACCGTGATGCGGTCGGACAAGGGCAATGTCGCAAACAGGCTTGGGATGGGAAAATTCTGATCCTTGTCGCCGTTCGAGCCGCGGGCGGGATCGCCCAGGCCGGCGGTGGTGCCGCTGTTCTGAAAGCGGCTCGACAGGAAAATGACCGGCGCGGTGAAGGTAATTTCGGCGCGCTTCAGCTGCGTCATGCCCGCGGCGTTGTAATAGACCGTCGTCGCGTCTTCGGCGATGGCGGTTTGGCCCGCCGTCGATACCGAGGCGGCGCCGGCGCTCTGGATCTGATTTAAAAACCCGCCGGCAAGAACCGGCTGCGATGTGGTGAGAGCGGCGAAACAGGCCGGGAAAAACATCCGGGACCGCCAGGAGGAATGGGCGCCCCGGCGCGCGCGAATCAATCTTGCCATATTGCAGTATGGGCCCCTAAGCTGATGTTGACAGGTGCCTTTGCGTTCCACAAGGACCATTGTCCAAAGACGTCTCGCCGTTCCTGCGCCGATCGCTTCGATAGTCCCGTTTTCCCGCTCACGTCCTGATCAGCGCGCGTTTCTTCAGTCTCGGGGGCCTGAATGCCGACGAATTTGACGAAGGACATCATCTTCCTGTTCGGCGGTGTCCTGCTCTCCTTTGCCCTCGAATCACAGCGGAGCAAATTGAGCGGCGTCGTCAGTCCGGGATATCAGTCGCTTATCTGCCTTGCTTTTTTTGTGGCCGTGACGTGCGGCTATCTGGTTTTCCGCCGTTATCACGCGATCCTCAGTATGGGTGCCGATGGATCATCGGGCAGCCAGGCCTATGACGATCTGAGAGAATCGCTGAGCACGGGTGGCACGCCCGCGCGGCTGTATGCCAAGTGGCTGGAAAAGACGCTCCATGTCGTGGAACGCTTCTTCGGCGAAGCGCGCGCGACCGTGCGATCCAGTTTGCAGCAAGTCATCGGCTTGAGTCAGCCCGCCGCCTTGTGGACGGCGCCCGCCCTGGACCGGTGCATCCTCTTTGCCTTCATCTACCCTCAGGCGCTGCTGTTCCTCGGCTGGCTGATGTCGGGCAAGGCGGGCAGGGCGGAAATCGTTCTTGGCCTGGTGTCGGAGGCCGATCCCTTGCGGCGCTATATTTCCATGGGCGCGCTGGCGGCCAGCGCTTTCGGTTATGCGAAATGCTGCAAAATCGTCAGCCGGGATTATGGCGCCGCGCAGCAACCCGCCCAGGTCCGCCGTCTTCGCTTCGGCTTGTGGTTCCTTGTCCTGGTGGTTGCAGGCCTGATAACGGACCAGTTTCTCAGCCATGGCCCCAATGCCGTGGGCGGCGCGGTCATTGTTTCGAGTTCGGTTGTCGGCGCCGTGGCGGGCGACGTCCTGATTGCCATGCTGGCGGGATCGGTGGCCGCGCTGGTCGGCATCGCTTTCTCGCTGCAGTTCGGTGAGTTCAGCGCCGGCATCGCCGCGACCATGACCTGTGCCGCAATCGGCCTTTGCGCCAGCGCCTTCGGCGGCGTGGGCAGCAGGTGGCAGCGGCTGAGGACGCGGCTGAGCTTCAGCCAGGTTTTCTGGTGGGTTTTTCTTGCCGTGTCGGTCGTGTTTTACATCGCGCTGGCGCGTTTGCTGCCGCGATCGGGCGCCTGGCCGGTTGTCGGGCCGATACTGTTGTTCTACGGGCTGTTGCCGGCGCTGAACGCGCCCTTTTTGTGGTTCTCGGTGGGGCTGACCCGGGCGCTGTTGTGGCTGGGCATCGAACGCAAGGGCTGGTGGCCGTATTTCTATGCGCTGATCGACGCCGCCATAGCCGTGCTGGTCATCGTGCTTCTGGTGGCCGTCATGGTGGTGGGAATCCAGACGCTCAATCTGATGGCGGTGATGGGCGGCGGCGAGGCGATCTTGCCGGTGGTGCCGCTGCTCGACGCCATCTTCAACAGCCTCAAGCAAAACTCGTTCGAGGCGGAATATTGGTGGGCCTATACGCTGCTGGTTTCCGCGATGATCCCCAGCCTGCTGAACCTGTCGATCGGCGGATTTTCCCTGTTGCGGGGCATCCCCATCCTATCGCAGCGCCTGTATGCCTATCTGCCCAAGGGGCGCGCCGCCGCACCGCAAGACCGCAACTGGATTTCGCTGGTACTGGCGGTTCAGGCGGTGGCCAGCATGTGCCTGGCTTTCGGGGCGCAGTTCGTCCTGCTGCCCTGGTGGATTTTCGGTTATGTCTTGCCGGGGCTGGGATTTGGCGTGCTCAAATTCGCGCTCAGCGTGGAGGCCTTGGATCTTCCGGGGCGGCTATTCTGACCGGGAAACAGCGCTGAACCGCGAACCTCCGCTTTGGGGCAAAGGCCGCGAGGCTGGTCACTCGGCCGGCTGCGGTGACGGCGCGGGTACGGGCGCTTTCGCCTGTTCCTGAAATGAGCCGTGGTGAAAGGGCGCCAGCATCAGGCCGGCGAAGGACTTGGGATAATTCACCACGCCCCCGATGCCGATATCATCGCTCGGCTGCTTGCCTTTGGGCAGATAGAAGGTGCCGAACAGAAGGTCCCAGAGGATGATATCGCCGCCGTAATTGGTGTTGCCTTCCGTGATGTTCTTGGAATGGTGATAGCGATGGTTCTTCGGCGACGAGAAAATAAAATCGAAGGGCCCCAGGATCACGTCCATATTGGTGTGCTGGAAGCGGCCGATGGTGCGGCTCATCAGATAGGACACGAAGACGATTTCGACCGGCGCCTTCACGAAGGCGAGCGGGATGCTCCACAGCAGGATGTGCCCCACGCGTTCCAGCGGGTGGGAGCGGGTGCCGTTGAACCAATAGAGGCGTTCGGAAGAATGGTGCACGGCATGCCAGCGCCACATGAAGCTGTTTTCATGCATCCAGCGGTGGTACCAGTAGCGGAAGAAATCGTTGATCACCAACAGCAGAAAGACCTGCGCCACCCCGGGCAGCGCCGATGGCCAAATCGATTGCCCGATTGTGGGCGATATCTGCTGCACCACGATGGCGATGGTCGCCAGTTGCAGCGGCACGATGATCCAGTCGCCGCAAAGCTTGTTGCCGAACAGCAGCATGATGTCGGTGGAGCCGTCGGGGTTTTTCAGCCATTTCCTGCTGAAGGGGATCAGCCGCTCCAGCGGCATCCATATCGCGCCATAGATCAGGTACATGCCGATGGATGCCAGGAAGGTCTGGCTGGTGTATCCGTTCCTGACCAGCTGGAAACCGATCACCAGGGTGGCGGCCATGAACAGCGGATAGAGCGTGACCTGCAGGATTTTCTTGAACAGCGTGCCTTCGATCCTGTGACTCAAAGGATCGATGCGGTCGAGCGCAGCGCTGATCTGCTTCACCACCAGGACATAGAAAAGATTCTCGATGGGCTGGAACACACGTTCTGTGGTTCGGACAATCCAGGTCCAGAGCGATTTCAGGACATTCAGGTTTGTTTCAGGCGATTGGACAACCGACATGGAACGGGGCCCTTTCCAACCGGGCCATTATCCATTCTCCCGCCGAGTTCACAACCCGGGGCCACAACCCGATTCCTATTGCTATGCTGCACCTGCGATACGGTTGGCTTTGCGACAATCCCGAATATTCGGTGTGGGCCTTTAACCCCGTTCGCCCCTTTCGGCCGTAGAGCATCATAGAAACCTTCATGGTGAGAAGCATGATGCTCACGACAAGCTTGCGGCGGCGGACAGCCTTGGCGCTTGGGTTGCTGGCTTTGGCCCCTTGGGAACTGAGGCCTGCCTTGGCGCGAACACAGAACAGTCTGGTGGATTTGCGGGTTATCAACCGCGACACAGGCGAGGTGTTGCGCAGCTGGCGCCATGGCGGGCGGCTCTATGTCGCCGGTGAGCCGGGGACGCGTTATGGACTGCGCTTTTCCAATCATACCGGCGGCCGCGTTCTGGTTGTGGCATCGGTGGATGGCGTCAATATCGTCACCGGCGAAACGGCGAATTACGACCAGCGCGGCTATGTGCTGAGCCCCTGGCAAACAACCGAGGTCAATGGCTGGCGCAAGAACGAAAACGAAATCGCGGCCTTCCAGTTCGCGCCGCTCAGCGGGTCCTATGCCGCAAAGACAGTTCGTGCGGGCGATGTCGGCGTGATCGGCATTGCCGTGTTTCGGGAGCGCCCGCCCCAGAGCCCGCCTGTAGCGGCCACGAACAGGGCTGCGCAGGATATGGCGCGGGCTGCGCCACCCCCACCGGCGCCTGCCGCCGAGGCCCCGGCCATGCGGGCTCCGAAAGAGGAATCCATGGGATCGTCCCGCTTCTCCAAGGCGCTGCAGGACGAAAAGCTGGGCACGGCCCACGGCGCCAGGGAATGGTCGGTCATCAACACGGTGAGTTTCGTCCGCGCGACCCAGGAACCGCAGGCCATAACCTCGATCGAGTATGACACCTGGGATCATCTGGTCGCCAAGGGCGTCATTCCCGGAACCAGCCGTCATCGCCCCCAAGCCTTTCCGGCCGAGCCGCGCCTGAGCTACGTTCCCGATCCGCCTTGGTGATCCCGATTGCGGCAATTCCAACAGAAGGGGCACTGGTTTAAACTTGACGGTCATGGCGCCAGACCAAGCGGTTGATGAGGATGCTGACCTGCTGCGCGCCCATATGGACGGTAACCGGGAGGCGTTTGCTCGGCTGTATGACAGGCATGACAAAGCTTGCTTTCAATTTGTCCGCCGCCTGCTCGGTTCATCCGGCGCGGACGCGGAAGACCTGCATCAGGAAACCTGGTTTGCGGTTTCCCGGCATGCTTCCAGTTTCGATCCGCGCAAGGCGCGTTTTTGCGCCTGGCTCTTTACCATCGCCCGCCGCAAGGTTTGGGATCATTTTCGCAAACAGAAAACCATTCGCCTGGTGCCGGGACAGGAAGAGTTTCTTTTGGCTGTCCCTGATCTTGGACCGACGCCTTTGCAGGAGACCGAGAGCCGCGAAACGGCGCTGGCCCTGATTGCCGCGGTCGAAGCTTTGCCATTGCCGCAGCGTGAGACCTTTATTCTGTTTGCCGAAGGCGGCTTGAGCCTTGAAGAAATCGCAGAGATCACCAATGTGAGCGCGGAAACCAGCAAGAGCCGGTTGCGCTATGCCCGCGCAACCTTGAGGCGGGTCCTGTCGGAAGGGGAGGCGGTCCATGGTTGATCCGGATCCCGTTGACCGGGCCTATAGCCAGGCGGAAAGCCTGTTGCAGGAACAGGCTGAAAGGTCCGCCCGCCGCGCCCGTGTCTTGGATGCTGTTGCGGCGGCGGCGCAGGACACGGTCACCGGTCCCGTATCGCCCCCCAAATCGATGCCGCGCTTCGCCACCCGCGGCGGATGGCTGGTGGCCGCAAGCCTGTTGGTTGTTTCGGGTTTCCTGGTCGCAAGATTTTTGCCGTTGAATCCGCCGTCACCCCCGATGGCCCAAGTGCCGGCGGCACAGCCCGCTGCGAAAACGGAAAAGATGGCGGCCTTGTCGCCCGAGGCACCGGCTGCTTCAGCGATCACCCCGTCAGAGTCCGCGTCTTCAAGATCGAATTCAAAAGCTTCGGATCAAGCGCCCGCGCGTGAGCCCGCAGAATCGTCCCGTGAACAATTGGCTGTGGCGGCACCGCCTCCCGCCATGGCGGCTCCGCCGCCTGCTGCTCCCGAGGCCATCATGGCGCCGCCGCCGCCCGTCCCAGCTGCGCGCATGGCCGCACCGCCTGCCGCTCCGGCGCCAATGGCGGACATGGCCAAGGCGATTGGTGAAGCCGGCAATGGCTTGGTCTTGGATCAACTTCGCGCCGCCGCCGCGGCTGGCCGCATGACCGAAGTGCAGGAACTGCTGGATCGCCAGATCCCGGTCGACGGGGCAGACACCAATGGCGAGACGGCCCTGATGAAGAGCATACGGGCCGGTCAGCCTGCCACGGCTGCGCTTCTGCTCCGCCATGGCGCAAGTCTGGACAAAAAGAACAAAGCGGGGCTCAGCGCGCGCGAACTCGCCGCACAAATCAACGATCCGGCGCTCAATCGCGCACTTGGACTTGAACGCTGATTGGCTCGTAATGGCCGAAATCCGCTTTGTGCCAAAAGCGGACATGCCGCTAAGCGCCAAAAGCGGACATTCGGCTAGGATTCGCGGCATTCGACCGCCAATGGAAGCCTTTGCGGCACCAACCGTGGGCGCTTCAGTCGAATTCTATGTCACAATTCGCCAAGCTGATCTCTCGACCATCAGAGAGCACGATTCTATCATCCAGTATTTTTCCGAAAAGGAGTCCAAGCGCGCGAGCACCCCCCTCAATCTGACGCTGCCATCCAACAACGTCGCCATGGAATGCGAGCGGATACAATGAAGTCTTATCTGGTAATGTAATGATGCATCCTTCGAGGACGCACCCCCCATCGCTTAGGAACGGCGGGTCGATCTTCGTCGTAACAGTGCGAAATACCTTTGCGGGCTTTTCGTTCGGGCCGAACGATACATACCTTACCGTATCGGCTTCACCGGGCTGAGTACCGGGGATTGTGCGCTCTTGTTGAATGGGTCCACGACCTAGAATTTCTTCGAATGATTTTGGCATTCCCTTCCCCACGCCCCGATCAATCAATACGATAGCCTCCCGCCACCCTTCGATCCAGCGACGGACGAGGAATGATGCGCGGCTGACGGGATGTCAGCTAAATGTTAGCCACTTACCGTAGGTGGAAGCTCCAGCCGGAATGTCCGATTTGGGCCAAAAGCGGACGCAGGGTTTAACGCATCACGGCTTGGGCCGGCGTGCAGGATCGAAGCCGTATAGAATTTCCGGATTCTCGACCAAGACGCGGTGGCGCAGCGTCTCGTCCGGCGCCCAGCTCTTCACAATGTCCAGCATCAGCACCGCGTCCGGCCTGTTGGCGGGATTGGTGCTGGGGAAGGGCCAGTTGGAGGCCCAGACGCAGCGCTCGGGCGCGGCGGTCACCAGGGCGCGGGCGATGGCAACGCGGTCTTCATAGCCGGGCGGACCGCTGCTGGAGTTGGCATCGGGGCTTGAAAGCTTCACCCAGGTTTTTCCCGCATCGATGAAACGGCGCAGCGCGGCATAGGCGGGTGACTTCACGCCATCCTGCCCGGGTATCCCGGCCATGTGATCCACCACCACAGTCACCGGCAGTTTGAGGATTGTCTCCTGATGTTGGACAATCTGCGCGGCATTGAAATTGATCTGCAGGTGCCATCCCAGCGGGGCGATGCGCCGCGCCAAAGGCTCCATCGCGTCGGGAGTGATGGGATTGCCGGCGGCGGTGCCGTTGATGCGCGCGCCGCGGAAACCGGCCGCGTGCAGTGTCTTGAGGACCCCGGCATCGACATCGGCCGGCACCACTGCCACGCCGACGGCGCGCGAGCCTTGCTGGCGGATAAAGTCGGCGGAGGATTCATTGTCGAATTCATAGGTCGAAGGCGTCACCACCACGCTGCGGCTGGTGCCGATGCGCGCCTGATAGCGGCGGTAATCTTCGATGGTGGCGGGCGGGGGCTTGAGCACGGCGGCAGGCGCGTAAGCCCAGCGGCTTGGGTCATAGACATGATGGTGGCAGTCACAGGCGCCGGCGGGGACGTTGAAACTCACCTGGTCAAGCGCTGCCATTGCGGGCTCCGCCAAAGGTATCGCAGCTAAACCGCCCAGAACAGCGCGGCGATCCGTTCTTGTACGCGAAGCCATGCCGCCCTCCCTCAAGCATATTGAAGCTTGTTTGGCGCAGGCTTGGCAACCCCGGGGCAAGCCGCCATTGACGGGCCTTCCCGGCATGGCGATCATCGCCGTCAAAGTGCGTCATCAGAAACGCCGATGGGGGAAACAGCCATGAAAATATCACCCTTGTTTGTTGCGCTTTGCACGGTTGCCTTCGCGGCAACATCTTCGGCCCAGCCGCCCGCGGGTCCGTTTCCGCTCGCGGCCAAGGCCGGGATGGACAGCCATGCCGACAAGACCGCGCCGCCCGGCGCGGTCAACCAGGGTCCTTTCAACATGAAGACGTGGAAGTTCGGGCCCGCTTTCGACGCGCCCGCCAACACGCCGATCTGGAATCCCGTCAAGCTCAAGATGATGCGGGGCGAGAAGATCACCAGCGTCACGGTGATGGGCAATGCCGACCCCGAAGTTTACTGCGCCGCGGCCAATTCCGGTGTCGATTTCGTCTGGACGGAAATGCAGCATTCCGCCGGCACCTGGGACTCGGTGCAGAAAATGTGGAACCGCTGTCCCCATGCCAAGGCGGTGCCGGGGGTGCGCGTTCCCACCGCCAACCAGATCGACTTGCAGCATGCGCTCGATCTGGGCGCCGTGGTGCTGATCATTCCCACCGTGCATGACGTTGCCGAGGCGCGCGAGGCCGTCAGATGGTCCTATCACCCGCCCATGGGCGGGCGCAGCCAGGGCAACATGACCCAGGCCTATGCCAAGGTGCCCGGCGGCTATCGCGGCACCTTCAACAAGAATGTCGTGGTGATCGCCATGATCGAGACCCTGGATGGGCTTCGCGATGCCGACAAGATCGCCGCCTTGCCCGGCATCGATGCGGTGTTTGCCGCGTCCGGCGATCTGAGCAATTTCACCGGTTACAAACAGGGCGATCCGGATTACGAGCGCGCGATCAACATGGTGCATGATGCCGCGATGCGCGCCGGCAAATATCTGTGTGGTCCCTGGTTCTGGCAGAACCGTGCCGACTTCAAATGCTTCCAGGGCCATGGCGGCGACAAGCTGACGGCGCCGGGCCCCGGTCTTCAGGCTGCCTTTATCGAAGCGGAAAAGAAGGAATTCGGCGCGCTTTGGAACAAACCGGGCCAGGTTACGGGCGGGCCTTGGGTGCCAAAAATGAAGTGACAGGCCATCCTGTCGGTCGAACGCGCTAGGCGGCGACCATATGATTCGGCGCTGTTGCTGTTTGCCGCGCCAGATCCATGGCCCGCGTGCGAGCCTGATCCATGGTTTTTGCCAGAATGTAGAAGGTCTCAGCCCGAGACCGGTCACTGCGGACCGTGACGATAAATGCTTTCAGTCTGCCGCCGCTCATGGTCGTTCCCCTGAGGCTTCCGTTCTAAAAACGCGGGACCGGAACCAAAAGTTCCCCTGGCGGTTATCGCGGTGACGTCCAGTTATGGAGATGCCATGAAGCCCCTCGCAATCCTTGGTCTTTTGTTGGTCCTTGGCGGTATCGGCGGTCTTGTTTTCCGCAGCGTTCATTGGACCGAAACGGAGAAGGTTGTCGATCTCGGCCCGATCGAGATCAATGCCGAGAAGCAACACAGCGCCTGGATTCCGATGAGCGCGGCAATTGTTGCGGTGGTCGCCGGCCTTGGTCTTGTGGTCGTGAGCCGCCGCGGCGCCTAACCGGCGCGGCCGGGCGGGAGGGCCGCGCGGACCCGCGCGGCCAGCTCGCGCACGCTGAAGGGCTTGGTGACGTAGTCATCGGCGCCCGAATCGAGACCCATGACGCGGTCGCCTTCGCTCGTGCGGGCGGTGAGCATGATGATCGGCACCGTGGCCGTGGCGGTGCGCTGGCGTAGAATGCGGCACACTTCGAGGCCGCTCAGCACCGGCAGGTTCAGATCGAGCACCACCAGGTCGGGCGGCTGTTCGCTCGAGGCCTTGAGCGCCGCATCACCGCTCGCGGCCAGCTCCACGTCGATGTCGCCGCCGCGTTCCAGGGTGTGCTTGATGAGGTCGGCGATGTCCTGCTCGTCTTCGACTACGAGCACATGGCGGCGATTCGCGCGGGCGGCCGGCACCGGCCGTAGCGGCGCGGCGCGGCGGCTGTCGGGTGTGGACGCGAAGGCAGCCCCTGGCTGGGTCCGCTGGTCGGCGCGCGAAGGCGGCGTGGCGTGAAGCGTCATGCCTCACGGTAGCGTCGCGACGTTTCCTCGTCGTGACGCGGCGGTTAATTCTGGGTTACGGTAGGCGCCGGCTCACACCACCGTGCCCGGCGGGATGACGGCGTCTTTCGGCACCACCAGGATGCCCTCGCGAATGAAGTAGTTCGGCCCGTCGAACGTCTGCAGCCGCCGCTCATTGACGAGCCGGCAGCCGTCGCCGATGCGGGCGTTCTTGTCGACGATC
>CADECX010000056.1 GCA_902825865.1 uncultured Alphaproteobacteria bacterium
GTGGCTATGCAGTAGTATCAATCACGCTGGTACAAAATATCCGTCAGGCCAGTGTTATCCAGCCTTCTAACGTCAAAGACATTAATGATTAACCAGAAATTCAGTCGTTAGTGCCACGCGGATTATGTTCTCAACTGACAGGTCTTGTTCATCGTCGCAGCGAGGATCTGCGTCGGCCAGCGATTGCGTTACACAACAGTCCCACTGTCACATAACGACCGAAGTACGCAGATTTACTGACCCTCGCGTCATTCGCGTAACATTGGCGATGCATTTGTCTAACTCTGGATAAATTCCGCGGATATTGGCAAGACCCTTTTTTTCCAAATGTGCCGCCATGACCAGAGCGGCGCGCGTCGTCATCAAATATTCGCGGCCAGTCATGGCCGTGCCGCCGTTCAATGGATCAGCGGTAAGTTTGTCGATCTGCATCTGAGTTAAACCGCTGCTCTCAGGGTCGATCTGCTGGTAAAGAAAGGCGTCCTTCCAAGTAAATTGCGGCTTTCGAAAATCAAAATCGTCCTTGATCGTCTTGCCACTGGTATCCAGCTTATAGGGCACCGTATTCAGATAATAGGCGCCGCCATAGCCGGGCGGGTACCCACTCATTCCACTTGTACGGTCAATTGCGTTCTTGAGCGCCCACAAATATAGCGGTGCCCAATCAGAATGCCCCGTGAGCACACCGAAGGCCAGGGCGGTAAGCATATAGTCCGCCTGCCACGGTCCAAAGCGATTGCCGCCGGAGACCAAACGGAATGTCTGATTGTTCGGATTGTTTTGGTAGGTCTGGGTGTAGTAAGCAAGCTGATTGTCTAAGAGTTTTTTCCAATAACTAGATGGATGACAAGTGGTTGGAAGCGTGCCGGCAGTCTCAGCATCTTTCGTGGCGACATGCGCCATAAATAGATTGCGGAAAGCCCAAGCAATGCCACGATACTCGCCGAATACCGTGGCGATGTTGCGGCTGCCGCTCATATAACCATCGCAAAGCACGGTAAAATTCGCGCTGTATTGCAAGTCCTCCAGAAAACCCGCATCGAGTGTAGCGACATGGGCGAGATAGCTCATCTCGCAATAATGCGCCTGTTGCGGGGTCCATCCGCCGCCGAACCCGCGAAATGCCGGCGCCCTAGTGTCTGGAATGCCAGGCATGAGCCACGGCGCCCCCTGCTTATCCTGAGAATAAGAATTTGCTCTGGGGTACCTAATCAGGTCGATAGGTTTGCCGGTTTTCTCGTCGCGGAAATGCATCGGGCACGACCCGGCAGCTTGAGCCCAAGCCAGCATCGGCCCCGGTTTTTCGCTAAGCATGTAGTAAGCGCTGGGATCGGTGATTAGGCCGATGTCCGCACGTTCGCCGGTGGTAGGCATATAAATTGTGATGCCGGCTGAATCCATCGGCCCTTTAAAGACATAGTTGGTCGGCGGCTCTGCCTTTGCGCCGGTATCGCCATACGGAAACATTCGGTTAGCGGCCACAATCTGTGCCGGGGTTCTCTTGATTGCGATGGGCTGAGGCCGGTAAGTCCATTCAGCGTTCCACCAGTGCGAAGGAATATCGGCATCCAGTAAGACGTTTCCATCTTTCTCGATTTTCACATGATGCGGGCCAAGGTTGTAAGGATTAGGCTGGGCAGAGGGCTTGGTTAGATCGCCCAACGCACCGAGGTGGAACACAACGCGGCCATCTGAGCGTATGCCGACATAATATGACGGCATCTGAGGACCACCGGGATAGGTAGAGGTTGCGCCATTCGCCGTAACGGTAACTTTGAGATTTGCCGCAATGCTTGCAGGTTGCGCTGACAGGCCAGTAACTGCCAGAGTGCCGCTGGCCGCGCCGTAGGCCAGGATCCATCGGCGATTGACGCTATCTAGACTTTCGCTCATCGCAGCACCCTGTCACCGTCTAAACAGTTGCGGTTTTGTTTGATAGTGCGGCTGACCATTTGTCAAGCAAGGGAAGAGTTTCAACATGCTTTGATGTTGCAACGCGGCACCTAGCCAGACGTTAAATCTCATCTGAGATTCTGAACGAATGTCCGAACCAAGGGTAGGGACAAATGAGCCCATATCGCTAGAGGGCAACTAAACCACTCCAATTCGTGACACGGGGATATGCCACTTAAAGAGTTGGCTCAAATAAAACGTCGTACTGAAAATAGAGATTTTGACCCGAGAAAATTGAAACGACCGGTTGTGTGAGCAGTGTCGCTCGGTATCCGAAACTAGTTACTAGCCGAAATAGTTCTGCTTTCGAATACCCCATTTCCTCCAAGCTCCATTCGGATACCTCCAAAATAATCGCGGGCCGATCTGGTCTGGACAGCAACGCCGTCATTCCCCTCAGGACGCTTACTTCTGACCCTTCAACGTCGATCTTGACCAAAGCGGGGATAGGTAATGCGTATAGGGCAGCGAAATTATCGTAGGTGTCTACTACGACGGACACAGACTCGCCACTATTCGGTGAGCGACGAAGGGACGCTGCGCCGGAATTCTTCTTGGCGTCCAGGAATAATTCGCCTGTCCCTGTTGCATCGGACAGCGCTACAGGGACGGTGGTAACATTTCCAAAGTCGTTCAATTGAATGTTTCTCTCCAACCCCGCTCGGGTGTTCGGTGCCGGTTCGAATGCGTAGACGCTGCCAGTGCGTCCCACCACCTTCGCTGCGATTAAAGTGTAGAACCCGACATTCGCTCCTATGTCCAAGAACGTTTCACCTGGCTTCAGCCGCCTTGTGATTTCCAGCCGGATCGAAGGGTCGAGTTCCCGCTGGATATAGAGCTCACGCTGCAAGAACTCCGACGTGTCGAGATCCATAAATGAGCCGCCGACCATTCTGACGGTCGAATGCACGGGGTTAGCTGTTAGTCTTTTGCGCAAAAATCTCCCAAGACGCCATTTGGCGGTTTCGATAGGAGAGTGGCGAATGTACTGGCCAACGATTGTCAATCCTAAGTTGGATTTCATGCGGTCCCCACTATCAGTCGATATGACCTCAATGCTTTGCTGGCGGCCTAAAAATATCGTTTTTGATGACCACATGCGCACCGGAACGCGGCGACAACACGCACGACATTGTCAGTCTCTCTCTAAGAGATTAATTTTGTTAGAAGAAAAATTGGTGGAGCCAAGCGGGATCGAACCGCTGACCTCCTGCATGCCATGCAGGTCTGACGCCTACATATAGCTGCACGTCTCTGCACATGGAGAGGGTCCTTAACCAAAAATCCCTTATTTTGTTGGCTTTTCCGGCTGCACATTCCTACATACCGCGAAACGAGGGCACACCTACATGAGCGACACGTTTTGTGTCCTTCAGGTGCCCGCCGCTCGGTCGGCGAAGGAATTTGCAGATGGTCAGTGTCCTTGAGTGTGTTCCCCGGAAGCGGTCGCTCCGCAAGACGATCACGAAGCTCACGCTGGAGGGCAATCCGCCCAAGGATGCCCCGTACAAGGAGCAGCGCGACGCCAACAGCCCTTTGATCCTTCGCACGTCCAGCAGCGGGGCGAAGTCCTTCTGGGTGCGGACCCGCGTCGCCGGCAAGGGTGACCCGTTGCGCATCCTGTATCCTGGCCCTGTCAGCATCGAGAGCCTGGGCGAAGCCCGCGTGTGGGCCTCCCGCACCGTCAAGGAGTGCAAGGCCGGCCATGACCCCCGCCAGACTGCGGAGGCGAAGGCCAAGGCGGATACCAGGGCCGCCGAGCAGGCGGAGCGGCAGAAGCTGAAAAATGTTGTTCCCGACTACATCGCCTCGATCAAGACGGCCAAGCTGAGGACTGCCGACGAAACAGAGCGGATGTTCGAGGTCTATGTGCTGCCCCGGTGGGCCGACCTTTCCGTCTTGGACCTGGACGGGGACGAGATAAACGCCCTGCTCGATGACGTGGCCGCCCGCAAGATCGAATTCGAGGGGCGGACCTATGGCGGCATGGTGATCGCCGACCGGCTGCTAAGACTGATTCGGGCCTGCTTGAAGTGGTATTCCACCAAGAAGAACCGGAAATATCACCCGCCCGGCACGGACGGCATGGAACGCTCCGGCGACACCAAGCGGAACCGCGTGCTGAATGAAGACGAGATCAGAGCATTATGGGCAGCGGCGCCGGCCGACACCTTCGGAGGCATCGTCAAGACGCTGCTTCTCACCGCCCAGCGGCGCGATGAAGTCGGGGGCATGTCCCGCACCGAAATTGACCGGCACGGCAACTGGACCATCCCCGCCGAGCGCTACAAGACCAAGAAGCCCAACGTGGTGCCCTTGTCGGCAGCGGCCCTGGCCGTCATCAACGCGCAAGACCAGATTGACGGGGGCGATATGGTCTTCTCCACTAACGGTGAGACTGCGTTCTCGGGCTTCTCCAAGTGCAAGCTGCGCCTGGACCGCGACATGCTGGCGAAGTTGCAGGAAGCTGCCATGGAGCGCGGCGAAGACCCCAAGAAGGTCACGCTGCCCGAGTGGCGGCTTCACGATCTTCGCCGCACAGCTAAGACCCTCATGATGCAGGCACGGGTCCGGCCTGACGTATCCGAGCGCGTTCTAGGCCATGTAATCAAGGGCGTGGAGGGCGTTTACGACCAGTTCGGCTATACCGACGAAAAACGCGCCGCCCTTGAAGCTCTGGCCGCGCTGCTCGACCGCATTGTCAATCCGCCGGCTGAAAATGTTGTGCAGTTGAGGGCGGCAGAATGACCACGGCAGCAGTCGCGATCCTGCAACAACTCGCCGACAAGAAGAAACTGCATTTCGATGAAACGCAGGCGCGCTGGGATTGCGTCGCGCTCATTGGCCAGTATCGCAGCAGAAAAAAGGGCTGGCATAAGAGCGCGAGTCCCGCACGGGTCATGGCAGAGCTAGCAGGGGACACCTATCACTTCCACACGAGCAGGTACCCCGGTCATGCAATCCCAACGAAGCGAAAGTCTCCCGCTATAACGTCGGACCCTCAAGAAATCTCTGACGGTCACTATCCTAAGTTTATCACGGCGTTGCTTTCGGCGGCGGGCGTTTCGTGCAGCAAGGTGACTGTGAATAGTGCTTGCCGTGAAGCCAGGAAAAAACTTGATCTTAGGGTCGGTTTGAAAAAGCTACCTCGAACAGTGCGCGGCCAAGATCACCCCATCTATTTTGAACGGGATTATCGAAACAAAATGCGCGGCCGGATGCTGGTAGAGCATGTTGCCGGGGACGATGAGTTGGGGTTTGTGGAACTTGGAGGCTATGAGCCTGCTCGTAGCCCGGCGCGGAAGGCGGTTGACGCATTTCGCGGCCTAGAATATTTGGCTGAGGACTAGGCGGGCTCCCGCTCCGCGATCTTCGCGTCCAACCAGGCATCGACCTCGCTTTCAACGAAGCGGACGGCGCCAGCATCGCCCTGACCCAGCTTGATCGGCTTGGGGAATTTGCCTTCCCGCACCAGCCGCATCAGGTGGCCGGGATGATAGCCGAGCCTTTCGGCCACAGCCGCCTTGGAAATTAGAGCGCGCATTTCACAACATCCTGAGACACAGCCGTTCGTTTAGAGCGTCTGATCCTGTCACGCGAAAATGGGGAGAAACGCGCGGCCCCCGGCCGCTGTTAGTCGGTCGTGGCGGGTCAGCCAATCAGATCGCCTTTTCTCCCCATTTTTAGCGAGCCGAACCGAACGTGGGAGAAACACGCAAGAAGATTGCGCGCATTAGGAAGGCGTCCCATGAAACCGAGACCGAAACAAATCCCTCTCCAGCTACTCGTATTCATCTATCCCGGCACGCATCGGGACTGGTGGCGTAAGTGCGCCAACGATGGCCGGCTTGGGCCTGTAACTGTTGAGCCCGGCAGCACAGTACGTAATCGCATGGTGGACACTGCGACAGTGGAAAGCTGCTTTGGCGCGGTCAGCGACGAACAGTATGCCGAGGCCGTCCGTCAATACGAAAACGCCCGCCGCCTTGTTCGGAGGGTGTCATGAAACAACTCAAGCGACTTCAATTCCTTGCGTGCAAGTTTGTCCATGATCGGGCCGACGCGGCGGCTTGTGCCGCTGAGATCGGGGCCGCTGTGGCCGCACTCAATGGCGTCCTACCCGACGACGGCCGGCAAATCGCGTTCGCAGCTGCTGCACTGCTGTTCGCAGGCTCCATTGGCATGCGGGAAGTCTCGTTGAAGGCGCTAGATCACGAGATCAGCGCGGCATTCCGGGCTATCGGAGGCCGGACATGACCATCAAGTCCCTCATCCATTGTGCGCGCCTTTTTTACTGGCGTCTGACCCGGCCCCGTACAGGACCGACCATCGAAATGCGCCAGCAGCAACTCCGATTCACCAAAGCCAAGCTGGCAAGCGTCTCAACGTCCGCAGATACCGCCGAAATCTTGGCCGGCAGGATCAAAGCGATATTGGCAGAGCAGGCCGATATTCTATCAGGCTTCCCGCATGGCGCGCTCTTTAGGCGAGGGATGAAAGCCTTGAGCGCTCACGTTGACATCCTGACGGCGCATCCGGGCCAAGGCCTTTCACCCCGGCAGGCACTTCAAGAATTCGCCCGCTCACTGGCCGCTAACAGCTTCACCAAAAAACGTACCGACTGAAATCCAACACGAGGGGTCAACGAAGGAATGCCCCCGTGTTCACGCCGTTCCAACAAGCCCTCTTAGAGAAGCTAGATATGCAAACTCGCGCCATTGAAGCCAATACCGTCGCACTGGCGAAGCCGCGCCCGAGACGGCCGTCAGTAGCGGCGCGCTGGCGCAAAGCTGAAGCCGACTACCTCGCCAAATGCGAGCAAGAGGAAAACGCGAAGCGATGTGAGGGCGAGATATGACCGCTCCGCACCATATTGCGCTTCTGACCGGCGACGCGGGCAGGGCCATACATGCGCGGCTGATCCATGACCGCGACCGCAACCGCGCGATCAAGCTCTATGGCCCCATCCGCGAACTTATGCCCGACATTGCCGCCGGGCAGGCGGAGGGCTTTGGCGCCTTCATCGTGCCCAACGAGGGTGGCAACACAGATAGCGAGATCACAACGGTTCGTGCGGTCTTCATTGATGGGGACAATGTATCGCTGCCCGATAAGTGGCACGTCCACCCTGATTTCATTGTCCAGCGCGACGCGACGCACTGGCACGCCTATTGGCTAGTCACCGATTTGCCGGTGGAGAATTTCCGCGCGGTGCAGAAGCGTCTTGCCGCGCACTATGGAACTGACCCGGCTGTCTGCAACCCCTCGCGGGTCATGCGCCTGGCTGGCACGCTTCACCTTAAGAATGGTCTTCCCGGCGTGCCCGTCACGCTTACCGATTTCACCGACGGGGCCGAACGCTGGGAATTGGGCCACGCGGCCGCCGAGATCGTGGTGGGGCTGCCAGAGATAGCGGCCACCGCGCAAGTGTCCGCCGCGTCTGGTGCGCCCGTTGATCCCGCGTTCCTTCGCCAAGCCGCTGGCTATCTTGAGCCCAATGCGCCGTATCCCATCTGGCGCGACTATGTTGCAGGCATCGGCGCCGCCAACTGTCAGGAAGCGCGGCAGATCGCGCATGAGTTTTCGGAAGGCAAGCTGGATCGTCTCGGCCGGTATAGCGAGGCGCCGCCGTCAGGATATCTAAAAGAGAATGGCGGCCCGGATGCGGTTGACCGCGTGCTCGACACGATGCCGCCGAAGGATGGTGGCGTTGGCGTCGGCACGATAGCGGCGGCGGCGCGCGACGCGGGCTGGCCGGGAACGCTGGCACCGCGCGAAGACCTATCAGAGACGTACAAGGGCTATCTGGCGACGTTGCCACATGAGCCAGAGGCGCAGAACGATGGTGCCCAGCATGACCACGCGGGCAAGGACGTGCTGCCGTCATATATGGGTGGTGAGATCAGCAAGATCATTCCGCCGCGTTGGCTTGTTAAGGGCCTCCTGCCGATCCCCGCTGTCGGGATTATTTTCGGAAAGTTTGGCACCTTCAAGACGACCACAAAACTGGACCTCGGTGACAGTCTTCTGACCGGCACGAAGGCGTTCGGTCATTTCGACACGGAGCAGGGTGACGTAGTTGAGGTTGCAGGCGAAGGCCTCAGCGGCCTCAAGAACCGCATCGAAGCGCGTGCGAGCAGCCACGGCCTCACCCTGGATCAGTACCCGCTTCTATTGGTCACCAAAGTCCCGAAGGCTGATCGCCCTGAAGAATGGGTGGCATTGGCGGAGACGATCAGGGCTCGCGGGCTGAAGCCCAAGTTTATCGGTATCGACCACCTGTCCATCATGCTGTCAGGCCAGGATCAGAACGACGCGGCTGTCGCCACCCAAGCAATGCAGATGGCGCACGAATTGTCCGGGCTGTTCCAATGCACGGTTGTCATCCTCGCCCACGCGGGCAAGGAAGGGGAACGTGAGGTCCGGGGATCATCGGCGTTCTTGGATAACGTCGATTTCGCCTATGAACTGACCCGGACGGATGGCGGCGAAATTGTGAGGGTCCGTTGCGCCAAGATGCGCGATGGCGAGGCCCCCGAGCCTTTCTACTTGAAGGCACAAAGCCGTCACGGCGCCGCCATCATGACCTATGCCGACAAGGACGATGCCCGGCGCGCAGCCGGCCAGCAGGTTGGACTTCGCACCCCGGAAGTATCAGCCGCCCTGGCCGTGTTGGGCGCTTGCCCCAGCGGCGCGAACGAATGGACCGGCAAAGTGGGCGGTGTCCCCACGCGGCCCCTCGCCGCCGAAATCGCACGGTTGCGCCATGAGGCCACGTGCGATGGCCTAGAGGCGTCCCCCCAGGAAATTGCTTCGCTTGTGACCATCTTGAACCGGGACGGCAGGGAGGCCGGCCCCTTCGCCGCCTATGTGGTGAGACAGGATGGGCGCGGGCGCCAATGGGCCATCGCCCCCGGCCCGATTTCAGGCGAGGCGCACCATGCTTGACGCGAGCATCCGCAAAAACGTGTTCAGGAGCATGTTCAGGGCCGAAAGCGGGCGCCTGAACATCCGCGGCAATTTGGGCAGGCTGAGTGTTCAGGAGGAAATGCGAGTCTCAGCAGGGACTTACGTTGGCCCTGAACATCGCCTGAATTTGTTCAGCCCCATTGTTCAGCTTTCCACCCTGATCCCTGAACACAACACCGCCCCACTAAGAAGGGCGGGGTTTGTTCAGGAGGGCGCATCGTCAGGAACAGTTCCTATTCGTCGGCCCCAGGTCGATGTCATTCCGCCGCGCGGCGCATCCTACGGCAGACCCAGTGTGGTTTACGGCCGCAATGGCACCGTCAGGCGCCTTCGGGTTCGCAGCCCCTCAGATCGGGGACCGGAAACCTGCGGCTCCTTCACCCCGAAATTTTCCAACACGCCCTGCCGCTGTCCCCTTCCGGCGGCCGGGCGCGACCCCAACGCCGCCCCTCACGGCGTTGGGGACCATTTCCAAACCTGTCCTGCGCAATCACGGCCCGTTGCGCGGACCTTCTCCCCAACCGTGGCCCCAATAGGAGTTTCCAATGTCGTCCATAATTGAAAATTTGCGCCGCAAGCCGACGCCGGCCGCGCCGGTTATTCAAGCCCCCGAAGTCTTGCAGCGCCTTGGGCTTGCCCAATCCCGGCTAGAGGGGCTTAAGGCCCAACACGGCGCGATTGCCCTTGATGCAGTCTTGAATGTGGACGGCGCCGATGGCCGCCTGGCCACATTGGAAAAGGAACTCGCGTCCGCCCGCGCCGATGTTGTGAACCTGAAGGAGGCCCATGGCGCGGCACTCGCCCGCGATGAGGCCGAAATCATCCGGCAGCGCGCCAGCTTGCACAAAGTTCAACTGGCTACCGTGAAGCGAAAATTGGAATTGCGGGACCAAGCCGCTCAAGAATTGGCTGACGCCTTCGGGACCGTGGCCAAGTCCTGGCACACGATGATCGACGCGAGCAAGGCCGCGAAGGCTGCAACGCCGGTTGGAACGCAGTGGCCTGAAAGTGGGTTGCCCGACCTGGCCGATTTCGACGGGATCAAGATGCTGGTGGCGAATGAAATGTACCGGGTGGCCGGCGATCCCAAGCTGGGCAATCGCCAAAGCTTCCCCGGCAGCGCGCCTACTGCGGGCAATGAAAACCAGCCTGAGGCCATCGAGGCCTTGGTGGACCGCATGAAGACGCACAGCGCGTTCGTGTTGGAGCGGCTGACAGGTCGGGCGTCAGGAGCCTAGTCATGCGCCTCACCAGTGGACATCTGCTTATCAATGAGAAGGTCTTGGCCGGGAAGGCGGCTGTTTGCCTACCTTTTGACGCTGGCAAGCGGCCAATCGGCGCCGCTAGGGCACAGCAAGGGCACAATGACCCCCAATCTCTCCCCTCCATAGCGTCGCGCTCCGATTACTCGCCCTCGCTCCATCGCGGGGCCTGGAGTCCACAGCACCCGCATGCCGGCGCGTCGCGTCGGCTGGCGTCACACGCCTGCCAGGCCCGAACGCCCGTCCTGGGCCTTCCCTGGACTCACAGCAACGCCAGGGCCGCGCTTATGGGATCGTGTCGCCGCAGCGTTGGGGCATTTATTCCCCGAAGGGGTGCCGGGGGCCGGCGGGGGGCCGACTGCCATGCGCCAGCACGGATGCGGGGAGTGCAAATCCGCCGAGGCAAAAATTCCAAATCTCATGTTTACCGGAGTAAATGATATGGCCCACACCTCCCGATCTGTCATTCCACTGATTGCTGTTCCCGACCCCGAAGAGTTGGGGCCGGCGATGCAAGCCTGCAATTTGGGGGAAAGGGCCTTCGTACTTGCAAAGATCGAAACCGGCGAGAGCAATCAGGAATGCGCGCGCCTCGCCGGCTACAGTGCATCGTCGCCCGATATTCTGAAATCCGCCGGCTACCAGATCGCGCACCGTCCGCGAGTGCAAGACGCTCTGCTTGAGGAAGGCCGCAAGCTCCTCCGCACGCACGGTCCGCGCAGCATAAAAACTTTGGTGGAAATTAGGGACTCCAACGCGGTCAAACCGGAAGTCCGTTTGAAAGCGGCCGTGGAGTTGCTGGACCGGGCCGGCATGAATGCCGTCGCCCAATCGCATTTGACAGTCACCCACGAACTCAGCGAAGCGCAACTCGATCAGCGTATCTTGGCGATGGCGGCAGAACTTGGGCTCCCACAAGAGGCGGCCCGCCGCCTTTTAATCAGTCCCGGCGACCTCGAAAAGAACGCCATTGACGCGGATTTTACGGAAGTAGAACCGGAAGTCAGCCCTGAGGAGCAAGCCCGACGTTTTCACGAAAATGAACAGCGTCGGAAGGTGCGGGCAATGTCGCCCGAAGACCTGACGGCTCATAAAAAGCGACTACGCCGCGACCAGAGCGAGCGCGCCAAGGCGCGAAGGGCCGCGCATGAAGCCGAGCGGCTTCTCGCCTTGGGGCGATCAGGACTCGAAGACCTTTTACCCCTAACCACAACCACAGGAGATTAGCATGACAGAATTTTGGAAAGACGGCCCCACTGGAAACGTGGGAGCACCCCCCGCACCGACTGCGGCTCCCGCATTGCCTGCCGCTGCGCAGCCATCGGATTTCTGGAAACCTTCGGCGAGCATAGGCCAGGGTGGAACACCGGAGCAGCAGCGGGCTTTCGCAGATGAAATGGTTCGCGCGGGCGTGATGTCCAAGGAGGCCGCCGACGCTAACCTGAGAGCCCAAGAAGTGGAACCGGCGCCCGCCGACACGCGCGGGGAGGAAGCCAGGCAATTCGATGCCACGTTCCCAGCGGCGCGGCCTGAGGAATTCAATCTCCAACTCGGTTTCCGTTGGCGCGATGCGCAGCCGGGCTGGTTGAACGACGTGAACCGGGATACGGCCAATTTTTTGGGCGCAATGGCGATGCCGGCCAGCATTGGCGAAGCCCTGGCAGAGCGCATCTTCGACGTGAACGCTAAAATCGACGCGATGCGCGGCCCGGATCGCGTCCTATGGCTTCAGGAAAACAAGGTCCAACTGCAACGGCTCCTTGGCGACAATGCACCCCAGCGTCTCGACGCGGCCATTGCGACGCTCAAGGACAGGGGCGGTCCCTACCTCGCCCTGGTGACCGCGAAGGGCATCCACAACGATGCGACCGTGGCGGCAAATCTGATCTTGCATTCGGAGCGCCTGGCCGCGCGGGCGGGCATGAAATGACCCGCGCGAAAGCTGAAATCCTCAAGACGCTAGAGGCGCAAGTCGCCGCCCGCCGCGAAAACAAGCTGGCGTCATGGACGCCGTATCCGAAGCAGATTGAGTTCTGCAACGCGACGGCCGATCACTCGGAAGCGGTTCTGCAAGCCGGCAATCAGCTTGGCAAAAGCGAAACCGGCGCATTCATGGCCGCGACGTTCGCCACTGGGCTTTATCCCCCATGGTGGAAGGGCCGCCGCTTCGACGGCCCGACGCGCGGATGGGCCACGGGAGAGTCAACCGTTGCGGTGCGTGACGTGTCCCAGCGCAAGCTATGCGGGCCGCCCGGCGACGATGCGCTGTTCGGAACTGGCATGATCCCCAAGGCGCTGATCGCGGGCAAAATCCTTGGGCATGGCGCGGGCGGGGCCTTCGATACGATCAAGGTCAAGCATGTCTCCGGTGGCATCAGTGAAGTCAGCTTCAAGAGCTACGATCAGGACCGCAGCAAGTGGCAAGGGGCAACCCTTGATTGGCTGTGGTGCGATGAGGAACCGCCGGTCGAACACTACATGGAAGGCCTCGCGCGTCTGGTGGCGACGGGCGGCCTAGCGTTCAGCACATTCACGCCGCTCAACGGACTAAACCTGATCCTGCCGCGTTTCAGTGAGCGAACCCCAGAAGCGATGCGCAATCGTATCGTGGTGCGGATGAGAATGCAGGACGCCGGGCACCTTGCGGACGATAACCGGCAGAAAGCACTTATCGCCACGTTCCCAGAGCATCAACGCCGGGCGCGTATCGATGGCCTGCCGATGCTGGGCTCGGGCGCGGTGTTTGAGGATGTAGAACTCGACAGTCTGGTGGTGCCGCTGCGCATTCAAAACGAGGAAGTGGTTCATTCATCCCTTGGCCCGCTGGACACCCAGGCCTGGACGAAAATTTGGGGAATCGATTTTGGGATAAGCCATGCGTTTGGCGCCGCGTTGCTGGGATGGGACCGCGATAATGACATCGTGTACGTCCTAGCTGAACTGAAAATCAAAGGCGGCGTTCCGGCAATTCACGCGAGCCGCATGAAGGCCATCGCCTCGAACGTCAAAGTCGCATGGCCCCATGATGGCGTCGCCCGTGAAAAAGGCTCGGGCGAGCAGCGTGCGGACATCTATAAGCGCGAGGGCCTCTTGATGCTTCCGCATCACGCCACTTTCGAGAGCGGCGGCTACAGTACCGAGGCCGGCGTAATGGAAATGCTGGCGCGTATGCGTTCGGACCGCTTCAAGGTCGCGGCGGGCTGTATCGAATGGCAAGAGGAATTCCAGGGCTATCATCGTAAAGACGGCTTAATCGTGAAAACCAACGATGACCTTTTGTCAGCCACGCGAATCGGGGTCATGCAGCTACGGTCCGGTAAGGCTGTTCCGTTAGGCTCGACCCGGCGCGATCTTCGCCGGCCCCCAGCGCAGGGCGCACAGGACTGGAACATCTTCACAGGAGAACCGCTATGACACCCGACGAGGAACGCAAACAGCGCGAAGCCGAGCAACTGAAGCAATCCAACGCAGAGGCCGACGCAGCCCTGCGCAAACGCTCAATCGCGGCTGCTATTGCCAACGATGAAACGAAGCCCAGCATTGAAAAACGGCGCCGGGCTCAGGCAATGGCTAACACCCCGGAAGCGTGGGCCAAGCGAAATGACACCGATCCATTTACGGGCGAGTGAGCGGCAATCGCTACTTCGCGGCCTGTGCCTGTCGCACCAATTCTTCCGCGCCAAGCTTGATTAGATGACCCCGCAGCAATTCATCGTCGGCGGCAAGCACTCTCAGGCCGATTACTGCCACGTCGGCCTTCCCATGCCGTTGATTTAATTCTTCCTTCGCAACGGCGAGCCAGTCGATTTCTTCGGGCATTAGATAAAACCTCCCGACCGATTTCTATTCGGCTGTTTTTTCATGGGCGGGCGTCTCAGCCTTTTGGGACGCCTTCTCCGCCTTCTCTGCCTTCGCTTGACGCCCTATTTTCCTCACTGCTTTGGAAGCGAGCTTGGCCTCTTCTGCATCAAGCAATTCTCTTTTGATAATTTGTTCCTCAATGATCGCGCACACGGTTTCGATACTCGGATTTAGCCCATCCGCCAATTTCCGCAGTTCGCGTCGCACGATGGCTACAACGGGGTCTGAAATAAGGAGGGCTGCAATTGAGTAAGTGCTCATCGCCTGCCTCGCTTGAAACATTTGCAGCATAGAGCTTTGCGTGAACACTTCGCGGCTTAGACTTCCAAAGAATTCTATAACTTCAGGCCCCTTCGGCTTCACGTTGGACAGGTCCAAATCCAAAACTAGAATCCGATCTATAGGTTTTGTGAAGCTGACCTTGTATGCCCTCCAGCGAAGCCCGTTTGTCAGCACAACCCAGTCGCACGGTAAATTTGCAGCGTAGTTCACGACCTGCGTTACATGCGCGTCTTTAAGTTCGATATTGATCGCTTTTACTTCGACCAGAAAGCGGATGTTTTTTCCGACACGTACTGCGAGGTCTGCAAATGTGCCTTTTATGGCGTGTTCGGCCGTTATCTCTTCCAGCTTCTTGTAACCCAGAACGTCGGACAGCACGTCCGCAACGATGAAGGCAGTATCGGACTCATTGATGTCGCGCTTCCGCGCCTCAATCAGCGTCGATTGCAGTTTCTTTATGCTATGCGCGATACGGGCTTCAACTTTTGCCGGAATTTTCATCCCACCCTCCCAGAGTTTCGGGATGATAGGGGCATCCGGGCGCTTAGAACAATCCTTTTGGATCGGACACCGTAGGCTTCGCGCGCTTGGTCTTAGCGGCTCTCTCCTCCTTGGTCATCGTCCAACGTACACCTTCAACGGTCTTCAGGCAGGCTTTGGCGTCGCCCGGAGTGCCCGTTTCGCCCAGCCAAGTCGCCCAATCTGCATCGGCCAGAACCGCTGGCATTCTGTCAGTTGGCAGCGTGGCGATAAGCTGGTTCGCCGGCACAGTGGCCATGACACAGGCCCGCATCGTGCCCGGCAGGTCCGCGAGGTCGAACTGACGCCAGATAAAGGCAATGCCGATGGCGCCACTGTCCCCCGGCGTGACGGTGTGTTGAACGGTGGGGCCGGGTACGTCCGGCGCCTCATTGAAGGTTCGGACGATGACAATGCCGCGCTGCCCGTCCAGGAAAGCGGGGGCAAACGCCTTGGTCGTGTCTATCGTTTCGGAGCGCGCATGGATCGGCTTGGGGATTTTCCAGTTCTTCGGATCGGGAAAGCCCCAGCGCATGGGCACCACGCGCCGTTGGCCCGCGTCTTTATCCCAGATGATGACCGGGAGGGCTCCCATGACTCGGAAAGTGATTTCCCGGTCATTGTCGCTTGGCGTCACCTGTTCGCGCATCAACGGCTGAGAGAAGGCAACAACCTCCGCCCAAGACGCCATCGCTGTGAATTTGCCGCACATGCTTGCCGGCCCAGGTGGACCGCCCAAAAATGAACCCAGCGCATCGCCGGAGCCAAAGCGTGCCACATATTCGGCCAGCACCCTAGCGTCCCGCTCATCCCAACTTTCGAACTTGTTTTTTGGCCCTGCCATGTGGACTTCGCGCCCCGCAGGGAATGGGGCTACGCCGCTGGCGTCAGTTGTGGGCGGCTGAAAAACACAGCCTTTCCGGCCGCACACGCCACAGCGGAAACGTCGCCGCATCGCTGCACAAATATCGGTTTCACCCCA
This sequence comes from uncultured Alphaproteobacteria bacterium, assembly GCA_902825865.1. Lineage (GTDB taxonomy): Bacteria > Pseudomonadota > Alphaproteobacteria > Micropepsales > Micropepsaceae > Rhizomicrobium. Next base: position 15,829 of record CADECX010000056.1, read on the forward strand.
ACGGATGCGCCAGGGCGCCAAGGGGACGGCGCGGGCGTGATTGCAGAAGGGGCTAACGCAGCAGACCCAGAACCATGGGTGCCGAATGTCGGGCAAGCACCAGGGCTTAACCGGACGGTCCCAGATCGGAAGTCGTTCTGAGGTCATGTCCACATAGCCGCGTGCGCTCCTTCAGCGCCAAATTCTTCGCAGCCATTGGTTCACTCCTCGCGGGCATCAAAGCTGATTCGGGCGCGCGATGCAGCCGCTAGACCTCGTATGACCGTTTGTCAGAAGGCCCAGCCATTGCGAGCGACTTGTGCTATGGTGCCGCCATGACATGCGCGCAAATTCTCAATGCCGCCAGTTTTTCCGATAGAATGTAGTCGTTGAAGAATTGATGGAACCGATTTCGAGATAGGGGGCCGAATGACCGATCCATGTTTACGGCTGGCCGCTGTAATTGTCGCCGCCATTGCAATGTTTGGGGGAATGGGTGGAGTTTTCTGGCGGCTACATGCCAAGCAGCAAGGTTTCGGCCCGAACAGCCTCAGGGCTCTTGGCATAGTAATATTTGTTCCAGCATTGATAATCGTCGGCGTGACTTTCCCTGACTTCAAAAGCGAGACAATCGCTGCGCTGTTAGGGACAGTGGCCGGTTATATTCTGTCACAGGCTAGCCGGGACAATGACGGCTGAGGCTGACAGGGAGCAAAGCATTCAGCGCTCGGCTAAGGGGATGATCGCCAGCTACGGAGCCAACGCCTCAACGCAGGCTGGCGCCATGTTGAACCGAATGATCCAGCAGAGGGACGCAGAGGGCATTTCTATGTGGCGCGCGATTGCAAAGGCTATTCAGCGACTACAATCCTAAGCAGTGATTTGATACGGGGCGCAGAACGATGAGGCCTTACGTGCTTCCCGCAATAATTGGCATTGTGACGCTGTATTTTGCGGCGATTTATTTTCGTTACGAACCCATTCCCGAACTTGTTCAAGATCAGGTCAACGAACCTTGGCTGACGGTTTGGGATCGCTTTAATGGCCGTGTCTGCGTCGCACTTCGCCCGCAATACGGAAATCAGCCGGGCATTGCTTGTACGTCGGGCGAAATCAACGCTCTGCTGGCTAAACAGAAGTAATTCCTAATTGTGCGAGCAGGGAGACTATGGATCAAACACTAGTTTGGACGAAGGTTGCGGCCATTGGTCAAGTCGCAGGGGCAATTGCCACGTTTGCGGCAGTGTGGGTTTCGCTCTGGTTAGCTCGCTCGGAACGACGGCCGCACATCAAAGCGCAAGCGGGGTTGCGGCTACTTTTTGATGGCTACGGCTCGCCCTTCGAGGACACGATTTCGATTCGCATTACAAACCACGGCTTGCGGCCCGTTCGCATTTCGTCACTTGGTTGGCGAACTGGCTGGTTGGGGCGCGGCCCAAAGTGGTTGGCGTTTCAACACGCAGTGCAGACTTGTAACTCGCCAATGGCAGGCCAAGCCCCGCCATTTGATTTGGGACCGGGGCAAGATGCCTCTCTCAATTTACCTACCGAGCCCTTCAAAAAGGTTGGTGAGATGCGAGACACCTTCTTCAATCGCAAGCTTCCCTGGAAGGCAAAACCGTCCCCAACCAAAATATGCGTAGTCGTGTCCATCGTGGCTTCGAAAGCCGTAGTGACGCGGGTCGAGCGAAACTTGGAGACTTTTCTTGCGACCGGCATAATCGCGGCCGGTGCTGCTGAGGCCAACAAGAAAGCCAATGCGCCCTCGAACTAGGAAGCTGCCATGGAAACTCCCCACTGGGATGCCTGCACGATGGACCCGCATCAGTGGATGCGGTTCATTGAATGCCATCCTGGATTTGCGGGTTACGTGCAAGCGGCCGGGGTCATCGCGACCATCGCCGCCGCGATTTTTGGGCCGCCCGCCAAACTGGCCTACGACCGCTGGATGCGGGCGCGTGCAAGGCGCCGTAACACGCTGGAAACGGCGTGGTGGTTTCTTTCCCAAGTCGAAGAAGTTGTTGCCGCCTTCGATCAGCGCCTGGCTAGGCTGCGCGACCCCGCCGTCATTTCGGAACCCGACTGGATGAAGTTCCAAGAGGAGCTTGGGCTTGTTATCCCGATGGCACTCGAAATCCGATTCGTCGATGCAAACTCGGTCGATGTTGGCCGCTTGGCTTTCACCGAACTCCTCCCTGACGCCATGCGCGCCTGGAATACTAGGACGTTTGAAAATCGGACAAAGCCGGGGTTCGGCACTGACGCATGGCGCGAGATGGTGGCGGATATGACTGCCCGTGCGACGAAGGTTCGGGCGGTGGCGGTTGAGACAAAGGCTCAGATTGAGGCGATGGGAAAGCGGCCACGGCGGAAGAAATAGGCCCGCGCGTCCTCGCGTGATCACGGCTGCGCCAACGCGCCGCAACCCACTAAGTTTTGTGCCCTGAATTGTGCCCTTGATGGGAGAAAATCCCCAAAACCAGTTGCCGGCGTAAGCGCCCTGCTTTGATTTTGTTGGGAGATTTGGTGGAGCCAAGCGGGATCGAACCGCTGACCTCCTGCATGCCATGCAGGCGCTCTCCCAGCTGAGCTATGGCCCCGTACCAATCAAGAACCGGTCTGGTGTCCGGTCCCATCGCATTGCTTCAGCAATACGACATTAGAAAACATCCACCGCATTGCTAGCAACGCGGTCTTTAAAAAATTCGTAAGAACTAGGCTTCGTCCTTGGCGATGCCGGGATCGATGATGCCGGAAACATCGTCTTCCTCGTCTTCCACTTCGCCTAGCAGGTCGTCGTCTTCCTCGTCCTCGTCGTCCTCGACCTCGATATCCTCGATACCTTCGGCCTCGTCGGCATCCACCACGGACATGCCCGATTCCGCCTCGGCTTCTTCTTCCTCGGTTTCCTCGTCCTCGTCCT
>CADECX010000057.1 GCA_902825865.1 uncultured Alphaproteobacteria bacterium
GGGAGGCGCTGCTTAAGTGATTGATCTGTCATGCCTGTTATGGAGCACTGGACACGACTGAACTGGAGCCGTGATGCGGTGCGCGAGCGCATCCTTTCGGACTTCCGTGACTTCCGCTTCACCTGGCGCGGTTTTTTCAAATGGACCGGCATCACCCTGTTGGCGGTGTTGGTCGCTGTCATCGTCACGCTTTATTTCCTGGATTGGAACCAGATGCGCGGCCCGATCGGGCGCTATCTGACCTATCGCACGGGACGCGAAGTCCGGCTCGACGGCAATCTTTCCGTCAAGCTCTTTTCCTTTCAGCCCGGCCTGGATGCCGCCCGCGTCACCATCGGCAATCCGTCCTGGCTGGCGCAGCCGGAAGGAACGCCCAATTCGGCGCCGCATGCCGCAACCGTGGATCGGTTTCGCGTCGAACTGAGGCTGATGCCGCTTTTGCGGGGCAGGGTGATCCTGCCGCTGGTCCAGATCGACCGGCCTGACATTTATCTGCTGCGCGAGGAAAGCGGGCGCACCAATTGGGATAGCGGCGATTCCAGACAGGCCTTCCGCCTGCCGCCGATCCGGCGCTTCTTGGTCACCGACGGTCATATCCGTATCGACGATGCGGTGCGCAAGCTGCATTTCACCGGCATGGTGAATTCCGAGGAAAGCCGGAATGGCGGCCGCGCCGCTTTCACCCTCAAGGGCGACGGCACCCTGAACAAGAACAAGTTCCTGGCTGACGTGTCCGGCGGGCCGCTGCTGAATGTGGACGAAAGCAAGCCCTACAAATTCACCGCCGATGTGCGCGCCGGCGCCACCCATGCAGTGATCGACGGCGCCATTACCCAACCCTTCCATCTCGACCGTTATACCGCGCGCATCGATGTCAGCGGGCCGACGATGCGGGATCTCTATTTCATGACCGGCCTGGTCTTGCCCAACACGCCGCCCTATCGCATGACCCTGACGGTGGTGCGTGAATCCAGCACCTCGTACCGGCTGAACGGCATCAACGCGGCGATGGGCGGCACCGATCTGCATGGCGATCTGGCGGTGGATGCGGCGCAGGACATTCCGCTGCTGACCGGCCAGGTGGCGTCGCGCGTGCTGGTGTTCGAAGATCTGGGCGCGGTGGTGGGCGGCGGCAAGCATGCCCCGTTGCAGAGCAAGTATATGTTGCCGGAGACGGTGCTGCATACCGAGCGGCTCAGGCAAAGCAATGCCGAAGTCGATTATCGCGCCGATTCCATCAAATCGCGCGACTTCCCGCTCACCGGCCTTTCCACCCATATCAGTGTGCAGGGCGGCGTGCTGAACCTAAAACCGCTGGCTTTCAGCTTCACCCAAGGAAAGCTCAGCGGTTCGTTGAAGGTGGATGGGCGCAAGGATGTTCCCGTCAGCACGGTGGATGCCCGCATCACCGACCTGAAAGCCGAGAATTTCATCAAGGGCGGCGACAAGCCGATTCAGGGTTTGCTCGAAGCGCGCGCCGTGCTGACAGGCGCCGGAAAGTCGGTACATGCGGCGGCGTCCAATGCCAATGGCAGCTTTATCGCCGTGGTGCCCAGCGGCGGCATGCGCCACAGCCTGGCGGAATGGACCGGGGTGGATGTGCTCACCGCCTTGAGCCTCAATCTCGCCGGCGACAATTCCAACACCAATTTGCGCTGCGCGGTGGCCGGCTTTCAGGTCAAGGATGGCGTGATGTCTTCGCAGCAATTCGTCATCGACACCGATCCGGTGCGGGTGGACGGCAGCGGCACCATCAACCTGCGCGATGAGACCCTGGACCTGCAGTTGCAGGGCAAGCCCAAGCATTTCCAGCTGGTCCGGCTGCGGGCGCCGATCACGGTCAAAGGCAGCCTGGCGCATCCGGAACTGGGCCTGAAGGCCGGGGCGGTGGTGCAGCAGGGCGGCCTGGCCGCGGCCTTGGCCTTCCTTAATCCCCTGGCTTCGATCCTGGCCTTTGTCGATCCCGGCCTGGCGAAAGATGCGAATTGCGGGCCGTTACTTGCGACGGCAAAGGCGCAGGGTGCGCCTGTCAAAAATTCGGCGATCAAAAGTGCGCCAGCCCCGCGCAAGTAGCTTTTATTTGGCCCCCTCCGGCCTTCGCTGGCTCGAGAGCCAGCTACGGCCACCTCCCCCGCAATGTTCTTTGCACGCGGGGGGAGGGCTGGCCGACGCCAAGGCCAAAGGCGCCCCGGTCAAGCAATCGGCGGTAAAAAACGCCCCAATGCCCAGGAAATAGGCCGATCCGTCGATTTTGAGGGAAACTGCGGTGCACCACGCACTGGATATTTGCGGGGGTAAATGATACCCGTTCGCAAGAATTTTGATCTACAAACGACCGATGATTCTGCCGTCAGACCTCTCGCGTACCCTGTTGCGTTACTGCGAGCCCAGCGCCCGGCGGGCGATATTCGAGGTGTGTGTCACCGCCATACCGTTGGTGCTCCTGTGGGCGGCGATGTGGTGGTCGCTGGATGTCAGCTATTGGCTGACCTTGCTCCTGGCCGTGCCCGCCGCCGGCTTCATGGTGCGGCTGTTCATCATCCAGCATGATTGCGGTCATGGCGCCTTCTTCCGCAACCGCACCGCCAACAGCTGGGTAGGCCGGGTGCTGGGCGTATTCACCATGACGCCCTTCGATTATTGGAAGCGCAACCACGCCTTGCATCATGCAACTAGCGGCAATCTGGACCGGCGGGGGATCGGCGACATCGACACTTTGACAGTGGAGGAATATCGCAGCCGCTCCTTCCTGGGGCGGATGCTGTACCGGGTCTATCGCAGCGCGCCGGTGATGTTCGTGATCGGGCCCGCTTATATGTTTCTGCTGCAGCACCGGCTGCCGCTCTATCAGATGCGCGACGGCTGGCGGCCCTGGATCAGCACCATGGCGACCAATGCCGCCATTGCCTTGATGATCGCGGGGCTGATCTGGTTCCTGGGCTGGCGTCCGGTGCTGATGGTGCACCTGCCGATCATGCTGATGGCGGCTTCGATGGGTGTGTGGCTGTTCTATGTCCAGCATCAGTTCGAAGACACCGCCTGGGCGCGCGGGGCCGACTGGTCGCATTATGATGCCGCCATGGCGGGAAGCTCCTTTTACGACCTGCCGGCGCCGCTGCGCTGGATCACCGGCAATATCGGCATCCACCATGTCCATCATCTCAACAGCCGAATCCCTTATTACCGGCTGCCCAAGGTTCTGAACGATCATCCGGAACTAAAGGCGGTGGCCCGCCTGACCCTGTGGGACAGCCTTAAGAGCGTGCGGCTGTCGCTATGGTGCGAAAAGCGCGAAAAGCTGGTCTCTTTCAAGGGCGCCGGCCAAGGAACCGTAACCGGCGAGCGGTAACATAAGCTTGCCCGCGGGTTTATGCCCGTCCCTTGCCTAGCGCCGCGCCCGCCTGTTCAATCACGCCCATGCGGGCAATAGGTAAATCGCCTTGGCGTAGCGGCGCTCTGTTGAGCCTGGCGCTGGCCGCCTTTCTATGCGCTCCGGCCCTTGCCGCGCCCGTTTTTGCGGCGTCTTGGCCGGTCAGCGACATCCCGCCCGATCCGGCGGTCAAGCTGGGCACCCTGCCCAATGGCATGCGCTATGCGATCCTGAAGAACCAGACACCGGCCAATGCGGTGTCAGTCCGCTTCAGCCTGGATGTGGGATCGACCGATGAGCTCACCGACCAGCGCGGCTTTTCCCATTTCGTCGAGCATATGGCCTTTCGCGGCTCGAAAAACTTCCCCGATGGCGAACTCAACCGCAGCCTGGAACGGCTGGGCCTGAGGTTCGGCGCCGACACCAACGCCTCGACCAGCCAGTACCGTACCGAGTTCCGCTTCGATCTTCCCAACGCCAAAAATGTCGGCGAAGCGCTGGCCATCGCGCGCGACGTCGCGGGCAATGTCACTTTCGCGCCCAGCGCGGTGCAAACCGAAGCCGGGGTGGTGATGTCGGAATCCGCGATGCGCGGCGACCCGTCGCGGCGCGCCGCGCTGGCGGAACTGCAGTTCCTGCTGGTCGATGCCCATGCCGCCGCCACGCCGGGAAGCGAATCCGGCATCATCGAGCGTCCCACAGCGGCGGACCTGCAGCGTTTCTACCGCGCTTGGTACCGCCCCGAACGCGCCATCCTGACCGTGGTGGGCGATATCGATCCGGAAGGCGTGGAGAAAAATATCGCGGAACGTTTTTCGGATTGGACGGGCGAGGGCCCGCAAGGCGTCAAGCCGGCTTTTCGCGTTCCCTATCAGCGCGGACTTGAGGCGCATCTTCATGTCGAAGAGGGGGCGCCCAACCGGGTCACCTTGTCTTGGATCCGCCCGCCCCTCAATCGCCCGGTGGATGTCCTGGCCCGCAAAAAGCTGAGCATCAAGGGTGTGGCGCTTCAGATCGTCAATCGCCGCCTGTCTGCCATGGCCAGTTCCGCCGACCACCCTTTTGTCAATGCCAGAACCGGCGAGCAGGACGCCTTGCGGACCGCCACCATGACCACGCTTTCGGCGGGCTATGAATCCGGCGATTGGAAAAAGGCGCTGGCCGCGCTGGCGGGCGTCCGCCTGACCTTGCTCAAATCATCCGTGACCCAGGGCGAGATCGATTCCGTGGTCAGGGCGCAGAAAGCCGCGGCGCAGCGTCAGGAAGAGGCGGCAGGCACCCGCACCACATCCGCGCTGGCCGGCGGATTGTCGGCGGTCGGGGCGGCAAACGAGATTCCGGTCAGCCCCGCCCAGTCGCGCGCCGCCGTCGACAGCGATCTCGCGGACTTGACGCCGGAGATTGTCGGCCAGGCCTTGAAGGACCTGTTCGACGGCGAACCCTTGATCTTTGTCTCCAGCCGCACCGCCTTGACCGAGAGTGAAACCACCATCGAGGACGCCTATCGCGCGGTGAGTGACGGCCTTCAACCGGTTCCTGCCTCCGCCAATAGTGTGACGGCCGCGGCCTGGCCCTATACCGCGTTCGGGGCGGCGGGCCGGGTGGTCGAAACCAGGACCGCCGCCGATATCGGCGTCACCTCCATCCGCTTTGCCAACAATGTCCAATTGCTGGTGCGACCGTCCAAGCTGCGCCTCAATCAAGTGCTGGTGTCGGTCAAGTTCGGCAATGGCCGGTTGGGCCTGCCCAAGGACCGCGCCCTGGTCAATTGGCTTCCGGGCGGCGCGGTGGCGGGCGGCTTGGGCGCGCTGTCCTCACCCCAAATCGTCACGGCGCTTTCCGGCAAGTCCTATGGCTTGGGCCTGACCCTGGGCGACGGCGCATTCGCCTTGGGCGGAGCAACAAATGCCCAGGATATGCAGACCCAGCTTCAACTGTTTACGGCTTTCATCCGGGATCCCGGCTTCAGGCCGGAAGCCTTTGAGCAATTCCGCCAGCAATCCATCGGCCGCATGCGCAGCGCCGACGCCACGCCGCAAGGCGTGATGGGCCTGAAGTCCGCGGAACTGCTGCATGATGGTGACAAGCGCTGGGCTGTGCCGTCGCTGGAGGAAATCCGCGCCGCCAGCGCCGCCGATCTCAAGGCGTTGCTGGAGCCCGCCATGGCGCAGGGATCGATCGAGGTGGTGATCACCGGCGACACCAGCGTGGAAGAGGCCACCCACGCCGTGGCCGCCACTTTGGGCGCCTTGCCCGTCCGCCTGGGGCGTCAGTTGCGGCGCACCTCGGACAATGACACGACTTTTCCCGCCGCCCCCGCCCAGCCGGTGGTGCTCACGCCGACGGCGCCATCGTCCCAGATTCTGGCCAGCGCCAGCTGGGCCACCAAAAGCCGTTACAGCGACGTGAAAAGCGATGCCGCGGTCGAGTTGCTGACGGCGCTGCTGCGCGAGAAGCTGCTGGACGATCTTCGCGGCAATGGCCTCAGCTATTCGGTGCAAGTGAGCGCGTCTTCCTCGGTGACCTTCGACTACGGCACGATTTCGGCAATCGCCACCGTCCCGGTGGGCAAGGCGCAAGCCTTTTATGCCGCGGTGGACAAGGCGGCGGCGGAGCTCATAAGCGGAAAATTCAGCGCGGACGAATTCGAACGCGTGCGCGCACCGGCGCTGGAATCCTATCGCCGCGCGGTGCAGACCAACAGCTATTGGCAGGGCCTGTTGGCCGGCGGCTGGAACGAAGAGGCCAAGTTCAATCGCGCCCGCAATCTCCAGCCGGCCTTGGAAGGCGCGACCGCCGAAGATGTGACCGCGGCGGCCAAGCGCTATCTGGCGCCCGAACGGATGATGCGGATTTCGGCGGGATCATGATCACCGCCAAGCGCGCCCGCTTTCGCGCCCTGCATGCTGATGGCTGTTTTGTGCTGCCCAATCCCTGGGACCGGGGCAGCGCGCGGCTGCTCGAGCATCTGGGGTTTTCGGCGTTGGCCTCGACCAGTTCCGGTGCGGCCTGGGCCGGCGGGCAGCCCGATTATGGCGTGACGCGCGAGGATGCGCTGTCGCATCTGACCGCGCTTTGCGCCGCCACCGATCTGCCGGTCAATGCCGATTTCGAATCCGGTTTCGCCGACGCGCCGGAAAATGTTGCCGCCAATGTCCGGCTGGCGATGGCGACGGGCATCGCGGGACTTTCCATCGAAGACCGCAGGCTGGACGGGCAGGGGCTTTATGATTTTTCCTTGGCCGTCGAACGCATCCGTGCCGCCCGCGCCGCCATCGGGGACGAGAATGTGATCCTGGTGGCGCGCACCGAAGGCTTGCTGAGCGACGCATCACAGATAACCGCCGCCATCGACCGGCTGGTGGCGTTTGCCGATGCCGGCGCCGATTGCCTCTATGCGCCCGGTGTGCAGAAAAGCCAGGATATCGCGGCAATGGTGAAAGCGCTGGCGCCCAAGCCGGTCAATGTCTTGATGGCCGGGCCCGGCCTTGGCCTCGCCGAGCTCGCCGATCTGGGCGTGCGCCGTGTCAGCATCGGCGGCGCGCTGGCGCGGGTGGCCTGGGGCGCGATGCTGAAAGTGGCGGAAGAGATCAAGCGCGGTTCGTTCGACGGGTTGTCGGCTGCCGCCTCGGGCAAGATTCTCAACGGGATATTTGGGGAATACGGCGCCCGCCGCTAGGAAAGGGGCGCGCAAAATCAAGGCCTCGGTTTCCAATTTAACCCTTGTAGTTCCTGAAACTTACCCCACATTGCAGCGCGGGTATTTTGCCCCGTCTAGGAGGAGCTTCCATGTCGATTTGGAAACAATTGCCCAAGCTGGCGGCCGCGTTCGGCCTTGCGCTGGTCTTGGCCGGCTGCGGCGTCAACACCATTCCCACCAAGGATCAGACGGTGAAGGCCAAATGGGCCGATGTGCAGGCCGCTTATCAGCGCCGCGCCGATCTGATTCCCAATCTGGCCAACACGGTCGCGGCCTATGCCAAGCAGGAGCAAACCGTGCTCACCGCGGTCACGCAGGCGCGCGCTTCGGCGACGCAAGTGAAGATCGATGCCTCCACCATCACCGATCCCGCCAGATTCGCCGAATTCCAGCAGGCGCAAGACCGGCTGTCCGGCGTGCTGGGCCGGTTGATGGCGATCACCGAGAATTATCCAGACCTCAAATCCAACCAGAACTTCCTGGCGCTGCAATCGCAGCTGGAAGGCACCGAGAACCGCATCAATATCGCGCGCATCGACTATAACGAGGCGGTGCGGGACTATAATACCGAACTGGTGACCGTGCCGGGTTCGCTGTGGGCGGCGACCTTCTACCGCTCCTACAAACAGGCGACACCTTTCGCCGCCAGCGCGGCGGCGCAATCGGCGCCGTCTGTCTTCCCAGGGGCGCAGAGTTCGGCGCCTGCGCCGGCGCCCGAAGCGGCTCCGCCGCAACCCGCAAGGTAACAATCCGCGATGCGGGCCTTAGCCGCCGCTACGCTTGCTTTTCTTGTTCTTCTCACCCCCGCCTGGGCGGCGCCGACATTTCCGGCGCTGACCGGGCGGGTGGTGGATGACGCCCATATTCTGTCGCCTCAGACCCAAAGCGATCTGACGCAGAAACTGGCGGCGCTTGAGAGCAAGACTTCGCGCCAGATGGTGGTCGTCACCCTGGCGTCGCTGCAAGGCTATGAGATTTCCGACTACGGCTACCAGTTGATCCGCGCCTGGAGCATCGGCCAGAAGGGCCTGAACAACGGGCTGCTCCTGATCGTCGCGCCCAAGGAGCGCAAGACCCGCATCGAAGTGGGCTATGGGCTGGAGCCCATTGTCACCGACGCTTTTTCCTCGGTGGTGATCCAGAGCCAGGTTTTGCCCCGCTTCCGGGGCGGCGATTTCAATGCCGGTGTCGAGGCGGGCAGCAATGCGCTGATCGAGCAATTGTCGCTGGAGACATCGGAGGCGGAACGGCGCGCCGCGGCGGCGGCGCAGCAGCTCAGTCAGCGCGGCCAAGAGGATGGCGGCAGCCTGATCGGCTTTTTGATTGTGCTGTTCATCTTCATCGGTATCGCGCGGGTGTTCGGTTTCTGGAATTTGCTGCCTTTCTTGCTCGCGGGCGGTGGCGGGCGCGGCCGCGGCGGCTATGGCGGTTATGGCGGCGGTGGCTGGTCCGGCGGTGGCGGCTGGTCGGGCGGCGGCGGTGGTGGATTTAGCGGCGGCGGCGGCAGTGGCGGCGGCGGCGGAGCGTCCGGAAGTTGGTAGGAACGTTGCGCGAGCAAACCGACCAAATAAAGTGGAGTTGGTGAAATGCTGAACCAAGCAGACAAGGCGCGCATCAGCGCCGCGATCACCGAAGTCGAGAGTTTGACGTCGGGCGAGATTTTCTGCGTCTTGGCCAAGGATGTGTCGCGCTACCGCGAGGTGCCGCTGATGTGGGCGGCGGTGGCCGCTTTTGTGGTGCCGCCGCTGCTGGTGATGGCGGGGCTGCACCGGCTGGCGCTGGCTTCGATCTTCACCAGCTGGACCGATGACAGCGCCCGCGCCATGGAAGGGCTGATCCTGCGCGCTCTTTCCACCTTCGAGCTGATACAGGCGGGCATATTCCTGATCGTCGCCCTGATCGTGGCGCTGCCCAAGGTGCGCCGGGTGATGACGCCGGGCTTTCTGAAATCCTATCGCGTGCGCCAGTCGGCGCGGCGGCATTTCGTGGCGGTGGGGGCGCGGCTGTCCCATGCCGAGCCGCATATCCTGATTTATGCCTCGCTGTCCGACCGCCGGGTCGAGCTGGTGGCGCATGACAATATCCACAAGGCGGTGGGCGAGGGACCATGGAACAACAGCGTCGCGGCGGTGGTGGAGGGGATGAAAGCGGGCAAGCCCGCCGACGGCTTCGTCAAAGCGATCGGTATTTGCGGCACGGCCCTGGCCCAGCATTTTCCGCCCGACGGCGCCCCCAAAAACCGGCTGCCCAACACCTTGCTGGAAACCTGACCGCCCTAAAACTCAGACAAAAAGGCGTGGCGGATTTGCCCAGGCTTGGCTAAGCTTCGCCGCAAAATTCGTCATAAAGTTTTCAGGAGGATTTTCATGTTGAAACACGTTGCCGCCGCCTTGCTTTGCACCGTTCTTGCGACACCGGCGCTGGCGCAGTCCATCAAGAAGATGGACGCGAGCCTGGACGCTGTCATCGCGCCCGGCACCAAGATCGAGAAGGTCGCCACCGGCTTCATCTTCATCGAAGGCCCGATGTGGAAGGACGGCAAGCTGTGGTTCTCCGACGTGCGGATGAACAAGGTGCGCACTTATGATCCCAAGACCAACAAGGTGACGGTGATCCTGAATGACTCGGGCGGCATGAAGAACGCTCCGCCGGACAAGAATTTCGGCTCCAACGGCATGATCACCGACAAGGACGGTTCGATCCTTCTCACCCGCATGTATATGGGCGCCATCGAGAAGATGGACGACAAGGGCAACACCAAGCCTTTCCTGTCCAAATATCAGGGCAAGCGGCTCAACAGCCCCAACGACCTGGTCTTCACCAAGGATGGGACTTTGTGGTTCACCGATCCGTCCTTCGGCCTGGCCGAAATGGACAAGGACCCCAAGAAGGAGCTCAAGTTCAACGGCGTCTACCGCTACAAGGACGGCAAGCTGACGGCGATGGTCACCGACATGACCCAGCCCAACGGCATCGCCTTCTCGCCGGACGACAAGACGCTTTATATCTCCAACTCGCTGCCCGAAATGTATGTCCGCGCCTATGACGTGGCGGCGGACGGCACCTTGTCCAAGCCGCGCCGGCTGATCACCTGGCCGGGTTCGGCGCCGGATGTACCCGACGGCATGAAGGTGGATTCGGCCGGCAATGTCTGGGTGACCGGACCGGGCGGTCTTTCCATCATCTCGCCGCAAGGCAAGGTGCTGGGCCAGCTGATCGTGCCGGAAACCGTGGCCAATGTCGGCTTTGCCGAGGACGGCAAGACGGTCTATCTCACCGGCTCGACCAGCCTTTACCGTCTCAAGACAAAGATCGCGGGCCTGACCCCGATGTATTATAAGAAGTGAGGAGCGGCCCACCGGTGCGTAAGCGCCGGTGGGTGAGCATGTCCAGTGGAGTGAGGCACGACCGGCTTGCCGGTCAAATCGGTCCAGTGGACCGATTTGAGTGCCGAACGCCCGGAGCGTAGCGTAGGGCAGAGAGTGACGAACGCCGCGAGCTTGGGCGAGCGGCAGAAAAGACGGGGCATGGCATGAAGCCGGCGCGATGGGTTGGTGTGGGTGCGGTGTTGGGTGCGGGCGCCGCGTTGGCGGTTGCCGTCGCGCACGGCGCCGGCGACGAGTCGACTTACGGTCAAATCCGTCTCTTCAGTGAAGCCCTGTCCAGGGTGCGCGCCAACTATGTCGATCCGGTAAAGGATGAAGACCTGATCAAGTCCGCCGTGCAGGGCATGGTGTCGAAGCTGGATCCCCATTCCGGTTATATGGACGCCAAGTCGTTTGGCGGGGATTTTCAGTCTCGCACCCAGGGCCGGTTTGGCGGCGTCGGCATCCAGGTGGCTCCCGACGAGGGCGCAATCAAGGTGATCTCGCCGATGGATGGCATGCCGGCTGCGGCGGCGGGCATCAAGCCGGGGGACAGGGTCACCGCCATCAACGGCACGCCGGTCGGCAAGGATTTCAGCGCCTCCATCGACCGCATGCGCGGTCCCGTCGGCACCAAGGTCACGCTGACCGTGCAGCGCGACGGCGAGAAAAAGCCTTTCGAAGTGACGCTTGTGCGCGCCGATGTCCCGATCGACGCCACCACCTCCCGCCGTGAAGGCAATGTCGCTTATATCCGCATGCCCGGGTTCAACGAAAAGACCGCCCAAGGCCTGGAGAAGGCGGTGCGCGATCTCAAGAAACAGATCGGGCCGGCCCTTCAAGGCTATGTCCTGGATCTGCGCAACAATCCCGGCGGTTTGCTGGACCAGGCGATCCAGGTTTCCGACGATTTCCTCACCTCCGGTGAAGTCGTCTCGACCCGCGGCCGCCAAGCCGACGATACCCAGCGCTATGACGCCAAGCCGGGCGACATTACCGACGGCAAGCCGATCGTGGTGTTGATCAATGCCGGCAGCGCGTCGGCATCCGAAATCGTGGCGGGCGCTCTGCAGGATCACAAGCGCGCCACCATTCTGGGCATGACCAGTTTCGGCAAGGGTTCGGTGCAGACCGTCATTCCGCTGGGCGATAAGCGTGGCGCTCTGCGCCTGACCACGGCGCGTTACTACACGCCGTCGGGCCATTCCATCCAGGCGCAGGGCATTGTTCCGGACATTCAGGTGGCGCAGGGCGACGAAAGCAGCATGCCCAGGATATTGCGACCCTCCGAAGCCGATCTTGAGGGTCATCTGGCGGGCGAACCGGTTTCAGCCAAGCGTGCCGAAGCGCCGCTGATCCAGGCCGCGCCGGGCACCAAGTATGACGACTTCCAGCTTGCCTATGCGCTGGATCTGTTGCGCGGAACCATGACGGTGGCGTCGGTCACCAAAAAGCAAGCGACGTGATTGCGTTGATTGATCGGCCTCAGTAGAGAACCTGATAGCCGACCCAGATCACCGCGGCCCAAATAAGCGCCGACGCCAGGATCACCAGCAACCCGCGCTGCGCGCTGCGTGCCGACTCTTCCAGGGACCCCCCGATTTTTTTGTATCGTCCCACACAAGTCTCCTGATGCGTACTTGCCCGACGGCGTCGGAGAGTTCCGTCTCGGGCGAGTTTCCTGTCAGCATTTTCCGTGCCAGTTTGGGACAGGCTGAAAAACAAGGTGAATTTTTGCGAATGTAAACCCTGATTACAATAATGTCCCTTTCCGTACATAAAAGTGTAAAGGGCGGGACGGGGGTGGGTATAACCTTTTCAGGCCAATTGATTTTTCTCAATGCGGGCCGCCGCTGAACCCTTGCACATCAAAGGCCAGCACGGCCAAGGACTTGGTTAACAAGCATGGTTAGCCAAAGGTAAAATTCACACCGCGCCGGCCGCTTGGGGACCGCCCGCAACTGTAAACCAGCGCGTCACTGTTCCTGGATTTTCACCCGGTCGCCGTCATGCAGCTTGTCGAGATTGTCGCCCGCCAGCCGGTCGCCCGCGGAAATTCCCGACAGGATAGTGACCGCTTGCGGCGTCTTCAGGCCCAGCGCCACATCGCGCTTCTCGATCTTGCCGTCTGAGCCGATCAAAAACACGCTGCCGGTTTTTGCGTTCTGACCTTCAGCCAGAACCGCGCCCGGCGGCACGGTCACGCGCGACACGGTTTGGACCTCGCCTTTTTCCGGCGCGGTCATGAAGCCGACCCGGGCCGCCATGTTGGGCAGGATGCGGGCGTCCTTGGTCTTGATGGCGACGCGCACCGCCACGGTGCCCTTGCTCTGATCGGCGGTGGGGATGACGGCGATCACCGAACCGGGAATGTCCCAGTCGGGAAAGGCGTCGAGATGGATGACGGTGTCGCCGCCGATCTGAACCCGCTCGATGTAATTCTCGCTGACATCGACCAGGACCTCGCGCGAGTCCATGTCGACGATGGTGAGGATGCCGGTGCGGGTGTCGCCGCCGCCGCTAGCCTGCGGCGCCACGACTTCGCCGACCTGCGCCACCTTGACGGTGACCACGCCAGAGAAGGGCGCGCGCACCAGCGTGTCGCGCAGATTGCTTTCGGCCATCGCCACCGTGGCCAGCGCCGCGTCATAGGCGGTGCGGGCATTGTCATAGGCCAGCCGCTGGTTCTCCACCGCATCGGTCGAGATCGCGCCCTGGGCCTTGAGATCCTGATAGCGATGGTAGATCGGCGCGGTATTGTCCATGGTCGTCTTGGCGACCCGCGCCTGGGCCTGGGCCTGGCGCAAGGCCGCCTGATAGTTGGAATCGTCCAGCCGCGCGACAATGTCGCCTTCATTGACCTTCTGGCCTTCCTCGAAATTCACTTCCGAGACCTTGCCCATGATCTTGGCCGACAAGGTCGCCTTGCGCCGCGCCACGACATAGCCGGATGCGTCCAGGCTGGCGCCGCTGACGCCGCCGCTGCCTTGGGCGGTGGCGGTGACCGCATGCACCGGCACGCGGCCGTCGGGCCAGAAGAACCAGGCGCCGGCCGCGATGGCCAGCACGCCGATGGCGGCTCCGCCATAAACCCATGGTGAGGTTTGTTTGCGGCTGACCGGCGCGCGCTCGATCTTCAGCGAATCCAACAGCGAGGATTTGTCGTTGTGAATTGTCATGGTCCTATAATGCCCTCAATGCTTCTACCACGGGACGCCTGGCGGCGCGAAGGGAGGGCAGGAGCCCACCCAAAAGCGCCACCGCCGCGGCCCAAAGGATCGCCGTGCCGATCAGGATCGGTGGAATTGTCAACTTGAATGTGCTGGTGCCGTAATTGCCCTGCGCCCCGTCATAAAGCGTCCAGGCAAAGGCGGCGCCGATCAGCGCCCCGGCCACCGACAGCGCCATGGCTTCCAAGATCACCGAGGCGGCCACGGGAAATGCGCCGTAGCCGATGGCGCGCAGAGTGGCGATCTCGCGCCCGCGCGCCGCCACGGCGGCGTACATGGTGTTGAGGCAGCCGAACAGGGCGCCCACCGCCATGATGGTGCCGATGCCATAGGCGATCACATTGAAGAAGGTGGAAAACCCCGCGCTGATCTTCTTGTACCATTCCGACTGCAGAATGGGATCGACGGCCAAGGCGGGATTGGTGGTCAGCGCCTTCTTGAATGCGGGGAAGGACTCCGGACCGGCCAGCCGCACCAGCACGGTATTGTAGTTGGGGCGGCGGACCGCCTTCATCACGATTTCGGTGTCGCCGATCAGCTGGCCGTCCAGCAGATCGCCGGTGGTGAAGCTGCCCACGATGGGCCATTCGCCATCGGGCAGGATCACCTTGTCGCCCACTTTCATGCCCTGGAACAGCGTCTTGGCGTTGATTCCCACAATCAGTTCGCGGGTGCCGGGGCGGAACATGCGGCCCGATACAAGATGAAATTCGGGACGCAGCATCACGCCCTTGGGGCCGAAGCCGCGCAGGATGCCGTAACCCTCCCGTCCATTCAGGCGCACCAACGGTACGCCGGAATTGATGCCGGGATCGGCGATGGGCGAACCGTCCGGCGCCTTGGCGATGCCGGGCGCGGTCATGATGATGCGGGCCTTGTCGCGGGAAATGCTGCTGTTGCCTTCGCTCTGCGATCCAACCGACACCACCAGGGCGCGGCCCGGATCGCCGGTGTCGAGATAGGCCTTGCGCATGCCTTCGGTGAGGGAAAGCATGGAGAGCAGAACCCCCATCACGCAGGCCATGCCGACCACAATGACCAGGGAGCGCCACAGCCTGAGTTTGAGGCTGCGGAAATTGATCAGCGAGACGATTGCGATCTGGCGCAGAATATTCATGCCCGCCCCGACAAGGCGGATGCGATGTCCATCCGGTTCAGCCGCAGGATGGGGAGCGCGGCGCTGATTGCGGCCACCACCAGGGCGCAGACCGCCGCCCACAGCATCACCACCGGCGATATGGTGGGAAAAGGCAGGCCGAAACCCGGCGGCATCAATCCGGGAAGCTGCCGCGCCAGAAGCGCAGCGATTACAACGCCCAGGGCGGCGCCCAGGACGCAAGGCAAGGCCGCTTCCAGCACCACCAACGCGGTCACCGCCCGGTCGGAAAAGCCGATGGTCTTGAGGGTGGCGAATTCCGCGAAACGCTCGCGTACGGATTCGGCAATGCCGTTGCCGGTCAGGAACAACACCATGAACATGCCGGCCAGGGCGATGCCATGGGTGATCGCCTTGATGTTCAGACCTTCGAAATCCTTGCCGGAGCGGGCCATCTTGTCGGTGATTGTCCGCAAAGGCGTAGCCGAGTTGGCGAAGGTGCGGTCGATGCGCTGCGCCAGCTCGGTGGCGGTGGCGGGATCGTTGGCCAGAAGATCGATCTCATTGACCCGGCCCTGATCAGCCAGCGGCTTGGCCTTGTCGATATAGTCATAGTTGCCGAAGACGTAGCCGTTTGTCTGCTCGGCGATATCATCGCCGATGGCAACCAGCTTGAAGGTCCAGCTGTTCTTACCGTCGGCCCGCTTCACCGCCTGGGAGATCATGGTGAAGCTATCGCCCACCTTCTTGTTCCAGCGCGCCGCCTGCATTTTGCTCATCACAATGCCGGTGCGGTCCTTGCGGATGGCGGCCCAGACTTCCGGGGCGATCGGCCAGTCATGAACGACCTTTTCGGCATTGTCGTCCAGCATCACCAAAAAGACGGGGTTCTTGGGGTCCTGGACATAACCGGGAACAAAATTCACCGCGGTGACGACCTTGACCCCGGGCATGGCCGCGATCTGGCGCGCAATCGCGATGGGCATGCCGTTCCCGGCCAGACCGCCAAAGCGCGGCCCGGTGAAAATGCGGTCGGCCCTGGCCCTCTCTGCCACCAGATCGAAGGTCGCGTTCAGCCCGATCATCAACCCGAACAGAGTGAAGGCCACCGTCACCGACAATAGCGTGAGGATGGTGCGCATCGGTTTGCGCATCACACCGGTCCAGATCAGGGGCAGATACTTCATCGTTATGTGGCCCGCAGAGCTTCCACAACGGGACGCCTGGCGGCGCGAATGGAGGGGAACAGCCCGCCCAGAAGCGCCACCGCGATCGCCCAGATCACGCCCAGTTGGATTTGCGCCGGCGAAACGGAAAGATGAAACACGCTGTTGCCGAACAGGTCCTGCTTGCCGTCATACAGCGACCATGCGATGCCCGCGCCGATCAGCGCGCCGGCCATCGACAGAAGCACTGCTTCCAGGATCACCGAGACCGCGACCGGAAAGGCGCCATAGCCCAAGGCGCGCAAGGTGGCGATCTCGCGTCCGCGGGTGGAGACCGCCGAATACATGGTGTTGAGGCAGCCGAACAAGGCGCCGATCGCCATTACCGTGCCAACGGTATAGCCCAGCAAAGCCAGCGCGAAGGTGGATTGGCTGGCGATGCGCGCATACCAGTCGGAATGGCGGATCACATCCACCGACAAGGTGGGATTGGTGGTCAGCGCCTTTTTGAACGTGTCCAGGGAATCCGGTGAGGCCAGCCGCACCAGCACGGTGTTGTAGTTGGTCTTGTGCAGGGAGGTGATCAGGGTTTCGGTATCGCCCACCAACTGGCCTTCCAGCAAATCGCCGGTGGCGAACACGCCCACAATGGGCCATTCGCCATCGGGCAGGATCACTTTTTCGCCGATCTCCATATGCTGGAACATCATCTGGGCGCCCACGCCGACGATCATTTCGCGCTTGCCGGACTGGAACATGCGCCCCTGCACGATCTTGAGTTCGGGCCGCACGCCTTGGCCCTTGTCGGCCAGGCCGCGCATGGTGGTAAAGCCCTTGCTGCCATCCTTGCGCAGGACCGGCACACCCATGTTCAGGTTGCGGTCCGCCAGAGGCTTGCCGTCCTTGTCCTTGGCGATGCCCGGCGCGCTGGCGATCATCGGCGCCATGGCGCGGGTGATGGCGCTTTGGCCTTCCTGTTCTATGCCCTTGCTCACCACAATGGCGCGGTTGGGATCGCCGGCATTGAGATAGGCCTGGCGCATGCCTGCGCTGACGGAGAGCATGGAGAGCATCACGCCGACGGTGGCGGCAAGGCCGACCACGATCACCATGGACTGCCAGAAGCGTGAGCTCAGGCTTTTGAAGTTCAGGACAGAAACGATCCAGATCTGGCGCAGCATGGGTTAGCGTCCCGTCTTTATTATCGCCCAGAGAGGGCGGTTGCGATGTCCATTTGCTTGAGCCGCAGCGCGGGCAGGCCGGCACTGATCAGCGCCACCAGCGCGGCGCACAGCCCAGCCCAGACAAACACCATCACCGACATGGTGGGGATGGGCAGGCCCTGGCCCGGCGGCAGGAACATCGGCATGACATTGGATATAATCGCGGCCAGCCCGATGCCCAGGCCCGCGCCCAAAACACAGGGGATGGCGGCTTCGGCGAAAACCAAGGCGATCACGCCGGTATCGCTGAAACCGATGGTCTTGAGGGTGGCGAATTCGGCGAAACGCTCGCGCACCGCCTGCGCCAGTCCATTGGCGGTGAGGAACAGAACCATGAACATGCCGGCCAGGGCGACCTGGCGATCGACGGCGGCAATGTCCACCCCTGTGTTGGAAGAAACGTCGAACGCCACCTTTTCGGTGAGGGACTGCAGCGGGGTGGGGGAGCTGCCGAAGGTGGTGTCGATCCGCTGGGCGATCTCGGCGGTCTTGCTGGCGTTGCTGACCTTGACGCGGAACTGACCGGTCTTGCTTTGATCCGACAGCGTGCGCGCCTTGTCCATATAGTCGAAATTGCCGAACATATAGCCTTGGCCGAAGATCGTGATGTCCGGGGTCACCGCCGCGACCTTGAAGGTCCAGCTATTGCTGCCGTCGAGTTTTTTGACCATGGGCGAGGCAATGACAAACGTGTCGCCGGCCTTGAGATTCCAGCGGTCGGCCTGCATTTTGCTCACCAGCATGCCCTGGCGGTCGTCGCGGATCGTTTGCCATTGCTGCGGCGTGATCGGCCATTCGGGCACCATCTTGGGCATTTTCTCGTCCATCATGTTGACGAAAACCCGGTTTTTGGGATCCTGGATATAGCCGCCAATGAAGCTGCTGTGAGCGACCAGCTCGACGCCGGGCATGCTCTCGATCTGGCGCGCCAAGGCGATGGGCAGCAGGCCACCAAAACGGGCAAAGGCAAAAATACGGTCGTCGCGCGCGTCTTCCTGAAACTTGGCGAAGGTGGCGTTCATGCCGATGGTGAGGCCGAACAGGGTGAAGGCCAGCATCACGGACAGCAAAGTGAGGATGGCGCGGGTGGGCTTGCGCATGATCGAGGCCCAGACCAGGGGAAGGTATTTCATGGCGCGGCCTATTG
>CADECX010000058.1 GCA_902825865.1 uncultured Alphaproteobacteria bacterium
TTGTCCCGCATGGAGTTGCGCCGCGCCGAAGCCCAGCGCGGCATCGGAGTCCATGCCATTGCCGCCTTGATCGGCCGTGGCGCCGATGCCTATTCCTCCATCACCCGGCCGGCCGCGGCGATCGAAAATGCCTTGCCCTTGCCGGAGCACTTGCCGGTCGATCTTCTGTCCCGGCGGCCGGACATTCTGGCGGCGCAGATGCGGATCAAGGCCGCCACCTTCGGGCGTGAGGCAACCCATGCCGATTTTTATCCCAATATCGACCTCACCGCCGCGCTGGGCTTTCTGGCGATCGGTTTCAACAATCTGTTCAGCAGCAATGCGCTGACGGCCGGCGTAGGACCTGCGATTCATCTTCCGGTTTTCGATGCCGGCAGAATCCGCGCCCAATATGCGCGCGCCACCGCCGATCTGGATGCCGCCGTCGCCGACTATAACGCCACCGTGGTCGGCGCGGTGCGCCAGACCGCCGACGCCTTGACCGAGGTCGCCAGCCTGGCCGATCAGCGCGTCCAGCAGAAGCTGGCGCTGGAAAGCGCCGAACGCGCTTTCGACCTGGCCAGGGAACGCTATCGCCTGGGCCTGTCGGGACAGATTCCCATGCTCACCGCCGAGGCGACCTTGCGGGAAGCACGCCACCAGATGGCGATCCTGGTGGCGCAGGCGACCAGCCAGCGCGTCACGCTGCTGCTGGCGGTCGGCGGTGGGTATACGAACGAAAACTCCAAACAGGACAACAAGCCATGAGCGACATCTATGATGACCGCGCCCAGATGGCGGAGCGCCGCCGCAAGGGGTTCCTGCTGTTCGGCGCCGTCATTGTCATCGCGGCGCTGGTCTATGGAATCTGGTGGCTGCTCGCGGCGCGTTACAGCGAAACCACCGAAGATGCCTATGTCGCGGGCAATATCGTGGCGGTGACCAGCCGCGAGAATGCCACCGTGACCGCGCTCTATGCCGACAATACCCAGGCGGTGCAGCACGGCCAGCTGCTGATCGAAATGGATCCGTCGGTGGCGGAAGTGAATATGCGGACGGCCGAGGCCAATCTGGCGCGCGCGGCGCGGGCGGTCAGGGGCACTTTCGCCAGCGCCGATTCCTATTCGGCGCAATTGAACCAGGCGGAAGTCGCGCTGGCGCGGGCGCAAAGCGACTATCAAAGGCGCCAGGCCGCCTTGTCCGGCGCCGTGTCGGGCGAGGAGCTTGGCCATGCGCGCGATGCCGTGGCCGCCGCCGAAGCCGCTGTGAACGCCGCGCGGGGCGGATTGGCCCAAGCCGAATCCAGCATCGCGGGCGTGGACGTGGCCAACAATCCCGATGTGCTGGCGGCGGCGGCGCAATTGCGCGCGGCGGCGATCGCGCTTTCGCACATGAAGATCGTGGCGCCGGTGGATGGGGTGATCGCCCAGCGCACGGTGCAGGTCGGCCAGCGGGTCAATGCCGGCGCGCCGCTGATGGCGGTGGTGCCCCTGGCGGATGTCTGGGTGGATGCCAATTTCAAGGAAGTGCAGCTGGCGCAAATGCGCATCGGTCAACCGGTCAAGATCACCACCGATATCTATGGCAGCAAGGTCGCCTATCGCGGCAAGATCGTCGGATTGGGGGCGGGCTCGGGCAGCGCCTTTGCCGTGCTGCCGCCGCAGAATGCATCCGGAAACTGGATCAAGATCGTGCAGCGTGTGCCGGTGCGCATCGCGCTGGACCGCGCCGAACTCGAGAAGAATCCGCTGCGCATCGGGCTTAGTGTCAGCGCCGAGGTCGATATCCGCGATCAGTCGGGCCCGCGTGTCGCCAGCGCCGCCGCCACGACCGTGATGCGCGCCAATACCGGCGAGAATGTCAGCAAGAAAGTGGAT
This sequence comes from uncultured Alphaproteobacteria bacterium, assembly GCA_902825865.1. Classification (GTDB taxonomy): domain Bacteria; phylum Pseudomonadota; class Alphaproteobacteria; order Micropepsales; family Micropepsaceae; genus Rhizomicrobium. The sequence continues at coordinate 1,857 of CADECX010000058.1, forward strand.
GCGCTGATCCGCAAGATCCTCGCCGCCAACGCCCAGCCGCCGCAGTGAGCAGGGCGGACGAAACCCCGCAGCCGCCGCTCACGGGCCTCGCCCTGGCCGTGACCGCTTTCGCTTTGGCGATGGGCGCCTTCACCCAGGTGCTGGACACCACCATCGCCAATGTCTCCTTGCCCACCATCGCGGGCGATTTGGGCGCCTCGACCAACCAATCGACTTGGGTCATCACCTCTTTTGTGGTCGCCAACGGCATCTGCGTGCCCATCACCGGCTGGCTGATGAACCGTTATGGCGTGGTGAAAATCTTTGTGCTGTCGATGCTGGGCTTCACCATCGCCTCGCTGCTCTGTGGGCTGGCCTGGAGCCTGGAGTCGCTGGTGTTTTTCCGCACCCTGCAGGGCGCCTTGTCGGGTCCCATTTTCCCCGGAACGCAGGCTTTGTTGCTGTCGATTTTTCCGCGCCAAAAACGCACCACCGCGCTGGCGATATTGTCGATCACCACTCTGGTGGCGCCGATCTGCGGTCCTATTTTGGGCGGCTATATTTCCGATTCCTGGCATTGGGGCTGGATCTTCCTGATCAATGTGCCGGTCGGGCTGATGGTGACATTCCTGTGCTGGGGCGGGTTGCAGGGCCGGGAAACCGCCACACGCAAACTGCCCATCGACATGGTGGGGCTGGGCCTTTTGATGGTCTGGGCCGGCGCGCTGCAAATCATGCTGGATACCGGCAAGAATGCCGATTGGTTTGAATCCACCCAGATCATTGTTTTGGGGCTGATCGCGCTGCTCGGATTTATCGCTTTTTTGCTGTGGGAGCTGACGGAAGAGCATCCCATCGTGGACCTTTCGCTGTTCCGCAACCGCAATTTCACCCTGGGCACCATTGTCTTCTGCCTGGGCAATGGCGTGTTCCTGGCCAACATGCTGCTGATCCCGCTCTGGCTGCAGACCCAGCTGGGTTACACCGCGACCTGGGCGGGATTGGTCTCGGCGCCGACCGGCGCCGTCGCGGTGCTGGTGACGCCGATCGCCGCCAAGCTGATGGCGCGGTTCGACGCCAGATGGATCGCGACCGTCGCTTTCGCGGCCTCGGCGGTATCCTATTTCATGCGCGCCGGCCTGACCGCCGACGCCAGCTTCATGGCCATCGCCTGGCCATTGATGGTGCAGGGGATTTCATCGGGCTGCTTCTTCATTGCCACGCTGAGCATTCTGCTGGATGGAATCCCTGCCGAACGGATTCCTTCGGCATCGGGCCTGTCGAATTTCGCGCGCATCGTCGCCGCCGGATTCTCGGTGTCGCTGGTGACCACTTTTTGGGATCGCAGGGAAGCGGTTCATCAAAGCCATATGGCGGACCTGATGTCGGGCTACATGCCGGCGCTCAACAATCTGTTGCTGTCCATGCGGGACATGGGGCTGCCGGACCTGTCCGCCAAGGCGGCGATAGCCCGCGGCATGGAGGGACAAGCCTATCTGCTGGCATCGGTCGACATGTTCACCGTCTCGGCCTGGCTTTGCCTGGCGGCCATCGTCATTGTGTGGTTGTGCCGCAAGGCCCAGCCACATGGGCCTTTGCCGATGGCGGACTAACGCGACACTTTCAGATAGCGCGCTTCGATCGCTTTGCGGTCGATCTTCATGTTCGGCCGCAACATGCCGTTTTCGGTCGTGAAGGGCTTGTCGGAGAAGATCACTTCCACGAATTGGGACGCCTTTCTGGCCGATGACAGGGCGTTGGCGAATTTGGTGGCGCGGATGCGCGCTTCCTCGCCGCCCGGCGCCACAAGGTCGATCACGCAGGTCAGATGCGCGGCGCCGGGTCTCAGGAAAAACACCGAATGCGCCACGTCGGTGCATTCGTTCAATTCCTGCTCGATGACCGCGGGATGCACTTTCAATCCGCCCGGGGTGACCAGCAATTCCTTCTTGCGGCCCAGAAGATAGAGATTGCCGTCCGCGTCCAACCTGCCCAGATCGCCCGTGGCGATACGGTTGGGTGCCACGAAAGTGCGTTCATTTTCGCCTTCGGCGCACTGGAAGTAGCGCAGGGTCAGAGGGTTGTCCCGGCTGACGATGATTTCACCATCGGGCTCGAAAGAGACGTTTACGCTGGGAAGCAATTTTCCCACCGAGCCGAACTCTTTGGAATTGGGCGGACGATAGGTAAGCGAGCCGGCTTCCACCATGCCATAGGACTCACACAATGGCAGTTGCAGCTGTTGGAAGAACTTTCCGATTGTGCTGCGTATGGGCGCCATGCCGGTGGCCAGCAGGCGTATCCTGCCGCCGAACTGCTTGTAGAAGTCGCGAAACAGGATGCGTGCCAGGTCTTGCCGCAGCGAAGCGGAAGGCAGCAGCGACAGTCCGTGGCCCAGCACCGACCAGAGGGATTTCTTCCAGTTGGGATATTTCTCATACTCGGCATGCAGCATCTGATACAGCACGGGCGGAGCAATCAGGACCGTGGGGTTGAGCGCCGGCATGGTGGCGAACAGCTGCGTGTAATCGGTGATGATGAGGTCGTAATCATACCACAGGGCGGAATAGCACATGTTGCGCTGCTGGAAATTCGACATGGGCAGAAAGAGAAGGAGATTGTCTCCCCGGCCTATGCCGATCGCGTCAAAAATCGGGGGCAGGGTTGTTTCCACGCCCTTACGGCTGATCACCAAGCCCTTGAGGCCGCCCGCCGAGCCGGAGGAGAACACCAAGCTGAGCTGGTCGGCCACATCCGGCTCGTTCGAGGGCGGGCGGTCCAGCACGGCGATGTTCTCATTGTCCGCATCGATGAAGGCGACATGCGCCGGTTTTTGCGGGAACAGGCGCGCATCTTTTTTGGCGATCAGCAGCAAGGCGATATTGTATTGGTCCAGCAAGGCCTGGTTGACCTTGCCGGCGAAATCGTCGGTGAAAGGCACCGAGATCGCCTTGAGTTCGATCAGCGCCAGATCATGGACCAGCCAATGGTAGGAATTGGGGGCATAAATGCCGACACGGGCGCCCGCTTTCACGCCCCAGGCGCGCAAACTCTCTCGCACGCGTACGACATCGTCATGCAGGGCCGCATGGGAATGGCGGGCGGACTTGCCGCGCTCGAAGGTGTAGATCGCGCTTTTTTTTCCGGGCAGAGCCGCGATCAGGCTGTGAAATTGCATTCCATCCCTCAGTACGAATGCCAAGTCATGATTGCGCCGGGACGGTAACCCGCAACCCTGTCCGGCGGCGCGGGAAGCTACTAAAGACGTTTGCGATACGCAACCACTGGCCGTAGATCATACTTTTCGCTGAAATGCTGACAATTTATCGTTTTTTGACAACCGAAGGGTTGCTGGCGGGGCGCGACGAGGATGTCTCCAGGACGCCAGGCGCATGCCAACGGCCTTCCGGCCGGATCAAAATGTAAGGATCTGTGCTCAAAGAGATGGCATCTGGATCGTGTTCGAGCTCGGCGACCATTTCAACATAGTCATAGTCGGAAAACACAAAAGGCTTGCGGCCTTCCAACGGGCGAAAACCGAACCGGGTCCAGAATGCGATTAACCGCGTTTGGGCGTGGCCGAGGACGCGCCTATAGCCTTTCTTCTGGCAAAATTTGAGGCTGGCTTGCACGAGCTGTATTGCCGCCCGGGATTTGCGAAACTCCTTCCGGATCGCTACCCGTTCGAACTTGGCGAAATCGGCAAAGAAACGAAGCCGCAGACAGCCCACGGGCTCATCGCCGATATAGGCCAACAGATGCGTGGCGGACAGATCGTTGCCGTCATACTCCTCGTCATAGGGGCATTCCTGTTCGCCGATATAGACGGCATTGCGAATCGCGGCGACGCGCATCAGATCGTCAAAAGTATGCGCGATGGTGATCCCGATATCTTGCTTGCCGGAATGGGGAACATAGCTGTCGTAATTCGGGGCCTGTCTACCGCGATTGAATATCCAGACATTCGGCGCCTCTATATTGCCGACCTGGGTGCCTTTTACGAAACCCAGAACGTGGTTGAAACGTACACCAACTTCCGTATTCGGGCGGGAGTATAAATTGACGGCGGCATATTGCGGGGTCGCCATTTTTTCCATGAATAGCGCCATGCCGGCCGCCAAGGGGCCGGGACCGTAAACACACCACATATATACGCCGGCTGGCCGCTCGTCCGGCTTGGCGATCAAACGTAGATCGGGGTTGGAAGCGTCGAAGGTTCCCAGTGCCAGCATCTCCAGGCCCATCCGGTTCAGCGGCAGAATTGCGATGAATCCCTCGCCAACGGGATCTGCTCGGTTGAATTTGCTCGAACGGGCCAAGGCCATGACGCAATGGGGATTGTAGCCTTGCACCTTCAAGGCCGCCGCGGTTGAAGCCAAACCGGGAATGCTCTGCCTTGCTTTTGCAAGAAGCTCTGTCAGAACCTTCTCACTCGGCTCGAACATGGTCAGGTGTTTGGCGACGCGGGCCGCGTCCAACTCGTCAAGTCGATGCTTGCCGGTGCGATCGGCCGGAAATTCACTGTCTGAGGGCAGTTTTCGCTGAGGATGTGCCATTTTCTGTGAGCTATGGTGTAGGTTTAAAATTGTCTTAAGAATTAGCGGCTCGGAATGAAATCCTCAATCGGTTATGAGGTTACTAGATGTCGTGAACGGCCAGCCGCGGATTTTGCCGCAAAATCCGCTCTATTCTTACGGTAGAGATGGAAGTAACGGCACTCGTAGATATACCTAATATGCCAACGTTATGCTCGCTTTAGGGATCGTAGCTTTTCTGCATTCAAGGTAAGCCGAGAGAACCGCTGGTTGATTCCACGTTAAGATACAATTTCCAGTATAATATCTGATTCGCTCATCAGACATACACTGGTTTGTCCAGTCTTTGCTTTACCGGCAATTTACGGTTTTTGGCCCAAAATCGAGCAATGAACGTCATTGCCACAGTCAAAGCCCTCAACCAGAGGGCGGCCCGGGAAAAGTGGTTTCACTATTGTGACCCCACTTTGACGTTTAGCGACCATTTTCACGATCATCTTCTGGAAGTGTGGCGGGCCAAGGCTGGCGATCGCCCGATGCCCCAACGATCCGCCATCACGCCGCGTGATCTGAAGGACATATTGCGCAATATCGTAATGTTTGAACGAGTCGGTCACAATCCTTCCCGCTACCGCTGGCGGCTGATCGGAACCAATCTCACCGATATGGCCGGGGATAACACCGGCAAAATGTTCGAGGAGACGCTTTTGCCGGAACATTTGCCGCGTTGGATTGATTGCTGTGATCTGGTTCTGGATGGCGGCCAGCCTATGCGCTTCCTGGGACGTGTCCATCTTGAGGGCCGCGAATATCTCGATGCGGAAAATCTATTTGTCCCGTTGGCGAACGCGAACGACGAGCCGACCTTCGTCATGGGCCTGTGCCGCTATACGCCCCGACGCAGCCAGGACGACCAAAGCTGGGAAAGCCAGATCGCTTCCATACCAAGCGCCGTTCTGTAATCTGTCCGATTTCACATCCCGCGCGCTCGTGGCATAACTACGCGGCAGCTTCGGACGATTCTGTCATGTCCCGTTCACCGAAACGTGGCGGCTGGGTGGCGCGTCCTGGCGGGTTTGCGCTCTTGCCTGTTGCGGTTGCCGCGTTGGCAGCGTCCACCGTATCATGCGTGCGCGCATGACCATCGGCAGGCTGATTTCAGGACTGGAAAGCCGGGGCATTCTTCTGTCTCTGGCGAATGAAGAAATCCGTTATCGCTCTCCCAAAGACGCGCTGACCGAGGCGGACAAGGCGCAGTTGCGCGCCCATCGCGCGGAGATCACCGGTTATCTGCGCGCCCGCGGCGCCGCCAAGGCGTTGCGCGCTGTCCCGGCTTTGCCCGGCCCGCTCACCCCGTCCGTGGCGCACGAAATGTGGCGGGCCTTTGCGGGAGGCCCGCAAGAGGGCCGCCCCGTCGCCTTGAACATTCCGATGATGGACAGGTTCCGTCACGATGCGTCATTGGTCGCCGCCGCCATCGCGCAGGTGATCGCGCGTTACGACGCTTTGCGTGTCCGCTTCGAGGCCGTGGACGGCGTCTTGAGGGCCATTCTGAATTCCGCCGACGCTTTTGCGATCGAGCAGGAGGATTTGCGTCATCTCGGTCCGGAAAACGCCATCGAGGCCGCTTTCAAGCGCGCCCAGGAATTCTGCGCCCAGGTCAATCTGATTGAAGGCGAATGGCTGACCCGGGCCAAGGTCTTCGCGCTTCCCGGCGGTGAAAGCGTTGGGGTGTTGTCGTCCGCGCACATGATCGCCGATGCCGGCACGCGCAACATCATCATCGATGAGATCCACGATATCCTGGAGCATGGCGGCCCCCGCGCCGCGCCCGCGGGGTCCTATAACGACTATTCCCTGGCGGAACGGGAATTTCTCGCCGGCCCTCAGGGCGAGGCGCTGATCGCGCACTGGCGGGACTGGTATCACGCCCAGCCGACCGTCAAGGCGCCTTCCGACGGCGCGCCTCTGTTGTGGGGCAATGGCATCCGCATGGTGCGCAATTTCACCATTCCCAGCCGGGTCCTGGACAGGGTTCGCCGCCTGGCGGACGGTTGGAAGGTGACGCCTTTCCTGATCTATCTGACCATCTTTGCCATCGCCATGGCGCGCTGGTCCAAGCTGGAGCGCTTTCCCATCCGAGTCTTGGGAGACAAGCGGACCTCGCTGGAACTGTCGAACATGGTCGGCCTGATGTTTTGCGCCGATGCGGTGGAGATTGTCGCGCCCGCGACGGCGGATTTCGAGAGTGTGATGCGCGCCATTCTGGCGGAATATGATGCGGCGCTCGCCTTGCGCATTCCCACCTTGCATTTTTGGGCGCCCCATTGCGTGCGCCCCGGTGTCGAAGCGCCGGATTATCCCAACAAGATTCCGGCGGTGTTCAACTATTATTCCATGGGCACGGCGCGGGAACGGGCGGAAAAGAAAGCCGGTCCCGATGACACCGCCGCGCTGTCCTGGCCGCCGGAGATCGTGACCTTGCCGCCCCAGCAATGGCCGCGGCGCTCTTCGCCCTTGTTCCTGCATGTGATGGACAAAGGCCATGAGGCGCTGGTGTCGCTGCATTTCTATCAGGGCGCAGTCAGTCCGGCCGATCAGGACAGTTTCACCGCGGGGCTGTTTCAGGTTTTCGCGGAAACGGTTCCCGCTGGATGAGCCTGATATCGCGCATCCTTGCGCCGGGCATTTTCGGGGCTGAGATAGAGGATGCGGGTCAGCCGGTCTTGCTTGTCCCGGAAGAAGAAGTGCTGGTGGCCAATGCCGCGCCCAAGCGTCGCCGCGATTTCGCGCTTGGGCGCTTTTGCGCGCATCAGGCGCTGACGGCGCTGGGCCGCGGCGAAGCGCCCATCGGCAAGCGCGGCAATGGCGCACCGCACTGGCCGGAAGGGGTGGTGGGCAGCATCACCCACACATCCGGCTATGCGGCGGCGCTGGCCGCGGATGCAAGCCGCTTTTCCGGCGCCGGCCTGGATGCGGAACGGGTGGGTGCGGTGAGCCCGGATATTTGGCCGAGGGTGTTCGGGAGCGGCGAACGCGACTATCTGGAAAGGCTGGATGACGAAGACCGCGAGCGCGCAGCCACGCTTTTCTTTTGCGCCAAGGAAGCTTGCTACAAAGCCTGGGGCACCGCGCCGCACTTTCGCGAGATCGCCGTGACCCGCACGGAAGGCGGCTTTGTCGCCGCCGGAGCGGATAGAGTCCTGACAGGACGCTTTGCCGTGGATGGCGATCTGCTGCTGGCCGCCGCTTGGTACTAAATGCTGCCGGACTCTTCGCTGGGGGCCGTCAAATTTTCCAAATGCTGGACGAAAGCGCCAAGAGTGGGAAATTCCAGCAGGTCGGAAAGATTGAGCTCTTCCTCCATGCCGGTCTTGGCCTGGATTTCGGCGATCATCTTGACGCCCAACAAAGAATGACCGCCGAGCGCGAAGAAATTGTCATCCGGATTGATTTCTTTAACGCCCAGCGCCCGCGCCCAAATGGCGGCCACCTGGTCCTGAAGCCCGTCAGCCATGGTTCCGGTTCAAAAATGGTACCGGGAAATGTTAGCGCTTCCGCGGTTTTTCCGCCAGCCGGGAACCGCAGGCATGTCTATGACACTTGTCATAGGAAGAAAAATAGCCGACAATATATCAGGCAGGGGCAATCTGCTGGAGTTTTTCATGAGACTGATTATTGCAACATTGGCTTTGACGATCGCCGCTGCCTCGCCCGCCGCCGCCAAAATGTGCTTGCAATCACGCGACATTCTCAGCACCGATTCCAAGGACGGCAAGCTGATGACCTTCAAGATGCGCGATGGCAGCGTGCTGGTGAATCATCTCAAGGGCATCTGTTCCGACCTGAGATACGAAGGTTTTGTCTGGGAGCTTCGCGGCAACGACGATGTTTGCGAGAACCAGCAGACCTTGAAGGTCATACGCTCCGGCCAGACTTGCCTGCTGGGCAAGTTCGATGTGGTCAAGGCCAAGCCGGTCGCACGCTAGGCGCCGGATCAGACTTTGGCGCGCGGATCGTGCTTGGCCAGCCGCCCCAGAAGATAATCGACTTCGGCACGGGTCTCGGGCGTGAAGGCGGGGGCGGGTTTGCGCATGGCAGCCGTGCTCAGAATCCCCCGCCGCTTGAGGACATATTTGCGCACCGCCAGTCCCACGCCGGGCTGATGATCGTAACGCAACAGCGGCAGATGGGCGTCGAACAAATCATGCGCCGCATCGCGCTTGCCTTCCTTGCTGAGCTTGAACGCCTCCACCAGCATGTCGGGAAAGGCATAGCCGGTATTGGCGCCGTCGACGCCGCGGTCCAGCTCGAAATCAAAGAACAAGCCGTTGTTGCCGATCAGGATGGAGATCTTGCGCATCGAGCCGTCCTTCTCCCAGCCCCGGAGCGTGGTGATCTTGTCCAAGCCCGGCCAATCTTCATGCTTGAGGATCACAAGCGAGGGATTTTCGATCACCACCCGGCGCACCAGGTTGTTGGACATGGTGACACCGGTGGAGTGGGGATAGTCCTGCAGCACCCAGGGAATGTCGCTGCCGACCGCTTCCACGGCGTTGCGGAAATAAGCGGCGATCGTATCGTCGGTCTTAAGGCCGCCGCCCGGGGCGATCATCACCCCCGCCGCGCCCGTGTCCATCACCTTGCGTGACAGCGAACGCATGGCGGCAAAACCCGGCGCCGATACGCCCACGATGATCGGCTTGCCGTTCGCGCGCTTGATCACCCTGGCGGCCAGAGCCAGCGCCTCTTCGGCATCCAGCTTGGGAGCCTCGCCCAGTACGCCCAGAATGGTGAAGCCGTTGCAGCCGGCCTCGAAGTAGAAATCGGTCATGCGGTCGACCGAAGTCCAGTCGATGGCACCATCCTCCAGGAACGGCGTGGGGGCGATGGAATAGACGCCCGAGGCGGTGGAATCGATTTTCATGGCGTATCCTTCTTGTCCTTTAAAATCAGGCCCTTGCGCGCCTTTTCCCGGTCCGCGGCGTGGCGGCGCTTTCTTACAACCTTAAACCCGCGCGCGCCATCGCTTGACGCACAGTCAGGGCAGCCTAGACTTTCCCGCAAGAACAAAAAGGCGGCAAACGCCGGCAATCTGCCAAGAAATTTTCGGGGGACCGATCATGCAATTGGGAATGAAATCGCGCCTTGCGGTGGTGTTGCTTATGTCATCGGCGTTGGCAGGCACCGCTGGCGGGCAGGGGCAGCAAGCCGATGTGCTGATCACCGGCGGCACCATCTATGACGGCTCCGATGCCAAGCCTTATACCGGCGATGTCGTCCTCACCGGCGACAGGATCACTTATGTCGGCCCCAAGGCGAGCGTGGCCGCCAAGCGGACCATCAATGCCCGCGGCATGATCGTGTCGCCGGGCCTGATCGACCCCCACACCCATTCCGACCATTTTCTGGATTCACCGGACAAGGCGCAGCGTTCCAACGCTGCCTGGACCATGCAAGGCGTTTCCACGGTCTTTCTGGGGATCGATGGCGGCGGCACGCCGGATATCAAGGCCAAATTCGCCAAGTACCGCGCCCAGGGCGTCGGCACCAATGTCGTCTCTTATGTCGGCTTCGGCGCCATCCGTCAGGCCGTAATCGGTCAGGCGGCGCGCGCGCCCACGGCGGAGGAACTGGCCAAGGAGCGGGCCTTGGTGGTGAAAGGCATGTGCGAAGGCGCCATCGGCCTGTCGGCGGGACTGTTCTATGCACCGCAGAATTTCGCCAAGACCGATGAGGTGATTGCGCTGGCCAAGGAAGCGGGCAGCCGCGGCGGCATCTATGACACCCATCAGCGCGACGAATCCTCTTATTCCATCGGCCTGATCAATTCGACCAAGGAGGTGCTGCAGATCGGCCGTGAAGGCGGCATTCCGGTGCATTACTCCCATATCAAGGCGCTGGGTCCGGCGGTGTGGGGCAAGTCCGCCGACGTGATCAAGCTGATCAATGATGCCCGGGCTTCGGGCCAGAATGTCACCGCCAACAATTATCCCTGGCTGGCCTCGCATACCGGACTGGATGCGGCGCTGATCCCGCGCTGGGCCTCGGACGGCGGCGATGAGGCGATGATCAAGCGGTTCGACGATCCGGCGCTGATGAAAAAGATCAGGACCGAGATGGTGGAGAATTTGAAGCGCCGCGGCGGCGCCCATACCATTCTGCTTACCAGCGGGGAAACCGATGCCCCCGACAAGTCCTGGGGCGGCAAGTATCTGTCCGACATCGCCAAGGGATGGAAAGTCGATCCTCTGGACGCAGCCTTGCGCATCCTGCGCGAAACCAGGGGCAAAGCCTCCATCGTGTCGTTCAATATTTCCGAGCCCGATCTCGAGAATTTCATGAAACAGTCCTGGACCGTCACCAGCTCCGACGGCGGGCCCGGCCATCCGCGCGAATATGCGACCTTCCAGACCAAATACGCGGTCTATGTGAAACAGAAGCGGGTGATCGACACGGCGTTCTTCATCCGCCACTCCACCGGATTGACCGCCGACATCTTCAAGCTGGATCGGCGCGGTTATCTGAGGGCGGGTTATTTTGCCGATGTGCTGGTGTTTGATCCGAACCGCTATGCGCCCAAGGCCGATTACGTCCATCCCGCAGTCTTGTCGGAAGGCGTGCAGACTCTGTTCGTCAATGGTGTTGCCGCCGTCGACAATGCCAAACCCACCGGCGCGACATCGGGACGCCCTTTGCCGCATACCCCGCCTGCAGGGACTTGCCGATAAACAGGGTTATTGCGCCGCAACAGGAAGATGAGAGCGCTGAATCAAAGGGTGCTTGCCGGGGCTTGCCGCCCCACTTACGGTCGCGCCAATCAAAATCACCTTAACCGGCATATCAGGGGAGTTTCAGATGGATAGACGAGAATTGTTTGGCGCCGCCATGGCCAGTACCGCGGCGCTGCTGACGACCAAGGAAGCCAACGCCCAGGCGCGGGTGGAGCAGGCCGGCCGTGGCATGAAATCCCCGATCATCAGGGACATCAGCGTCATCCAGATTTCGCCGCAGGGCGTGCGTCTGGTGATCGTCAAGGTCACCACCGACCAGGCCGGCCTGTACGGCTATGGCTGCGCCACCTTCACCCAGCGCGCCGACCTGATCCCGATTGCGGTCGAAAAGTATTTGAAGCCGCTGCTGGTGGGCAAACCTGCCGACCGCATCGAAGACACGTGGCAGATGGCTTACAATTCCTCCTATTGGCGCAACAGCGGCGTGCTCAACAACGCCATCAGCGGCGTCGACCAGGCGCTGTGGGACATCAAGGGCCGCCAGGCCGGCCTGCCGGTCTATCAGCTGCTGGGCGGCAAGGCCCGTCTGGCCGCCGACTGCTACGCCCATGCCTCGGGCAGCGAAATCAAGGAAGTGGTCGATCAGGCCAAGCAGCACATCGCCAACGGCTTTCGTCATGTTCGCGTCCAGGTCGGCGTGCCGGGCATGGCCGGTTATGGCGCCGGCCCCAGCAAGACCCAGCGCATCCCGGCGCTGCACGACGCGCCGGTGTTCGAGCGTGAAGGCTATATCAAGCGCGCGCTGGCCTTGTTCGAAGCCTGCCGCACCGAGCTGGGCATGGATGTGGAGCTGCTGCACGACGTGCATGAGCGCATCACCCCCACCCAGGCGGTCAAGATGTGCAAGGATGTGGAGAAATTCCGCCTGTTCTTCCTGGAAGACCCGGTCTCGCCGGAAGACATTGCCTGGTTCCGCAACATCCGCGCCCAGTGCGCCACGCCGCTGTCGATGGGCGAGCTGTTCAACTCACCCCATGAGATCGTGCCGCTGATCGCCGAACGCCTGATCGATTACATGCGCATGCATGTGTCGCAGATGGGCGGCCTTACGCCCTGCCGCAAATATGCGGCGATGGGCGAAATCTTCAATGTCCGCACCGCCTGGCACGGCCCCGCCGACACCTCGCCGGTGGGCCATGCCGCCAACCTGGCGCTGGACCTGTCCTGCACCAATTTCGGCGTGCAGGAGAATGCCTTCTTCAACGATGCGGCGCGCGAGATCTTCTCGGGCCTGCCGGTGACCAAGGGCGGCTATATGTACGCCAATGAAGCGCCCGGCTGGGGCATCGAAATCAACGAGGCCGCGGTCGCCAAGTATCCGTGGAACCGCAGCAGTCCGCTGAACGGCGGCTGGGGTGAGGTACGTCTCCCCGACGGCCAAATTATTAAACAGTGACCCCCTCCGGTTTCAACTTTCGCTCGGCGACTGGCGTCGCCTTCGCACGTTGAAACCACCTCCCCCTCCCTGTGCGCTTACGCGCACGAGGGGAGGCGGACCTGAGAAGTGAAAGCCCCGCATCCAAGATGCGGGGCTTTATTCTTTTTGCCTAGCTTAGTGCGAGGTCGTCGCAGCCGATGCGTCGGGCGGCAAGGTGATGGTCACGGTGGTGCCGGAATCGACATTGCTTTCCATGGTCAGCGACCCGCCGTGCAGTTCCGCCAATTCCTTGGTCAAAGGCAGGCCCAGGCCGGTGCCTTTGTGCTTCTGGGCCATCGGTCCGTCGATCTGGCCGAAGGGTTCCAGCACCTTGGGAATATCCTCCGCCCGGATGCCGATGCCGGTATCGGACACCGAAATGGCGACGTCCTGTCCGCGGCGGAAAACCTCAATCGTGATCTCTCCGCCCGAGGGCGTGAATTTCAGCGCGTTGGACAGCAGGTTGAGCAGCATCTGATGCAGGCGCTTGCTGTCGACGCACAGCTGGTCGATCCCGTCATAGACCTGGATCGAAATGCCCACCTGCTCGCGGGTGGCTTGCGGTTCGACGCTGCGGACGCAATCGATGATGACCTTCAAAACCTGGACGGGCTCGACGCAGAGTTCGAGCTTGCCCGCATCCAGCTTGGACAGGTCGAGCAGGTCGTTGATCAGTGAAAGAACGTGATTGCCGCTCTGGTGGATGATCTTGGCATATTCCAGATAGCGTTCATTCTGCATCGGCCCGAACATTTCGCCGGTCAGTATTTCCGAAAAGCCCAGAATGGCGTTGAGCGGCGTGCGCAGTTCGTGGCTGGTCGCGGTCAGGAAGTCCTTGCGGATGCGGGCGGTGTCGACCGCGTCCGCCCGGGCATGCTGGGCCTGCGCCAATTCCGCCTTCAGGACGGCGATCTGGCGTTGATAGTCCTCTTCCTTGCGCTGCTGGTCCGACACATCGCGCAGCACCAGCAAGGTGCCGCCGTCGGGGAATTTGTGGGTGTGCGGCGCAAAATCGCCCCGCGCCGTGGACAAGGTCGCGGGCAGGGTTCCGTTCTGCGCCGGCTCGTTGCGGCCAAGGCGCGCCAAGGCGCCATAACTGACATTGGAATGGTTGCTGGCCGGGCCGATGCTGGCGCGCTTGAGGAATTCCGATTCGATGACGACCGGGAATGCGTCGCGAAAGCTCAGATTGCAGGCGCCCAACCGGTTGTTGGCGTCGAAATACGCGATCGGCTGGGGGATCTGGTCGAACAGCTCCTTCAGATCCACGCCTGAAGCGAGATACCGCTTTTGATCCAATCGAACTACTGTCGGCATAAGCGCCTCCGGTTTCTACCGAACGCCCCCACTTCGATACCCGTGTGCTCCTCACGGTTCTCTCACAGCCCGCGGCCAGTCTGGCGGACGATGGTTACCCATTCCTTAACCGGAGATGGTTAAGCATGAATATCCACAGCGAAACTCGTGGAACTTTCGCGTGTTACGCGCATTAAGCGCCGCAAGCAACTCTCGCGGCACGGCGCGCCGAAGATTCGAATAAAAAATTCGAACCAACAATTCGAATCAATGCGCCAGTGGATCGGGCCTGATCTGGAATTGCACCACCTTGCTCATCATGCCTTTGCCGCCTTCCATATGGAACGGCGCACGCGTCGCATAGGTGCTCCACAAGCCGCGGCCTTTCCAGCCGATCTTGGGATCGTCGATGCGTCCATCCAGTCCCTTGGCGTAGAAGCCCATCGGATAGGGCACGCGCAAGGTCACGAACTTGCCATTGACGATGGCGAACAGCGCATCCGAGACATTGCCGGTGGCGATCGGGACATTGTTGCCCAGGCCGAATGTGTTGTGCTGATCGACCCAGGAATAATAACTGGCTTCCGCGCTGCCGGAACCCTTCACATCGCGGAACTGCGGTCCGGGGAAGGGATACAGTGTCCAGCCTTCCGGACAGTCCTTGCCCGTCGCATTGGGCCCGTTGAGCGGGCCCTTGCATTTGCGCCGGTCGAAGCTGCCGAAATGGCCGCTGGCCAGGCTGGCCCACACCACGCCGTTGCTGTCTATGTCCATGCCGCGTGGCGAATAACCTTGCATCGGGACCTTGGGATCGTCGAGCGGCGGCTGATAGATTTCCGTCAAGGCGGTCTCGGATGGGTTGGAACCCAAAGCGACCCGTATGATGGTGCCCGGGAATCCAACTGCCGATCCCCAGATGGAGCCGTCCGCCGGATTGGGCGATACGCCGTAAAAACCAGTGGTGACGCGCATATCCTTTTTGGGATCCTGCGGCTCATTCGGTTCGGTATAGGCGTCCCGCTTGCCATTGCCGTTGGTGTCGACCACCAGCGGGGTCCAGCCTTGCGCCTTTTGCGCGTCATGGGTGGCGTCCCAGATTTTCATGTCCAACCAGCCCAGCACGGGGCCGCCGCCGCTGGTCCACAGCCGGTCCTGGGCGTCGAACTGCAGATGATGGGTGGAATAACAGGTGTCGATGGGCGTGTATTTGTCGATGGTCGGTTCGTAAACCGCCAAATGACGGCCTGCTCTTTCCATCGGAAAGACTTTGGCCGAGGGATGATTTGATCCCTGCTTGCAGAAGGCCGGCGGGTTGTCCGGCACGCGCACCCGCGCCGTGAACCACACCCGGCCCTTCTGATCGAACATGGGATTGTGGATCGTGGTCTGGCTATCCCATATGACTTCGCGTCCCCAATAGGCCGAGGGGTTGGGAATGACATTTTCCTTGCTGCTGGGCGTGTTGGGATCGAGCACCAGCGCCTTGATCTGGCTGCGGGTGTGGGTCTTGGGATCCAGCACCGGAACCATGTCGGTGCTTTCTTCCGGCGCGCCATAGAGTTTTCCATATGCGTTGACGGTGGGATTGCGCCGGTCGGTGGAGACCTCGTCATGCAGATAGGCCTTGGGCGTGTTCCAATCCCACAGGGTGACGACGATGTTGCGTTCCTGGCCTTGCGGACGTTGCGGCTTGGCGAAGGGCAGTTCGCCCTTGGCGATGCGGTCGGTCCAGTCGCCGAATAAGGAAAGCGCGCGCTGGGTGTCCAGCCTGCCGATACCGCCGATCATGGCATTGGCGGCCTGGCCGACCTGGATGCGGTGTTCCCAGGCGGCGGCCGCGGA
>CADECX010000059.1:0-6084 GCA_902825865.1 uncultured Alphaproteobacteria bacterium
CAGTTCAAGGATTTCGAGCAACGCGGCGATGTCTTCCGCGGTCTGGTGGCCAAACTGCCGCGCGACCAAAGGGCGGCATCATGAACAGAGCCGACAAAAGCGGTTTCGCCAATTGGTGGTTCACCGTCGACCGTGTCGCTTTGCTGTGCATGCTGGTGCTGGCTTGTATCGGGCTCACCTTGGCCTTTGCCGCCAGCCCGGCGATTACGGGCGGGCCGCAGACGGCGGGCGATTTCCGCTATTCGGCACGCCAGGTGATATATGCCTGCGGCGCCATCGCGATTCTGTGCGGCGTGTCGCTGCTCAATCTGCGCCAGGTGCGCGTTCTGGCGGCGGTGACCTTTGCCTGCGCCCTGATCGGCTCGTTCCTGGTTCTGTTCATAGGCGAAGATTTGCTGGGGGCGCGGCGCGAACTGGATTTCGGCGCCTTCTCCTTGCAGCCGTCGGAATTCCTCAAGCCCAGCTTCGCCATTCTGGCTGCCGCCATTTTGGCCGACCGCCAGCCGCTGGCGGTCCCCAAGCCGGTGGCGACCTTTCTGCTTTTGATTCCGGCGCTGGTTATCCTGGTGCGGCAGCCGGATGTGGGCCAGACCGGCCTGTTGCTCTGCCTTTGGGGCGCGATGCTGTTTTTCTGGGGAATGTCTTTTATCTGGGTGGGTGCGGGTCTCGGCATCACCGCCGTTCTCGGCTTCATTGCTTACGAAGTTTTCCCGCATGTGCATCGCCGCGTGGACCAGTATCTGGGTCATTCCGAAACCGGCTATCAGGCCGGTTTGGCGCTGAAAGCATTCGCCCATGGCGGCCTCACCGGCGTGGGCCCGGGTGCGGGCACCATCAAGTACCGCATTCCCGACGCCCATTCCGATTTCATCTTCGCGGTGGCGGGCGAGGAGTTCGGCCTTTTGCTTTGCGGCCTGATCGCCTTGCTGTTCTGCGTCCTCACCGTTCGGCTGCTGCTGCGCGCGGCTTCGGCGCGCGAGCCCTTTGCGCAGCTGGCGGGCGCCGGCCTGGGAATCGTCACGGGGGTGCAGGCCTTCATCAATATGGGTGTGGCGGTGTCGCTGTTGCCCGCCAAGGGCATGACCTTGCCTTTCATTTCCTATGGCGGATCGTCGCTATTCGCGGTGGCGCTGACCATGGGCTTTGCGCTGGCCGTGACACGGCAGCGGCCGCAAATTCGCGCGGCCATTCGCGATGATCCCAGCTTCTTCGCGGTGCGGGCATGAGCGTTATCGTACTCTCGGCAGGTGGAACGGGCGGGCATTTGTTTCCCGCCCAGGCGCTGGCGGGCGCGCTGGCCGGACGCGGCCGCGATATCGTGGTGATGACCGATACGCGCTTCGCCAACTATGCCACGGCCTTCCCCAAGGCGCGGATCGAGACCGTTCCGTCCTCGCCCTTCAATGCCGTCGCCGCGCCGTTCAAGATCATCGCCGGCGTCGCCATCGCCTTTGCCAAATTGCTGAAATTGAAGCCCGCCGCGGTGATCGGTTTCGGCGGCTATCCCAGCGTGCCGGTGATGCTGGCCGCCAGCCTGGCACGCCTGCCGACCGCCATCATCGAACAGAATGCCGTGGTCGGCCGCGCCAACCGCCTGGTGATGAACCGGGTCAAGGTGGTTGCCGCGGCCTTTCCTATCGCCCGCTTCGCGCCCGCCGACAAATCCAAGATCGTGCTGACGGGAAATCCGCTGCGCCCCGAAGTCGAGGCCTTGTGGGGTTCCCCTTACAACGCGCCGCAAAATGATGGGCCGCTGCGCCTGCTGGTCTTCGGCGGCAGCCAGGGCGCGCGCGCCATGAGCGAGATCGTGCCCGCCGCACTGACCAGACTTTCGCATGATGTGAAGAAACGCCTTTCGGTGGTGCAGCAATGCCGCCCGGAGGACATCGAGACCGTGCGCCAGATCTATGCCAATGCCGAGATCCGCGCCGAGCTGCAGAGTTTCTTTTCCGACCTGCCGCGGCGCATGGCCGAAAGCCATCTGGTGATCGCCCGCTCGGGCGCCGGCACCGTGGCCGAACTGATGGCGATCGGACGTCCCGCCATCCTGGTGCCCTTGCCGGGCGCGCTGGACGATAATCAGACGCCGAACGCGGAAATACTGTCGCGCGCCGATGCCGGCTGGTGTGTCGCCCAGCCCGATTTGACCCCGGATTCCCTGGCCCAAATGCTGATGCGGGTTTTTTCCGATCCCGTGGACTTGACGCTTCGCGCCGCCGCCGCCCACAGCCTGGCCACGCCGCATGCCACAGAAAAGTTGGCGGACGTGGTGGATAATCTTGTCCGGAGAGCCGCCTGATGGCCACGCCAGTCACCACCCGCGTTCCTTTAGGCATCGGCGCCATTCATTTCATCGGCATCGGCGGCATCGGCATGAGCGGCATCGCCGAGATCATGCACAATCTGGGCTACAAGGTGCAGGGCAGCGATGCGGCCGAGAATGCCAACGTCAAGCGCCTCATCAGCCTGGGCATCAAAGTCCATGTCGGCCACAATGCCGACAATCTGAAAGACGTGGATGCGGTGGTCTATTCCTCCGCCGTCAAGCCGGGCAATGTCGAGTTCGACGCCGCCCGCGCGTTGTCACTGCCTCTGGTGCGCCGTGCCGAAATGCTGGCCGAGATCATGCGGCTGCGCTCCTGCATCGCCATCGCCGGCACCAACGGCAAGACCACGACCACCACGCTGGTGGCCTCGCTGCTGGATGCGGGCGGCATGGATCCCACCGTGGTCAATGGCGGCATCATCAATGCCTATGGCACCAACGCCCGGCTGGGCGCCGGCGAATGGGTGGTGGTGGAGGCCGATGAAAGCGACGGCACCTTCCTGCGTCTGCCCGCCACCGTGGCGGTGGTGACCAACGAAGATCCCGATCACCTGGATTTCTACGGCACCTTCGAAAACATGCGCGACGCCTTTCAGCGTTTTGTCGAGAATGTGCCCTTTTACGGTTTCGCGGTGCTTTGCATCGACCATCCGGAAGTGCAGGCCATGGTGGGGCGCATCACCGACCGCCGCATGATTACCTATGGCTTTTCACCGCAAGCCGATGCGCGGGCGGTGAATGTCAGTTTCTCCGAAGGCGCCTCGCATTTCGATTGCGTCTTCACCGACCGCCGCAAGAACAGCGAGGAACGGCTGACGGGCCTCAGTCTTCCCATGCCCGGCGAGCACAATGTCCAGAACGCCATGGCGGCCATCGTGGTGGCGCGGCAGTTGGGTGTGCCCGATGCCGTGATCAGGAAGGGCCTGGCGGAATTCCGCGGCGTCGGCCGCCGCTTCACCAAGGTGGGCGAAGTCAATGGCGCCGCCATCATCGACGACTATGCCCACAATCCTTTCAAGATCGCAGCCGCGGTGCGCGCCGCGCGCCAGGCCTATAAGGGCCCCATCGTGGCGGTGGTGCAGCCGCATCGTTACACCCGTCTGCGCGACACTTTCGAGCAATTCGCCACCTGCCTGAATGATGCCGATGTGGCGGTGATCGCGCCGGTCTATGCCGCGGGCGAGAAGCCGATCGACGGCATCAGCCGCGACAGCTATGCCGAAGCCTTGCGCGCCCATGGCCATCGCAATGTCATCACCATCGAAGGCGAGGACGACCTTGCTGCCGCCGTTGCGCCCTATGTCAAACCGGGCGCCGCGATTATCGGTACCGGCGCGGGTTCGATCACCGGCTGGATGAACAATCTTCCTCAAGTTTTGGCGAAGAAACTGGAAGGCCTGACGTGATGATGGCGCGCCCCTGCGACATGCTTCCGCCGGTTCGCGGCTCACTCACCCAGGGTGCGACGCTCAAGGACTTGGTGTGGTTTCGCGCCGGCGGCCCGGCCGAAGTGCTGTTTCGTCCCGCCGATGCCGATGATCTGGCCGCGTTCCTCGCCGCCAAGCCCGCCGACCTGCGGGTTTCGGTGATCGGCGTGGGTTCCAATCTGTTGGTGCGCGATGGCGGCATTCCCGGTGCGGTGGTGCGGCTTTCCTCGGCCTTCGGCAAAATCGAGACGGATGGCATGCGGGTGCGCGCGGGCGCCGCGGCGCTGGATGGCGCGGTGGCGCGTGCTGGCGCCGATGCCGGCATTGCCGGACTGGAGTTCCTGCGCGGCGTGCCCGGCACCATCGGCGGCGCGCTCAAAATGAATGCCGGCTGCTATGGCAAGGAGATCAAGGACGTTTTCGTCGAAGCCACCGCGATCGACGGGAAAGGCAATAAAATCAGGCTTTCGGGCGCCGACATGGCGTTTGAATATCGCAAGGCCAAGGGCGCGGCCGAGGATTGGATTTTCATCGAAGCGGTACTGGAGGGAACCAGGGACGATCCCGCCGCCATCCGCGCCCGCATGGAAGAACTGTCCGCCAATCGCGAAGCCAGCCAGCCGATCAAGTCCAAGACCGGCGGTTCCACCTTCAAGAATCCGCCTGGCCACAAGGCCTGGCAGCTGATCGATCAGGCCGGGTGCCGTGGCCTGAAAATCGGCGGGGCGCAGGTTTCGGAAAAGCATACCAACTTCCTGATCAACACCGGCGATGCCACCGCCGCCGATCTGGAAAATCTGGGCGAGGAAGTGCGCAAGCGCGTCCAGGAAAAATCCGCCGTAACCCTGGAATGGGAAATCAAGCGGGTGGGCGTGGCCCCCGGCCGCGGAGCGGCCCATGAATAAAGTAGCCTTCCGCAAAATCGCCGTGCTGATGGGCGGACGTTCCGCCGAACGCGAAGTCTCGCTGTCTTCGGGGCGCGGCGTGGTCAAGGCGCTGCGCGAGGAAGGTTTTGACGCGCACCCGCTCGATCCGGGCGACAATCCCGGCCAGCAATTGTTCGAGGCCAAGCCCGATGCGGTGTTCAACGCCCTGCATGGCCGCTTCGGCGAGGACGGCACGGTCCAGGGTCTGCTGGAGTTGATGCGCATTCCCTATACCCATTCCGGTGTCCTGTCCTCGGCCCTGGCCATGCACAAGGAGCGCACCAAGGACGTCTACCGCGCCGCCGGCCTGCCGGTGGTCAAGTCGATTGTCGCCGACCGCCGCACCGTGGCGGGCGCCCATCTGATGGAGCCGCCCTATGTCATCAAGCCGGTGAATGAGGGTTCGTCGGTCGGCATCTACATCATCCGCAAGGGCGACAACCGCCCGCCCGCCGAGCTGGGAAGCGATAAATGGAATCTTTCCAATGAGATGATGGTGGAAGAGTTCGTGCCGGGCCGCGAATTGACGGTCTCGGTGATGGGCGCCAATCTTTTTGGAAAAGAGAGGGCGCTTGGGGTGACCGAGATCACCACCGAGCTGGAATTCTACGATTACGAAGCCAAATACGCCCCCGGCGGTTCCAAACATGTCGTGCCGGCGCAAATTCCGGCAAAGGCCGCCGAGGAGGCGATGGCGCTGGCGGTGGCCGCGCACCAGGCCCTGGGCTGCAGGGGAGTCACGCGCACGGATTTCCGCTATGACGATACGGGAGCGAAGCACCGCATGATTCTGCTGGAGACCAATACCCAGCCGGGCATGACGCCGACCTCCCTGGTGCCGGAACAGGCGGCCCATATCGGAATGTCTTACGCCAAACTATGCCGCTGGATCGTGGAGGACGCGTCATGCGATCGCTGAGCCTGGACCGCAAAAGCCGCGCCAAGGCGCGGACGCAGAGCGCCCGTCCCGCCGGCCGCGGCGGCCGTGAGCTGCCGTCGGTACAGCCTGGCAGCGCGCGGCGCGGCTCCGACACCAGCCTGCGCGAGCGCGTGACCGCGCGCCTCTCGATGTTCGTGCGCCGCCCGATGATGGCGCTGAGCGGCCTGCTGCTGGTTCTGGTTCTGCTGGGCGCCTTGTTCGCCAGCGGCGTGATCGGGCGCAGCTATCATGCGATCGGGCGCGGCATCGACACCTTCATTGCCGATGCCGGTTTCGGCATTTCCGAAATTCACATCACCGGCAACCGCCGCACGCCCTATCCGCAGGTGCTGGAAGTGCTGGGCATGAAGCCTGGCCAATCGATTTTCGGCGCCGATCTGTGGAGCGCCCGCAGCCGTTTGGCGCGCCTGGAATGGATCGCCTCGGCGGAGATCCATCGCCGCTATCCCGACGCCATTTTCGTCA
>CADECX010000059.1:6184-17353 GCA_902825865.1 uncultured Alphaproteobacteria bacterium
CGCGATGTCACACAAATCGATCTACGTTCGCCGACCCATTATTTTTTCCTTCTGAAGAATGGCGAGAAGAAGGATGCTGTAAGAGGGAAAGAGACGTGAACCAGACGGTGCGCTTGCGCGTCAACAATGAAATCCCCGCCTACCGCACCGGCCTTGTGTCGGCGCTGGATGTCGGCACCTCCAAGATCGTCTGTGTGATCGGCCAGGCCGAAGCCGGCTCCCTCAAGGTCCTGGGCAGCGCGCTGCGCGAATCTTCAGGCCTCAGGGCAGGCACCGTCACCAGCCTGGAACAGGCCGAGGAATCCATCCGCGACTGTGTCGCGGCGGCGGAAAACATGGCCGATGCCCGCATCCAGAATGTGCTGATCGGGGTCAATTGCGGCCAGCCGGCCAGCGTCACCAGCCGCAGCGTGATGTCGCTGGACGGGGCGCTGGTCTCGGACGATCACTTGCGCGCGCTGCTGGCCGACGGCCGGGCCCGCGCCAAGCTGGAGGGGCATGAGATCATCCAGTCCGCCCCCACCACCTATGTGGTGGACGAGGCGCGGGGGGTGAAGAACCCCTCCGGCATGTTCTGCCAGCGCATCGGGGTGGCGATGCATGCCGTGGCGGTCAAGCCGTCGCCGTTGCAGAACCTCAAGCTGGCGGTGGAACGCTGTCATCTGCATGTGGTTGGGAACCTGTTCGGCGCCTATGCCAGCGGTCTTTCCACACTGACCGAGGACGAAAAGCAGATCGGCGCCACGGTGATCGACATGGGCGGCGGAACCACCTCCATCGCCGTCTTCCTGGAAGGCCATCTGGTCCATGTCGATGTCGTGCCGGTGGGCGGTTTTGCCGTCACCAACGACATAGCCCGCATGCTGGCCGCGCCCCTGGCGGCGGCTGAGCGCACCAAGACCCTTTATGGCGCGGCCATGGGTGAAATGGACGGCGCCGCCGATGTGGTCTCGGTGGCCCAGATGGGCGAGGAGGGCGACGATTCCGCCCTGCGCCTGCCGCGGTCCATGCTCACCCGCATCATCCAGGCGCGGCTGGAGGAAATTTTCGGCGAGGTCCAGACCAGGCTTCGCGCCTCCGGCTTCGATGTGGCGGCGGGCCGCCGCGCGGTCCTGACCGGCGGCGCCTGCCAGTTGGCGGGCACCCGCGAACTGGCGTCGCGGATTCTGAACAAGCAGGTCCGCATCGGACGGCCCCAGGCTTTTGCCGGCCTGGCGGCGGCGTCGGCCGGCCCCGACTATGCCACCGCGATCGGTTTGATGATGGCGGGCGCAACCATGCCGCCCGAACTTTTGAATCCCGACATCGCCATCGCGCGCAGCAAAACAAAGAATGAAAACGGCCTTGCCGGATGGCTGGGACGGTTGACCCGCAGGTGGCTCTAGTGATTCAACAATATAACCGCGAATCGGTTGTGAATCCTGGCGCGTGAGCCACGGGGATCGAATCAAGTTAGCGAGGAGTGTCGAATATGGCGATCAACCTTAAAGCCCCCGAAATGAAGGAACTGCGTCCCCGAATCACCGTGCTGGGCGTGGGCGGGGCCGGCGGCAATGCCGTCAACAATATGATCGAGGCCGGTCTGGAAGGGGTCGACTTCATCGTCGCCAATACGGATGCCCAGGCGCTGTCACAGTCCAAATGCGATCGCCGCATCCAGTTGGGCACCAACACCACCGAAGGCTTGGGCGCGGGCGCCCAGCCCGATGTCGGCCGGGCCGGGGCGGAGGAATCGCTCAACGAGATCATGGATCAGATTTCCGGCTCCCATATGGTCTTCATTGCCGCCGGCATGGGCGGCGGCACCGGCACAGGGGCCGCCCCGGTGATCGCGCGCGCCGTGCGCGAGGCCGGCATCCTGACCGTTGGCGTCGTAACCAAGCCGTTCAGCCTGGAAGGCGACCGCCGCATGCGGGTGGCCGAGCGCGGCATCGCCGAGCTGCAGCAATTCGTCCATACCCTGATCGTCATTCCCAACCAGAATCTGTTCCGCGTCGCAAATGAGCGCACCACCATGGCCCAGGCTTTCGCCATGGCCGACGAAGTGCTGCATGCGGGCGTGCGCGGGGTCACCGACCTGATCGTGATGCCCGGCCTGATCAACCTGGACTTCGCCGACATCAAGTCGGTGATCAGCGAGATGGGCAAGGCGATGATGGGCACCGGCGAAGCCGAAGGCGAAGAACGCGCCATCCGGGCCGCCGACATGGCGATCTCCAATCCGCTGCTGGACGATGTCACCATGAAGGGCGCCAAGGGCGTCTTGATCAACATCACCGGCGGTCCCGACCTGATGCTGTTCGAGGTCGAACAAGCCGCGGACCGCATCCGTTCGGAAGTGGATCCGGATGCCAATATCATCTTCGGCAACACCATCCTGGACGAGATGGAAGGCCGTATCCGTGTCTCGGTGGTCGCCACCGGCATCGATGCCGAACAGTTCAAGATGCCGCTGCCGGAAAAGGTGCGGCCCCTGCATCCGCATCTGAACCTGAAATCGCCCGCCCGCGTCGCCCAGCCGGTGCCGGTCGCGGCCGCCCCGGTGCGGCCCGCGCTCAATCCGGTGCATGCCAGTGTGGAAGCCCTGGCCAGCGAGATGGGCGCCGACAAGAGCCCGGCGGAGGATTATATCCTGGGCGGCGCCGATGCCCCGGAAGTCGCGGCGCAAGCGGAAAGCCCCAGATATCCCGCCACCGAAAGCTACCGGCCGCTGGAACAGCAACCGCTGGCCGCCCAGCCGAATGTGAGAAAGCCGGAAAAGAAAAGCAGCGGCTGGGGCTTCTTCGGCCGCAAGAAGGCGCCCGACATGCGGGCCGAACCGGTCGCTGAACCGCGTGTCGCTCAACCGCCGCGCGCCACCGCCCAGACGATGCCGCCCATGCCGCAAGCGGCTCCGGCAGAGCGCAACAATGCCGACGACCTGTTCCCCGATCACAAGCGGGATGAGCAGTTTGAAATTCCGGCTTTCTTGCGCCGGCAATCGAACTAAGCAGCGCATAAGTAAAAAAAGGGCGGTCCGGCAGGGCCGCCCTTTTTGTTTGCCGGTCTGTCAGTCTTTCACGGTCGGCCCGATGAACAGGCGTTGACCGGCGAAATCGATCGCCAGGGAATTGTTGCCGAGCAGGCCCGGCCCGATGATGGCGGCGGGTTCTTCTTCCAGATCGAAATAGCCGAATATCGGCGCTTCGGCCGCGATGGCGGTCTGCCTTGTCCAGGACCGGCCCGACAGCCGCACCTCCATTCCCAGCAATTCGATGGCGGGAGACTTGGCGCCCAGCACGTCCTGCAGCGCCAGCGGCGGCGGGCCATAGACGGAGAAATTGCGCCGGCGCAGTCCCAGCCGTTCGGCAGCATCCCAATTCACCATGGTGGTGCCGGCGCCCAAATCGAACAGGGACGTGATGGTGCGATCATTGAAGCGGGCCTTGAGATACCAGAACTGAATGGGAAATTTCTTCAAGGTTCGCGGCACCAGCGCGGTCTGCGCCCAATCGGCATAGTCGCGGGCGAAGTCCTGATCCGGGGCCAAGAATTTGATCCGCATGGCGCTGCGGTCCAGCACAACGAAATAGCGTGTCAGAACATCGGTTCCCAGCACACCGTCAGGTCCGCCGCTTTGCGAATCGGCCAGCACGCCCAATGTCATGCCGCGCAATTCCTCGCCCGCGACCCGCAACACGGCCGGCTTCACCGGCAGCGCCTTGCCGACGTCATTGATGCCATAAATGGTCAGCAGTCCCGGCTGGGATTGGGTCAGCGCCAGCTTTTTGCGGACATGCTCGAAGATCAAAGACCGGCTGGATGCGGTATCGATCAGGAAGGAAAAAGGGCCCTGATCGTTGATATAAACATCGGTGACCAGGCGGTTGTTGAAGGCGATGCGGTAGGGCTGTTCGGCGGGCAATGTCGCCCTCGCCGGCGGCGCAAGCAGAGCCAGCAGGGCAATCAGAACGCCAATCCTGCGCATGCGGCCCGCTCCCTAAAGCCGTGCCGTGCAAGTAGACGCCCGCGGCCAGGGTCCCGCAATAGCTTTCAGGCGTCGCCGGGTCCGGGTTAAGCTGTGCGCATGACCCCCCGCCGCACCATTGCCCATCAAGTCCGCGCCACCGGCACCGCGCTCCATGCCGGGGTGCCGGTGACCATGATCCTTTCACCGGCAGCGTCCGGCAGCGGCATTGTTTTCCGCCGGGCCGATCTGGGTGTCGACATACCGGCTCGCTACGACCTGGTGCGTGAGACGAGGCTGGGAACCGTGATCGGGGACGGCAGCGCCAAAGTCGGTGTGGTGGAACATTTGATGGCGGCTGCGGCCGGGGCGGAGATCGACGACCTGCTGGTCAGCCTGGATGGTCCGGAACCGCCTATCCTGGATGGCGATGCCCTTTCCTATCTGACTTTGCTGGAAAGCGCGGGCGCGGCGGAACAGGCCCAGCCGCGCACGGTGATCAAGGTGCTGCGGCCCGTGACGGTGGAAGGCAACGGCGCCAAGGCATGTTTGCTGCCGGATGACAGCCGGTCTTATTCCTATGAACTGAGCTTTCCGGTGATCGGCGAGCAATTCTACGCTTTCGCTTTCAGCCGCGCCGGTTTCAAGGCCGAGATCGCGCCCGCCCGCACCTTCGGCTTTCTCAATGAGCTGGAGGCGCTGAACAAGATGGATCTGGCCAAGGGCGCGTCGCTGGCCAATACCTTGGCTTTGGACGATTCCGGTGTGGTCAATCGCGAGCGCCAGCGCTTTGCCGATGAATTCGTCCGCCACAAAATCCTGGATGCGATCGGCGATCTGGCCCTGGCCGGTGCGCCGGTCATCGCCCGCTTTGAGGGTCAGAAATCCGGCCATGCCACCAACAATGCCCTGCTCCGGGCCCTGTTCTCGGATGCGAGGAACTATGAACACGCACAGGCCTGACTCCCCTTCGCGTGCGTAAGCACGCAGGAAGGGGAGGTCCCGTAGCTGGCCCTCGGGCCAGCGAAGGGGGAGGGGTCCCATAAAAAAGAGACACTTTCCTGAGACTGGCCCCGCACTGTATATAAGGGGCATGACGCGCGAAGCGGGCCAAGGCTCATACTAAGCATTTGATATTGCTTATGTTTCGTGCAACCAAGGATAGGAAATGGTCTCTGCCGCCCGCCTGAAGCCTGCCCTGCGCGCCCTCTTGGTGGGTGCGGCTCTGGCCGCGCTGGCCGGCTGCTCGATTTTCGAGGGCAAGGACGACGCGACCAATAACGCCAACAAGGACGCCGCCGCCTATCGCGAACGCAGCGTCGAGGCGATCTATGCCGATGGCTGGCGGGCGATCAATGCCGGCGCCTGGGACGTCTGCGCCGCCCAGTTCAACGAAGTCGACCGCCAGCATCCCTATTCGGTCTGGGCCCGCCGCGCCATGCTGATCAGCGCCTTCTGCGCCTATCAGGCCAATGCCTATGGCGCCGCCATTGCCACCGCCGACCAGTATATCTCGCTGCATCCCGGCAGCCCGGAAGTGGCCTATGCCTTCTATATCAAGGCGATTTCGCTCTACGAGCAGATCGTGGATATCGGCCGCGACCAGTCCAGCACCGAAGGCGCTCTGGTGGCGCTGCAGGACGTGGTGCAGCGTTTTCCCGACACCGAATATGCCCGCGACGCCACCCTCAAGATCGACCTGACCAACGACCATCTGGCGGGCAAGGAAATGGCGGTGGGCCGCTATTATCTCAGGCAGGGTGATTTTATCGGGGCGATCAACCGTTTCCGCACCGTGGTGGACCAATATCAGACCACGCCCCAGATCGCCGAAGCCCTGCAGCGCCTTTGCGAGGCTTATTACAGCCTGGGCCTGGACAGCGAGGCCCAGACGGCCGCCGCCGTGCTGGGCCGCAACTATCCCGGATCGGGCTGGTACCGGAGCGCCTACAATATTCTCAGGGGGCGAAATCTGAGGCCGGTGGAAGACAATCGCTCCTGGATCAGTCAGGCTTTCCGCAAGGTATTCTAGAGATTCGGCAGGCAGGCGTGCTCGCAGCGCTGACCATCCGCGATATTGTTTTGATCGAACAGGCGGCGCTGGAATTCGCGCCAGGCCTGAATGTGCTGACTGGCGAGACCGGGGCGGGCAAATCGATTTTGCTGGATTCCCTGGGCCTGGCGGTCGGCGGACGCGGCCGAGCCAGTGTGCGGGTGGGCGCCAATCAAGGCTCCGCCACCGCCGTGTTCGAACCGGAAAAAAATCATCCTGCCTGGGCCCTGCTGCGCGATCAGGCGATGGAGGCGGGCCCAGATAACAACAATGAACTTGTGCTGCGCCGGACTCTGGCCGGCGACGGCCGCAGCCGCGCCTTCATCAACGACGAAGCGGTGGGTGTGGGCCTGCTCAAGGATTTGGGCGGGCTGCTGCTGGAAGTGCATGGCCAGCAGGACGATCGCGGCTTGTTCGACACCGCCACCCATCGCGTCTTGCTGGATGGCTTCGGCAGCCTGAATGGCGACACCCAGACGGTGGCCGCGCTTCATGGCGAATGGTCGTCGGCGTTGGCCGCGCTGGAGGAGTTGAAAGCCATGGCGGCGCGCGCGGCAGCCGAAGCCGATTTTGTCCGCGCCGCCGCCAATGAACTGTCCGATTTCGATCCGCAGCAAGGCGAGGAAGAAAGCCTGGCGGGGGAGCGCGCCTTGATGATGAATGCGGCGCGGATTGTCGAGGAAGTCTCGTCCGCTCTGGATTCGCTTTCCAGCGAACGGGGGGCACAGACCGGCCTCGCCCAGGCCTTGAAGAAACTGTCGCGGATGAATCTGGAAGCGCGCAAGGTCGCCGCGCCCGCCGAAACCGCGCTGGAACAGGCCTATGCCCTGGCGGAAGAGGCGCGGCGGGAGCTGGATTCGCTTCTGTCGCGGCTGGACAGCGATAGCGGCGCGCTGGAGCGCAAGGAAGAACGGCTGTTCGCGCTTCGGGCGTTGGCGCGCAAATATGGCGTGACGCCGGAACAATTGCCCGCCCTGCGCGACGACTATGTCGCCAAGCAGGAAGCCCTGAGCGGCGGCGGCGGCCAGATCAAACAGGCGGAAAACAAAGCCAACACCGCGCGCGAGGCTTACCTGATCGCGGCGCGCAAACTGTCCAAATCCCGCGAAGGTGCGGCCAAGAAGCTGGAAAGTGTGGTCGCCGCCGAACTGACGCCTTTGAAGCTGGGCCATGCCCGCTTCCGCGTCGCGCTGGAAAAATTGGAAGACGATAAGGGCCTGGCATCGGGCCTGGAACGCATCGCTTTCGAGGTGGCTACGGTGGAAGGCGCCAGCTTCGGCGGCCTGGCCAAGATCGCTTCGGGCGGCGAGCTGGCGCGCTTTTCCCTGGCCTTGAAAGTGGCGCTGGCGCAGGTTTCATCCCCTGCCGCCATGGTGTTCGACGAAGTCGATCGGGGCGTGGGCGGCGCGGTGGCCGATGCGGTGGGCGAACGCCTGCAGCGCCTGGCGGAAACCACGCAGGTGCTGCTGGTCACCCATTCGCCCCAAGTGGCGGCGCGCGCCGCGCGGCACTTCCGCATCAGCCGCGCGAAAGACAAGACCAAGATCGAGTTGCTGGACGACGATCAGCGGCTGGAGGAAATCGCCCGCATGCTGTCGGGCGCCGCCGTCACCGCCGAGGCCCGCGCCGCCGCCAAGCGGCTGATGGCGGAAGCCGCGCCGCAAAAGAAAGCGCGTAAGCGGGCATGAGTGCCAAATCTATTGACAAGCTGACCTCTGCGGAGGCGGAAAAGGAACTCGACCGTCTGGCGAAAGAGATCGCCAAGCACGACCGCAAATATCATGGCGAGGATGCGCCCGAGATCAGCGATGCCGATTATGACGCGCTTCGCCGCCGCAATGCCGACATCGAAGAACGTTTTCCCTTGCTGGTGCGGCCCGACAGCCCGTCGCACCGGGTGGGCGCCAAGGCATCCGAAAAATTCTCCAAGGTCACGCATCGCGTGGCGATGCTGTCCCTGGACAATGCCTTCAGCGACGAAGATGTCACCGATTTTCTGGGCCGGGTGCGCCGTTTTCTGGGCCTGAAGGAGGACGATGAGATCGCCGTCACCGCCGAACCCAAGATCGACGGCCTGTCCGCCTCCTTGCGCTATGAGAAAGGTGTGCTGGTGCAGGGCGCCACCCGCGGCGACGGCAGCGAGGGTGAGGACATCACCGCCAATCTGCGCACGATTTCCGACATTCCGCTGCGGCTGAAAGGCAAGCCGCCCGCGGTGCTGGAAGTGCGCGGCGAGGTCTATATGACCCACAAGGCTTTCGAAGCGCTGAACAAGCGGCAGGAAAAGGACGGCAAGCCGACTTACGCCAATCCGCGCAACAGCGCCGCCGGATCGGTGCGCCAGCTTGATCCGTCCATCACCGCTTCGCGGGCGTTGAATTTCTTCGCCTATACCTGGGGCGAGATCAGCGACACGCCCGTAAAAACCCAGAGCGGCATGCTGGAAAAATTCGAGGAATACGGCTTCATCGTCAATCCTCTGGTCAGGCGCTGCGAAACGCTGGCGCAGATCCTGAAATTCTACCGCGATATCGAAAGCAAGCGCGCCAAGCTGGGCTATGACATTGACGGGGTGGTCTACAAGGTCGACCGGCTGGATTTGCAGGAACGGCTGGGCTTCGTTTCCCGCTCGCCGCGCTGGGCCACCGCCCACAAATTCCCCGCCGAACAGGCCGAAACGGTGCTGGAGGATATCGAGATTCAGGTCGGGCGCACCGGCAAGCTCGCGCCGGTGGCGCGGCTCAAGCCGGTGACGGTGGGCGGTGTGGTGGTCAGCAATGCCACCCTGCACAATGAAGACGAGATCGAAAGGCTGGATGCGCGTATCGGGGATGCGGTGGTGATCCAGCGCGCCGGTGACGTCATCCCGCAGATTTTGCGCATCCTTCCGGAAAAGCGGCCCAGGGGCGCAAAACCTTACAAGTTTCCCGACCAGTGCCCGGTCTGCGGCAGCCACGCCGTGCGTGAGGTCGACGAAAAGACCGGCAAGATGGATGTCGACCGCCGCTGCACCGGCGGGCTGATCTGCGACGCCCAGACAGTGGAGCGGCTGAAATATTTCGTCGGCCGCGACCAGTTCGATATCGAAGGCTTGGGCGGCACCATGATCGAACTGTTCCACGACAAGGGCTTGCTGAAAGAGCCAGCCGATATCTTCGCCCTGACCCAGAAGCCGGAAAAAGTCAGCAAAGTGCTGGCGGCGCATCGCGCCGCGCTGTCCGAGGAACGCCGCGCCGCCGAGGGCAAGGACCCGGTTAAGACCAAAGCCAAAAAAGAAGACCGCGAAGACAAGGTGGTCGAAAATCTGATGGCGGCGATCGAGCGCCGCCGCACCATCGGACTTGATCGCCTGATCAATGCCCTGGGCATCCGTCACGTGGGTGAAACCACGGCGCGGCTGCTGGCGCGGCGTTACCTGAGTTTGGATGCTTTCCTCAACGGCATGACCGCCGACGATGCGCTGGAGGAGTTGCAGCATATCGAAGGTATCGGTGGGGTGGTGGCCGAAGCCATCCATGACTTCTTTGATGAGCCGCACAATGTGAAGGCGTTGGGCCGCTTGCTGCAATGGTTGACCGTGACCGACATGGCGGCGCCGGCAAAGTCCTCACCGGTCTCGGGCAAGACGGTGGTCTTCACCGGCACTCTGGAAAAGATGACGCGGCAGGAAGCCAAGGCGCGGGCGGAAAGCCTGGGCGCCAAGGTGTCGGGCTCCGTGTCGGCCAAGACCGATATTGTGGTGGCGGGACCGGGCGCGGGTTCAAAACTGAAAGACGCGCAGAAGCATAGTGTCCAGGTGCTGGACGAGGATGCTTGGTTGAAGTTGATTGGCGGTTAAAAGGATAACGAGATGCCGAAAGTCGTGATCGCAAACCTGTCCGACGAACCGCGTAAAGTTGCAATAGAGCCTTGGGCCGATGTGGAAATTCTTCCACCCCAAAAGCGCTTTGAAATTGAGTATGGCGAGCCAGCCGATTTGGCCTTTGCACTGATGGATCAAAATACTGTCAGCGTCAGTATTATGAGCGAGCAAGTTACAGTGCTTGGTCTGCAGGAAAAGCGGACTTACGTTAACAAGGGGTACTAAATCGCCCGCGTCGCCCGGTCCAGCCACTTGCGGACCTCTTCATCCACCAACGGCGCAATCGTATCGCGCACCCGTGCGTGATAGCTATTCAGCCAGCCGCGCTCGGTATCGGTGAGCAGCGAAGACTCCACCAAATTCAGGTCAATCGGCACCAGGGTGATGGTCTCAAACCCCATCATCTTGCGCTCGCCGCCCAGATCTTCCGGCTCGGTCACCACCACCAGATTCTCGATGCGAATGCCGAAAGCGCCGGTCTTGTAGAAACCCGGCTCATTGGAACAGACCATGCCGGGCTTCAAGGCCTGCATCACCGGCTTTTTGGAGATGTTCTGCGGGCCTTCATGCACCGACAGATAGGAACCAACGCCATGGCCGGTGCCATGGTCGTAGTCCAGTCCAGCTTCCCATAGCGGGCGGCGGGCGAAGCTATCCAACTGCATGCCGATAGTGCCTTCGGGGAAACGCGCCGTGGCCAGGGCGATGTGACCCTTGAGCACTCGGGTGAAACGGTCGCGCATTTCTGCCGTCGGTTCGCCCACCATGATGGTGCGGGTGACGTCGGTGGTGCCGTCGGGATATTGCGCCCCGCTATCCAGCAGGAACATTTCGCCGGGCGCGATGGTGCGGTTAGTGGAGCGCGTCACCCGGTAATGCACAATGGCGCCGTTGCTGCCCGCGCCCGAAATCGTGTCGAAGGAGACGTCGCTGAGCACCCCGGTGGCGCGGCGATAGCCCTCCAGAGTTTCCGCCGCCTGAATTTCGCTCAGCTCGCCGCCCGCCGCATTGCTTTCGAACCAGGCGAGATAGCGCGCCAGCGCCGCGCCGTCGCGGATATGGGCCTTGCGCATGCCTTCGATTTCCAGGCTGTTCTTGCAGGCCTTGGGCAATTGGCAGGGATCGGCGCCTTGCTTGATCTTGGCGCCCGCCTTGGTCAGCCGGTCGAAAATCGCGGCAGCGGCGGTGGACGGATCGATCAGGACATGTTTGCCCTTCATCGCATCCAGCGCGGCAGTGAATTCGGACGGCGCATGCACCTGCACCGAATTTCCCAGATGCGCCATCAGTTCGGGATTGCGTTTGGCG
>CADECX010000060.1 GCA_902825865.1 uncultured Alphaproteobacteria bacterium
GGATGTCCGACTCCATGGCACCACCGACCGGCCGCAGCGCAACCGTTCGTGCAACAAACAGGGTCATCTGATCAGGCGCGGTTACCGGACGGGTCGACCGCAGGACAAGCATGCGTTGAAAGAGCCCGCCTATCGCCGGTCCGCAGAACCACTAGCCGACGGAAATCGTCATACGGACAAGTTCGGACAGGCTTGACGCCGCCATCTTCGTCATCACATTGGCCCGGTGAACTTCGACCGTGCGCGGGCTCAAACCCAGATCAAAAGCAATTGTTTTGTTGGGATGGCCGGAAAGAAGCCCATCCAGAACTTCTTTCTCCCGGGGCGTAAGTGAGGCAAGGCGCGCGCGAATCTGATCGAAACTGCCCGTTGCGCGGCTATCACGTGCGAGCGCGGTCTGGATCGCGGCCAATAAAGTCTCGTCCGAAAAGGGCTTTTCTATAAAGTCGACCGCGCCAACTTTCATGGCTTCGACCGCCATTGCGACATCGGCATGCCCCGTCATGACGATGACCGGCAATTTGACGTTCAATTCATTGAGCCGTCTCATCAATTGAATACCGTCCATTCCCGGCATGCGAACATCACTGACGATGCATCCCCCGCGCGAGCCATCGTATTTCTCCAGAAACAAGACAGCGGATTCATAGACTTTGACCGCCAGTCCTGCCGTTCCAAGCAGAAAGGCCAACGCCCGGCGCACCGCCTCATCGTCATCAATCAGATGAACCACAGCATTACCGGTCATGATGAAGCTCCTCGCCCGCCATCCGCTTTAGCGTAAGCCGAAAGATTGTACCTCCTTCGGGATTGGGCTCTGCCCAAAGCCGCCCCCCATGAGCCTCCACAATCGTTCTGGAGATGGAAAGGCCTACGCCCATACCTTGCCGCTTGGTGGTGACAAAAGGCTGGAACAGTTTGGCGAGAATTTCGGGCGCAATGCCGGAGCCGGTATCAGTAACCGCAATCTCGACAGTTTCAGGATCCAACGCCTGCGTTGAAACCACCATCTCCCGCCGGGCGCTTCCCTCCATGGCCTCAATGGCATTTCGCATCAAATTGAGGAGTACCTGCTGGACTTGAATTTTGTCCACCAGCACCGTTCCCGTGGCCACATCAAAATCGAACGAAACATGCGTTCCGGTTTGCTTGACTCCAACAAGAGCCAGAGCGCTCGCCTCTTCAATCAGCTTGCGCAAATCCTCACGTTGACGGTCGCTTTCCCCCCGAGACACAAATTCGCGCAAGCGCTTGATAATCTGACCGGCACGCAACATCTGGTCGGCGGCCTCATCAATTGCGCTGGACACCATCGAAGCATCTATCGCGGACCCCGCTGCCAGGAGCCTGCGCGCGCCATTCAAAAAGCTTGCCCCCGCGGTCAACGGCTGGTTCAACTCATGGGCCAGGGTCGATGCCATCTCACCCAAGGCCGTAAATCTCGACATAAAGATCAATTCGGCCTGAACGTCCTGCAGCCGCTGCTGCGTCTCCTGGCGTTCGGTGAGATCGCGGATGAAGCCGGTGAAAAACCGGCGATCTCCCGACCGCATTTCCCCCACGGCGAGCTCCATCGGGAACGTCGATCCATCCTTGCGCTGGCCCACAACGATGCGGCCGATGCCGATGATGCGGCGCTCCCCCGTCGCCAGGTAGCGCGCGAGAAATCCATCATGCTGCGAGCGATATGGCTCCGGCATCAACATGCTGACGTTGCGGCCAATCATCTGCTCGGCCGTGTATCCCAGCAGTTTTTCTGCCGTGGCGCTGAAGGAATGCATGATCCCCCTGGTGTCGATCACGATCATGGCGTCTGGAACCGTATCCAGAACCGACTGAAGATGTGCTTCCCGTTCGCGCAATGCCGATTGATCCGCTTTCGCGGCCGTAACGTCCCGGGCAACCTTGGAAATCCCGATCAAATGGCCGCCCTCGCCCAAAATCGGCGATACCGTGACCAAGACATCGATTATCGCGCCATTCTTGCACCGGCGACGGGTCTCGAAATGGCGCACCGACTCGCCAGCCCGCACCTTGGCCAGTATCCATTGCTCGTCATCCTCCAAGCCGGGCGGAAATAGAAGCGTTATGGGCTTTCCGATTATTTCGGCGGCGGAATAACCAAAAATCGTCTCTGCGGCGCCGTTCCAGTCTGTCACAATGCCGTCGAGCGTCTTGCCGATGATGGCATCGTCAGACGACGAAACGATGGCCGCCAGGCGCGCCTTGGCCAGTCGATCAATGCCGGGAGTATCTGGGGCTGATGTCATCGCTTTGAAGAATATCGGGCGCGACACAGAACCGCCAGAAGGGTTGATCGGTGTCAAGGCACGGCCGGGGCGGCAAGGGCAAGCTGCGGGGCAAAGCAGCGAGGCGACCCCATGAAGGCACTGGTTTATCACGGCCCCGGCAGCAAGGCGCTGGAGGAGCGGCCAAAGCCCGTTCTGTCGGCGCCCGACGACGCCATTGTGCGGATCGTAAAGACCACCATCTGCGGTACCGACCTGCACATTCTGAAAGGCGACGTCCCCAGCTGCGAACCGGGCCGGATCCTGGGCCACGAGGGCGTGGGCGTTGTCGAAACCGTCGGTCCCGCTTGCACCCTGATTTCACCCGGCGACCGGGTCCTGATTTCCTGCATTTCCTCCTGCGGCAAATGCGATTATTGCCGGAAAGGCATGTATTCCCACTGTCGCAGCGGCGGCTGGGTCCTGGGGCACACCATTGACGGAACGCAGGCCGAGTTCGTCCGCATTCCCCATGCCGATACCAGCCTGTACCGGCTGCCCGCCGGTATAGATGAGGAAGCGGCGGTCATGTTGAGCGACATTCTGCCCACGGGGTTTGAATGCGGCGTACTGAACGGAAAAGTGCGGGGGCCGGGCCAGTCCGTGGCGATTGTCGGGGCAGGACCAATAGGCTTGGCCACATTGATGACCGCGCAGTTCTATTCCCCGTCTCAACTTATCGTGATCGATGTCGATGACAACCGCCTGGCGGCGGCCCACGGCCTTGGTGCGACAGCCACAATAAATAGCCTCAACGAAAATGCCGTCGCCCGGGTAAAGGCTCTGACATCCGACGCCGGCGCCGACACGGTGGTCGAAGCCGTCGGCATTCCGGCGACCTTCGAACTTTGCCAGGATCTGGTGGCGCCGGGTGGCACCATCGCCAATATCGGCGTGCATGGGCACAAGGCCGACCTGCATCTGGAGCGGCTTTGGGCGCACAATATCGCCATCACGACTCGGCTGGTGGATACCGAAACCACCGCCATGCTGCTCAAGGCGGTCGCCACCGGCACCCTCAACCCCAAACCCCTGATTACCCACCGGTTCAGCTTGGATACTATCCTGGACGCCTATGACGTGTTCGGCCGGGCCGCGGAAACCAAGGCATTAAAGGTCGTCATCGCCGCCTGATTACGTAGAATCCCTAAGGATCAAACCGAATTTCCCGCAGGTCCCCGGCCTCCTACAAAAGGCAGGCAAATTTGAGGGAACCGCCATGACCGTCCAGACAGCAATCCGCCCCGCCTGCCCTCCCCCAGCAGCCTTGATGGGCCGGACAACTCGCCTGGGCTCGCCCGATCAAAACGAGCCGCTCCGCGCCGCAGGGAGCGTGACTCAAGTCTCCGAGGGCCGGGAAATCTTCGCCCAAGGCGCCGACAATGATGTTTTCTACAAAGTGGTTTCCGGTGTGGTCCGGACCTGCAAATTCCTCAATGACGGGCGGCGCCAGATAGAAGCATTTCACGTCGCCGGCGACGTATTCGGCTTTGACCTCGGCGACGAACGGCCAATGTCCGCGGAAGCCGTCAGCGACTGCACGCTGATTTGTTATCGCCGGCGCAGTGTGGAAGCGTTGGGACAAAAGGATGGCGCTGTTACGCGCCAGTTGCTTCAGTATGCCATGCAGAACCTGGCTCAGGCACAGAGCCATGCGCTGCTCCTCGGCCGCCGCGGCGCAGCCGAGAAGGTAGCCGCGTTTCTGTTGGATTGGGCCGACCGGTCGGACCAGCAGAACAACGTCCGTCTTGCCATGACCCGGCAGGATATTGCCGACTATCTCGGCCTTACCATCGAAAGCGTCTCCCGCAGCCTGTCTCAATTCGAGCGGGACGGCGTCATCGCGCTTCCCAATGCACGCGACGTGCGTATCCGCAGCAACGAAGCGCTCGAAGACCTCGCAGCCTGATTGTCGGTGCCGCAAGAAAGCAAAGGAACCGGCCCGGGCAATTTGCCGGGGCCGGTTTTCTCTTTTGAATTTCGTTGATGCCTGACCGCTAAGGTGCGTCGCCTGCAGTCGTCGCAACCCTGGAGTTCGGCGAAAATGGGCTCAGCTTCGGCAAAGGAAAGCCGGAAGGACAGGCCGTGCCGCTCTTCCCGCTGGCGCATTCCGGCGTCAGCACACCGAGCAACCGGAACAGGCTGTCGATGTCCGGATCGTTGCGACGGGCTTCGACAATGTCGGCGGCGCCATCCTGTTCCTGGCCTGAATGAAGACGCGCCAAGCCTCTGCCAAACCTTGCGGAGGCCTGGCGGGGGCCCGCTGTCAGCGCAGCATCATAGTCGGATATGGCGCGGGAAAACCGTTTCATCCTCAGAAAGACGAGCCCTCGGCTATTCAGGGCCGCAGCGGCCCCTGGCTGAAGCCTCAGGGCCCGATTGCATTCCGAAAGTGCCTGGTCGAGCTGGCGGCCGGTGCCTGCCCTGGCCCAACACAGGGCGCTCCAATAGGGTGCCTTTTGGGGCGCGAGCGCTACCGCGCGGCGGTAGTGGGTGACCGCCTGGCTGAACAGGCCCTGCCCGCTCAGGCTCTGTGCAAGCCCGGCGCGGTCTTCATCGTCGTTGGGCTTCAGCTCCAACGCGGCGCGGAAATCGGCATGCGCCCTCTCGAAGTGATGATCGGTGAGGTACGCATATCCCCGCAACTTATAGGCATCATGCTCCTTGGGATTAAGATCCAGGGCGGCGCTGCAGAATTTTACTGCTTGCAGCGTCTCCCCCTTCAGCATGTTTCCAAGGCAGGTCAGCAGCGGAAGCTTGGGGAACGACTCTGGGACATCGGGTTCGGCCAGTTCCGGGGCTGGAAGCTCCTGTGTGCGTGGAGGGCCGGAGGCGGCGATGGGCTGGGCCATTGCGGCATTGGCAGCGAAAAGGAGCAGGCCAAACGCGGAGCCGTAACGGAGTCGAGAGCGGATCATATGTCCTCCTGTCAGGCAGGAAAGCCCTATTCTGGCTACTCGACATTGATCCAACTCAAGCAGGGCGTTTGATTGAAATCAACGCGTAACGCGCCCATCAATGCGACGATCATGCGTCTAATTGGAGAAAAGCATGATCACGAACGGAGCTGCGTTTGTCATCCTTGCCGTGGGGGCATTTTCGCTCTTCGGCGGTGTTCTGGCCTGGGCATCCTGGATGGAGTATCGCGAAAAGAAGCGCCGTAGCTGATCTGATGCACACACTGTAGGACCAGAAGAAGTTGCTGAATTTTCTGCAGACCATCAGGGATCGGCGCGCCGTGCGCGACTACACGATGGAGCCGGTATCCCCGGGCATCGTATATCAGCTCATTTCGGCCGCGAGTTGGGCGCCCAGCGCCATGAACGGGCAGAACTGCCATTTTACAGTCATCACCGACAAGTCGCTGCTGGACGATATCTCGGCGAAAGCCAAGACGTGGCTGCTGAAGAAAACTTTCATCTTCTTTACAATGCCCCGGTGCTGATCGTTATTTCGGCACCCTCTCAAAACCAATGGGCGACCGAAGATTGCGCCGTAGCAGCACAAAACATGATGCTGACCGCCACTGGCCTCGGTCTTGGTTCTTGCTGGATTGGATTTGCCCAGGGCTGGCTCAACACGCCGGAAGGCCAGGACTTGCTCAACATTTCGCGACACTATCGCTGCGTCGCGCCCGTAATAGTCGGCTATCCGAAGGCGGTGCTGCCGCCGGTCCCCCGTAAGGCACCCGCCATCAGCTGGGTCGGCACGGTCTCTCACTTGGCGGAAAAGAAGCATCGCAAAGTGTCGGAAATGCAATTTGCCAGCGAATGATTGGAACAGATATGAAGAGCGATCTTATACTTCTGGTCTTTGCGGTCGTTGCCATCGCCTTGGCTGGCGCAGCCATGCACGGCAGGCGAAAGAATCGGCCTCCCCAAGCCTAGAAGCGAGATTTGCCCGCCCGCAAATCCTCGTTAGTATTCCACTGCCCTATCAGCAGGCGTTCCCCGATGAATGAAACCGAACTATTTCAGCGGGCCGGGCTGGCGATTGCTATTGGCCTTCTGGTAGGCATCGAGCGAGGCTGGCAGGAACGTGAGGCAAAGAGTGGCTCGCGCGTTGCCGGCATTCGCACTTTCACATTGGTCGGCGCACTCGGCGGTCTCAGCGCACTGCTGCCCGGTGATCTGACTCTCGCTTTGTGCTTTCTTGGCTTTGCCTTGCCGTATGGCTTCTTCGAATGGCAGCGCGCCCGCGCGTCGGATAGAGTTTCGGCGACCGGCTTTGTGGCGGGATTGCTCACTTTCGCGCTCGGGGCCTACGCGATCCGCGGAAATATGGCGCTGGCCGCGGCGGGAGGCGTCGTGGCCGCCGCCGTGTTGGCGGAGCGCCATATTCTGCATGCATTCCTCCGCCGCCTGAAATGGCTTGAACTGAGAGCGGCGCTTCTCCTGTTGGCGATGACCGTTGTCCTCATTCCGATTCTGCCCGACAGGACAATCGATCCCTGGAATGCCCTGAATCCGCGCGAGATATGGCTTATGACCTTGATGGTGGGCGCCGTCAGCTACGGGGGATATATCGCCGTACGCGTGGCCGGCATGCGTCGCGGGCTTCTTCTTGCCGCGATCATGGGCGGTATCGCGACCTCAACGACCGTCACATGGACATTCGCCCGCCTGGCCAGGCACAAACCGGCGGCGATGTCGGAAGTTTCCGCGGCGATTCTGGCGGCATGGGTTGTTTCCCTGCTGAGAATGTCGGCGCTTGCGGTGGTTGTTGCTCCGCAGCTTTTGATACCGCTGGCCGCGCCCATCGCGGCCGCATCCAGCCTGCTTTTCATCATGGGCGCCCTGGCCTATCGCGCGGCAGGGAAAACCGAAAGCGGTGGCTTGGTCATAGAGGATCCTTTCGATCTTTCGCTGATGCTGCGCTTCACCGTTCTGCTGAGTGCGATCATGCTTTTGGCAAGGACATTTTCCGGCGGAGAAAGCGGATTGTTCGCGCTCGGAGCTATCTCCGGTTTTCTGGATGTGGACCCGATCACCCTGTCCATGGCGAAAATGGCCAACGCAGATCTGCCGGCATTTCTTGCGGTCTCCACCATCTTGATAGCGGCGACTACCAACGGATTGGCCAAGTCGGTACTGGCCATCATTTTCGGTGGCTGGCGATTGGGACTGCGGCTGAGCGGGGCCGCGATCCTGGCATTTTGTGCCGGTGTGGCCGCCCATTTGAGCGGTCCATGGTTCTAACGCTTACCTTCCCGGGGGGAGCCGGAACTGTGACCGGATCCAAGTATCTCCTGGACGAATTGCTGCGCTGGGCGAGCGGGATACGTCAACCACCTCGTGCGGCTTTCGTGGTGCATGGCGAGCCCCAGGGGCGACGCGTTGCGGCACAGATTGGAAGAAGAAATGCGATGGGACTGTATCGTGCCAGACCACGGCCAAAGCGTGAGCCTGGTGTAAAAATCAGTTTGCCAGGTCGTCATCCAACAGAATGCGTTGGGCATCGCCTTCGGGATCAT
Organism: uncultured Alphaproteobacteria bacterium; assembly: GCA_902825865.1. Lineage (GTDB taxonomy): Bacteria > Pseudomonadota > Alphaproteobacteria > Micropepsales > Micropepsaceae > Rhizomicrobium. Next base: position 7,762 of record CADECX010000060.1, read on the forward strand.
CATACTGGCCGTTGGAGAGCGCCCAAAACAGGACCAGCAACCCGCCAAGGCCGGCAAACAGGGCAAAGGCGATGATCAGAGCCATGACTAGCGTCCGGATACAGCCACTTCGGCATTTGCGAGACGAAGGAGCAAATTGCGATGGCGCACGATCGGCCACCAGTCATACAGGAAAATCTCGATCGGTCTCCAATTGGCGACCCACCCGAGAATGATCAACCCTTCTTCAATCAACAAGCCGAACTGACCTACCAACAGCGAGCGCGCGGCCAGCCCCCCGGCTGTGACACACACCACAAGCATGACCAGGCCAATAGCTAAGGCATAGCGTCCCACGCGAAACAGTTCGACGAGATCCCCGCGCAAAACTCCCGCCCGATAGTTGAAATGGCGGCTGACAGCCTGTCGTAAAGCCATCGCGTGCTCGCTCGATGCCTCAGCGGCAGGCATATGAACCAGAATGCGGATGGAACTCTTGCGGGGGAACTCGCGAGCCCAACCGACAATGTAATCCTCCGCCGTCCGGTCCAAGTCCCGTTCCCGGAATGGCATAGGGTCGAGCGTATCGAAAAGCTGCCCGACCTTGTCTACCTGCAATTCAATGACAGCCGGTTGCGGCATGCTGCACCCAATTTCGACCCAGTCAGCAGGAATCCGGCGACTTTGGCCATGATTTGGATCAAGTGCAGCGTTTGATGGCGATCAAGGCCATTCCCGGTCCAGGCCCTAATCTGTCTCCACCCTGAGGATAGGAGCCGCCATGATCCGCCAAATTCTACTGCACCTTCCCACCTATCCCGACCGGACGCCGTTGCAAGGGCTGGAAAGTGCGGCTTTTCTCGCGCAGCAATTGGGCGCCCGCATCACCGCGCAAATCCCCCAGCTTAGCGACGATCCAAAAAGCTGGCCGCCGGTCATCGGAACTTTTCCGCTGGATTTCCCCCAGATGATGAATGAGGCCGTGGCGATAAGTCAGGCCAATGCGGCCAACCTGGCCAAGGATGTCGTCGAAGCATGCGCATCGTTCAACGTAGCGCTCGACATGCGTCGCGGCTTGACGACCTTCTTGGGGGCGCCGGATGCGCTTGTGGACCTTGGCCGGCTTCACGATCTTACCGTCATGTCGCTTCCGACCCTGGATAGCTTCGCCCATGATGTCATACAGACCGCGATCTTCGGGACCGGCCACCCGACCTTGTTGCTCCCATCGGGCAATGGGGCGCGGCCACTACGGAAACTGGGCAAGGTGCTTGTCGCGTGGGATTATAGCCGCGAAGCAGCCCGCACCATGGCTGACGCGCTTCCAATACTGGCCCGCGCCAAGGAAGTGCATATCCTATCGGTTTTTGGAGAAAAAGGCCTCAAAACGACCTGCGTGGCCAGCGATCTCGAGAAGTATCTCGCCGCGCACAAGGTCCAGCACCAAATCGACCAGGTCACCATAAAAGACGGCACCATCGGCGACTGTCTTCTGTCCCACGCCAGCGAAATCAAAGCCGACCTTCTGGTTATGGGAGCCTTTGGCCATTCGCGTCTGCGGGAATTTGTCCTCGGCGGCGCAACCCGCACGATCCTTTCCGAGTCTCGCCTGCCGGTTTTTCTTTCTCATTGAACCCGGGAGACAGCATGCTGGGGACTATTCTTGCCTCGCTGAGCGGTCTGGTATCCGATCGCAGCGTCTTGGAGGCGGCCGTGGCAGCGGCCCGTATCGACGGCGGCCATATTCAGTGCCTGCGGGCCCGAATAGACGTGGTTGAAAGCGCCGCGCTGGCGGCGGCATCTGCAAAGCGGCATGCGGACTATTATGAAACGCTGCAAGAGATTGCAGACGAAGAAGACCAACGTTCGCGCCACGCGGGGGAAGCATTCAGCGAAGCATGCAGGCGCCACGCCTTGACACCTTTGGATAGGCCGGAAGGCGCCCCCAAGGTATCCATCGCATGGAAGGAGACCCGCTCCCTGCTGAACGAAACTCTGAACGAAGCGCGATTTCATGACCTTACGATCATGGGCCGGGCCGCGAATCTTTCACGAGAACAGATCATCAGCGTTCTTATGCGGTCCGGGCGGCCCCTGCTGCTGGCACCGCAAAAGCCGGTTGATACGCTCGGCCGCAGGATTGCCATAGCATGGAAGGATAGCGCCGAAGCGGCGCGGGCACTTACGGCCGCCGGCCCCCTTCTGTCGCGCGCTGATAGCATAATAATTCTGGCAGTGACCGAGAATGCGGACGAAGCCGACGATACCCGCACTTCCGCGGAACGTCTCGCAAACCGGCTTGCCTGGCGGGGCATAAAGGCGGAGGTCCGCACATGCGAAACGCCGCGAGCGGCCACGTCAAATATCCTGTTGGATATGGCTTATGAATGGAATGCCGACCTGTTGGTGATGGGTGCCTATGGCCACAGCCGGGTCAGGGAGTTCATCTTCGGCGGTGTTACGCACGACCTGCTCGCAGCCTGCCCATTGCCCCTTTTCATGGCGAGTTGAGGCCGTATCGCTGTGTTCAAACAACACCTGCAACGCAAGGACATCAAGCGAACGTTGAAAACGAAAACGAACCGCCACTGCGAGGTTAGACGTCGGTTTAGCGCTTTGCCAGCCGCAAAGCATTCAATGTCACCAGCAGGGATGAACCGGCCATGGTGGCGGCGGCGATCAACGGCGTGACAAACCCCAATGCGGCCATGGGAATGGCTGTGAGGTTGTAGGCCGCCGCAAGAACGAAATTCTGCAATACCAGGCGCCGCGCCCGCTGTGACACGTCCAGAGCCTCAACAATGGGTGCCAGGCTATTGCCGCGCAGAACCATGTCGGCGGCACGCTGGCTGATATCGCTGGCGGTTCCAGGCGCCATCGAGACATGCGCCATTGCCAAGGCTGCCGCATCGTTGATTCCATCGCCCACCATAAGCACCTTCAGCCCCTTTTCCCGCATCCCTTGAAGCCGGGCTGCCTTTTGTTGGGGCGACACACCGGCAAACCAGTTGGAGATGCCGGCTTCCCCGGCAATTCTGGCAACAATCGGAGCGATGTCGCCAGACAGAATTTCCACTGCAACGCCGCGGCGGCCCAATTCCCGGACCACTTGCGCCGCGTCGGGCCGGATCTTGTCTTCAAACCGGAATCCGACGGGTGGTTGCGTCCCGCGTCGATACCAGAGCTGATATGCCTTTGGTTCGGCACCGCACCAGACGGCGCTTCCCAAGCGTTCGCGGTCTTTACCTTCGCCATACTCGAGTCCGGACCCTGGAGTTTCGCGGACATTCGCAGCCATGGGTCCCTCGCCCGCGGCGCGCGCAAGAGCCACAGCCAAGGGGTGACGGCTGGCGCGTGCCATTCTGGCGGCCTGTTCCAGCAGACCCGCCGGCAGATCCGCCGCGTTCAGCAAGACGGGCGTGCCTGCCGTCAAAGTGCCCGTCTTATCGAAAACCGCCATGTGAATTTCCGAAAGCCGCTCCAGCGCGTCACCGGATTTCACGAAGACCCCGCGATTGAACAACCGCCCGGTCGCCACGATCTGAACCGCCGGTACCGCGAGGCCCAACGCACAGGGGCAGGTGATGATCAACACGGTGATCGCGTTTGTAACGGCCTGTGCAAAGGACGCACCGGCGACCAGCCAGCCGCCGACGACCAAAAGCGAAAGCGTGAATACTGCCGGCACATATGCGCGAGCCGCCTTATCCGCCAACCGAACATAGACGCTGCGAACCTGTTGTCCGGCCTCCAACAGACGGGCCAAGTCGGCAACCAGCGAATTCTCAACACTTGCGGAAGCGCGCAAAATAACGGGGGCGCCGACCACCACCGCGCCTGCCGGAACAATAGCGCCTTTGACGACATGCTGCGGCATGCTTTCGCCAGTCACCAGCGACAGATCAAGGTCGGTGCCCCGATCCTCCAGGTTGCCATTGACGGGAATTCGATCACCACTTGCCAGCACCAATCGGTCCCCCGCCGCGACTTCGCGCGCCGCGACCGTCAACACTTCGCCGCCAGGAGCCAGCCGCCTGACCAGTTGGGATTGCAGGGCCAACAGATGCCGCGCCGCGCCCCGTGCCCGGTCGCGCAGACGATGATCGAGGTAACGGCCGATCAAAAGCAGAAAGACCAGCATCACGGCGGCGTCAAAATAGGTGTGCGAGGCGCCACCAAGTGTTTGATGGACGCTCAACCCCAAGGCCGCCACGATTGCGATGCTTATGGGCAAGTCCATGTTTGTGGTCTTGGCACGCAGGCCACGCCAAGCCGAGCGGAAGAAGGGCAGCCCCGCATATAGCGACGACGGGATTGCCACCGCGCCCGCCAGCCAAAAGAAAAGCAAGCGTAGTGATGAGCTCAGATCGCCGCCGTACCAAACGGATTCCGCCAGGCCCATCGTGAAGATCGTTGCAAAGCCCGAAACCGCCAAGTAGCGCAACAGAAGTCGCCCTTCCTTTACAGTATCATCAAGTACGTCTTCTGCCGCAAAGGGCTGAGCCTCGTATCCCAAGTTGCGAAGCCTGAGGAGAATCTGTTCCGGGCGCACGCTTTGAGCGAGAACCGTCAGCTTGCCGGTGGAAAGGTTGAGCCTGGCTTGTTCCACGCCGGGAAGCGCGCTTACGCCTTGCTCGATCTTGGAAATGCAGCTGGCGCATTTCGCGCCCTTGACTGCTATTTCCAAAACATCGGCGGCGCCCGTTTCGCGCCGTTGGCGAGCGGCAGGACCGCTGAAAAACTCGCTGTTTGTCGGATGCTGGTTCAATTCAGCCATAGCCGCCGGCTCGCTCTAAAGGGTTCCCTTCCCTGGCTCGAAACCAGCACGTCCCAGCTTCCACGCGGTGACCGGACATGGGCTGCGTAGAGGCCGGATTTCACCTCCGAAAACCGCAAGGCCTGGTCGCGATTTTCGTCCGCGGGATGGCGCAATTCTCCGACCAACTTCACGCCGGTCTCCATGGCGCCGTCCTGTCTCCGAAGTGCGACCCGAATCTCGGTCCGTCCATCTGCCATGCGGGTACCATCGATGGTCGCCTGCCATCCCAAGCGCGCCTGTTCGGCGCGGTCCGCCAGGGTGCGGTTATACCGCACGCCCTGCAGGTAGGGTCTTTGCTCATCCTCTCCGCGAAAGGTTTTCACCGCCACGGTGATAAACAAAGCGTTGGTCGCAAAGATCAGGCCGAAAAATCCGCCCAGCCACAAGAGCACGCCACGACCGGTCAATGGTTTCATCATTGCGCGGCTCCCGGAACAAAAATTGCCTTCACCGCGCGGGATTCGCCGCGCGCCTGATCGCTGAGAACAAAAGTCAGTTCATGGCTGGAGTGCAGTTCGGACTCAGCGACCGTGATCAGGACCCGCACGGTGCGAACCCGGTCGGCGTCCACGCGCATGGCGACCGGTTCGGTGATCTCTCCGTCCCCAATCACCTTTATGTGTTTCGCCTTGATCCCGGTCACGCCCAGCCAAAGCGTTTGCGGGCGATTGGTCCGGTTCATCAGCTTGAGCGTGTAGCCGTTGCGGATCGCACCATCGGCCAATCGGACAAAGTCAGGGTTGCGGTCGCGAACCACGTCCAAGTCCAATGTGTGCCGGAACGTCAGCGTCACCAGCATGATCGCCGAGACCGCTGCCAATACTCCGGCGTAGAGAATCGTACGCGGACGAACAAAACGGTAGCGCGCCGCCTCCCCACTCTGGCGCCTGAGAATATTGGCTTCCGTATCGTACGCGATAAGCCGGCGCGGCTGCCCGATTTTAGCCATCACATCGTCGCAGGCATCGATACACAGCCCGCAATTGATGCATTCAAGCTGGGCTCCGTCCCGGATATCGATCCCCATGGGGCAGACCGCGACACATTGATTGCAGTCCACACACGAACCGCGCCCCTCCCAGCCCTGGCCCTTCTTGTGACTGCCACGCGGTTCGCCCCGGTCGCGACGATAGGTGACGCTTAGCGCTTCGGTGTCAGTCATGGCGGCCTGGATGCGCGGCCAGGGGCACATATAGGTACAAACCTGTTCGCGCATGAAACCGCCGAGGGTGTAGGTCGTGAAAGTCAGCCCCGCCACGGCGGAATAGATGCCCAGGCTTGCCGTACCGTTCATCAATTGGTGCAGCAAAGTGGGGGCATCATTGTAGTAGAAGACCCACGCACCACCGGTCGCCCCGGCGATAGTCAGCCAGACCGCATGCTTGGAAAAGCGCCTGGCGATCTTGTTTGCGTTCCAAGGCGCCGCCGCAAGACGGATGCGTGCATTGCGATCCCCTTCAATCTTGGTTTCCACCCAGATGAAAAGATCGGTCCAAACCGTCTGCGGACAGGAAAAGCCACACCAAAGCCGCCCGAACAAGGCGTTTGCCAGGAACAGCGCCACGGCCGACAGGATCAGGAGCCCTGTGATGTAATAGACTTCCTGGGGCCAGATCTCGATGAAGAAGAAATAGAATCGCTCGTGCGCCAGGTCCACCAGCACTGCCTGATTGGGCGCCCCGGCGCCGCGATCCCAGCGCAGCCATGGCACCACGTAATAGATGCTGAGGGTGAATGCCATCATCGCCCATTTGAAGGAGCGATATTGGCCCTCCGCTTCCTTGGGATAGATCGGAACCCGGGACTTGTAGAGCTTGCGGCTGGCCGCGCTGTTGGTCGCGGCCGCGTCGGACCGGACCACGCCTTCCGCCGCCAATCCGGGCCGTTTGTCGGGTGAAATTACCGTATGCACTGTCAATCCCAACTCCGACGCTATTCGCCGCCGCCGAGGCTATGGACATAGACTGCCAGCGCCTTGATTTCCTCAGGCGACAGCCGGCCACCCCAGGTCGGCATCACGCCGCCATGGCCGTTCCAGATCTGGTCCTTGATTGCGTCCCGGGTGGACCCGTATTCCCATTCATTGTCGGTCAGGTTCGGAGCACCCATCGTCCGGTTGCCCCTTCCAGCCGGTCCATGGCAGGCGGCGCAATTGTCGGCGAACAGAGGCGTGGCGCGCCGTACCGCGCCGGCATCCGCGGAACGGTCCGAGACATGAACGACATATTCAACAAGGTCGTCGATCTGTGCCGGTTTCAGGATACCGTCGCGGCCGAAGCCGGGCATCTCCGATTGACGTGTCTGAGGACTCGTCGAGCGCACACCGACGGTGATGGTATGCTCGATGTCACCCAGCTTTCCGCCCCACAGCCAGACATCGTCGTTCAGATTGGGGTATCCGGGCGCACCCTGCCCGCCCGCGCCGTGGCATCCGGCGCAATTGTCGCCGAACGCTGTCTTGCCCGCAGCCATGGCAAATTGGAGAAGGTCGGGGTTGGTCTGAATGTCGGACAGCGATGCGCGGCCAAGCGCTTTTTCGCGATCGGCTCTCGCAGCCTTCAGCGACGCGACATCGGCCGTAACCCTGTCACGCTGAGAGTGATCCAAAAGGCCATGGGTGTAAGACGAAATGCCGGGCCAAGCCGGATAGACGATCCAATAACCGATTGCCCAGACGATCGTGGCCCAGAACAGGCCAAGCCACCAGCGCGGCATGGGCGTGTCGAGCTCCTTGATTCCATCCCATTCGTGGCCGGTTGTCTGGGTGCCCGAGACGTCATCAATCTCCTTTTTTGACATCAGACGTCCTCGTCCTTCAGGGGGATTTGCGCCGCTTCCTCAAAGCGAGGCCGGTTTTTCGGCCACCAGGCATAGACAAAGGCCACCGCGAACATCAGCGAGAAATAGACGGCGCCCCAACTTTGGGCGAAGGCGAGCACGTCCTCATAAGCCCAGCGTTCCATCTCTACCTCCGATTCTCGGGCGCACCGGCGCGATAGGTTTTGAAGTCCACCAACGTGCCCAGCATTTGCAGGTAGGCAATCAAGGCATCGCCTTCCGTAATCTCGGCGGAATTGCCGTCAAAATCGCGTGCTTGGCTTTTTGCATAGCGTTTTTGCATCGCGTCCAGGCCATCCGCATTGGGATCAGCCTGCGCCTCGAGATCTTCCTTGGCGTGGTCGATCTGATCTTGCGTATAGGGCACGCCGACGGCCTTGTTGGCCTGCAGGATCTTCTTGATGTCGCGATAGTCCAGCTTGGTGGCCAGCAGGAATTTGTAAGGAGGCATGATGGATTCCGGCACCACCGAGCGCGGATCAACGGTGTGCGCCCGATGCCATTCATCGGAATATTTGCCGCCAACCCGCGCCAAGTCCGGGCCGGTCCGTTCCGAACCCCATTGGAAGGGGTGATCGAACATGCTCTCCGCGGCCAGGCTGTAATGGCCATAGCGCTCGACTTCATCCCGCAGGGTGCGAATTTGCTGGCTGTGACAGACATAGCAGCCTTCACGGACATAAATGTTGCGGCCTTCCAGTTCGAGCGGCGTATAGGGCCGCATGCCCTCGACCTTCTCGACCGTTCCATTGACCCAGAACAAGGGAGCGATTTCGACGGCACCGCCGATGGCGATCACCAGGATGATGCCGATCAGCAGATAGATGGAGTTCTTTTCCAGCCAAGCGTGACTCATTGGGCGGCCTCCGCCACCAAAGCCGACGGCACGGGCGCGGCCACCGGATCGGCACTGCGAATGGTCTTCCAGAGATTGAAGGCCATGATCAGCGTGCCGCCCAGATACAGGATTCCGCCCAGCGCCCGGATGATGTAATAGGGATGCATGGCGAGTACGCTTTCGGAAAAGGCGTATTCCAGAAAGCCGAATTCGTTATAGGCGCGCCACATCAGCCCCTGCATGATGCCCGCCACCCACATCGACGTGATGTAAAGCACGATGCCCAAGGTCGATAGCCAGAAATGCCATTCCACCAGCGCGTCGGAATAGAGCTTCTTGCGCCACAACCAGGGCACCAGGCAATAGATCGCCCCGAAGCTCACATAGCCGACCCAACCAAGCGCGCCGGAATGGACATGGCCGACGGTCCAATTGGTGTAGTGCGAAAGTGCGTTCACCGCCTTAATGCTCATGGCGGGGCCTTCGAAGGTCGCCATGCCATAGAAGGCGACCGAAACCACCATCATCCGCAAGACGGGATCGGTGCGCAGTTTGTCCCACGCGCCGGAGAGCGTCATCATCCCGTTGATCATGCCGCCCCAACTCGGCATCCAGAGGATGATCGAGAAGGTCATTCCCAAGGTTTGGGCCCACTCCGGCAGGGCCGTGTAGAGCAGATGATGCGGACCCGCCCAGATATAAATGAAGATCAGGCTCCAAAAATGGATGATGGAAAGCCGGTAGGAATAAACGGGCCGCTCGGCGCGCTTGGGGATGAAATAGTACATGATGCCCAGAAAGCCGGCGGTAAGGAAAAATCCGACCGCATTGTGGCCGTACCACCATTGGATCAGCGCATCCTGTACACCGGAAAATAGCGAATAGCTTTTGCTCTCCAGCAGCGACACAGGCATCGAGAGGTTATTGATGACGTGAAGCACCGCGATGGTGGCAATGAAGGCAAGATAAAACCAGTTGGCGACATAGATGTGCGGTTCCTTGCGCCGGATGAGCGTCCCCAGGAAGGTAATGAGGTAACAGACCCAGACAATCGTCAGCCAAATGTCGGCGTACCATTCCGGCTCGGCATATTCGC
>CADECX010000061.1 GCA_902825865.1 uncultured Alphaproteobacteria bacterium
GGCCATGAATTCGCCCTTGGGCCAGTAATCGGCGCCCGAAAGATTTCCCGCCCCGCCGGGCTGGAAGTGCTGCGGGCGCGCGAACAGGGCGACATCCGGGTCCTGGGCCGGGACCAGGCACGGGCCTTGGTGCCTCTGCTGGGCGAGCAGACGGTCGGGGGCCTGTGGTCGCCGCACGAGGCCCATGTCGACAACCGCGCCCTGGGCGAGGCGCTGACCATCGCCTTCCTCAAGGCGGGCGGGGTTCTGAACGCCAATGAGGCGGTGGTGAGTGTCGACGCCGGTCCCTTGGTGCGCACGCCCTACCATCTCTACCGCCCCGATGCGGTGGTGGTGGCGGCGGGGGCCTGGAGCAGTCTGGTGGACGATGTTCCCATTCAGCCGGTGAAAGGCGAAGTGATAGCGCTGGCACCCGCGCCCGGCGCGGTCCTGCCGGTGCCGGTGGTGTGGGGCGAGGGCGTCTATTGCGTGCCGCGTCCGCATCTGGGCGAGGGCGGCTGCCTGTTGATCGGCGCGACGGTGCAGGAGGAAGGCTTCGACACCAAGCCGACACCGGAAGGCCGGGACCAGTTATGGGCGGCGGCCAGCAAGCTGATGCCGTCGCTGAAAGGTTGGGCGCTGGCCGATCACTGGGCGGGGCTGAGACCCAAAAGCCCCGACGGCTTGCCCTTGCTGGGCCCATCGGGCAGGGAAGGCGTGTTCATCGCCGGCGGCCAGTATCGCAACGGCATTCTGTTCGCGCCGGCCATCGCCCAGGAGATGGCCGATATCATTCTGGGCAAGGGCGCCGTCATTCCCGACTTCGATCCCCAAAGATTCAGCAGGAGTTCGTCATGAGTGAATTCACCGTCGATCCCGTCATTCAGAAGCTGACCTATCAGCTGGCCGATTGGCCGCTCAGCCGCCTCTTTCTCTATAACGACAGCCGCTATCAATGGGGCTTGCTGGTGCCGCGCCGTCCCGGCGCCATCGAGATGTGCGACCTGGTGCCCGAGGATCAGGCCAAGCTGATGGCCGAGATCGTCAAACTGTCGGGCCTGATCCGCACCTTGCCGGGGGTGGAGAAGCTGAATGTCGGCAATCTGGGCAATATGGTGCCGCAACTGCATGTCCATGTGATCGGGCGGCGCAAGGGCGATCCCGCCTGGCCGGGTCCGGCCTGGGGCCACAGCGATCCTGTGCCTTGGCCGGTGCCCGCCGAGGCCCCGCTCAGCTTGGCAATCGCAAGGTAACTCAAGTCCCAGCAAGGCGACGGAGCGCGATAGCACTCTGTTAGGCATCGCGAGACTTGGGCGCCCCGGCCGCACTGGCAAGCGGGACACCGCCGGTTGTATTCTGTCTTTTCCATTGGGAGCATGATCGATGCGACGGATATTTTCGGCCGCCATGCTGGCGGCATTCCTCATCCCGACATTGCCGGTATCGGCGGACCCGCCGTCCTGGGCTCCGGCCCATGGCCGGCGCGCCAAGGAGCGCGCCTATATCGACGATGGGCGCAAGCACCAAAGGCGGGTGGTGCGCTATGAAGAGCGTGTCTGGCGCGGTGACGACGGCCGCGTTTTCTGCCGCCGTTCCGACGGCACCACGGGCCTGATTATCGGCGCGGTCGCGGGCGGGGTGATCGGCAATCGGTTGGCGCGGGGCGAGTCGGCTTTGCTGGGGACCCTTATAGGCGCCAGCGCCGGGGCCGTGATCGGGCAGGCGGTCGACAAGAACTCGATCTATTGCGAATAAGGCCGCGCTGCTTGGGCTATACTAACGGCGCGGGCTGAATCGCCCGCGACGGGAGCTGGCCTTGGCAAAGCCGTTGGTCACTTATCTGAAGATCGGCGCGGCGGTGATCGCCATCGCCTTGATCGCGGGCGCGCAGATCGGCACACGGATTTCCATTCCACCCGGCACCAGCGTCTATGCCGATGACGGCGCGCGCACCATCGTGGCGCCGCAGTGCCGCGAGATCTGGCAACGCCACTCGGCCCAGCCATCCGCCAAGTTGCGCAAAGCGGCATATGGCGAGCTTCGGGCGCAGGGCTATCTCCCAAACAAGAATTGCGAACAGCTTGGCGCCTTCGTACAGCCGGGACCGACCTGGACGCGGACCCTGTTCATCAAGACCGGGCTGGTCCCGAAGCCGCGCTACTGGTGGGATTCTCCTGAATAGGGCGCAACGCATTGCTGCGGCGCCGTTGTTCCTGATTGAACAACGGCGGCAAAGTCTTTGCGGAACCCGGACTGCCGCAATTTAAGAATCGGTTAACCAAAAAAGCGCAGAAAAGACCCATGCAGGCAGAAGCCGCACAGAGTGTTTTGTCCGCCACGGTGTCCGCGGGTGCCGATCGCGTCGTCGCGGCCTTGCAAAAGGCCGCCGCCAAGACCGGATCGGACTTCCATTATCTGCTGGGCACCGCCATGCGCGAGTCCAGCCTCAAGCCCAACGCCCAGTCCAACACCTCGTCGGCCACCGGGCTTTTCCAGTTCATCGAGCAGACCTGGCTGGGTCTGGTGAAGGAGCATGGCGCCCAGCACGGCTTGGGCAATCTCGCCGCCGCCATCACCAGACAGCCCGACGGCCGCTATCGCGCCGATACCGAGGCCAAACAGAATATCCTGGCGTTGCGCAAAGACCCGGAAGTCTGCGCCCTGATGGCGGGCGAATATGCTAAATCCACCCAGGGCACCTTGCGCGCCGGACTGGGCCGCGAGGTTTGCGGCGGCGAACTCTACGCCGCCCATTTCCTGGGCCCCGATGCGGCGCTGAAACTGATCAAGCTGGCCGCCAGCGATCCCGGCGCCAGCGCCGTGGCGCAATTTCCCCAGGCCGCCTCGGCCAACAAGAGCGTGTTTCTGCATGCCGACGGCACGCCCAAGTCGGTGCGTGAAGTCTATGATTGGGCGGTGCGCCAGCCGGGCGCGGCGGGCACCTTGCGCAGCCCCCAAGTCGCCGAGGCTGTCGAACCTGTCACCTCCAAGCAGGAGGCGATAATCAAGGTCGTCAACGCGCAAGACTCCCAAATCCAGATGCTGCTGGAGAGCGTGATGAACTGGCAGCCCAAGCACAGCGCCTTTGGCGCCATGTTCGGCTCCAATGACTCGACGCCCAGCTCGACCATGAGCTTCGGTTCGGGATTGTTGAGTATCCTGTCGGACGCCAGGAACCGGGAGACCTAAGGCAGGGCCTCAGCCGCTCGCCCAAGCCGTCCATACGCTGCCGCTATGGACCGTTCGCTGCCAGCACTTCATTCACGCGCGCATCCAACTCCGCACACAGCGTCTGGGCGGTCTTGTTGCCGCTGTCCTTCATCGCATTCTTGTGGATCACCTGGATGGCGGTGACATGGGCGTCGATCAAGCTCAGCGGAATCGCGGCGGTGGACGGCAACTCGCCGATCATGCGCGCCAGCGAGGCGGCGACGCGGGCGATCAGCGGGTAATTATAGGTCGGCGCCTGACCCTTTATGTCATGGGCGCCGCGCAAAAGGTTGGCGCGGGCGTCAGCGTCCGGGGTCGCGGCATAGCGGGCGCGCGCCGCGGTCAGTTTTTTCACGTCTTCGGCGATCCAGTCGCTGAATTCGCTTTTCAGCTCCTCCATCGCCGCTTCGGCGCGTTCCATGGCGGCCAGATCGATGCCGCCCTTGCCGCCGCCGACCTTGGCCTTGAGCATATTGGGCGGCATGAACAGTTCCATCGGTTGCTTGCGCGCCATGACCTACTCCGCTGCCGCCTGTTTGGTTTTTTCCGTGCGGCGCTCGGGGCCGCGAAAGTCTTCCAGGCGGCGGCGGCGGCATGGGCCGAAATAGACGCCGGTGCGCACATAGGGGCGGGGTTGTTCGATCACCGACACCAGCCGCGACATCATCGTCTTCACCGAGACGGGCTTGGCGATGAATTCGTTGACGCCGGCGTCGCGCGCCTGGCGCACATGCTCCAGCGAGGTGTGGCCGGTCAGCATGATCACCGGCACGAAGGGGTTGGGGGCCTGGGGATTGGTTCGGATCATCTGGACCAGATCCAGCCCCGACATGCCTTCCATCACCCAGTCCAGCACGATCACATCGGGATTGGTTTCGCGCAGCACGGTCCAGGCGCGATCGCCGCTTTCGGCCTCGCTGATCTGCAGCACGCCGAAGGCCTGCAGAATGGTGGTGACGAGTTTGCGCATATGGACATTGTCGTCCACCACAAGCACGCGAACCCTATCGAACCGATATCCGCTCATGCCAAACAACACCCGCCCAAACGCCGGGAAACCCCGGACGGCCTGCTCACTGTCAGCCAGTTTGCTTAATGGGCGTTAAGCCTTGGTGAACGGGAGACACATTCCGGACCGCCCGCAAGCGCTGCCAAAGGGAAGCAACAAAAATAGGCCTCGAGCGAGGCATTCCGCCGAGCGACCCTCAGCATCCGACAGCTTCCTTCCCCCTCGCGGCGCAGCCGCTGGAGGGGGAAGGTGTCGTAGCGAAGTGTCTGCGGAGCAGACCTGAGCTGCGACGGATGGGGGTCAAATAAAAAACTAGTCCGAAAACTGCTCTGCCAAGATGCGCTCATCCAGATTGTGGCCAGCGTCGTATAACATGGTCATGGAGATGGCGCGGTCTTCGGCCACGTCCACGGCGGTGACGTCGCGCACTTCGAAATCGTCGGCCACGGCGCTGACCGGGCGCTTGGCGCTTTCCAGAATCTCGAACCGCACTTTGGCGCGATGCGGCAGCAGCGCGCCGCGCCAGCGGCGGGGACGGAAGGCCGAAATCGGCGTGAGCGCCAACAGGTCGGCATCGATCGGCAGGATCGGGCCATGGGCGGAAAGATTGTAGGCGGTGGAGCCCACCGGCGTGGACACCAACACGCCATCGCAGATGAGCTCCAGGATGCGGGGCTTGCCATCCACCGCGATGCGGATCTTGGCGGCCTGGCGGGTCTCGCGCAGCAGTGAGACTTCGTTGAAGGCGCGCGCCTCGACCGGGCCGGATGCGCCGTGCGCCGTCATTTTGAGGGGGTGGATCACCGCCCGCTCGGCGGCGGTCAGCCGCTCGAGCAAATCGCCTTGGCGATATTCGTTCATCAGAAATCCGACGGTGCCCCGATTCATGCCGTAGATCGGTTTTCCCTTGCCGGTGAAGGCATGCAGGGTCTGCAGCATGAAGCCGTCGCCGCCCAGGGCCACGACAATCTCGGCTGCTTGCGGCCCGGCTTCGCCGTAACGGGCGCGCAATTCGGCAAGGGAGTCCTGCGCATCCGGCACGCCGGTGAAATGCAACTTGGTCATGGAAGCGACCCTAGCATGTTCCTGGAACTTACACAGGTCCGCCTCCCCCTTATGCGCGCAGCGCATGGAAGGGGGAGGTGGCCGTAGCAACGCTGTGGCGCGCAGGCGTTAGCCGAGCACCACGGCAAAGTTGCGAAGGCCGGAGGGGGAAAAAATAATCAGGCGATCGGCATATTCTTCAGTTCGGCCATCGCGGCCTGCCGCGTCATGTCGCTGAAGATCGAATCCACTATGGCATTGTCGGACTTGGACAGGGCCAGCGGCATGCGCCGGCTCTGGCGCGAAAGATTGAATACGGTGGCGAACACCGCGCGATCCATGCCCACGGCGCGGCAGGACAGGGCCACGGCACGGGCGCCGCCATTGTAGAAAGCCTCGCGGAAGGGGTTCAGTTCTATTTCCAGCAGCCGCGAAAAGGCCAGGTCGAACAGGTCCGCCTGTCCCTGGCTGAGCACGCGCATCAAGAAACCGGTCTTGAGCTGGCCGCTGCTGGAAAGCTTGTCGATCAGTTTCTGCGCGCTGTCGGCGGGCTGGTCCTTGGCCTCGGCCGGCGGGCTCTTGACGATGCGCACGGCGTCGGTGAGGGAGTGCTGCACCGCCTTGGGCGCCATCTGATAGTGGGTGACGATGAAGGACTTCAGCGCGTCCGATACCCATTCGCACATATCGCTGGCGAGTTGTGGCGGCAGATCGGGGCGGCGGATCAATGGCTCCTGCAAGCCGGTCAGATCGCGCGATTTCTCCACCAGGCTCTTGTAGGCGCCTTCGGAAATTCTGGCGGTGGCGTTGCGCACCAGATTGAGCAGAACCGATTCATGATTGGTGCGCACCAGTTCATCGGTGACCGGCGTGCCGATATTGGGACGGCCCGCCACCGCTTCCAGATGTCCGACGCCGGCATGGGCGATCAGGCGCAGCATGTCGGTTTCGGTCAAAAGCGGCGAATGGAGGATCAGCGGGCGGGCGACCTCGACCGTGTCGTCGACCAGCAGGAGGATCAAATCGTGCGGTGCGGTGGTGTCCTCGGCCAGACGCTGGGCGAGGGCGATGCGGATCGCCATTTCCACATCCAGGGTCAAGCGGCGCAGAATTTCGCGCATCAACTCGCGCTCGCGCTGATTCAGTCCGGCGCCTTGGATGCGATAGAGGGAAGCAACGGCGAGATAGATTTCCTCGCGGCTGGCGCCGGATTTGGGATTCATCGCGAGCTGGGCCAAACGTCCCATATCGCTCATATCTTGTGCTGTAAGCGCCACGTTGTGATCCCTATGCATTCTGCATGGGCCGTAAGTCGGCCTTGTTGCGTAAAGATCTATCAGGGATTTCGTTAAAACCCGCTTAAACAGGAACTTTTTGTTCCCTATTCATTCCTATACGGACGAATAGTCGCTGCGGGCTTGGAGCAGTTTTTATGGTCGCGCGTCGCACGACGCTGCCGCTAACGACCCCTACGCGGCTTTGCAGCCACTCCGGGTTCGCGGTTGCTCCTGTCAGGCCTTGGTGAGCCACAAGCGCTTGAGAAAGGCCAGGCGCGGGTCGGTGATGGAGGCCAGCGGGAGGGTGGCCTTGAAGGTGACGCCGACCTCGGTGCCTTTGTTCCAGACCAGGTTGGCGTCATAGGCGACGCGGTCGCGAATGTTGATCAGGTAAAAATCCGGCGGGAACAGCATGCTGCCGGTGATCGCCAGCCGGGCCCCGCTTTCCGACAGGTTGCGGATGGTGCAGTGAAAACTGTGCGCGCCATCGTCATAGGCAATGATGCCGGTCAACAGGACGCGCTTGCGCGTCTTGGGCCGGCGTTCCGCCATCGGCGGCGGGTCATGTCTGTCGTCGTTACCCAATGCGGTTCCCTGGCCTGGTTCCAGCAACACTCTGTCCCCGGGGGCGGCCGAAAGTCTGTCCATGCGCCACAATAGCTTGCGGCAGTTTGTGACAAATTAAAGGGCCGCGCAGCCCCTATAGGTAAAGACCCTTACCCCACGGCCCGTTCCGTGCGCCATGCTTGCGCAAGTTCCCGAAAAGGTGTGCGGTTCCGCCATGCCCAAAACCCATCTGCTGGCGATCGATCAAGGCACAACATCAACCCGCGCGATTCTGTTCGACGCGGAGGCCAGGCCCATCCGCAGCCATGCGGCGCCTTTGCGCCAAATCTATCCCGCCAATGGCTGGGTCGAGCATGATCCCGGCGAGATTTGGCGCGCCGTGCTGGAATGCTGCCGCGCGGTGCTGAAGGGCGTGGAGATGGATACCGTGGCGGCGCTGGGCATCACCAATCAGCGCGAGACCTCGCTGATCTGGGACAAGAAGACGGGCGCAGCTCTGCACAATGCCATCGTCTGGCAGGACCGGCGCGGGGCGCAGCGTTGTGCCCAGCTCAAGCGAAGGGGACTGGAGTCCGCCATCGCGAGAAAGACCGGCCTGCGGCTGGACCCGTATTTCTCGGCGACCAAACTGGAATGGCTGCTGAAAAATGTGAAAGGGCTCAAAGGGCGCGACCAATACAAAGACATTGCCTTCGGCACCGTCGACAGTTGGCTGATCTGGAATCTGACCAAAGGCAAAGTTCACGCCACCGACGTCACAAATGCGTCACGAACCCTGTTGTGGAATCTCAAGACCCGCGATTGGGATGCGAGCCTGCTCAAACTGTTCGGTGTGCCGCGCGCCATCCTGCCCCAGGTGCGCGAAAGCGGCGGCGAATTCGGCGTTAGCGATCCCATGCTGTTCGGCCGGGCGATTCCGATTCTGGGAGTCGCGGGCGATCAGCAAGCCGCGAGCTTCGGCCAGGCCTGTTTTTCGCCCGGCGATGTGAAAGCCACTTTTGGAACGGGGTGTTTCGTTTTGGTCAACACCGGAAAACGCGTGCCGCGTTCGCGCAACCGCTTGCTGGCCACCGCGCTGGCGCAGAAGAACTATGCCATCGAGGGCAGCATCTTCATCGCCGGCGCGCTGGTGCAATGGCTGCGGGACGAGATGGGACTCTTGGCGACGGCGGCCGAGAGCGAGGCTTTGGCCAAGCGCGCCAAACCGGCCGAGGGACTTTATGTCGTTCCCGCCTTCACCGGGCTCGGGGCGCCTTATTGGCGGCCCCATGCGCGGGGCGCGATTATGGGGCTGACGCGCGACATGGGCAAATGTGAGATCGTGCGTGCAGCGCTTGATTCCATTGGTTTCCAGACGCGTGACCTTTTAGAGGCGATGCGGCGCGACATGCAGTCCGCCGGTCTGAGGCGGCTGAGAGTTTTGAAAGTCGATGGCGGCATGGTGGCGAATGACTGGTTTTGCCAGCGCCTTGCGGACCTCACCGGTTTGACGGTCGAGCGGCCGAAGGTGACCGAAACAACCGCCTTGGGCGCCGCCTATCTTGCAGGAATTTGTGCAACGATATTCAAAAATGAAGAAGATGTTGCGGCGCGGTGGATGCTGGACCGCCGCTTCGTTCCCGCGATGAAGAGCGCGGAGCGCGATCGTCTTTATGCCGGATGGCAAGCCGCGGTCAGGCGCATCCAATAACCTGTATACCGTTCACCAATTTCTTCCGTTGACACTTCGATGTCGCGCGCTGAGAGTTCGCGCGCTGGGGGAGATATCGTGACAGGCCAAGTTTTGGTCATGGAGAGTGCGCGCAGCAGCCGCCGCAAGCCGGAGAGCTTGGCGCGGTTGAAGGCGGCGGCGCGCAAGCTGTTCGTCGAGCGCGGCTATGACGCCACGCGTCCCCAGGACATCGCCAAGGAAGCGGGTTTGGGACACGGCACTTTCTATCTTCACTATCCCGACAAGCGCGCCTGCTTTCTGGCGTTTATCGCCGAAGCGCGCCGCGAGCTGGACGACCATATCCAATCGCGCCGCCTTCAGGGTGCCGGCTTGGAGCAAAACATCGCCGCCGCCCTGACCGCGATCGGCGACTATGCCGAAAACCATCCCGGCGTGATGCGTGCTGCATTTACCGATGAGCGCATGATCGATGCCGAAGGGGCGCCGTCGCGCTCGCTGCTGGCCGAGTGGGGCGAGCAATGGGCCGATACGGTGCGCGGCGTGGCCAAGACCAGCGCCATCAGCGCGTCCTATGATCCCGATATCGTCGGCCAGGCAATCGCCGGCGCGCTGCTGCAGGCGGGGCGGGAGGCGCACCGTTCGCCGCTGGCGCGCGAAGCGCTGGTGAAAAATCTCACCGCTTTCATTTCCCGGGCCTTGAAGCCGGCCTGATGGGCGCTCTTGCGGCCTAATCTTTTGTAATCTCCCAGTATCTTGCATAACAAGTTAGTGCGTGCTAGGACCGGCGGGTTGTCATTTGAGGGACCCGTCATGACCATCCGTTCTGTTGCCGCCGCGCTGCTGCTGGCAACCGCTCTTACGCCGGTTATGGCCCCGGTTGTGGCAGTGGCCCAGACGGTCTCGGATCAGGCGATCGGCGATTTTGTCGACAGCCATAGCGCCCTGACCCGGCTGGAGAAGATCGCGCGCTGGGAAGACGGGGTCTGTCCCCACATAACCGGGCTGCCGGCCAATTTCGTCACATTCATCAACAAGCGGATCCGCGACGTGGCCACCTCGGTGGGCGCGCCCGCCAATGCCGACGCCAATTGCAAAGCCAATATTGAGATCGTCTTCACCAACCAGCCGCAGGAGCTCATGAACACCGTCCGCGAGAAGACGCCGGTGGTGCTGGGCTATTTCAGCAGTATCGCCCAGCGTGATGAGCTGTCCAAGGTCAAGCATGACATGCAGTCCTGGCATGCCATCCAGACGATCGACCTGCGCGGCAAAAAGCTGATCGACAGCCGCAATGCGGGCCAGGGCGGGGCCCAAGGCAACCCGATCCAGGCAAACGCCAGCAGCAGCAGCGGCATGCGGATCGGCGACGGACTGCGCAGCGCCTATTATAGCGGCCTGGTCGTCGCCAATCCCGCCAAGCTGGGAGACGCGGAGATCGGGCAGCTGGCCGATCATATCGCCATGCTGGCGCTAGCCCAGCCCGCCACTGTGGGTGCGTGCCAGGAGTTGCCCAGTATCCTGGACCTGACAAATCCCACCTGCCGCAAGGAGGCGCCGGTCAAGGGGCTGACCAAGGCCGATATCGGATATCTGAAGGGCCTCTACAAGCTCGATCCCGGCGCGTCGTTGCGCGCCCAGAAAGACACGCTGGCCTACGAGATCAAGCAGGTCCTGGCGGGTACTTAAACGCCCCTAGATTGCCAGCGTGACCAGCGCGGCGCTGCCGGAAGGCACCTCCAGCACCGCCCTGCCGCCTGACAGCTTGACCGGGTCGCCTTTGCCGCCGGTCCATTTTCCTTGTCCATCGACCGGCGCGCCGCCCAAGGTGATACCGGTGGTGGCGGTCAAGGGCGGTGCGCTGAGCCGCAGGACCTGTGCCCGCTTGGCCGCGATGCCGGAAATGGAAAGTGACGCGTCGCGGCGCATATCCTTGTTGATCACCGTCAAGGTTACGTTGGAGCCCGAACGCGTGGCGTAAGCGGTGAGATTGAGTCCGCCCGTATCCAGGCTGACCGCGATCTGTTCGCCCTTGCCCGCCTGGGCGAACGCCAACAGGCCGTAATATTCCGGCGCGGCGGTATAGCGCCCGGCCCGATCGTCGTTGATCGGGGTGTATTTGCTGAGCACACCCAGATGATTGATGCCGGTCTGCATATTGACGCCGACACAGTCATAACCGGCGAGCACAAAGAGATAGTCCAAGGCCCATAGCGCCGACGCGAAACTGTCGCTGACCCCCGCCTTGCCACCGCCGGAAAAAGAGGAGGTCTCGCACATCCGCCAGGGGATGCGCGCGGCGCGGGAGATGGATTGGAATGCGGACAGCACCCGTTGGTATTTTTTCTCTTCCGCCAGCATGAACTGGATGGTCGAGGCGGGATTCTCCTGGCCGGTGATGTAATGATGCGCGGTGAGAAGGGCGAGGTCGCCCGCTTCGTCCTTGGCGAAGGACTGCATCCAATCCAGCGAGTGCATGGCGATGTCGGGGCCCGCGAAAGGCGCGGCCGGCAGCACGGCGCGGATCGCCGCTTTGTAGCGGCGGAATTCGCCATGCCAGGCGGCATAGTCATAGCCGGCCGGCCGATGGCCGGCGTGGGAAAACAGGTCGGGCTCATTTCCGACTTCAAAGGCGATGAGCTTGTCGCCCACCGCATCGGCCACGGCCCTGGCTTCCTCCACCATATTGTCGAGGCGGCCGGTGCCCAGATTGAGGCCCCAGATCAACCTCCAGCCGGTGGCATCCAGGAAGGTTCTTAGCTGGCGGAAATTCTCCCGCGTCAGCACCGTGTTCTTGGGAAGATTTTGGGGCGTGCCGTTCGCGTCATAGTGGGAATAGTCGGAAACATTGCCGCCCACCCGGATCACGCCTTGCGCCCCCAAGGTGCGGACCAGTTGGACGTAGGTGGAATTGTCCGCCGACAACAGGCCCAAACTCGCCACCGCGGACGCCTCGAAACTCAGTCCCATATAATCGGCGGGAAGGGCGCGCAGGCGGCGGCGCGGATCGATGCGGATGGAAACCGGATCGGCGGCCAAAGCCGCGCGCGGGAGAAGAACCGCTGCCGACGCCAAGACGGTTCTGCGCGTGATCCGCATTGCGGTCTCCTTAATCACCTATCTCCGCACAAACGCGCAGAGATAGGCCAATCCTATGCCCGGAAGCGCCAGCGCCGCCATCAGGATCAGCCCCATCGGCAGCAGGCTGAAGCCGGAACCGCCCGCGATCATCACCAAAAGCTGCATGAACATCAGGGTGAACGCCCAGCGCCAGGGGCGCTCGGGGAACACAAAACCCAGCACGCCGCACAGGCCGATGGCGGCGGGATAGGCCAGGGTCCAATAGTGCGGCGAATCCCAGGGCTCGATGCGTTTGCCCAGCATGGCGGTGGCCGTCCATAGCAGCAGGCCCAACAGAGCGGCGCTGCCATAAGCGATGGAGGTTCGCGGCATGGCCAGCGGCTAAGGCTCCAGCCCCAGCACGCGCGCCGGATTGGTCTTGGCCATCAGATTGATATCGGCCACCGACAGACCCTGTTTGTGCAGCGCGTTCATGAAATCCAGCAGGCCTTGCGCCGGCATCGGCCTGAAATAAGGACGCGCGCCGCCCAAGTCGCTGGAGATGATGCAATGTTGCGGTCCCACCGCCTTGATCCATTCGGCGTATTTCTCCACCGTCAGCTTGCTGCCTTTTTCCAAGACGCCGCCATAGACGAATTCGATATAGGCGCCCATGCGTCCGGCTTCCCGGGCTTGCGCGACCGACAGATTGGTGGGCCCCGCCATGCCGTGCGTCGCCACGACCTGGATACCGCGGGCGCGCGCTTCGCGGATCACCATCAGCGCTTCTTCGGCGGAGACATGGCCGGTCTCCAGCACCAGCTGCTTGCGGGTGGCGATATAGTCGAGCAGCGCCAGCACGCCGGGCAGCAGCTTGCCATTCTCCGAGACTTTGACTTCCGGGCCTTTGCCCTTGACCTGGTTCTGGGCGTCGAAGGTCGGCAGCCAGACGATACGGGCATGGCCGCCCTTCATGTCGGCGGCGCGCTTGACGGCTTCGATATTGATGCCGCCCATCGCGATATCCTGGGTGAGGCCTCCATAAACTTCGATGCCGGGCACCATCTTGCGCACCATATAGGCAAGCGACGCGGTTTCGGCCCAATGGTTCTTGAGCACCACGGCGCGCATGCCCGCCGCCTTGGCCTGGCGCGCGACATCGTCGGCGTCGATCACTCGCGGCGCGCTGTCGGGACCTTGATGGACATGGATGTCGATGGCGCCTTTGAGGGAAATCTCCTGCGCGGCGGCTGGTGTGACGAGGAAAAAGAGTGCCGTCAGCGCGCGTGTGAATATCTTCATTGCTATCCCCATTGTCATGGCCCGCAAATGCGGGCCATCCAGATGAAGTCTGCGCTATTATTTCAAGATAGAGCCTACTTCACCTGGATGGCCCACACTCCGGTGGGCCATGACACTGTAATGAAGGGCTACTCCGGATACCAGTTCAGCAAGCGCACCTGGATGCCTGAGCCTTCCAGCGCCTTTTTGAACACTTCCACGTCCTGGCCCTTGTGATGATAGGGGATCACCAGCTTGGGCTTGAACGCCTTGACCGCGTCGGCGGCTTCGGCGGGGGTCATGGTGTAGGGCAGGTTCATGGGAATGAAGGCGACATCGATATCCTTCAGGGCGCGCATTTCCGGCACGCCTTCGGTGTCGCCCGCGAAATAGAAATTGCGGTTGCCGTAATTCAGCACATAGCCGTTGCCGCGGCCCTTGTCGTGATAGGGCTGACCGGATGGCTGATTGTGGCTGATATTGTACATCGGCACGGCGGTGATCTTGAAATCGCGCCAGCGGGTGGACTTGCCGTTGTCCAGCACGCGCGCCTCGGTGATGGTCTTGGCCACCGCGGCGGGCGCGATCACCAGGGTGCCCGCCTTGCTCAGCGCCGCCACATCGGCGGCATCCATGTGATCGCCGTGGATGTCGGTGATCAGGATCAGATCGGCGGCGGTGCGGCCTTCGATCTTGGCCGGCTTGGCGGGATCGATATAGATGATGTCGCGGCCCACCTGGACCATGGCGCTGGCGTGATAGAGCGGGGTGATCCTGACCACGCTGCGTTCGGTGCCGAAAATCTGGGTCTCGTCGGCTGCCACGGCAGCCCCACTTCCATTGATAAGACACAGCGCGGCAGTGAGGAACAAAGCGGCGGTCAGTTTCATAAGCGTCTCCTAAATTTCTGGCGGTTTGTTATCCCTTCTTCACGGGGACATCCGCGCCGACATGGCCGGTATATTTCGGGCCGTTCACCTGTACCACAAAACCATCGGGATCGTTGAACTTGAAACTTTCGTCATCGCCGCGCGAGCCCGGGGTGATCTGAAGGCCATGGGCGGCGACCTTGGCGCGCATCGCCTTGGCGTCAAAGCCTTCCAGCCCGAAATCGTAATGGTCCAGCGCGGCGGGACCGGGTTTTTCCTCGATGCCGAAGAAGCTTTCGCCGACCGACAGGATATGGATGGTCTTGGATTGCTGCGCCAATTTCATGCCGAAAAACTCCTGATAGAATTTGGAGCTCTTTTGCAGATTGGGCACCTTGACGGTGACGTGATTGAGGGTGATGGCCTTGAGGCTGGGTGCGGCAAGCGCGGGCCTCACAAATCCATTTGGCATGGCGGCCACCGCTGCGAGCCCCGTCAAGGTGGCGGCGAGCTGGCGGCGGCTGAGCACGCCGCGCTCGAAATCGGTGAGCATCTTTTCGACAATGGCCTGCATGGCGTTTTCCTGTGTTTGGTGGCGGGCGAGCATAGACCGGCGGGGCCGGAATAAAGGCAGGCCTGACGGGCACTTTGCTCAACCTTTGAGAAGGACAGGGGGGTAGCTGTACTTGGGCGCGCCTGGTGAGGGCTCCTTGATTATGGTCGCGCCGGCAGGCCCTACGCGGCTGCTGCGCATCCGCTCCGGGTTGCCGGTCGCTCCTAAGCAGAACCCCTAGTAAGCAAAAGCCCTGTCTATCGGCATGTTTGGCCGCGCCCTATCGCAGGTTGTGCGAGCCGGAAAAGCCCGGTTATTGCGGCAGTCTCTTAAAATTGCACTCAAATTGCTTTGGTTCTGGAACGCGATTGTAAGGGGCTTGCCCGCTAATTTGGCATTGGGAAAGACCGGATTTGGGTATGGGGCAGAACGAATATCAGCTCGACGAGCAGGCGCGCGCCAGGCTGCTGGAAACAGCCCGGGCCATGGTGCTGCGCGGCCATAGCGAATTCTCCCTTGCCTCTTTGTGCGCCGAAGCCGGTGTCGAGCGCGAGGTTTTTCGCGCCCATTTTGGCGGCAAGACCGCGCTGATGGCTGCGTTGATGCAGGCGCAGCCGGTACCGGTCTCGACGCAGCCCATGGCGCAGCGTGTGGCGGCCACGCCGCAGGCTGGACCCAAACCTGTTTCAGAGCCGGTGGTGGAAGCGCCAGCTTCCGTGTCCCAGGCCTCGCAACCAGTCTCTAAGGCGGAGCAAACGTCCGAACCGGGCGTCTCCACACCCGATGCCTGGCTCGAACGCCGCCTTAGGGTCTTTGAACGCGCCTTGAACGCACTGGAAGCCAAAGCGGAGACCAACGCCCGCGAACAGGCCCGCGCCATCGCGCAGCTGCAGGAGCAAGTGAACGCCGCGCCCGCGCCAAAATCAGCTCAGGCACCGGTCGTGGTTGCCGGATCCGCGCTGCGGCAGTTTGAAAACCCGCAAGCCGAAGCCGCCAAGATCGTCGCCTTCACGCCTTCGCCCAAGCCGGCGCAGGAAGCCCCGCAAGAACAGCGGGTGGAGCAGGCAAGTGTCGCGCCGGAAAGCGCCGCCCAAGAGGTGCAGATCCAGCCTGATCTGCCGCTTGGCATCCAGCCCGCGATAGACCCGGCGCTGGAATTGCCGGCGCTGGAGCCGGTGAGCGCCGCCAGCAAGGAAGAGATGGCCGACGTGTTGCAGACCGCCCGCGACAAAGCGCGCGCCGCGGTCGAACCGGAAAGCGAGCCCGCGCCGAAAGAAACCCGCACCCGCTGGCTGGCGATGGGCGCTCTCGCGGTGGTGACACTGTTCCTCTGTGCCGGGCTTTTCCTGGGCCGGAATTTCCTGGGCGGCAATGCCAGCGCCGAGCCCAAGAGCGACGGGGTGACAAAAAGAATTCAGGCCAGCACCGTGCTGGCCAAGACGACGGCGTTGGCCGACGCGGGAAATCCGCGCGCCCAAGCACGGCTGGCGTTGGCGTATCTCCGCGGGCAGGGCTCCGCGGGAGACGCCAACGCCGCGTTGCTCTGGGCCAATTCGGCCGCCAAGGCGGGCGATCCGGTGGCGCAATATCTGCTGGGCGTGCTGTATCAGCAGGGCGAGCATGTGAAGGCCGATCCCGGCCAGGCCTTTGTCTGGTTCACCCGCGCCGCCGAGAAGGGCAATCTCAAGGCGATGCACAATCTCGCCATCGCCTATGCCCATGGCCAGGGAACGCCCAAGGACGATGCGATGGCGGTGGAATGGTTCACCCGCGCCGCCGAACGCGGCTATGTGGATTCCGCCTTTGACCTGGCGGTGTTCTATGAACGCGGCATCGGCGTGCGCCAGGATCTCAAGCAGGCGCTGAAATGGTACGGGATCGCCGCCATAGCGGGCGACGCGCCGTCCAAGGAACGCGCCGAGCACCTGCGCGGGGAAATGAAGCCGGACGACGCCAAGCTGGCCGATGCCGCGGCGCTGGCCTTCGCGCCGCTGCAAGCCCTGAGCGAAGCGAACGCGTTTTAAGGGCGAAGCGAACGCGTTTTAAGGGCGCTTTCGGCGCCAGCTAACTCGCTCTAGTATCCCCGCGCCTGAAGCCGGGGATAGCCATGCGTGATTCCGAAAGCCGCCGCGATTTCTTCGCCTGGACGCGCAACTCCCTGGCCGCTGCCGGGATCATGGGCGCGGCGCCCATGGCCGCCGAAGCTGCCACGCCTTCGGGCGAGGACTATTACGACAAGCTTGGCGTGACCAAGATCATCAATGCGGCGGGCACCTATACCGCGCTGACCGCGTCGATCATGCCGCCGCAGGTCCAGGCCGCCGTCGCCGCCGCCGCCAAGCATCCGGTGCGGCTGGCCGAGTTGCAGCAGAAGTCGGGGGAATACATCGCCAAAAGGCTGAAATGCGAAGCCGCCTTGGTCACCGCCGGCGCCTCCGCGGCGCTGACTTTGGGAACGGCGGCCTGCA